>JADCIX010000027.1 GCA_020247545.1 Rhodocyclaceae bacterium | reverse complement strand
GTATCTTTCGTCTAGGGTAAGGTCCGAACGTTTCATGGCAGTGTCCTTTCGTCTTGAGAAACAAAAGGGTACCGCCGTTCGATACCTTACCCCCTAAATCAACCCCCTAAAGGTCGTCGACATTTGCTGTTGAATTCACGATTTTGCTTGAAAATGACCGCCAATAGGCGACTTCCCTGCATTTTTCGTCGGCAACAACTGTCGTTGTTGATGGGAGTGGTTATGGCCTGTTCTTCAAGTGCGTGATGATCTCTTCAAGTCTAGATTCAATCCGCTGCAAAACAGCGAGAGTCGAATCTTGCGTCGCAGTTGAACCAGATTGACCGCCTTGTTGTTTTAGGTGATCACGCGCCGCCAAAATCTTGTTGCGAAATTCTTGTGCGTCGATGATGCCGGTGAGTTCCATGTTGGCCCCCGCACTGTGGCTGGCACCAGCTGTTTCAAATTTCAATGTGCTGAGATTGAAGTGTTTCAGTAACGGCCCCTCGATGAAGGTGACGTCTTGAATGTTTTCCAGCGGGATGGTCTTTTCCACCTGCACAAGTATCCCTTTGCGAAAGCGAATCGACTTGGCTGTCAGTTCACAATCAAGACGATCAAAGTAGTGTCGCGCCCACCAATTGCCGAGGCCCAAAAACCAGACCACCGCAACCGGAATACCGATGATGGTAACGATCATGGTGAAACCGATGGTGATGACCAAGTAGGGGCGGATCAGCGGGTTAAACGACGCACGGATTGACGTGGGTTCGCTGACTGCGACGGCATTACTGTTCATGATGTTTCCTTGAAATCAATGTTTCACTTAATGCAGACATCACAATCGGCAAGTTTGCGGGTTGGTCTGACGCGCAAGAAAATGCGGTAGCCGCGCTCCAAGATCCACGGTAGCGGTGGGAGGGAGAGTAAACGGCCAATCCAACGGAACCGGGGCAGTGCCCGCCATAACGCGAGAAAACCTGCCGCGCCGTGGGCAAGACCTGCTGCCGTCTGAACGTGGAATCGCGCCATCGCCGCCTGTCGAGAAACGCCGTTTGGTAGTGCGGAGTCGGGACAGGTGGTGAGGTCAACCCAGGCAATCTGATCCGCGCCGGATTGGCGTTGGTAAAAGCTAATCTCGCGCGAGCATATCGGGCAGCCGCCGTCGAAATACACGATGGCAAGCGGCGAGGCCGTTGATTCGATATACATTTCGGTTGTCATAAGTGACATTTTGACGGTCGATGGCATGTCACACAAGACAAATTTGCCGATGCTGAGCATCGAGTAAACGCGATGTGGCGAATATAATTTGGCGATGAACATTCTCTTTCAGTTGTCAGGCTCGATTGCTTGTTACAAAGCCTGCACGGTGGTATCGCAACTCGTGCAAGCAGGGCACGCCGTGCAGTGTGTTGCGAGTGGCTCAGCGATGCAATTCATTGGACCGGCAACGCTGGAAGGCCTCTCGCAACGCGATTTGTTAACGGATACCTTTCAACCGGGGCGCTGGATGGAACACATCGAGCTGAATCGCTGGGCGGACCGATCCGTCATTTGTCCGGCGACGGCAAACAGGCTCAATAAAATGGCGGCCGGTGTTGCGGATGACTTGATGGGCAACCTCTGGCTGACACACGATTTCGCCAAGCCGTTGTTTGTGGTGCCGGCCATGAATACCAAGATGTGGCAACACCCCATCACACAGGCGTCTGTTACAAAATTACAGGCGCTTGGTGTGCGGATGTTGAACCCGGCTTCCGGCAACCTCGCTTGTGGCGATGTTGGTGACGGCAGATTGATGGAGCCCGAGGACATTCTGAAGGCCATCCTGGCGTGAATGGTCTAAAGGTTTTGATCACAAGTGGCGGCACACGTGAGCCCATCGATGGCGTACGTGTCATCACCAACAGCAGCACCGGCGGCACGGGCGCGTTGATTGCGGATGTGTTTGCCAGGCGTGGTGCCGAGGTGTTTTTGGCCCGCGCGGAGGGTGCGGTGAAGCCCGTCGAGCCGAGCATCAAGCAGCAAACCTTTCTGACCGCTACAGATCTCGATACGGTTTGTCAGCAAATCCTCGCGAGTCACGATGTTGACTTGATCATCCATGCGGCAGCGGTGAGCGATTTTGTGGTGGAGAGTGTTGCCATCGATGGAGTGACACATACGGCGCCGTTAGATGTGAAACTCCCGTCTTCGGCTGCGCTCTCGATTCATCTGCGCCCGGCGAAAAAGATACTGCCCTACTTGAAAGGTTACAGCCGCCACCGTGCGGTGCGTTTGGTTGGCTTCAAGCTGACGGATGGTGCGTCGGCGGCTGATTCTCAGCGGGCGATACAGAGCATCTTTGCATCAGGCGCGGATTGGGTTGTGCACAATGATCTTCGCACCATCGACACACACCGTGCGAGCGTTTGGTCCGCCAATGGAGAGGTGGTGGAGTGTGCCAGTCTGGACCATCTCGCGCGTCACTTGTTGCTTCTTGGCAGTGATGTCTGCTCGGCAGGCTAGCGGTAAACGCGCCTTTCCCCAATACGATGGACAAACAACTTCATGATGTCATCAAGTCGATAGCAGCCGCCGTGCCCGCGCACGACGGCGCACCACTGGTCGTCGGTTTGGCAGGAAGTGTTGCGGCCGGCAAGAGCACGTTAGCGGCAAAACTTGCTGAAGGCTGGCGGGGTTTGGGCCGGCGGGTGGAGGTGGTCTCTACCGACGGTTTTCTACATCCAAACAAGATCCTCCAAGAGCGTGGGCTCGTGTTGCGCAAAGGCTTCCCAGAGAGTTACGATCATCACGCATTTAGTGCGTTTCTGGACGCAGTTCGCGGGGGTGGCAAGGGCGGCGGGAAAGATGGCGGCAGGGTCGTTGTGCCGACTTACTCCCATCAAACCTACGATGTTTCGTCTGATGTGGGGCGCGAAATTGCACCTTCTGACATTTTGGTGGTCGAAGGGATCAATGCCTTACAGCCGGTGTTTACAGCTGGGAAACTCGATATTTCGATATATCTTGATGCCTTGGAGACTGACTTGTTTCACTGGTACTACGAGCGCGGTACCCGCTTGCGTCAAGCGGCAAAATACGACCCAACATCATTTTTTGTACGTTACCTGAATCTTTCGGACGCGGAATGGGATGCGCAGCTCAAGGCGTTTTGGAATGACATCAACCTCCCAAACCTTCATCAACATATTGCGCCGACACGACAACTCGCTGGCTATGTCATGCACAAAACCCGGGACCATACCCTAAGTCTTGTGCAGAGCCCTTCGGCAAATTGAGAATCCTATGCAAATCCCAGACTTTGTGAAGCGAAAAGAAGCGCACGCGAAAATTTCCTGTGTCACGTGTTACGACTATCCATATGCGCAGTTGTTGGCAAAAACCGATATCGACTTCCTGCTTGTTGGTGACTCGGTGGCCATGGTGGTGCACGGGCATCCGAGTACGCTGCAAGCCGATGTCGATATGATGTGCTTGCACACCAGTGCGGTCGCGCGCGGGGCTGGGGGCAAATTTTTGGTGACCGATATGCCGTTTCTGGAGCACCGCAAAGGGCTCGCGGAGGCTGTCAGTGCTGCGCAACGGCTGCTCCGCGCGGGAGCGAACGCGATCAAGATCGAAGGCGCGGAAGGCAATCTTGAGACGATTCGCAGCTTGGTGACAGCGGGAGTTCCGGTGATGGGCCACGTCGGACTGACACCACAGTTTGTGAATGCCTTTGGCGGCTTCAAAGTGCAGGGGCGTGAGTCTGCTGCTGCGGCACAAATCGTTGCCGACGCGAAGGCGCTTGAAGCGGTCGGTGTATTTGCCATGGTGGCGGAGGGCGTGCCGGCATCACTCGGTAAGTTGGTGGCGGAATCTGTGTCTGTGCCGATCATCGGCATCGGTGCAGGCGTGGATGTTGATGGCCAGGTGCTGGTTTTGCAGGATATGCTGGGACTCAACCCAAAAATTCCGCGCTTTGTTCGTGTGTTTGCGGACGTCGCAACAATATCGCTCGATGGTCTTAATGCGTTTGACCGTGCCGTTAAAGCGGGCACGTTTCCAACTGCAGCAGAGAGCTATACGTAATCATGTCCATTAGTATTTTTCGTACGCTGGCGGAATGGCGGTCGATTAAACCCGCAAGTGGATCAATCGGCGTGGTGCCGACCATGGGCGCGTTACACGCCGGCCACATCTCGTTGGTTGCGCGTGCGCATGGCGAAAATCAGCACGTCGTCGCGACCATCTACGTAAACCCGACACAGTTCAATAACGCGAGTGATCTTGCGGCATATCCACAGTCCTTCGATGAAGACTGTGCCATGCTGGAACAAGCGGGCTGCCAGTTTGTGTTTGCACCAACCTACGAAACGCTGTATCCCGATCAGTACCGCTATCGTATCAGCGAGTCCGAGATCAGCCGCGTCTTGGAAGGCCAGTACCGGCCGGGGCACTTTGACGGCATGCTGACGGTGGTGTTGAAGTTGCTTAATGTGGTTGGCGCAGACGTCGCCTATTTTGGTGAAAAGGACTTTCAACAATTGTTGTTGGTTCGCGAGATGCTGCATGCATTCCATCATTCCACACGTATCGTGGCCTGCCCGACCGTACGAGAAGCCGACGGACTTGCGATGAGCAGCCGCAATCGTCGATTGAATCCGGCGCAACGAGCACTTGCAACCGAATGGTCGCAGACCTTAGCCAACCCGTCGCGATCATGCCAAGAGGTTCGGGCGCAGCTTGAGAGACTCGGCTTTCGGGTGGACTACATCGAAGACCGTTGGGGTCGAAGGCTTGGTGCGGTACATACGCCACCAGTTGATGGTGGCGCTGAGATTCGCCTCATCGACAACGTACCCGTGTCGGTTTAGCCTATTGCTTCACCTGAAAGTCAGCCAGAGTCGGCCCGCCTTTTTCCAGCGCGCGCTGATAGGCCGGACGTGATTCCATGCGTTTCTTGAAATCACGCAGCTTTGGGTAGTGTTTGCCCTTGGCAACTCGTGAGAGCGCCGCGTCCACCGCAAAACTCATCTGGAAATCCGCCATTGATAGGTTGGCTCCCGAGAACCATTCGTGTGTGGCGAGATGTGCTTCCATGAAGGCAAGTGCGGTATTGAGGTTAGGGTCAATCAACTTGTTGATCACAGCAGCTGAGATTCCACGCGCGATCGGTCGCGCAAAGAACGGCATCGGCTGGGTTGGAATCGTCGCAAATACCAGCTTCATGACCAGCCAATTCATGAGGGAACCTTCTGCATAGTGCATCCAGAAGCGGCACTGGCGGTGTTCGGCACTACCGACACTCGGCTGTAGCTTCGCTAGTTCCCCCTTTGCCTTGGTGCCATAGGTTTCCACCAGATACTCAATGATCGCGCCGGACTCTGCGACCACTTCGCCCTTGTCAACAATGACGGGTGATTTGCCGAGCGGATGAATTTTTTTTAGCTCTGGTGGTGCGAGACGTGTTTTGGCGTCGCGTTTGTAGATCTTTAGTTCATACGGCAGCCCGAGTTCTTCGAGTAACCAGAGGATCCGTTGAGAGCGGGAATTTTCGAGGTGATGAACAGTGATCATATTGGGTAACTTTGTATTGGACCTTCGTCGGCAAGAGCGTCTTTATGGCCAAGTAGAAGCGGCGACAGCGGATCGGAAAAAAAACCCTGCGGCAGGCGCAGGGTCTTTCGTATTGCTACTGGCTGAAGTTTTAGAAGTTTGCCTTGAACTGCGCACCCCAGAAGCGTGGCTCGTTGATAAAGCCGGTCAGATTGTTGAAGTCGATACCACCCACCATACGAATTTGATTGGTGATGTTGCGACCATAAATCGCCGCTTCGTACTTGCCGTCTGCCCACTTGTAACCGAAGCGCAGACCTGTTTCGGTAAGTGCCTTGCCGGTGTATTCACGTGACTCGTACAGGAAGAAATTGATCTTGCTACGATAGGCCATGTCGGTATAGACAAAGTACTCACCGCCAGCCACTGGAATCGAATACCGCAGTGTCACGTTGGCAACATACTTCGGTGCCTGTGGCAGTGGGTTGCCATTGATCGAGAAGGTGCCGGGACGACCTACAGCCGCTGGATCCAACACCGTACACGGTGCGCCGCAGGCCTGGATGGCGAGGCTGCCGTCTTTGATCTTGGTGTCGTTCAGGCTGCCGCTGACGGTGAGCAACAAGGTGTCGGTGAGATAGGCTTGCAGGTCAAGTTCAGCACCGCTACCGCTGGTCTTTGCTGCGTTGAGCAAACGGTTGAAATTGGTCGCGCCACCGACAGCGGTGATTTGCTGATCCTTCACTTCATACGAGAACACGTTTGCGGCGAGGCGGGCGCGTTTGTTAAACAGGTCGGTCTTGATACCGGCTTCAACCGACGTGACTTTTTCGGAGTTGGCAACCGAGAGCTGGTCACCAAACAACAGACGACCCTGAATCGACGGTGCGCGGAAACCGGTTGCGACACGTGCGTAGACGTTGGTGTCAGCTGAGAGCTTCAACGTGCCCGCAACATCGCCACTCACGTTTGACGCGGAAGTGTTGGTGGTTCTACGTCCGATAAAGGTTGGAGAGAACGGCGGGGCGATCAGCCGGTCTGCGTAGAAGTCCTTCTTGTCGTTGGTGTACCGCACGCCGGCGCGCAAGTTGAACGCACTGGTCAGGTCCGTGTTCACGGAGCCGAATACTGCGTAGGCTTTGTTTTTCTGGTTTTGTTTGGCAAAACCGTTGCGCGGGTTACCCGGAGCCAATGAATCGTAGTTGATGCTATCGATATCGATCTCTTCATCGAAGTAATAGAGACCAACCAACCACTTCATGCCCTTGCCTTTCGATTCCAGACGGAATTCCTGGGTCAGCTGGCGATGGTTCGGCAGGCCGTCGGCGGATTCTGCGGTAAACGGAATGACGCCAGGCGTGCTGCCGCCGGGCATGAAGACCGCGCTAAAACCGCCGTCGATGTCACCGCGCGAGAACGAGGTAACCTTTTCCAAGCCGGTAATGGAGTGCAGCGTGGTGTTGGCGAACTCCCATTTCAAGCGCATGCTGCCGCCGTTGTTGGTCACGTCCTGCTGGTTGCGGCCGTCGTAAAACACTTTGGACGGATCGAAGTTGGCGACGAAGTCGTTGGTGCCCGGCTTGATGATGTTGGCGCGGAACACGCGTGCCGAACCGCTCAAGTCGCGGTTGTGGAAATTAAACAGCGCGCTGAATGAATCACTAGGTTTATAGAGCGTTTGCAGGCGGAACGCGTTGTCGCGGTAGCCTTCCAAGCGGCCGGTTGGGCCCGGGCGCTGGTTGATCACCCAGCCGTCACGGCCTTGCAGTTGGGTAGAAAGGCGGATCGCGACTTCTTTGTTCAGTGGCAGGTTCAGCGCACCTTCCAGGTTGGAGGTGTTGTATTTGCCATGACTAATGTTCACATAGGCTTCGTTGGCGAAGCGCGGTTTGGCGGATTCGAACTTGATTACGCCGGCAGGTGAGTTGCGGCCGAACAGTGTGCCTTGCGGGCCACGCAAGACTTCGATCTGTTCTAAGTCAAAAATCGGAAAACCTTTAAGAATCGGATTTTCTTGAACAACATCGTCGTACACCAACGAGACTGGCTGTGATGCATTCAAATCAAAGTCGCCATTGCCCAAGCCACGGATATAGAAACGCGGGAAAGCGCGACCGAATGATGACTCAATGTTCAGGCTGGGTACCCGTGCCGCAAGCATGCGAATATCTTGACCGCCGGAGTTGATGGCGTCGAGTGTGTCGCCCTTCAATGCGCTGATCGACGATGGCACGTCCTGGATGTTCTCCGCGCGACGCTCGGCCGTCACGGTGATGGTTTCCAACTCGCCAGCCTTGGCTTTCTCCGCTGGTTTCGCGTTTTGAGCGTGAGCGATATTGAACGACAGTACGGTGGCTGCGGATAACGCTGCGGCAATGCTGAAACTCAGCCGGGAAACGCGTGGTGTGCTCTGAACGGCACGCTTGTTGGATGACATGTTGGCTCCTAGATGAAATGGGGCGTTTGTTTGGAGAGGGGTGTTGCTGAAAAATCCGGGAAGGGTTACTACGTATAGTTGTTTATTGTGACTACAGAGATTCTAGTGGGCGACTGGAACAATGTGTCTGTTTTTCGCACAGAATGTGTCAATCTTGCAGCGCAAATACAACGCTCGTGGCCACGTCTGGTGCGGGCAGAAATGAGGCTGGTTCGTTTATACCCAACACTGACTCGTAATACCGCGAGGTACATCGTTGAAGCAAAACACTTTTTTAAAAGATGAAGGAAATATGACAACTTTCTCGACGCGGTCTGCGGTCCTCGCTGCGCTACTCTCCACAACATTAGCTTCCGCCGGCGCAATTGCGCAAACGCCTTCGGCTGCCGCGTCAACTACTCCTGCCGCGAAACCCTTCCAGAGTTACTCTGACATTGTCGCGGCGGCTCCAGCCGACGCGTGGCGTACACCCGACCCACAAAACATAATCTACGTTGAGATCGCCGGTGGGCGTGTGGTGATTGAGGTCGCGCCAACTGTTGCGCCCAGCCATGTCGCCAATATTCGGGCGCTTATTCGCGAACAATACTTCGACGGTCTGCCGATCAAACGAGCGCAGGACAACTATGTTGTGCAGTGGGGTACGCCAGATGGGCAGCCACCGCGTGCCAAAAAAGCGGCTAAGTCCAACCTGCAGCCAGAGTTCGTGCGCAAACTTTCCAGGAGCGAATTTGGTGCGTTCGCCTTTGACCGGCTTCCTGATATTGATGGCTATGCGCCGCAGGTCGGTTTCGCCGGCGGTTTTCACGCTGGTCGCGACCCCAAGGCATCTGAAGTGTGGCTTGCACATTGTTACGGCGCGGTCGGTGTCGGGCGGGGTAACGCAATCGATTCCGCTGCGGGTGAAGAGCTGTATGTCGTGACCGGCCACGCGCCGCGTCATCTAGATAAGAACGTCACCTTGATCGGCCGGGTTCTTCAGGGAATGCCGCTATTGTCGTCCCTGCCACGTGGAACCGGGCCGCTTGGCTTCTACGATAAACCGAGCCAGTTCACACATATTAAGTCGATTCGCGTGGCGGCCGATGTTGCGCCTCCTGAGCGTACCGACCTCGAAGTGATTCGTACCGATACGCCGACTTTCCAGCGCGCCGTCGAGGCGTTGCGCAATCGCGGCGGTGATTGGTTCAAGGTGCCCGCCGGGCACGTAGAGCTTTGCAACGTGCCGATCGCTGTTCGCGTACCGCCTGTCAAGGCGATGAAGTGACCAGTACGATTTTCCCAACCACTTTGCGCTGCATCATGTCGTTGAGTGCCGTGGCGGCTTGTTCAAGCGGATAGGTGGCTGAGATGAGCGGCTTGAGTTTGTCCGCCATCAGCAGCGCAAAGAGTTCCTGCATGTTGTTGGCAAAAGCGGCGGGTTCGTTCTTCACAAATGAGCCCCAGAAGACGCCGACAATTGACGCACCCTTGAGCAGCGTGAGGTTGAGTGCAATTTTTGGAATATCGCCTGCGGCGAAGCCCACCACCAAGTGACGTCCTTTCCAAGCGAGGCTGCGGATTGCCGCTTCGCTGTAAGTGCCGCCGACCGGATCGTAGATGACATCCACACCGAGTTTGTTGGTGAGGGCGTTGATGCGATCCCGCAGATCTTCCGTCGCATAGTTAATGACCTCGTCTGCGCCGTGCTGTTTGCAGATGGCGAGTTTGTCGTCGCTTGACGCTGCCGCGATGACACGCGCTCCCATGGCTTTGCCAATCTCACAGGCCGCCAAACCCACGCCACCAGCCGCTCCCAACACCAGCATGGTTTCGCCGGGCTGTAATTGCGCGCGATCTTTCAACGCGTGGTACGAAGTGCCATAGGCCAGGACAAACGACGCTGCCAGCGGGAACGGCGTACCGGCGGGAATTGGCATCACTTGTTTTGCGGCACAGCAAACTTCCTCGGCGAATCCGCCCCAACCGATAAATGCGATGACGGCGTCGCCAACACGCACGTTGTTCACACCCTCTCCTATGGATGTGACTACTCCGGCGACTTCGCCCCCTGGGGAGAAGGGGAAGTCTGGTTTGAACTGGTACTTTCCCTGCACAATGAGGGTGTCGGGGAAATTCACCCCACACGCCTTCACGGCAACCACCACCTCGCCCGCCGCTGGCTTCAAAGGCGCGATGTCTTCGATGACCAGCGAGTCGGGTAGTCCCCACGACTTACAAAGTACCGCTTTCATGAATTCTCTCTGTTGTTGGACTGATGTTTGGTGTCGGGCGCACCGGAGCGGCTCCCCTTAGTTTGCCGACATTATGCGTTCAGGCGTAGCATCTCAAGAACAACTTCTCGAAGCACCACAACGGAGGAACAAACATGCAAACACGATTAATTCTGCGATTGGCTGCGGTAGTTGCTTGCCTCAGCGCTGGACCCGTCTCGGACGCATTCGCAGCTGGTTTCGACACCACTCCAGCAATTAACGCCGAAGATAAAAATTTTGAGAAGGGCAAAAAAGCCATTGACGCCAAGAAGTGGAACGACGCGATAGAGGCGTTCAAGAAAGTCGTGGCGGACAACGCGGACAACGCCGACGCACATAACTATCTTGGTTACGCCTATCGCTGGACCAACAAAATGGATGACTCATTCAAGCACTACAACATCGCACTGAAACTTTCACCGAACCACCGCGGAGCGCATGAGTACATCGGCGTGGCGTACCTGAAAGTGAACCAACCCGAGAAGGCGAAAGAGCATCTCGCGAAGCTGGAAAAAATTTGCGGGAAGAAGTGTGAGGAATACGAAGACCTGGCAAAAGCCCTTGCAGCGTATCAGCCGGCTAAGAAGTAGTGGTCGGGTAAAAAATTCAAAGTCTGGTAAAGACGGGCATTTCCAGCACAAAGGGTCTGGAAATGCCCGTCCAATATAGAGGCTGATTCGCTACTCCGCGCCAGGTTGCCGGGTGTTGGCGCAGTCCCGACGCTCATTGAGCATCGGGCTGCTTGATCGGCTGCGCGGCGTCAAACGCGGGTAGGGCCATGGCGCGGTGATAAATGTCCATGATGATGGGGAAGGCGTCAAGCGAACACGCAAAACGGTTTGCGTTGGTGACCTGCGGCACAAGGCAAATGTCCGCAATGGTGGGTGTATCCCCGACGCAAAACAGTGACGCGCCCTTCCGATTTGCGAGCATCGTTTCCAGAGCGGTAAATCCTTCGTGGATCCACTTGCAGTACCACTGCGTTTTAGCCGCGTCGCTGAGTTTTAACTCGTTGCTCAAGTAGCCGAGAATACGCGTGTTGTTGAGCGGATGGATATCGCAGGCGATTAACTGTGCGATCTGGCGCACTGTCGCGCGCTCTTCGATGTTGTTTGGCAGTAATGGCGGATTTGGGTACTTCTCGTCGAGGTACTCAATCATCGCCAACGACTGCGAAAGTGAAAAATAATCGTCGATGAGAAACGGAACAAACCCCTGCGGGTTCAGTGCCTTGTAGTCGGCCGAGCGCTGCTCACCTTTTGCCAGATGTACATAACGCCGATCCGGCTGCAGCCCTTTTAAATTGAGCGCGATACGCAGTCGATAGGAGGCGGACGAGCGGAAGTAGTCGTAGACGATCATGTTGTTGTCATGGTGTTGCCATGAGTGGTCTTTATAATGGAGGCATGAAGTATAGCCAGTCCCCACGAAAGACCGTGTCCGGCGACCGGATGCAGACGCCAATCACGAAAGCGCGATTGACCCAGTGGCTCGCAGGCAGCGCGGCGGTTGCCGAATCGGGTGACAATCGATTCGCCGACGATGGTGAGACGTTATTGATGGTGCCGGGTGACCGTCCGCTTAAGGCCGCGTCGGTGCTGGTTCTGGTGGTTAATCACCCCGTCCCAACCGTGGTATTCACGCAGCGGACGCCGCATCTCACCGACCATGCCGGACAAATCAGTTTTCCCGGAGGCGGGGTCGAGCCAGGAGACATCGATGCCGCCGCGACTGCGCTGCGTGAAGCCGAAGAAGAAATGGGCATTGATCGGCGCGGCATTGAAATCATCGGTGAATTGCCTCAATACACAACCGGCACGGGTTATCGCATCACGCCGGTGGTTGGCTGGTCTCCCGATCCCTTGCAATATGCGCCTGATCCGTCAGAAGTGGCAGAGGTTTTTGAAGTACCCGCGCCATTTCTGCTGGATCCGAACAATCATCGTCAGGAATCCGCGATGTACAAGGGGCGTATGCGCAGCTACTTTGCGATCCCGTTTGGCCCACGTTACATCTGGGGTGCAACCGCCGGAATGTTGATTACGTTCTCACGTGTTGCGGAGCACGCGGAGGGTTGGGGTGTGACGCCGCCGATTACCATGGCACCAGACTCAGCTTGAGTCTGATTTAGAGTTTGTGCGCGCCGATCATCAGCCGCTCATATTGGTCGTACTTCTCGGCGATGTCGCCATCATCGCCCGGTGAGCGCTTGACACTGATCCAAACCTCGGTCGGAAACGTCGCTGCCGTCTCTGCCGTGTAGTCGACTTCTTCTTCCGCAACCCCACGCGCGGTCTCGTAGTCAGGTGCTTTCCAGTCGAAGAGCAGGTGCTGGGCGAGTTGATCTTTGAAAATTTCAAGATCGGCATCGGTGACATCAACAACTTCGGCCAGCGTGACACGGGCGCGCCTGGTGATCGACAAGAAGGATTCATCGCAGTAACAGCGCGGATTGCAGCGATAACCCTCAGCCAAGTTACACACGGTGAAGCCGCCCGTACATACCCATTCGTCTTCATCGCAAGCGGCACTTGTTTTGTACAGTTCTGCATCCGAATCATCGAGACGCACTGCTTTCAAGAACTTCGGCATGGTTGTTTCTCTTGGCGGTTAGACATTCGCACTTCATCAGCACGAGCCCGCTAAAACGGCGGTATGAATGTAGCTCGTATTATCGTTGGAATTTTGTTCCTTGCTGTTCTCAGCCCAGCACAGCCGTGCCGATGACTACCGTGTGAAGTGGGAGGCCCAACAACAGCTCGTTGCGCAACTTAACGCGGAATTGCTACAGATCGCTACCGCCAAACAAAAACAAGCGTCGCAGCGAAATTGACGGATTACGCTGACGATGTCACGGATCTGTTGGACACACAAGCCGCTCGGTCGATCCGCTAACCAAATCGAGACTTTAGGCGCTCCATCGTTTCAATTAGTTTCGCCCGGGTGCCCGGTTCGAACGCGGAGTGCCCTGCATCGTTGACGATGTGGTATTCGGCTTCTGGAAATGCGCGCGCCAAGTCATCTGCCGACACGATTGGACAAACGACGTCGTAGCGCCCCTGGACAATGGTGGTGGGGATGTGGCGGATGCGACCGACGTTGTTTAGGAGATAGTTTTCTGGCAGAAAAATATCGTTCATGAAGTAGTGTGATTCCATCCTCGCCAAGCCGAGCGCTACCCGATCCGAGCCAAAATTGGCCACGATCATCTCGTTGGGGATGAGGCTGGAACACGATCCTTCGTAGATACTCCACGCCCGCGCCGCTGGGATGTGCACGGCGGGATCGGGGTCCGTAATCAACGCGTAATAGGCTTTGAGGATGTTGTTGCGCTCGTGTTCGGGCAGGTGGCCGGCAAATTTGCGCCACGCCTCTGGGAAGATGTTCTTCAGGCCATAGAGAAACCAATCGATCTCGGACTGCCGACACAAAAAAATCCCGCGTAATACCAGCGCCATCACGCGGTTGGGATGGGATTCGGCATACGCTAGCGCGAGTGTCGAGCCCCACGACCCGCCGAATACTACCCAGCGAGAGATGCCCAGCTTTTCACGTAACCGTTCGATGTCGTCGATCAGCAGTAGCGTGGTGTTGTCGACCAGTTCGCCCAACGGCGTTGAGCGGCCAGCGCCACGTTGATCAAAGATGACAATGCGGTAGAACGCCGGATCAAAAAACTGCCGGTGCGCGGCAGATGCCCCGGCTCCCGGACCGCCGTGCAGAAACAACACCGGCACGCCATGCGGATTTCCCGATTGTTCGTAGTACATGGTGTGCACGTCATCGAGTGCCAATCGGGCGGTTTGATAGGGCTCAATCGGGGGATAAAAGTCACTTCTTGTGGGAACGGAAATCATGAAAACCTTAACAATAGCGTTGTTGGGCGAAGCATACAGCCACTACGTCAAAAGTGCAGTAGAAGTGGTTACTTGCAGACTTTGCGTTTTTGATGTTGCAGCGCAGTAGAATTGGCTAACGTCATAATTGCGGCGATACGCCAGTGGTTATCTGGCTGGAAATTCTGAGTCGGCAGGGCAAAATGGTCCGATTCGTTACTGGTGGGTGTTCAGGAGAAAAACTGATGTTGTATCAAATGCACGAATTTCAGCGCTCCATCATGGAGCCGTGGCGTTGGTGGGCGCAGGCTAGTGTTGATGCCTTGCAAAGCCCGATGTCGCCGCTCTCCTATGTTCCCGCATCGAATCGCGCAGCTGCTGGTTTTGACCTGATGCTGCGCCTGACCGGTCGTTACGAGCGCCCAGCCTTTGGCATTACGCAGGTGCAGGTTGATGGCGAACCCGCAGATGTTACTGAGAGCGTTCTCCTAGATCTGCCATTTTGCCAGCTGCGCAATTTTGGCAAATCAGTCAAGCGCAAAGCCGAGCCCCAAGTGTTGGTGTTTGCACCGCTATCCGGACATTTTGCAACACTGCTGCGCGATACCGTTCGTACCATGTTGCCCGATCACGATGTGACAATCACCGACTGGAAAGATGCGCGCGAAGTTTCGCTCGCCGAAGGTCCTTTCCACTTCGACGATTACGTCGCGTATGTCGAAAACTCGATTCGCTTCATGCAGCAGCGATCTAGCGGAAAGCTGCATATCGTCTCGGTGTGCCAGCCGACGGTGCCGGTATTAGCGGCTGTGGCGCTGATGGCCGGGCGCGGCGAGAAACTGCCCACCTCGATGACGATGATGGGTGGGCCAATCGATGCGCGCAAGAATCCGACCTCGGTGAACGACTTTGCCACCCGCCGCCCGCTGTGGTGGTTTGAACAGAACGTGATCCAGCGTGTGCCGGTGAAGTATCCAGGCGCAATGCGACGCGTCTATCCCGGATTTTTGCAGCTCACCGGGTTTGTCGCGATGAATCCGGAGCGGCATTTGGAGTCGCACCAAGAGTACTACAAGCATCTTGTTGCCGGTGATGGTGAGTCGGCAGAGGCGCATCGTCGTTTTTATGACGAGTACAACGCGGTGATGGACTTGCCTGCCGAGTACTACCTCGACACCATCGTGCGCGTGTTCCAAGAGCAGAGCTTGGCTAAGGGAACGTTGGTGGTCGCGGGCGAAAAGGTGCGTCCGGAGACGATACGAAATACGGCGCTGTTCACCATCGAAGGTGAGCTGGATGACATTTCCGGTAGCGGACAAACGGCGGCGGCCCATACCTTGTGCAGCAATTTGGCCGCATCTTGTGCGCAACATTTGACCGCCCCGGCAGTCGGTCACTACGGCATTTTTTCCGGGCGCAAGTATCGCGAATCGATCTATCCCAAGATTCGTGACTTCATCAAAAAGCACCACCGCTAAATGGCTGACGCGTCAAAATCCAACCCGCCGCTGCCGGATTACTTCGAGTTACTGCGTGCAATGACGGGCGGCGCGCCCGCCGCGGCCGGATTTGCCGGGCTCGGCAGCGCGCCGGGATTCGGTACCAATCCAGGGGCCGCGTTTGGACTTCCAACGATGGATCCCGAGGAGTTTGACAAGAAGATTCGTGAGTTTGAGGTCGTGCTCATGTGGCTGCGAGGCCAGGCTGCGGCGGTGGAATTGTCAATCAAAACAATGGAATACCAGCGCGATACACTCCGCCAGATGGGAGCGGCGCGAGAATCAGCGGGCAACGCATTTTCAAGCGGCGACATGGCAAAGTACGCGGCTGCATTCAACCCGGGTGCGTGGATGGCGCAGATGATGCCGTCTGCCCCAGGCGATACCGGTACCGCGGGTAACAAGCGTTCTCCATCCGACCGTGGTGCAAAACCGCGCGCAGCCAAGAAAAGAAAACCCTAGTCTAGACGGGCGCTTCCAGCAAAAAATGTCTGGAAGTGCCCGCCCTTCAACGGGTTGCCTTGCGCGTACAATTTCCTATAATTTCAGTAATTACTGAAAATTCAGGAAGTTCTTTTCGGTTTCCACTTTATATCAGCATGAATCTCACACCACTGGCACAGAACTTCGTCCTCCATTTCGGCGAAATGGGTAGCCGCTGGGGTATCAATCGGACCGTTGGCCAAATCTACGCGCTGCTGTACGTCTCCGAGCGCCCGCTGAACGCCGATGAAATCGCTGAGGCGCTAAATTTTTCGCGCTCGAACGTCAGCATGGGACTCAAGGAACTTGAGTCGTGGCGACTGACCAAGCTGCAGCATCTGCCGAATGATCGACGCGAGTATTTTTCAGCACCCGAAGATGTCTGGGCGATCTTTCGGACACTCGCCGAAGAGCGTCGCAAACGCGAAATCGATCCCACACTTTCGATGCTGCGCGATGCGCTGATGGCAGCGCCGTCAAACGCGGAAGACCGTCACGTTCAGCAGCGCATGAGAGAGATGCACGACTTGATTGAGATGGCGACGATGTGGTTCAACGACGTCCAAAAGCTGGAACCCGAGACGCTGCAGCAGCTCATGAAAATGGGTACGCGGGTGACGAAATTTTTGGAGATGAAGGACAAATTGAAAGTAGTCGCCGGTGGTCGGGCCACGTCCACGCGCGCCGCCGACGCCGAAACGCCATCCACGCAGCCCCCGCAGTCAAACTGATCCGGCGTGGCGGATAAGCACCACCGCTGCGGGGTAGTCCCTCGGCTCAAGTGAAAGACGCATATGTTTGATATCGATCCAGTCCTCCTCGCACGCGCCCAGTTCGGTGCAAACATTACGTTTCACATTCTGTTTCCGACGATTTCGATATCGCTGACATGGGTGTTGCTGTTTTTTAAGATGCGTTACAACAGCACTGGTGACATGAAGTGGATGGACGCGTATAAGTTTTGGGTGAAGATTTTTGCGCTGACGTTCGCGCTCGGTGTAGTGAGCGGCATCACCATGAGCTTTCAGTTCGGCACCAACTGGCCGGGATTTATGGAAACCGTTGGCAATATTGCCGGCCCCCTGCTGGCCTACGAAGTGCTGACGGCGTTTTTTTTGGAAGCGACCTTCCTCGGCATCATGTTATTTGGATTTAACCGAGTGTCCAACCGTGTGCATACGATTGCCACGCTGTTAGTCGCAATCGGGACCACGATGTCGGCGTTTTGGATTCTCGTCCTCAACTCGTGGATGCAAACGCCGGTGGGCTTCGAAATGATCAATGGCAAGGCGCACGCCACAGACTGGCTCGCGATTGTGTTTAACCCATCATTCCCGTACCGCTTCACACACATGATGTTGGCCTCCGGTTTGACAGTGGCGTTCCTAGTCGCGGGCATCTCTGCATACCGCTGGCTTCGCGGCGATCGTGCTGACTCGGTTCTTGCTGCATTGAAAACCGGTGTGTATCTGGCGGCGATGCTCATCCCGTTGCAAATTCTTGCCGGTGATATGCACGGCTTGAATACTCTCAAACATCAGCCGGCAAAAGTTGCGGCGATGGAAGGCGTGTGGAATACCGAACGCGGTGTGCCGCTGCTGCTATTTGCCATTCCTGAAGAAAAAACACGCACCAACAAATTTGAAATTGGTATTCCTAAACTGGCTAGCTTGATCTTGACGCATGATCCGAATGGCGAGGTCAAAGGGCTGAATGACTTCATCGGCAAACATCCACCGGTGTTCCAGGTGTTCTGGGCGTTTCGCATTATGGTGGGAGTAGGAATGCTGATGCTCGCCGTCTCGTGGCTCGCGGCCTGGCAATTAAATCGCAAAGGCGAAACCCATCCATGGCTCACGCGTGCGTTGATCGGCATGAGCTTCTCCGGCTGGGTCGCGACCGTCGCCGGTTGGTATGTGACCGAGATTGGCCGTCAACCCTTCCTCGTGTACGGCGTGTTGCGTACTGCCGACGCCGCCTCGACGGTCAGCAGCGGCATGATCGCGACGACTTTTTTCATGTATCTCATCACCTATGTGGTGCTGACCATTTCGTACATCTCGGTGGTCTTCTACTTGGCACGCAAAGCCGGTGAGCCGTTGGAGAATACGCCGGTGTCGGCTGACGTCGCTGGCACATCCATCCCACCGCAGTTGTCGACCAACAAGCCGTAAACGCACCGGAGTCGATGATGGAAATGTTCGCAGATGGTAAATGGCTGGCCGTGGTCTTCCTCGGCCTGATGGGGATCTCGATGCTGGCGTACGTGATTCTCGATGGTTACGATCTCGGTGTTGGCATCTTGTTGCACCGCGCGAGTGACGAGCACAAGGACGTAATGATTTCGTCCATCGGCCCGTTTTGGGATGCGAATGAAACGTGGTTGGTGTTGGGCGTAGGCATTTTGCTGGTCGCTTTTCCCTCAGCACACGGCGTGATCTTGACCGCGTTATATCTGCCGGTCGCGGTGATGTTGCTTGGTCTGATCTTGCGCGGTGTCGCCTTCGACTTCCGCGTGAAGGCGGAGGCGCATCACAAGCCGCTGTGGAATTTTGCGTTTTATGCCGGTTCACTGCTGGCTTCATTTTCGCAAGGCGTGATGCTGGGGCTCTACATCACCGGCTTTAACTACGGCGCGTTGTCGCTGTTGTTTGCGCTTATCACCGGGCTCTGTCTGTGCGCGGGGTACGGGTTACTCGGGAGCGGTTGGCTGCTGATGAAAACCACAGGCGAATTACAACAGCAAGCGGTGGTCTGGGCCCAGCGCAGCCTCTGGTTGACGGGGCTCGGCATCGCCGCAATATCCATCGTCACGCCGATGGTGAGCCAGCGCATTTTTGAAAAGTGGTTCACCCTGCCATATCTTTTTATGTTGATGCCGATTCCGATTGCGACCGCCATATTGTTTTTTGTCATTGATCGCGCCCTGCGTCGCCTGCCCAAGCGACTCGCCGAAGGAAATGAATATGGTGCCTGGGTGCCGTTCGCAGCGACGGTGGGTATTTTCTTGTTGGCCTTCTATGGACTCGCTTACAGCCTGTTCCCATATCTTGTGGTCGATCATATCGATATCTGGCAGGCAGCGAGCGCGCCGGAATCACTGAAGATAATTTTGGCCGGCACCGCCGTGGTGTTGCCGGCGATCTTTGGCTACACCATCTACGCTTACCGTGTGTTCTGGGGTAAGGCGCGCGAACTCACCTACTATTAGTGATCATTTATCCAGTGACTTCCGCCGCCGATTGGGTGACAGCGCAGACACGGTGAGAGTGTTGCAGTGCGGGTCTCGCTAGCGAAGGCTTCATTCGCTATTCAGAGCGCGCGCAGATATTGCACACGACAAACGAGTGGGCGAGTGATTTTTCACCTGACCGACCACGGCATAGCTGGCTTTGCTACGGGAGCAGGCAGCGCACATGGCAAGCACGCTGCCATCAAGTCGCTCCACAGCGAATGTGCAGCCCGTGCCCACGCTAAAAGAGGAGCGATCCAAATTGGCTTTCCAATCGTTCAGGGGTAACGTCCTTCGACGCGGCGGCTGACCCATGAAATACTCATGGCTAGGCGTCTGGGAGTCTCGAAAAAGCAATGTAAGTCTCGCTCGTCTCGATCAGGTTTGCCTCGACAAAACGGACGCTTGCCCCGGGGGGACCATTGTGGCACCACCCCACCAGCCGCTCCACGGCCGCCTCATCCCCCTGGACGACTGCCTCGACGCTTGCATCGGCTAGGTTACGCACCCAACCGGTGACGTCAAGTGCCTGTGCGACGAGACGCATGGATTCGCGAAAGCCAACGCCTTGCACACGCCCAGTGATGCGCATGTGGACAGAAACAACGCTCACTCGTCTATCCTGACCGCTTTGCGACGAGTGGTCTTGACCACCGCACGCGTTTTTTTCTCTCCAATGCGCCGCTCTGTTGAAGCGCGTGTCGGTGTGGTCGCTACGCGTTTTTTGGGGACATGGTTAAGGCGCTTCAACTTCTCAATCATACGCACAAAAGCAATTTCCTTGTTGCGAAACTGTGAGGGGGAATCCTGTGCGATGACCACAACGCCTGAGGGAAGATGGGTCAGGCGAACCGCTGAGTTGGTTTTGTTGACATGTTGACCGCCGGGGCCGGCGGCGCGAAAGGTATCGATGCGTACTTCGGTTTCGAGTGCGTCACGGTCAATTGAGTAAGGTGGTCGCGTCATTCTGGGTTGGGAAGCCAGAGGGCACTTTTGATGATTTGAAGCAACATGGCGAGGGGAAAATTCAACAACGTTCATACCTTCGTGATTGAGATAGCCATCACCGACTCCCCGTCAGCTTGACATTTTTTTGGCGTCGGTTTGCGGCAGATACACAATACAAGCGAGGGGCGTCGATCCAGCAATGAGGCACGTCCCGCTGGACGTGGGCCACTGCGTAAAACGACTGGGTCAGAGCGATCACCCGCGTGGCTTCGCCCCTAGCTCTTGGATGGAACGCGTCATTTGATTCGCATCCCCGGTACGGCACCCGAATCCGGGGCAAGCAAATAGATGTTTGTGCCGTCGCCTGCCGCCAGTACCATGCCTTGGGACTCTCCAAAACGCATCTTACGCGGTGCCAAGTTTGCCACCATTACCGTGAGTCGACCGATGAGTTCTTTAGGATTGTAAGCGGATCGGATGCCGGCAAAAACCTGCCGCTGCTCGATGCCGAGGTCAAGCGTTAGGCGCAGCAGTTTGTCCGCTTCAGCTACGTATTCAGCATCAAGAATTTTTGCGACACGCAAATCGATGCGACCGAAATCATCGATCGAGATTGTCTCCGCCACGGGCTGGATGATAATCGGCTTCGGCGCTTCAACCGGCTGCAGCGCGAACTCTGCCGGTACCAACGCTTCATCGTTGGCGGGGGCCGGTGCTGATTTATTGCTCGACTTGCTCGCAGCCGTTGGCGCATCCTTGTCGCCCTCTTGGGGTGCCTCCAGCAGGGCGTCAATTTGTTTTTTGTCGATGCGCGACATCAAGTGCTTGTAGGGGTTAATCTGGTGGCCGGCGGGCAGTAAACGCGTTGTATCAGACCAATCATAACCCTTTATGTCGAGGAATGCAGCAGCGTCAGTTGCGAGTTTTGGCAGGATCGGCGCGAGATAGGCAGTCAACAGATGAAACGCATTGATGATGATCGAACATGCTTTGTGTAGTACTGCGTTATTCTCATCACTCTTCGCCAACTCCCACGGCTTTTCTGTATCGACAAATCCGTTCACAAGATCTGCGAGTTCCATGATGCGGCGCACGGCCTTGCCAAACTCGCGCCCATCGTACAACGCGGCGATTTCAGCAGAGGAGGAGGTGATTGCCGCCAGTACCGGATGTTTGGCCTCAACCTTGAGCAATCGACCAACAAATTTTTTGTGCAGAAATCCCGCTGCGCGGCTCGCGATGTTGATGTATTTGCCGATGAGATCGGCGTTAACACGCGCCAGAAAATCTTCCGGATTGAAGTCCAGATCTTCGACGCGGTCATTTAGTTTCGCCGCGATGTAATAACGCAGCCACTCGGTATTCAGTTTCAGATCAAGATACTTGCTTGGTGTCGGGCCAAAACCACGTGATTTAGAGAGCTTTTCCCCGGTGACCTGCAAGAAGCCATGCACAAACACGTTGTTCGGCTCCTTGCGTCCGGCAAAGTGCAGCATCGCCGGCCAGAATAAGGTATGGAAGTAAACAATATCTTTGCCGATGAAGTGATACTGCTCGACGTTGTTGTCGGCAAGAAAAGTATCAAAATCGCGAGGCTCGCCGTTAGCTTTTGCACCACCCGCAGCGAAGTAGGCCTTCAAGCTGGCCAGATATCCAACCGGTGCATCCAGCCATACGTAGAAAAACTTGCCAGGTGCGTCTGGAATCTCGATGCCAAAGTAAGGTGCGTCGCGCGAGATGTCCCAGTCGTTCAAACTTCTTAAACCAGTTTCAGGATCGACTGCCAGCCACTCAGCGAGTTTGTTTTTTACTTCAGGCTGTAACGGTGTTTCTTCAACCCATTTCTGCAGAAAGTTAACGCAGCGTTTGTCGGATAACTTGAAGAACAGGTGTTCTGATTTTTTCAACACCGGCGTAGCACCGGTGAGCGCTGAATAGGGATTTTTTAACTCTGCGGGGGAATACACTGCGCCACAGACTTCGCAAGAGTCGCCGTACTGATCTTTCGCGCTGCACTTCGGGCACTCGCCTTTGATGAATCGATCGGCGAGAAACATCTCTTTGACGGGGTCAAAGAACTGCTCGATCTCGCGGGACACGATCAGTTTGTTGGCTTTCAGTGCCTTATAAATTCCCTGCGCCAATTCGACGTTTTCCGCAGAGTGAGTTGAGTGCCAGAAGTCGAAGCTGATATGAAACTGCGGCCACTGCGCGATGTGCTCGGCGGCGACTTTTGCTACCAGCGCCTCAGGCGTGATCCCCTGTTTTTCGGCATTCAGCATGATCGGTGCGCCATGCGCATCGTCAGCACAAACAAAATGTACCTGATGCCCCTGCATGCGCTGGAATCGTACCCAAATATCGGCTTGGATGTACTCCATCATATGGCCAATATGAAACCCGCCGTTAGCATAGGGAAGGGCCGTGGTGACGAAGAGTTTGCGTTGCATGTGCTGGGCAGTTAGATCAGGAGAGGCAAATAACGAAGGGCGGATCACGAAAAGCAGATGACAAAAGAGCAAATTAATGCGCTTGGCGCGGTATTCGCGCGCAGTAATTCAACAACGCGTTAGGCATTAAATGTGCACTGTCCCCCGAGATCAGACAATGATTGCTTTTGCTTTGCGATTGTATCAAGCCCAATCCGTTAAAGATACCAAATACATCGTATGGCAGAGCAGCAATCTCGATAAAATAGCGGCTCGATCCCGAGGAAACCACATGAGTATCACAAACGAACACATCCTTAATGCACTTCGCGAGTTGATTGATCCGGTCACTGATCAGAACTACGTTGAGGGCAAGGCCGCTAAGAACATCATCATTGAGGGTGGCAAGGTCTCCCTCGAGATAGCACTCGGATATCCGGGCAAAAGTGTTACCGAGTCCATTCGCCGGCAGGTGGTGGATCGTCTAATGAAGATCGACGGTGTAGAACATGTTGCGGCAAATGTGTATTCGCGAATCGTCTCACACAGTGCGCAGCGAGGCGTTAAGCTCAACCCAAATATAAAGAACATTATCGCGGTGGCTTCGGGCAAGGGCGGCGTTGGCAAGTCGACGACAGCGGTGAATCTTGCCTTGGCGCTGGCGGCAGAGGGTGCCGTGGTCGGAATGCTTGATGCCGATATCTACGGCCCCTCGCAGCCAACCATGCTGGGTATCACCGGCCGCCCGCAGTCAAAAGATGGGAAAACTATGGAGGCGATGGAAGGCCACGGAATTCAAGCGATGAGTGTCGGGTTTCTCATCGATCCCGAGACGCCGATGGTATGGCGCGGCCCGATGGTCACGCAGGCGCTGGAACAGTTGTTAAATGAAACACGCTGGACCAATCTCGATTACTTGGTGATTGATTTACCACCAGGAACAGGCGATATCCAACTCACCTTGGCGCAAAAAGTGCCCGTCACCGGCGCAGTGATTGTTACGACGCCGCAAGATATCGCGCTGCTTGACGCGCGCAAGGGTTTGAAGATGTTTGAAAAAGTGGGTGTGCCGATTATCGGTATTGTTGAAAACATGGCAATGCATACCTGTTCGAACTGCGGACATACCGAACACATATTTGGTGAAGGCGGCGGTGGCCGTATGGCGTCGGATTACAACGTCGAGTTGTTGGGTTCGTTGCCGCTCGATATCAAGATTCGTGAGATGGCAGACAGCGGTAAGCCCACCGTTGTTTCGGACCCCGATGGGCCGGCATCAATGATCTATAAGTCGATCGCACGAAAATGTGCCGCCAAGATTGCCAAACAATCGCAGGATCGTTCGGCGATTTTCCCCAAGATCGTCATTCAAAATACCTGAACTCTTGTGTTCGATATATCCCCCGACCTCTCCGCCGACATTGATCGAGCGATAGCGCTGCGTAAGTCGGGGCAGCATACGGAGGCACTGGCGATTTTGCTCGATCTGCTCAAAATCGTGCCGATCAATGCAAGGCTGAATTACGAAATCGCGTGCACCTATGACCCGCAGGGGCTTGAAGCAGACGCAATTCCATTTTACGAGCGGGCTTTAGAGCTAGGACTTTCCGGCGCAGACCGCTGTGGCGCATTATTGGGGCTTGGTAGTTCCTACCGATGTGTTGAACAGTATGCTGACGCAGTGCGAACGCTTGAGCGCGGTGGTGTCGAGTACCCTGACGCGCCGGAGTTCGATATTTTTTTGGCGTTGGCGTTATACAACATGGGCGAATATCGCCGATCAACGCAGCTGTTGCTTAACCATATCGCCAAGTTTCCGGGGAGTGACCGTATTGTGCAGTTTCAGCGGGCGATTCACTACTATGCGGGCCAACCTGATCCACCGTATGAGCGCTAGCGATGCCCGCCTATTACGTCGGAACAATCCGGGTCACGAATGTCGAAATCTGGCGGCAATATCTCAGCCAAGTTGGCGCTACTATTAAGGCGTATGGCGGGGAAGTCTTGTTGCGCGGCAGTAGGTACGGTGGCCCCATCGCCGAAGTAAGCTCTGGCAGCCAGCTAATTGTTGTAGTGCGGTTCGACGATGAAGCCGCGGCGAGTCGCTGGCATGAGTCCGCCGAGTACCAGCGGCTGGTGCCGGTTCGTGACAACGGTGCGGAGGTCAGCCTTGTGCTTTACTCGGGAACGGCGTAATTCCGGCGCTTGCTACAATGGCGCTTGGCACCCTAATCATAGAAGTGAAAGACAACACGCAATGAGCATCAAGAGCGACAAGTGGATTCGGCGCATGGCAGAAGCGCACGGCATGATCGAACCGTTCGAAGCGGGGCAGGTTCGAGAAGCTGACGGCAAACGTATTGTCAGCTATGGCACGTCGAGCTACGGCTACGACATTCGATGCTCCAACGAATTTAAGCTCTTCACCAATATCAACTCGACGATTGTTGACCCTAAAAATTTTGATCCGAATTCATTCGTGAATGTGAATGCGGATTTTTGTATCATTCCACCAAATTCTTTTGCGTTGGCGCGTACGGTTGAGTATTTTCGGATCCCGCGCAATGTGTTGACCGTCTGTTTGGGTAAGTCGACCTACGCGCGGTGCGGCATTATTGTAAACGTCACCCCATTTGAGCCGGAGTGGGAGGGCTTTGTTACACTGGAGTTTTCGAATACAACGCCGCTGCCCGCAAAAATTTACGCTAACGAAGGCGTGGCGCAAGTGCTGTTTTTTGAAAGTGATGAAGTCTGCGAGACTTCTTACAAGGATCGCGGTGGCAAGTATCAGGGCCAGAAGGGCGTGACGCTGCCAAAGATGTAGCATCTGGCTACTGCGCAACCTAATGGCGTCGTTCTCGCTTGTTTGCCCCTCACCGTATTACCCCATACGGTTGCGTCGCGCACTGCGCTGCGGCCTCGCCCTTAGGTCGCTCGCTACGCCATCTGCAATCGTCTTGCGCGGCGACGGTGAGGAGCCGCGTGCACTCGTTACCTCTCTTTCTTCCACCTACCCTAAATGACCATCCGTTCCCGTTTTGCTCCCAGCCCTACCGGTTACCTCCACATTGGCGGTGCCCGCACTGCGTTGTATGCGTGGGCATTTGCCCGGCGCTACGGTGGCACCTTCATTTTGCGTATTGAGGACACAGATGTAGAGCGTTCCACACCGGAGGCAGTCCAAGCCATTCTTGACGGCATGCAGTGGCTGGGTTTGACGCCTGACGAAGGTCCGTTCTATCAGATGCGGCGGATGCCTCGATACAAGGAGGCGATCAGCACGATGTTGGCTGCCGGTACTGCGTACCATTGCTATATGTCGGCGGCTGAACTGGATCGGTTGCGTGAGGCGCAGCGTGCCCGCGGAGACAAGCCGCGCTACGACGGGACTTGGCGTCCAGAGCCCGGCAAGGTGCTCCCGCCGATTCCGGATGGCGTCTCGCCGGTTGTACGTTTCCGCAACCCCGAGACCGGCGTGGTGGCGTGGGACGACGCGGTCAAAGGGCGTATAGAGATTGCCAACACAGAATTGGATGACTTAGTCATCGCCCGCGCCGATGGCACACCCACCTATAATTTTTGTGTCTGTGTAGATGATTGGGATATGAAGATTACCCATGTCATCCGCGGTGATGATCATGTCAACAACACCCCCCGTCAGATCAATATCCTGCAGGCGCTTGGGGCGGAGGTCCCCGTGTATGCACATCTGTCGATGATTCTTGGGGACGATGGACAAAAACTATCAAAACGCCACGGTGCTGTCTCGGTGATGGAATATTCGGCAAACGGCTACGTCCGCGACGCTGTACTGAACTACCTCGCGCGACTCGGCTGGTCACACGGTGACGACGAAGTGTTCTCGATGGCGCAGTTTTGCGAGTGGTTTGATCTGGACCACATTACCCCTTCGGCCGCGCAGTTCAATACCGAGAAATTGAATTGGTTGAACCACGAATACATTAAGCAGATGCACCGTGATACGCTCGGCGGATTACTCCGCCCATTTCTCGTCAAGGCTGGCCTAGATCCCGAGGCGGGGCCTGATGTCGCGCGAGTTGCTGAGTTGCTGCGCGAACGCGCTCCGACTCTGGTTGAGATGGCGGCCCAAGCGCACTATTTCTACGCCCGCCCTCACGTTGACGCCGGCCTGCTTGCGCAGCATTTGTCGGATGCTGCGAAGCCGGCCGTTGTCGCGCTGGCGGAAAAATTTGCGCATGCCGGATGGACAAGAGCTGAAATTAGTGCAGCGATTAAGGCTGAAGTTGCCCAATTCGGCTTGAAAATGCCGCAGTTGATGATGCCTCTACGGGTGTTGCTGACGGGGCAGACGCAGACGCCAGGCGTGGATGCCGTGATCGAAGTCCTTGGGCGGGAGGAAGTCGTCGCCAGACTCGGGCGCACGAATTTGCTGGCAGCCTGACTTCGGCCGTTTTCCCGGGCTTTGCAAGTGGTCATGCTTCCGGCTATAATTATGGTCTTTCCAAGTGGGGGTATAGCTCAGCTGGGAGAGCGCTTGCATGGCATGCAAGAGGTCAGCAGTTCGATCCTGCTTATCTCCACCACAGAATTCGCAGCACTGTAGTACGACGATCATGTCCCCATCGTCTAGAGGCCTAGGACATCGCCCTTTCACGGCGGTAACCGGGGTTCGAATCCCCGTGGGGACGCCAGCAATACGTAGTAAAAACAACGGCCTACAGTGATGTAGGCCGTTTGTCTTTCTGCCGTGTCTAGATCGTGTTTAGATTTCGCCGCGAACGTCTTTCATTTTTTCGTGCCTTCATCATCGGCAAGAGCAAGTGAATATGAAAGGGAGACTTCGTCCGCGTCGTCAACTTTTAAAACTACAGTTCCAATCTTCAGCGTGCGCCGTTTGTTGAGGTCTAACCTGATCTCTGTAGTGTTGGGCGGGAGAATCTCGTTGACGCCAGCGGCAGGGGAACGGATCGTTGTCGCTGTCCCCGATATTTGCGACGTATTGCTTCCGGGGCCGGTTCGAATCTCGCCGTTGAGTCTTGTCGTTTCAACCTGATTTCGATTCATCGTTGTTTCATTCGACCTCGTGTCGACGTCTACCAGTCTGAGCACAACTGTCTTGTCGGGGGCAAAAGCGTGGAAGCGTAGTTCCAAAAATCCTTTATCTACTGTTCTGCCGAACCAATCCGCTTTGCCCAGAATGTTTGGTAGCGGACCAGTTCGCTTCACTTTGAATATCTGTCCGCCAATATGAGTTTCCAAATTAACGCCCGTCTTTTGCAGAAGCTTTTCAGTAACGGGCAATTCTTCTGCGCCCGCTGCGCTAATGCCAATAACTAAAATAAGCGCGAGACAAGCTCTCCACCTGAAGGCTAGATTCATGATGAAAGTTTCCTCACAAAGGTCATTCACGGATTTGGGACATTTGAACCTGCCGTTGTTTTTGGGTGCGGAAGCCATGTTACCGACTGGTTGAATTAACGCAAACCATTGATTTCTAAGGCACATTGACTCATCGTTAAGTTGTTGATTGGAAAGGGCTTTGTATCAAAGCCTAAGTCCTTGATTTACAAAGAGTTGTTAGGCTGACTTGTCGGCTGGGATTTGAGCATTTTTCGATTGTCTAATAGTAGCTGGGCTAGCCGGGCGAGCGCACACCGCGCAGCGTTGATTCGCGCGAAATTCACGAGCCGACGGCTCTAAATCCCATCCGCTGGAAAAAGCTTGCTACGTTTAGAAATCTGCTATTCTTCGGCAACTTATTGGCGAGCGAGCCGTGAATCCAGCTGATTTAGACCACACAATCCTTCACCACATCAACGAAAAAGGGAAGGAATTAGAGAATTTACTGGGCTCTGATGTGATTTGCTATTTCGGGCAAATTCATCCCCAATACTTTCGGCTCTTCCGAAATTACGTTGAAGATGTAAAGGCCAAATCTAAAAGAACAGAGCAAACACTTTCCATTGTTCTGCGCACCCCGGGCGGGTCTGCCGAAACCACGGAGCGCTTCGTTACGGTGGTTCGAAACTTTTATACAAAGGTGAATTTTATTGTGCCGGATTTGGCAATGTCCGCAGGCACGATTTTTTGTATGTCTGGGGACAAGATATACATGGACTATTCGTCGGCACTTGGACCCATTGATCCGCAAGTGCTTGCTCCCGATGGGAGCGGATACGTTGCGGCATTAGGATATCTGGATAAGGTAGAAGAGATTACAAAACGAAGCAATCTAACTCCCGCAGATGTTGTGTTTCTTAAGGGCTTGGATTTGGCGAAGTTGGCACTTTACGAACAGGCGAAGAACCTCTCGATTGACCTGCTCAAGACTTGGTTAGCAGAGCACAAATTTAGCACTTGGACCAAGCACAGAACCCACAACGCTGGCCAGCCCGTAACACAGGACGAAAAAATAAACCGCGCTAAAGTTGTCGCTACAGATCTTGCCGACCATAAAAAATGGTTTTCTCATGGCCGTGCGTTGGACATCAAGAAGCTAAAGCAAATTGGTCTGGAAATTGACGATTACTCGAATAACCTCGGATTAAGCAGCGCAATTCGGGGTTATAACGATTTACTTACCGCGTACACTGATCGCATGGGGTTAGCGTTTTATTTACACTCACATCTGAAGGAGACCGTCATATGACCCAAGCAACGCTAGCGGAAATGGTCGAAAAGTGCCTTGAGTCCGCCGAGGCGGAAGTAAGCAAAAAATTACTCGCTGACGCCGCCATTAGAGAGGCCAGCAGATTGGCAGATATGTATGAACACATTAAGCCGAGCGACTATATTTTGCCGCTCGATGCAATGGCTGGGTTCCCAGTCGAAAGCCTCAATAAAGTAAAAGCGTATTAACAAGACCCGCTCCGGCGGGTTTTTTGTCGCCCTCAAACTATCGCGATAAGTTGGCAGCCCTCAATATTCGTGTTTTCTTGATGCGGCAACAAGACTTCCTTTTGATTTTCTGTCGTTGAAGGAAGCACGATCATGAAAAAACTGAATGCGATCTAACCCCCTCCCCCCGGGGTATTAGCTAACAATCCGGCTCGTAGCTGCGCTGCCAATCGTGGAAGGTAGTCTTTGTCCTGAGTGATCGCGGTCGGTAGGTTACGAATAATCTGCCTCTTATCGAAACAAACAGCGGCAACGATAGCCGCTTCCTTGGCGGGAACTGGAACGCGGACAAGGTTTCCATCGCGGCCTATCTTGTGATCGCCGTTCACTAGACGGTCGGCAACTTCGTCGAGGGCGCGGTCAATTATCTGGCTGAGCTTGCTATCAAGTTCGCGGCCTTTTTCGTAGTGGAGCGTCTGAAGCAATGGCTCCCACCAATCGGCCTTAACCCAATCCGATAACGTGCGTTCGTTTACGCCTGTCTGGGTTGCGGTTGCTCGCAAATTGCCCGTGACTAAGAAAGTCATCGCGGCTTCGCGTCTATGTGAGTCCGTATATCGTGAGCCTGTGCTTTTTGTGATCGCGTTCTTCATCTTTTGTCCTTTTCCTCCCTTTATTAAAGGCTAGACAGTTTTGGAACCGGGGGTTCTTAGGCCCCCGGCGCAGTCTTTCAGCTTTCCATGTTACGGGCCGACTACTCTTATCCAAGGCCCGATCCTTTACAACTTGTTCAAACCTGTTAGCAGGTTGCCAAGCACCCCTTGGAATCCGTTTATTTGCGCGGCCTCCCAAGGTTTTAAGCAGGTATCTGCTGTCAGCTGCTTGCTACCAGCTAACTGCTAATTGCTAAATGCTTCGTTTCAGTCTCAGCGAATAGCAACTTGTCGATAACGCTGTACTGATCCCATGCCAATAGTGGGCGTTGCTTGTGATCCTTCACGACGTTTCGGACGCTGACGCTAACCACGACACCACGTAATGACGCTGCGCTAACGCGATCCGGGCGAAGTCGTATATCCAAGATGCGCCCGAGATCGTGATAAACGTCTGAACCGCGAGAAGCTTTAAATCCACCATTTCGTCCTTGTCTGCTTGTGAGCGCCCGAACGCGATACGCTCGGTAAACCATCGTGTCGAAGGCAGGGCCAGGACTAACGATCCTGAACCAGACAAACACTTTCGGGCATTGATAAATAAACTTCGTTTCGTGATGCTCATATATGGCCTCGTAGCGCCCCGGTGGTATCGAGGGTGCGCGGTTGCTGGTGTCGAAATCAATCGCGCCTTCTAGGCCCTTTACCGCAAGTTTGCGAACGGTTGCCGTCATACCTTGCCCCCGTTCTTCCTGCGCTTACGACGTGCGACAAGTCGCATGGCGTGATTTCGCGAGAGGTCATCAACCCAATATGCTTTGACAAGGCAGTAAGTGCCGAATCGAGTAGGAACTTTTCGCCACTCTCGATTGATCTTTAAGCCGTAGTCTCGCTGAAGGCTGCTAACCGTTGAAGGGATCGCATGATCTCCCCAGCGCTCAGCATCAAAGCGGTGACGCGGCCCCCTAAGAAGATGCGAAAGGGTTGTACGCCACTTCAGCGATTTGTTATCATCACTTTGTTGGTCTTCGAAAGGCGCGTTCTCTGGGAAGGGGGCAGCGCCTTTTGTTTTTTCGTCGTCCGGTGGATCGTCCTTCATGCGGCCTCCAGTTGCGTATCAGCGATTCGCTGAAGGTATGCGTCGGGGCTTTCGATCACGACGGTTCGGCGTCCGAGCTTCACAGTTCGCGGTCGTTGTGCGAGCAAGTAGAACGAAGCACGAGAAATGCTCGTTGAGGCGCACCAGTCTGGAATTGTCCATCCGGCGGCCTGAGCTGTTGGTGTTGAATACATGACTGCTCCTATTGGTGTTTGAGGCGACACAACGTCGTCTCAGTAGGGGCATTAAAACGTGCAAAAAATTCGCAGTCATGCAAGCCGCGAATTCTGATTGCGGTTGGACAAACCGCGAATTATTTTTTCGTTTGACCTCGTTTCCGTCCGGCTTTCTGCTTTGGAATCTGTGGGCAGTGCGTTGTGATTAGCGTTCGGATTTGCGTTTCACTTGGCAGCGTCCCGACTACGTCTTTTTCCTTCAATTCTTTGGCAATTCGCGTACCTGACCAAGTAGCGTGTTTAGAAAACAGGGCGGTCGCACCTTCTTTCACGGAGGTAATTATCGACTGGTCGGTTTTGCGGATTTGCTTTTCCTTTTGCTCCTTTAGCTTCTCGTATTCCCTCTTAATTCGATCATCGTGGATGGAGTAGAAAATTGCTGCGGTTGGCTCCACGCCTTTCCAGCCTGTCGGTCGCAAATGAATTAACCAATCTACCAGCGAGTTAGTCATCCAAGAGTGGTAGGTAGAAAGTTCTTGAATGTGCGCAACTTTCCACTGATCAACTATTGCTACCGCGAAAAACTCATAGAGCATCATGTTCTTTACGTGGCTCTCGAATACTTTGGAGTAGTCAAAGAATAGTTCGGGATAAACGCTGAGAGGACTAGCGAAACCGCGATGTACGCCAAGCTTCCATGGCTCGCAATTTGCAAGCTTTATTTTCTGCGTCGGAAAGGAAAGTAGCCCGAGCGACTCATGTACGTAGACGTACCCATTTTCATCTGGATGCGAGTTCGCTTGCTTCCAGAGCTGCGTTGCCTCGCGAATAGCGGATCGAATACCACTTACTTTCCGCTCGGGCAGGTTCGCGACTATTTTCTTTGGCAGATCGGTGAGGTACTTTCGCCGCGCCAATTTAAGTTTCGCCTCTGCTTTGGCCCACGCGTCCTTGGCGTCGCTAACAGACTCACTCATGTTTTCCCCTTGGGACCCTTGATCGAGGAAGCCGCGCAAGCCCAACAAGGGGGATGGGTTTTCGGTAGCGAACCTATGCGCGGCTTTTTTGTTGCAAGGCTTTAGTCTAAATTGCTAAGCGGCCTTGCGTTTGATCGGTGTTACTTTGGTCTTAGGTTCTGCTGTCAGTGACGGCAGGAACTTGTCTACAGCGTTGCGAAGTGTCTTGTCGCATAGGTGCGCGTAGTGGCGTGAGGTTATGCGGGTGTCCGCGTGGCCAAGTAGTTTTGAGATCGTGAGCAAGTCGGCCCCGGCGTTCGCTAGAAAACTTGCGTAGGTATGGCGCAATTCGTGGAACCCAATCGAGGGCGCGATCTTGGCAACTTTGCAGGCTTCCAATAACGGGCGAACTTGATAATTTTTCCCCCATGCCGCGCCGTCACTGCGTTGAAAAACTAGGGCGTCGCCAGTCTTGCCATCGGTACACGTTGCGAACAATGCCGCGCCCTCAGTCGTTAGTGGAACGTGTCGGCCCTTGCCTGATTTACTCGGGCGAATAAAGACTTGCTTTGTGTCGGGCGAGTAGTCCTCTACCTTCATTCCGGCCAGTTCGGAGTAACGAGCGCCCGTCATTAGTGCGGCCTTTATCAATCGGCGAAAGTCTTCCGGGCAAGCGTTGATTAGTCGCGTGGCTTCCTCGGGTTTGAGAAAACGAATCACGGGTTCGTCAACATCTGAGAATGGCTTTACCCGCTTCCAAGCGTCGTTGGTTGAAACGAGGGCGTCTTCGTAGGCTTTGTTTAACATCGCCTTGAAAACGGTAAGGATGCGGTTTGCCGTGGATTTGCGGGAGCGTTTTTCGTCGTCGGTTTCCGGCTTGGCGCGGTGTGCGATTGCTGCGCCTTTGCGGGTTCGCTTCCTTGCGGCCTTGGTCGCTAGTCGGGTGTGCCAAGATTTGATTCGCTCGGCTTTCAGGTCTTCCAAGGGCGTTTCCCCGAACGTCGGCAGGATATGTGCCTTGATCGTGGTTTCCGTGGCCGCTATGGACTTGCTATGCGTCCTGAACCATTCCAGATAATGTTCTGAGGCTTCCTTTACCGTGGTCGCGGCTTTAATCACGCCCCCGGCTTGCTGAAGTTCTTTGTGGCGTTTGAGTGCCTTGGCTTGGGCTTGCCCAAAACTCAAGATCGTTTGCCCGTTGGCGTCTGCGTAGTCGTCGGCTGTGCCAAGCGTCTCTAGCGTGTATCTGCCGTCAGCCAAAACGAGCCGAACAGCCCATGTGCCGTAATCCTCAGACGTTCGGCGGTAGCTCAGTGCTACGCCCGTATCGAGGATTTTGTATTTCCGCGTGCGAAGCGGCAATTTCAGGCGGTTGGATCGCTTTTCCAACTGCCCATCGCGCATTTTCTGAGCCATGGAACCCCCTTGAAAGTCCCGTGTTTAGATGGTGTCTAGATTTCTTGGCTAGACCGCTGTAGACAATGATAGGCTTGAAAGCCCCTATTTACAAGCGATTCAAAGGGTTAGGTAGTCTACTTGTGTCTACTTTAGACCACGTTAGAACTCTTTCACGGCGGTAACCGGGGTTCGAATCCCCGTGGGGACGCCAAAAAACAACAACGCCCACTTCAAGTGGGCGTTTTTGTTTTTTGATCTTCCTTCGTCGGAAAGAACCCCGTCGGGTTCGACTAAGCAGATGCCGGGATCGGACAGAGCGAGACCGGCACAATCCCCTTTGGAATGCCCCGCCTCGTGTGGGCGTTTTTGTTTTTTGTCATCCTCCCTTCTCCGCCCGGGCGACTGCTCGGCTCGGTTATAATTCTAGTGTCATCAGGGAGTAGCTTCACCCCGCACTGGGTGGCTTGCATCAACAGACTTGGCACCCCGAACTTTCAGGCGCTATGGTGCAAGCGGCATATGCTTAGCGAGACTTTTGGCTGCGTGAATCCATCTTGCTGGTGGGAGTCATGTGGTCATTCGTCATTCACCGGCTAGGGCATTTCGATGGAATCACTTCTCGTTTCAACCGGCGTCGTTGCGCTTGCGGAAATCGGCGACAAAACGCAGTTGCTTGCCTTTATCCTCGCGGCGCGTTTCAAGAAGCCGGCCCCAATTATTCTTGGCATTCTGACGGCTACCCTGATCAATCATGGCCTCGCTGGTGCTCTCGGCGCGTGGATCACTTCCGTGGTCAGTCCACACATCATGCGTTGGGCGCTCGGCTTGTCTTTTCTCACAATGGCCGCTTGGACACTGATTCCCGACAAGATCGAAGATGAAGAAACTCAGGTTGCCCAACGTCTAGGTATCTTTGGTGCGACGTTTGTCACGTTTTTTCTCGCGGAGATGGGCGACAAAACGCAGCTTGCCACAGTTGCCCTAGCAGCACACTACGCCGCACCGATAATGGTAATTGCCGGTACCACTCTGGGGATGTTGATCGCCGATGTGCCGGCGGTTTTTATCGGTAACAATTTCGCGGCGAAGATTCCGATGAAATTAGTACATGGAATCGCTGCTGCCATTTTTGCCGCAATGGGTGTATTAACGCTAATCGGCGCGGACAAACTCTTGACGTCGTAGCAACATTTGCATCATGACGCCTGCTGCGGGGGTGGTGCGTCGTGGTCACGATCCGGGCACCGCCAAGGGTCAATGTGTGTCATCAAGTTCAACACGCGGTGCCGCATAAGGACCCGGTCGCGCGCGAGGACGGCGATGTCATGCCCGGCTTCTACAGTAATAGTAGCGTCAACCTCGAGATGTGCATCGACGATGATCATATCCCCCATTTTCCGCGTTCGAACATCGTGTACGTTGATTACCCCGGGAGTCTCGACAAGGGTCTGACGTATGGCTGCGACTTCTTGCTCGTCTATCGAGCGATCCATCAAGTCGTGTAATGCGTCCCACCCAAATGTCCAACCCATTTTTACCACCATAAAACCGACGATCAGTGCAGCGATGGGATCCAAGATGGGAAATCCTGAGAGGTTACCGATGATGCCGATGCTCACCACTAATGAGGAGGCCGCATCCGATCGTGCGTGCCATGCATTCGCTACCAGCATGCTAGATTTCACAAGCTTGGCGACGCGGAGCATGTAGCGAAACAGTGTTTCTTTCGCAATAAGCGCACCGATCGCCACCCAGAGGGCGATGACATGTACTTGTTGAACGCTTTCAGGATCTTCAAGCTTTCGAAATGCCGACCACAGCATTCCTGCGCCAACGCCGAGCAACAGCATCCCGAGCACCAGTGATGCGGCTGTCTCAAAACGCTGATGCCCGTATGGGTGATCTTCGTCTGCGTCTTTTTGGCTGTGCCGATTTGCGAGTAGCACGACAAAGTCGGCGACGAGATCTGACAGTGAGTGAATGCCGTCAGCGACTAACGCCTGGGACTTTGCGGCGATGCCCACCCCGATCTGCGTCATGGTAAGTAGGATGTTTACCCAGACACTTATCCACGTACTCCGTGCCGCCGCGGCGTGCCGATCCGCCGGCGTATGTTTCGGGTCTTCTGAGTCTTCTACAATTTGGGTAGGATCCATCTAGGCCTGTGCAAAAGCTTTGCCTGTCGCAGGTAGCGGCAAATGTTACGCCGACCCGCTAGGGTACGTCTGATCTGTCGCAACATTTGTCGTATTTACGCTAAATTCAGGCAAAACCGAAAGATAATAAGGGCTCGTTTCCAATACATCTTGTCTGAATACCTATGAATGCGAAGAGTTGCCGCCTCAATGTAGTGAGCAGATTGAAAACCCCAACGCTGGTGGCCTCATTTGCCATCGTGATGTTTTCTGTATCCGCACCTTTGGGCCCGCCTGCGTACGCCCAGGCATCGGCAGAGGCCGCGAAACCAGCTGAAACGCTGCGCCCGGAGCTAGGGAAGGAGCTGAAAGCGGCTCAGGAGTTAATTAACGCCAAACAATTCAAGGAGGCGTTGGCGAAACTGGCGGAAGCGGACAAGATCGCAGCCAAGACGCCGTACGAAGTCTACATTCTCGAGCGGCTACGTGGCCCGGCGGCAGCAGCGATCTCCGACCACACCACGGCGGCCAGGTCTTTTCAGATCGCGGTAGATAGTGGCAGGCTCACAATCGCCGAGCGCACACAATTCTCCGAGGCTATTACCTCTGCCTTTTACTTGCTTAAAGACTATAAATCCGCAGCGGCGTGGGCAAAGCGTTCCATCGAAAGCGGGGGCGCTGCGCCGCAAACGCGCATGCTTATGATCCAAGCATTGGTGTTGGGTGAAGATTTGCCGACCGCGACTAAAGAAGCCAACGCCGCCATCGCGGACGATGAGAAGGCAGGTAAAACGCCCACCCAAGAGCTACTCCGGCTTGCGGGGACAATCGCCCTGCGGTCGAACGATGACACCGCATATGTCGGCGTGTTGGAGCGATTGGTGGTCGCTTACCCAAGCAATGATTACTGGCTGGACTACATTGCCCGGGTGGCACGCAACCCGGTGGTCAACGAGCGTTACATGACAGATATTTTTCGTCTGAAAATGACGCTAGGGCAACCACTTACCGCGAGCCAATACATGTTTGTCGCGCAGTCTGCCAAACAAGCGGGATTCCCGATCGAGGCTGCAAAAGTCATGGAAGCGGGATTTAAAGCCGGCGCACTAAGTTCCGCTGAACACAAGCAGTTTCGAGACCTCGTGGACCGTGATGCTGCCGATGATGTTAAGAACATGGCACGCACTTCGGCAGAGGCGGCCAGAGCCAAAGAAGGGCCCGGTCTGTTTAACTCAGGCCTCAACTACGTCTATAACGGCGAGAGCGACAAGGGGCTGCCAATGATGGAACAAGGTATTTCGCGCCCAGGGATCCGGCGACCGGAAGACGCGCGTCTTCGTTTGGGCATTGCGTATGCCATCGCGGGCGAACGAGCAAAGGCTGTCGAGACACTGGCAATGGTGCAAAGTGTTGAGGGTGGCACTGAAGTTGCGCGCCTATGGACGGCATATGCTAAACAACGGGTCAGCGGTGCATCCTCCGCGCCAGCATTGCCGGAAAAGAAGTAACGCGGCTATTGCTACTGAGGAGGGCACCGCTTGTGCTCACTCCGCTGGCAATTCTGCGAGCCACTTGGTTAGCGCCATATCGGCTTCGTAGAAATGGCGTTTTATATCTTCGTAGAGTTCGTCCATTTGACCTTGCGTCGGCATCGGGTCGGAGGACACTGTAGGCGGGAAGCCAGGCTTGGGCGATAGTCGTCGTGCTGCCAGTTCAAGCGCTTTGCACGCCGCCGATACTCTCGGAAAGCCGATGCTCGCGGAGGCCCCCCTTAGGCTGTGTGAAAGATCGCCGAGTAGCAGCCAGTTTGAATCGACGAGGCAAGATGCCATCTTGCGCAAGCGTTCTTGGGATTTTTCCTGAAACAGGGCGATGAGCGTTTGCTCTGGAGCGCTACCATTAACGTCGGCTGGCAAACCGCGCAGGTCCTCTAATTGTTCGAAATCTAGAATTGCGAGTCCACTAAGATCAGGGGTAAATCGGGCGGCCTGTTCTATAGTATTGCTTGTTTGGCCGGTAGGCGCGGCGGCAACGGCGTTAACTTGAGCAAGTGGCCGGTCTCTATCGTCGGTGTCGATGAACTTATGCCGAACACAGCGCTTGAGCAGCGCCAACAGATCATCCCGCCGAATGGGCTTAGAAATATAGTCGTCGAACCCTTCGTTCAAATAATGCTCGCGGTCACCGGCTAGGGCATGTGCCGTCATCGCAACGATAGGCACCCGGGGCAGCTGTATTTCGCTTGGAGTCTGGCTGGTAAAGCGGCGCTTGAGTTCTCGTGTTGCACCGACGCCATCCAAGACTGGCATATGAATATCCATCAAGATGATATCAAGCGGCACCTCGTCGGTGGCCACCGCTTTGGCAGCCGCACTCACGGCGCTCTCGCCGTCGGCAACAATGGTGACCCGGTGGCCCAAGCGGCGCAGCATGCCTTCGATCACCCGCTGATTCACCTCATTGTCTTCGGCGATCAAAATGTTGAGGCTCTCCTTGTTGGACGGTGCGCTGGGTGCGCTCGGCGCAGTGCCGCTCGTCGAACCTGATGCCGTCTGTTTGGATTTGTGTTTGTTCGCGTTGGTAAACTCAGTGTCGTAGACTGGCTCAGGTAAGAATGGCCGTGTCGCCACATCATTCTTCAGCACGCCGGTAGCGGCCTGGGTGAGAACGTCAAACATCCGCGCGGCACCCGCCGGTCTAATGACGAACATCTGGTGTGGTACCAGTTGCAAAGACCGATTCAGGGAAAGCTCGGTACGCGAAATACTGGACATCAGGATGACAACGATTGGCGGCTTGCCCTCGCTTTGCCGAGATGTGTTTTGGGCGGCGATGGCTTCGCCAACGGCTGCGGAAGCGTCCTCGTTAAGTGAGCTATCGGTGATAAGGATATCAATCGCGTTCGCTCCCGATTCCTGTAGTCGTGATGGTGCGTCTGGTAGATCGGTTTCGACGACTTGAAACCCCCAACGCTGATACCGATATGCGGACGAGCCGCGCCTTGACGCGACGTTATCAATGAGCAAAATTCTCTTGCCCAAGAATTCCGGCAGCCCGCGCTGCATGTGGGGACGAATAGGACCGCGTGCGCGATGAGTGACGATAGTGAAACGAAACGTCGAACCCTCGCCTTCCACGCTGTCGACAGCAACTTCACCTCCCATCATGTTGACTAATCGTTTTACGATTGCCAGACCCAAGCCAGTGCCGCCGTACTTCCTGGTTGTCGATGCATCGACTTGGGTAAACGCCTCAAACAGCTTGTTTATGCGATCTGCGGGAATGCCAATTCCTGTATCACTTACACTCGCAAACAACTTGATACGTTGATCGGGAAGCGATTCACATCGCATGTGCAACGAGATCTCACCCGCATCAGTGAACTTGATGGCGTTGGATAGCAGGTTGAGAAATATTTGTCTCAGCCTGGTTGCGTCTCCCAAGATGTAGAAGGGGACATCATCACGCAGATCGTAGACCAGTGCAATTCTCTTTTCACGGGCCTTCTCGGCGACCAACTCGAAGGCCTCCTCAGCAACGCCTGCAAGTTCAACACTCACCGCTTCTAGAGTCATTCGTCCGGATTCGATTTTGGAAAAATCCAATACGTCGTCGATCAGGCGTAGCAATGTGTCGCCAGAGGCCCGAATCAGCCGAATGTAGTCGCGCTGCTCGTCATCGAGCTGGGTGTCGGCTAGCAGCCCGGCCATGCCGAGCACCCCGTTCATCGGGGTGCGGATCTCGTGACTCATTGTTGCGAGGAAAGACTCTTTCGCGCGTGCCGCCTCGGTGACACGCACGCTGGCCTCAATGAGTTGCTCTTCGGCCTCTCGACGTTCCGTGACGTCCACGATAGATCCGATGAACCGCGTTGCTCGGCCACTGTTGTCGTAAAGCGCAATTCCCCGGACGCGCAACCACATATGCCCGCCTCGCGCCCGAAGCGCCCGACACTCGACGTCAAGAAAAGGTGACTCGCGTTTAAAGTGCCGCGCGAGTGCTACCCGAAACTCCGCAATGTCGTCTGGGTGCACCCACATATCCCAGCCGAGATTCTTCGGGAACTCGCCGAGTTCAAACCCAAGAATCTCTTGGAAGCGCTCTGAGTAGTACGCCTTTCCGCCATCGTGTAACTCGACATCGAGAATGCCCTGCTGTGAGGAGCGAATCACCAAGTCGAGCTGTTCGCGTTGCAGAGCCAGCTCGCGCTCTAGGAGCTTGATTTGTGTAACATCGGTGACTGTGCCGATGATACCGTCGATGCTGCCGTCTGTGCGGCGCACCACCTGTCGGGCGAGGATGGTTGGCACTTGTTGGCCTGTGGATGTGGTTAGAAACGTCTCACCCACCTCAAAACCGGAATGCGAATCGAGAACATCGTCGTCTAGGTCCGGCAACGATGATGTGCCCACAGGATTTGCCAACTCGGCGTTGGTTTTGCCAATCACGTCTTCACGTCGCCGCTGGTTTAGCTGCTCCCACGCACGGTTTACCACCACGAACCGCCCTCTGGCGTCCTTTCGATAGATCGGATTTGGGTTGAGTTCGATGAGGTCATCGGTAAACTTGACTTGATCGCGTAACTTCAGTGTCATGCTTTCAGCCAGTGCAACCGCTTGTTCACGCAGCCTTGTTAGCAACCATACCAAAGCAGCTAGCAGGCCCGTGCCGATGACTCCGATCAACAGTATTGTCTGCGGTGCTCGATTAGTGAGCTCCGCGTCGAGCGCCGACGAACTCTCGACGCGCAGGTTCCAGCTACGCTGACCGATGACGAGTTCGAGCGGCGCGACGAAGTTAGCGCTGCGGTTGGAAGCACGAAGGTCACTTCTTAAGGCGGGTGCCGCTGCGTTGCCTGATTTCGCCGTGGCTTCAGTCAGTTCAAGTGTGAGTCGCTGATCGTTACTACGAGCAACTAACGCCAGCAGGTCGGCGGGGCGCACAAATGCGACCAGATAGCCAATTGGCTGGTCGGTGTCCGTGAAAGCGGGAAACAGTGGTTTCACTAGGGCGACAAATTCGGCGGCATCCTGAAGGTTTACAGGCGGCAGGATACCCGTGGCGGCCATGCGTTGTGATCGCTTCGCCGCCAGCATCGCTTGATCAATCAATTCTGACCGGGCAAGCTCATCACCGACGATCGTGACTTCCGGTATCACACGAACCAATGCTGAGGCTGGCGATGGAAATTGGGTGCCGTTGCCTGTGTCTTGTGCGGCGCGATACTCCATGCGCGCCAAACCGGGTATCGTGGACGAACGTTTTTCGTGGGCGTCTAGATACTTGTTCCAGCGCGCATTATCGATTTGCGGCGACGCGGCGATAATGGCACCGGCGGTCGCGAGGGCGTCGTCTGTCTGCCGAAACTGTGTGGCGATCTCGCTTTTGGCGCGCGCCGCCAGCGCGCCAAACCGGTCTTGTGACTCTTGGCTGACCTGCCGGTAGCTTTGCACCGAGGCGACGATAGTGGAAAGCAGGAGCGCCCCGAGTACCAGCCAGGGGGCCTCAACTCGAGGAATGGTGGGTTCTGAGAGTCTCGACGCGGCTGCCGCAGCGTTGGTCTTTTCGGAGATTGACATCGCGTAAGCTTAACTTATCCAGAAAGAGAAATCCAAAGCGGGCGTCGCGTAATTCGTCTGAAGTAAGCGGGTCAAAATGCTTCACCGGCAATCAGCAAAATGTAAACTCGTGTAGAGTGACGCGTTGATGATCACAAAGATAACCCTTCCTCGCTGCAGAATCATCGGTGGATTTTTATTGACCAGCGCAGCGCTGGTTTTGCCGTTCGCTTCTGCTGCCAACATCTATTCGTTCAAGGATGAGAACGGTATCACCCATTTTTCCAATCTTCCGCACCTCGATAAGCGTTACAAACTAGTCTACAAAATTCCGCAAGCGTGGACGGCACGCCCCAATGCGTGGACACCGAATTTTCCGAAATCTATCGATATTGGAAAACTCGTCCCTGTGATCGATAACGCGGCGCGGACGCACGGAGTTGATCCGAGACTCGTACACGCGGTGATCCGGGCTGAATCCGGTTACAACGATCGTGCCCAATCAACCAAGGGTGCTCTCGGACTAATGCAGCTGATTCCAGCCACGGCAGAGAGAATGGGGGTTAAAAACCCATTTGATCCAGTCGATAACATCTTCGGCGGTACGCGTTACCTGAGCCAGCTGATCAAGATGTTTAATGGCGATTTGGAACTCGCATTGGCCGGATACAACGCCGGTGAAAATGCCGTCATCCGTCACGGGAACCGTATTCCGCCATTTGCTGAAACACAAGCCTACGTGCCAAAAGTGATGGCGTTCTACCGCAGCCCGGAGCTAAATCGCTTTATATCTCAACCAATAATTTCCGGTGTCGCGGTGGCACCGAATTCATCCGTTCGATCAGGGACGTCGTCTAGTGTCCGTTAGGCCGGACAGTTAGACGAGCACGAGGTTGTCGCGGTGGATGAGTTCTGCCTCAGCCACGTAACCAAGGATTGCCTCAATCTCCCGGGTCTGCTTGCGTGCAATCCGGCGGACTTCGCCCGTACTGTAATTGCATAATCCCCGCGCAATCTCCCGACCTTGTGAATCAACGGCGCTGACGACATCGCCACGGGCGAATTCGCCGTCGACGGCAACTACGCCTATCGGCAGCAGCGACTTTCCGCCAGAGACTAACGCCGCTGCCGCACCTTCATCCAGGGTGAGAGTTCCCATGGTTTTGAGATGGCCCGCCAACCACGTCTTGCGTGCCTGCATCGCCGTCTTGCTCGCGGTGAGTCGGGTCCCGACTTCTGCGCCGCTTAGGATGGTCGGTAGCACATTCTCCACTCTGCCATAGGCAATCACGGTGGTGGCACCTGAGAGGGCAGCTTTCTTTGCGGCAAGAATCTTGGTGAGCATACCGCCTCTGCCAATCGCCGAGCCACTCGCCCCCGCCATTCGCTCCAAAGCGGGATCACCGGCGAGGGCATTGCGTACAAGTGTGGCGGCCGCATCATGGCGAGGATCAGCCGTATAGAGGCCCTGTTGGTCGGTAAGAATCACCAGCAAATCTGCTTCAATGAGGTTGGCCACCATTGCTGCCAGCGTATCGTTATCGCCGAACTTGATCTCGTCGGTGACGACTGTGTCGTTTTCATTGATGATGGGAAGCATACCAAGCTCGAGCAGTGTGGAAAGGGTGGTGCGCGCATTTAGGTACCTCGTCCGGTCCGCGAGGTCGTCGTGGGTCAGTAGTACCTGCGCGGTGCCGAGCCCGTGTGCACGAAATGCCGACTCATAGACTTGAATCAAGCCCATTTGTCCCACCGCAGCCGCTGCCTGCAGCTTGTGGATTTCTTGCGGACGAATTTTCCAGCCCAGGCGCTTCATGCCCTCGGCGATTGCCCCGGAGGATACCAGTACGACTTGGTTCCCTTGTTCGCGGAGCGCGGCGATTTGACGTACCCACTCGGTGATGAGGGTATGGTCTACGCCTTCGCCGTGATTGGTAATCAGCGTCGAGCCAACTTTGACGATGACACGCATGCGCGCTATGGTGTTTCCAAGTCTGTCACGGCACTGGCAGCCAGCGCGCTGGCTGCCGCGCGTTGTTTTTCGACGTGATCCAGGATGGCAAACGTCAGCTGTTTGCAGCCATCAGCTTTCATCGCCGAGATGGTGAACACGGGAGCCTTCCACTTCAGGCCCTTGATGATCGCTTGCACACGCTTGTCCGCTTCATGTTGATCCACCAAGTCCATTTTGTTCAGAACTAGCCAGCGGGGTTTTTCAAACAGTGCCTGATCGTATTTCTTCAACTCATTGATGAGTGCCTTCGCTTGCTTGACGGGGTCGATCATGTCGTCGTATGGGGCGATATCAACAAGATGTAGCAGCAAATGGGTTCGCTGCAGGTGCTTTAAGAATTGATGCCCAAGACCGGCACCTTCGGCGGCTCCCTCAATGAGTCCCGGCACATCCGCAATCACAAAACTTCGATGGTCATCGACTCGCACAACGCCCAAGTTCGGGTGCAGGGTGGTGAACGGATACTCCGCCACTTTAGGCCGTGCTGCGGATACTGCGCGAATGAAAGTTGATTTACCCGCATTTGGCATGCCGAGCAATCCTACGTCGGCCAACACCTTAAGTTCGAAGTGAATTTCCTTGGTTTCACCCTCGGTACCCTTGGTGAATTGGCGGGGTGCACGGTTGGTTGAACTTTTGAAGTTGATATTGCCGAGCCCACCGCGGCCCCCTTTAGCCACCAAGACGCGCTGCTTGTCGTAGGTCAGATCCGCGATGATTTCGTCGGTTGCGAGGTCTTTGATGACGGTTCCAACTGGGACGCGCAGAAGGACGTCGTCTGCACCGGCACCATTACAATCCGCGCCGCGCCCGGAGGCACCGTCTTTTGCGCGAAAAATGCGAGCAAAACGGTAGTCGACCAGCGTGTTGATGTTGCAGTCGGCGACGACGTAAATCGACCCGCCGATTCCGCCATCCCCTCCGTCGGGCCCGCCGAAGGCAATATACTTCTCTCGGCGCATCGAGGCAGAGCCATTGCCACCTTTACCGGCATGCACCTCAATACGGGCTTCGTCGATGAATTTCATGATGATATTTTTCTACAAGATGCGAAAAAAGAAAAAGCCCCAGAGACTGCTCTCCGGGGCTTTTCTTTACAGAATCGCCTGACGCGTTAAGCAGGCTGTGCCGCTGCCTGGGTTACCGGATCGATGGAGATCGTACGGTTGCGCTTGGCACCCTTGATTGCAAAAACCACTTTGCCGGTTTTTAATGCAAACAGGGTGTGGTCTTTGCCCATGCCGACGTTATCACCTGCGTGGAACTCGGTACCGCGCTGACGTACAATAATTGTGCCAGCATTAATCAATTCACCGCCGTAGGATTTCACGCCCAGGCGTTTTGATTCGGAATCGCGGCCATTTCGGGATGAGCCACCCGCTTTTTTATGTGCCATGAGTTAGCTCCTTAGGACTTGATCTCACCGATTTGAATCTCGGTGTAGTTTTGACGATGCCCCTGCCGCTTCTGATAGTGTTTGCGGCGGCGCATCTTGAAAATACGTACCTTGTCGGCACGACCCTGTGAAATAACGGTGGCCGTGACGGCAGCGCCTGCGATCGTGGGTGTGCCTATGGTTACGGCTTCTCCGCTACCCACCATCATCACCTGATCCAAAACTATCTGCGCGCCCACGTCTGCCGGTATCTGTTCTACTTTGATTTTTTCACCAGCGGCAACACGATATTGCTTGCCTCCGGTTTTTATGACCGCGTACATGGTTAAACTCCAAAAAGGTTGTGTGTTCCTGCCTGAGGGTGACTTGTGAAGCGGCTGAGACGTTACTGAACACAAGTGCCCGACAGAACTCGCTATTATACGGGTCTTACAATACGTCGTCAAACCAACATTTGACGTCAAAACAGGGGCTTAGCGTTGCTTGTCAGCAGCTTGCGCCCGCCAAAATGCACCAATACGGATGAATCAGCCCCAAAACCCGATCAAGCTAGAGAATATCCGGCGCGTTATCGACGCGGATATGACTGCTGTAGACAGTGTTATTCGCCGCCGACTGGCGTCTGACGTCGTGCTCATCAACCAAATTTCGAATTACATTATTGGCTCCGGCGGCAAGCGGCTGCGTCCCGTCCTAGTCTTGTTAGCGGGCGGCCACTTCTCAGCCAAGCCAGCACATGCAAGGGCAATGGCGGCGGTCATTGAGTTCATTCACACCGCCACACTACTGCATGACGACGTTGTCGATGAATCCTCATTGCGTCGGGGGCTTGAGACCGCGAATGCGCTATTTGGCAATGCCGCCTCGGTTTTGGTTGGGGATTTTCTGTACTCCAGAGCCTTCCAGATGATGGTCGAGGTTGGCTCGATGCGCGTCATGGAAGTGATGTCGGAAGCGACCAATATCGTGGCCGAGGGGGAAGTGTTACAACTGCTCAATGTCGGCGATCCCGACACCGATGAGGAAAAATATCTCCGTGTGGTGCGTTACAAGACGGCAAAGTTGTTTGAGGCGGCAAGCCGGGTCGGCGCAATATTAGGCGGCGCAACAAGTACCGAGGAACGCGCATTGGCCGATTACGGCATGCACTTGGGCACGGCGTTCCAACTAATAGATGACGTACTCGACTACTCCGGCGACGCCGGCGAAACGGGAAAGAATTTAGGCGACGACTTGGCCGAAGGTAAGCCGACCCTGCCGCTGATTTACGCAATTCGTAACGGTGACGACGCCGAACGACAAGTTGTTCGCGGCGCCATTGCCAACGGCGACCGGAGCAACATGGATGCCGTGATCGCCGCTATCCGAGCCACTGGTGCAATAGACTACGCCCGGGCTGCAGCTCATCGCGAGGCGGACACTGCAAGGGCTTCGATTAGCGCTCTGGCGGATTCACCGCATAAGCAGGCTCTGCTAGAATTGGCGTTATTCGCGGTGGAAAGGCGCTTTTAAGTGGTTTTGTTCGCAATTACGCTGGGTAATGTTTGTTCAGCTTGCATGAAGCGCAATCGTATTTGTGGCGATTTCGCCGAGTCGTGTGGTGGCGTCTGGATTGGGCGGTGTCGTAGTCAGTGCGACTTCTGTTCAAATAACGATATGAGTCGCGCGCAGGTTGAATTTCATTTGCGGGGTGTAGCTTAGCCTGGTAGAGCGCTACGTTCGGGACGTAGAGGCCGGAGGTTCGAATCCTCTCACCCCGACCAGTTCTTGTAGTTTTGGCGGCCGGCAGGTACCTGCGTACTTGTTGGGGGGCGAAGGGCGAGCAATGCAGGCCGAGCCGGGTCGGAGGCACGGACCCAAGCGAGGCTTGTGCCGTCGGGTGAGCGAATGCTGGATGAGCCCACAGTTAACCTGCTCATACCGCGACTCGGGCGGCAATGCAGAAGTCGGCATCCCGTGCAAACTACCCGGCCCGCGTTTGTGTTAGATGGGGCGGGTTGGATGTCCCGACCAAGTCACGAGAGCCTTCTCAGCGGTTTTGTTGACCGCGCCGGAAGGCTCTTTGTTTTTAGCGTTTTTTTGAATGCGGAATATGGCCAATGTTTTCCAAGAGCGTGTCCTGACCGTCCATCACTGGACTGACACCCTGTTCAGTATCACGACGACGCGCGATCCCTCGTTTCGTTTCCTAAACGGCCAATTCACCATGATCGGCATCGAGGTCGAGGGAAAGCCGATCATGCGAGCGTACTCGATGGTGTCTGCAAATTATGAGGAGACGCTCGAATTTCTCTCTATCAAAGTGCCAGACGGCCCGCTGACGTCGCGACTCAAGGATATCAAGGTTGGAGACACCCTGCTGGTGAATTCTAAGGCAGTTGGTACGCTGATCCTGCAAAACATGCTGCCGGGCAAGAATCTCTATTTGCTTTCGACTGGCACTGGCATGGCACCGTTTATGAGTGTCATCAAAGATCCGGAAACATACGAGCAGTTTGAGCGAGTGATTCTGGTCCACGGCGTGAGGAACGTGGCCGAACTGGCCTATGACGACTTTTTGCAAAATGAACTGCCGGCCAACGAGTTTTTTGGTGAGCAGGTTCGAAACCAACTGATTTATTACCCGACCGTTACGCGTGAACCCTACCGCAATCAAGGGCGAGTGACCGATCTCATCGAGAATGGCAAGATGCAGGCGGATATCGGGCTGCCACCGATCAACAAGGAAACCGACCGGGTGATGATTTGCGGTAGCCCGGAAATGTTACGCGACCTGAGGATCATGTTCGAGGCGCGCGGTTGGGACGAGGGCAGTATGAGTACGCCCGGACATTTTGTTATTGAACGCGCTTTTGTCGAAAAGTAATCGGCTCGTGCTTGGGGTGGGTTCAGGGCCGGCGGTGACCGGCATTTGATCGAACGGCTCGACAAGATCGATAAGCCTAGCATCGACGGTCTTTTTGCGGCAAAAATGCCCGAAGCTGTCCGCCGATAGGTGAGTCTTGTCGTCGACCGCGATTGACTGATCTGCCAGTGTGAGCTGCCAAGCGGCAAACTCGGCCTAATGCGCGCACAATGCGGCTTTAGCTTGGTCTGGGAAGGTATCGACGAGACGCTCATGGGAAAAGTGCTGTTTTTTTTGTTGATCGGTGTAATTGTCTGGTTGCTGTTTTTTGCGAAACGGCTGGGCAAGGGGATACGAAAAAATGATGCTCCCGCGTCGCGATCCGGCGCGCCCGAACAGATGCGTCAGTGTTCCCGGTGCGGCGTTCATCTGCCGATATCCGAGGCATGTGAACTGGCCGGGCAACGCGGCAAATACAGTTGTGCAGACCCTGCCAACTGCGCCAATCGCCCACGCTGAGATGGCTGCCTCGGCGATGATCGACAACCAATCGCGAGCTGTCGGCGATGATGCCTACGCTGCTTTTGAGTCGCCGGAGAGTGCGTGGCGTATGCTGGCCTTGTTCGCGGTGTACCGCTTTGTCGTGGTGCTGGGACTTGCGGTGTTTTTCTGGGGCCTTAAGAGTATTCCTGTTATTGGCGGTGTTTCTCCGATGCTCGCTGCTGCGGGTCTCAGTGCCTACATGGTCATGTCAATCGCGCTCATTCTGGCCACGCAGCTTCGGACGCCGTCAGCCACAATTCAGCTCTCCGCGCAGGTATTGGTTGATGTGTCCATGCTGACACTCATCATGCATGCCTCGGGCGGCACCCGTAGCGGCATCGGCATGTTGTTGCTCGTATCCCTTGCTGCAGCGGCGCTAGTTTCACACGGCAGGCTCGCATTTTTTCATGCCGCAGTGGCGTCACTTGCCGTTTTGTTTGAACAACTTTGGCAGTTCTTGTATGGTGACGCGAGTGCGGCGGAATTCGTTCCAAGCGGCATGCTGGCGTCGGGCTATTTTGTGGTCGCCGGACTCGGTTATACGCTCGCTGCATACGCGCGCGGCGCGGCACGCGTCGCCGAAAAGCGTGGTGTGGATCTGGCGAATCTTGCGCAGATTAATGAGTTGGTCATTCGTGACATGCAAGACGGATTTGTGGTCGTTGATGAGCGTGGGGTGATTCGTCAGCTTAATCCGCAGTCTGCGGAGATCATTAGCGGGCTGCGCGGATCGAGCGGACGCGCGCTTGCAGATGTGGCACCGGAGCTTGGCCGCTTGCTTGCAGAGTGGCGAGCCGACCGTGAGCGATCATTCTCGATTGTGCGCGATGCGTCTTCGCAGCGAGACTATCGTTTGCGTTTTGTTGCGGTGGGAGACGCGGCAGTGGCTCCGACCGTGGTTTTCCTCGAGGACGCATCGCGAATTCGTGCCGAGGCGCAGCGGATGAAGCTGGTCGCACTGGGCCGTCTCACCGCCTCGATCGCGCATGAGATTCGTAATCCACTGTCGTCGATTAATCATGCCGCTGAGCTGCTCGAAGAAGACAGCAATCGAACGCTGGAGGACACACGACTGCTGACCATTATTCAGGAGAATGCAAACCGCCTGAATAGGCTCGTCGAAGAAGTGCTCTATCTGAATCGACGCGACCGGGCACACGCCGAGAGCATTGATATATCGGCTTTCCTGCCGCGATTTGTGCGCGACTACTGTGCCAATGAGAAGTGGTCAGAAGACGCCTTTTCGGTCAATAGCCAATGGGGTGTTTTGTCGGTGTTTGATCGAGCGCACCTGGATCAGGTATTGTGGAATTTGATGCGTAACGCAACACGGTTTGCCACCATGCAGCCGGGGTCGGTGCGACTCATCGTGAAGACGAAGGGCGAGAGGGTGGAACTCGAAATCGCCGACGATGGCCCCGGTGTGGCCAGCGAGGCCTTACAGCACTTGTTCGAGCCATTCTTCACGACTGACTCAAAGGGAACCGGGCTTGGGCTCTACATCGCGCGTGAGCTGGCCAACGTTAATGGTGCGACCCTCGATTATGTCGTCGAGGCCGGGGCCGACAATCGCGGGGCAAAATTCAGACTATCCATGACTAGGGCAAAAGCCTGATGACAAGTGCAAACAAGAAACGTGTGCTGGTGGTTGATGACGAGGCGGATATCCGCGAACTCGTCGTCTTGACGTTGATGCGTATGGGTATTGAAGCCGAGAGCGCCGATACGTGTGCGCAGGCTATGTCGCGACTAGCGGAGCATAGTTATGACTTGTGTCTGACTGACATGCGATTGCCCGACGGCGATGGTTTGAAAGTGCTGTCGCACATCGCGGAGAAGTACGGCAATACGCCGGTGGCGGTCATCACGGCGTTTGGTTCCACGGAGAACGCCGTCGCCGCGCTCAAGGCGGGAGCATTCGACTATCTCGCCAAACCGATTCAACTTAAACAACTACGTGAAGTCGTGATCTCAGCGCTCAATTTGCCAAGACCGACTGATCGGCAACAGAAGAAGGCGGGCATCGCTGATCGTGCCAATTCGGCGGTCACAACCGCGAGCTTGCCCGACCTTGTGTACACTCGCTTGCTGGGGGATTCGGCACCGCTTAGCCGCGCCCGCGAGATGATCACTAAACTCGCGCGCAGCCAGGCACCGGTTCACATCACCGGCGAATCGGGCACGGGCAAAGAAGTGGCCGCGAGGTTGATACATCAGGATAGCGCGCGACGTCAGGCGCAGTTTGTCGCCGTGAACTGCGGCGCGATCCCCGAGACGTTGATGGAGAGTGAGTTCTTCGGCTACCGGCGCGGCGCTTTCACCGGTGCCGAAACCGACCGAGACGGTTTTTTGCAGGCCGCCGACGGCGGCACACTGTTCCTCGATGAAGTCGGCGACCTTCCCCTGCTGATGCAAGTGAAGTTGTTGCGTGTCATCCAGGAAAAGAAAGTGCGCCGGGTGGGTGAGACCATCGAGAAGGCAATCGATTTTCGTATCATTAGCGCGACGAACAAGAATCTCGGGGAAAAGGTGCGGGCGGGAGAATTTCGCCAGGATTTGTTCTATCGCCTGAACGTCATCGAACTCAGAATGCCAAGCTTGCGTGAGATTCCCGAAGATATCCCATTGATGGTTTCGGCGTTGATGGCTCGGCTCTCACAGCAAGCGGGGGTTGCCTTGCCGATGTTGGCAGAAGACGCGCAGCGGGCGCTCGCCGATTACGACTATCCGGGCAATGTGCGCGAACTGGAAAACATTCTCGAACGCGCACTGGCCTTGTGTGACGGCAACACCATTCGTGAGCAGGACTTGCATCTTACCGAAAACGATGACGATGGCTCGGCGGAACCCATCACCCTTGGCGAGCGTGACCTGCCGCTACACGAGTACTTGGATGAGATCGAGCGTGGACAAATCATGAAGGCGCTCGAGCAAACGCGTTACAACAAAACACAGGCGGCGAAGTTGCTGGGAATTACGTTCCGTTCACTGCGTTATCGACTTGATCGTCTCGGTATCAGGTGAGGCGTGTTAGCTGCGCAGCCGAACGCGCTTTTGACATACGCGTTGCATGCTGTAGGGGCTTTGTCACATTTCACATTTGCCTTTTAGGCTCCGGCAGCAGGGTTTCTCATCGGCATCAGAATAATCTCGTTGCGGGTGAACACTAAGCAGGACGCCATTTTCCAAGCATTTTCAGCTGGAAACGCTCGCCGAATAAAGCGGTTCTTTACTTCATGTATCACATGAAGTTGCGTCCGCGCAAAAGGCCGTTTTTGGCTCTTTAACGACCTGATTATTAAGTCTTTTTCCAGATGAAAATATTTCGCTTGCATGTTGCGAAGTCGCGATATATTGTGCCTGCAACCCGAGTAAACACCACATCTTGTGGATATATCTGTTCCTAACCTATCTCATAAGGTTGGGACGTGCGGTGGATTTCTTGTGGATAAACCACAGCAAGTCCGCAGCGGTTTAGTCGTTGTCCCGGCGCCCTCTCCGCGCTGACTGCAACAGCGGCTTGAGCCAGATATACCCATGTCTCTTGGTGTTTAAAGGGCTAAGTCGTTGTTAGCAAACAAAAAATAGAAACTGAAATGGAGACAGCCATGAGACTTGGTTCCGACATCGACCCGGTGAACCCCCTCGCCAATCCCTTGATGACGTCCAGCGGTAACCCGAATTCCACCGGTATTAACGAGTCGCGATATACGGATTACAAGATCATTCGTCGTAACGGAGCCGTTGCGTCGTTCGAACCGCAAAAAATTGCGGTTGCCGTGACCAAGGCGTTTATCGCCGTCAACGGCAGCCACGAAGCCGCGTCTGCACGTATGCGTGATCAAGTGCATCTTGTTACCACGGCGGTTGTGAACGCACTGCTGCGGCATAAGCCCTCGGGTGGTACGTTTCACATCGAAGAGGTGCAGGACCAGGTCGAGTTGGCACTGATGCGTGGTGGCGTGCATGAAGTTGCACGTTCTTATGTGCTCTATCGCGAGAAGCGCGCGCAGGAGCGCGCAGCGGCGAAGCAACCCGAGCTGCCAATGGGCGCGCCATCGATCAACGTCACCATTAACGGCACTAGGCGTCTGCTGGATGTTGTTGCCCTGGCGTCGCTGATCGAGTCCGCCTGCGAAGACCTGGGCGACGCCGTCAACGCCAAAGGTATTCTCGACGGCACCTTGCGTGACCTCTACGACGGTGTGCCGCAGGAAGAAGTGTTTAAGGCGGCCACCATGACCGCACGCGCGATGATCGAGCGCGACCCGGCTTACAACAAAGTCACCTCGCGTTTGTTGATGCACACCATTCGCCGCGAAATCCTTGGTGAGGAAGTGACGCAAGCACAAATGGGTACGCGTTACGCCGAGTATTTTCCGGGCTTCATCAAGAAAGGTGTTGCCGCTGAGTTGCTCGACGAGCGCATGATGCAGTACGACTTGAAGAAGCTGGGGGAAGCGCTGCACGCCGAGCGCGACGCGCAGTTCACCTACCTTGGTCTGCAGACGTTGTATGACCGCTACTTCTTGCACATCGACGAGCATCGCATCGAATTGCCCCAGGCGTTTTACATGCGTGTTGCAATGGGCCTGGCGTTGAACGAAGTTGATCGCGAATTACGCGCGATCGAGTTCTACAACATCTTGTCGACGTTTGACTTCATGTCGTCGACGCCGACCCTGTTTAATTCCGGCACCCGTCGTTCACAGCTGTCTTCGTGTTATCTCACCACCGTGGCAGATGATCTCGACGGCATCTATGAGGCGTTGAAAGAAAACGCACTCTTGTCGAAGTTTGCCGGCGGCTTGGGTAACGACTGGACACCGGTCCGCGCGCTCGGTTCGTACATCAAGGGCACCAACGGTAAATCACAAGGCGTTGTGCCGTTCTTGAAGGTGGTGAACGACACGGCAGTCGCTGTCAATCAAGGTGGCAAGCGTAAAGGTGCGGTGTGTGCGTACCTCGAAACATGGCACCTCGATATCGAAGAGTTCCTCGAGTTGCGCAAAAACACCGGTGACGATCGCCGCCGTACACACGACATGAACACCGCAAACTGGATTCCAGATTTGTTCATGAAGCGCGTAATGGAAGGCAAAGACTGGACCTTGTTTTCACCTTCGACCACGCCAGACCTGCACGAAAAATTCGGCAAGGCATTTGAAGAAGCCTACGTGCGCTACGAAGAGAAGGCTGCACGTGGTGAATTAAAGCCATTCAAGACCATCCCGGCGCTGTCACTCTGGCGCAAGATGTTGTCGATGTTGTTTGAAACCGGCCACCCATGGATCACTTTCAAAGACCCATGCAACGTCCGTTCACCGCAGAATCACGTCGGTGTGGTGCACTCCTCAAACCTGTGTACCGAAATCACGCTGAACACCAACGAATCCGAGATCGCCGTTTGTAACTTGGGCTCGGTGAACTTGGTCGCGCACATGAAGACCGACGCGGCTGGCAACAAGGTTCTCGACCACGAGAAACTGAAGCGCACCATCACCACCGCCATGCGCATGCTCGATAACGTCATCGACATCAACTACTACGCGGTCAAGAAAGCGCGCGACTCCAATCTCCGTCATCGTCCGGTCGGCCTCGGCATCATGGCCTTCCAAGACTGTCTGCATGAGCTGCGTGTGCCTTACGCGTCGCGAGAAGCGGTTGAATTCGCTGATCGTTCGATGGAAGCGGTGTGTTACTACGCGTACTGGGCATCGACCGAGTTGGCGGCAGAACGCGGTACGTACTCCAGCTATCGCGGCTCGTTGTGGGATCGCGGCATCCTCCCGCAGGATTCGTTGAACTTGCTGCGCGAAGAGCGTGGTGGTTACGTTGAAGTCGATATGTCGGCAACGATGGATTGGGACGCGCTGCGTTCGCGCATCAAAGAGGTCGGCATGCGTAACTCCAACTGCGTGGCCATTGCCCCGACAGCAACCATCTCGAACATCATTGGTGTGTCGGCATGTATCGAGCCAACCTACCAAAACTTGTTCGTGAAATCGAACCTCTCCGGCGAATTCACGGTGGTCAACGACTATCTCGTGCGTGATCTGAAAACGCGTGGATTGTGGGACGAAGTGATGGTGTCAGATATCAAACACTTTGACGGCGCGCTCGGCAAGATTGATCGCATTCCGCCGGAGCTTCGTCAGCTGTACGCCACCGCATTTGAAGTGGATACCTCTTGGGTGATCGAAGCTGCGTCACGTCGCCAGAAGTGGATTGACCAGGCGCAGTCGCTGAATATTTACATGGCGGGTGCATCGGGCAAAAAACTCGACGACACCTACAAGCTTGCGTGGCTGCGTGGCCTCAAAACCACCTACTACCTGCGCACCATGGCAGCAACATCGGCGGAGAAATCCACCGGTCGCGGCGGCGAACTCACCTCGGTTTCTTCAGGTGGAGTGCCCAACCCGGTTGCAGCAGCGGCCGGCCCGTTGGTCGGTGCCAGCGATGGTGCAGGCGATGGTGCCGCTGAAGGCGCCAAGTTCTGCTCGATCGACAATCCAGAATGTGAAGCGTGTCAGTAATTGTTAGTGACACGCTTCAAATCTGGATTGCGGCGAAGGCTAACTTGCCAGCATAGCGCAGCATGTTAAGCCCAACGGGGCGGCGGTAGCCACAACCCGGAGTGCTGATAGTCAGATTTAAGTCGTAACTGTTTTCATCAATGTAGTACCCACCAACGAGAGAGGATCAAAGATGCAATTTCACATCTTTCAAGATGCAAGACTCGAATGGCGCTGGCAGCTTTCTAACAGCGAGGGCCGCAAGGTCGCCGATTCAGGCGAGGGCTATCGCGAAAAGGATGATTGCTTGGAATCGATCGCACAAGTGCAGGCGTGCGAAGAGGCCTTGGTACTGGAAAACATTACGAGCTTGATGGATACCGAAATGCTGCAAATGCCGGGACTGTTTCACAAGCATTAACAGAGGTCGGGGAAAAGTAGAAACCTACTTTTCCCCGCATTTATCAGTGCAATGAGTGCAATTCACGGGCAAAGCCCGATGACTTGCGGGTAACAACAAAAACAAATGGTCGTCGATTTTCATTCGCGGCCACATAAAAGTAACGGAGCCACAAATGTCACTAACTTGGGACGACACACCATCCGCCATTCCTGCCGCACCAGTGCCATCCATGCCACGCGCAGGTTTGGAGCCGCGCTTGCAGACCATCACTGCCGCTAACGACCGTTTCGATGCAACGGCACGACCCATGTTGGACGACAAGCCGAATGCACCCCCAAGTGACGATGTCAGCCCGGCAGTGGACGCACGTTTTGCTCGTGTACGCGCTGATGAGAAGCGTGTCATCAATGGCAAGAGCGACGTCAATCAGTTAGTGCCCTTCAAGTACAAGTGGGCTTGGGAAAAATACCTCTCCGGTTGCGCAAACCATTGGATGCCGCAAGAAGTGAACATGAATCGCGACATCGCGACATGGAAAGACCCCAACGGCCTGACCGAAGACGAGCGTTTGATCGTCAAGCGTAACCTGGGTTTTTTTGTGACGGCCGATTCCCTCGCTGCAAACAACATCGTGCTCGGTACCTATCGCCACATCACCGCGCCCGAGTGCCGCCAGTATTTGCTGCGCCAGGCGTTTGAAGAAGCGATCCACACCCACGCCTATCAGTACATCACCGAATCACTTGGTCTCGATGAAGCCGAGATTTTCAACGCGTACAACGAAATCAAATGTATCCGCGATAAAGATCGTTTCCTGATTCCGTTTATCGACATCCTGTCCGACCCGAACTTCAAGACCGGTACATTCGAAAACGATCAGAAGCTTTTGAAGTCGTTGATCGTGTTTAGCTGCATCATGGAAGGCCTGTTCTTCTACGTCGGATTCGTGCAGATCCTCTCGCTGGGCCGTCAGAACAAAATGACCGGCGCGGCAGAGCAGTATCAGTACATTCTGCGTGATGAATCGATGCACTGCAGCTTTGGTATCGACCTCGTCAACACCGTGAAGCTTGAGAACCCACAGCTGTGGACCAACGAATTCAAGAAAGAAATCGAAGGCCTGTTCCGTAAAGGTGTTGAGCTCGAATACGCCTATGCAGAAGACACCATGCCACGCGGCGTGCTGGGTTTGAACGCACCGATGTTTAAAGAGTACCTGCGCTTTGTGGCCAACCGCCGTGCTCAGCAGATCGGCCTGGAAGTGTTGTACCCGGGCGCAACCAACCCATTCCCATGGATGTCAGAACTCATCGACTTGAAGAAAGAAAAGAATTTTTTCGAAACCAGAGTCATTGAATACCAAACAGGTGGCGCACTCTCCTGGGATTGATCACGATTGTAGGAGTACCCATAAAGCGAGTTTTAGAACCCATAATTCGCCAAACGTTAACCCATAAATGTTCGCGCCGCTTCAATATTGACCCAGGGGGTCAATATTCGGTCGGCGGCAACAGGTGTTTGCCGTGTCCATCGCCCGCGCGTTCTTACATGGGGCAATCTGCTTTACGCTACTTGTGGCTTTCAAAACATTGATATGGGTATCGGAGTCAAAATTATTCTTTTTCTCAGGTCCGTGGGCGAGCAAGTTGGCGTCCTTCGCATTGTTGATTTACGGCTCGGGTCTGCCATCTTCATTTGGTTTTTGGAGCGCAATTGGCGAAAATCAATACACCCAACGGGGCTGACTCGCTATTTGCGGGCCACTTGGCCGCGCGCAAGTGCAGTACCTCGGATAGATGCTTTGATTTCGAAGCTGATCGTTAGCAGATTGGTGTCCTCAGAGGTGTACTCACGCACGACGTGCACACGGCGCAGTGCATTCACCTTCGAGAGAGCGGATACGTACTGTCCCAAGGCGTCTTGATCACGCGCTTGGCCCTTGATTTGGAGCGTGCCTGTAAGCTTATCAGGCGTGAACTCTAAGAGCCCGATGTTCGGGGTGACCGTCGACTCAATGGACTCGAACACAATGGACCAATCGAATGCGCGTTCTTGCACCACCATGCCCCACTTCCTCAAATCTTCCTGTTCCTTTGCGGACGACGGTCGGCGTTTTTCTTCTTCGGCCAAGCGCAAGTTGGCCAATGCCACCGACGAGGCTTGGGTTAGTTGATGCGCTTTATGGAGTTGAAATGCCGCAACAAAAACGATTGCTAGTAAGCAAAAGACGGCTCCCCATATCAGTAGGGCGGAGCGCTTCGGTACACGCAAGTAAGGGGCTAATTCATGCATTCGTCACTACCTGACCCAAACTGCGCGCTGGCGCGGACTATTCGGCCAAGCATTACGTACTGCTCTTTCCAACGCATCCCATTGATCCTCCTGACTGACCCAGAGCGTGGCGCGCATTGAGGCGTCGTCCGTCAACTCCGAGCGCATTAACAGGCGATTCAGCCCCTTCTCAAAAGACTCTGCGGCAGGCTCTGCGTCGCGCGAGACAAGCATACCTTGCTCGAAGACAAGGCAAGAAATCCTTGACGCCTCGGCTAACAGGTGGATGGACTTTGGCGCGCGTCGCATGTCGTGCTCCGCTGCAAAGGCGGCCACTGAAACTGGAATGACGGAGGCAAGTACAGCTTGCTTTTCATCAAGGACGACCTTTAGTTGCGTAACGGCGGCACAAGGCAATGCATACGCCAGACCCGGTGCCTGCCAGCGCGGTCGATATGCCTGCACCACCCAAGTGTTGTCCACACGCGTGTCCGATTTTTCGAAACAGAGTCGCGCGTAAGTGATCAACTCTTCCTCGGTTGAGAGTGAAGAATGCCATGGCAACGTAGTCGTCGCGGCAAAACAATCGCTGACAACCAAGTGTACCCGATCGCCTTTACGCAACTCAGTGCTGGCGGCGTGTAGCAGCGTCGCAATGTCTGCGTGCCAACTCTCCAAAGTCGCATGCAATGATGTTCTCAACGTCGCGACCTTCGTGCCACGAATGGAGACCGTCGCACCCTGCTCGAAAAGGCCGATTCTTATGGTTCTAGGCCACAAACGTAACACGATTGGCCTCGGTGAGTGTTGTTTGTCCTTTCGCGACTAAGTCGAGCGCCACGTCTCGCAAGAATCGCATGCCATTGGCCCTTGCACGCTCTTTCAACGTTCGAATAGACGCGCGCGCGATTATCAGCTCCCTTAACTCATCGTTGAGTCGTAGAACTTCAGCAATCGCACGCCGCCCTTTGTAGCCCGTCTGCCGACAAACTCCACATCCGCGTCCCACATGAAAGGCATAGCCCGCGGCGTCGAAGATACCCGCATCGGAAAGTGCTTCTGAATCTATTGCAGTAGGCTCGGTACACGCCGTGCAAATCTGCCGAACCAGGCGTTGAGCAACGACGCCAGTAAGTGACGAGACAAAGTTGTAGGGGTCAACGCCCATGTGGATGAATCGACCGATCACATCGAACGCATTGTTCGCATGCACGGAAGTAAAAACCATATGGCCGGTCAGCGCCGATTGGACGGCGATCTGTGCGGTTTCAGGGTCGCGGATTTCGCCGACCAGAATTTTGTCCGGATCGTGCCGCAGGATGGATCGAAGGCCTACGGCAAATGTTAGCCCCTTCTTTTCGTTCACGGGAATCTGGAGAACTCCCGGCAGTTGATATTCAACCGGGTCTTCGATAGTGATGATCTTGTCTTCACCCGTGTTGATTTCAGACAGCGCCGCATACAAGGTGGTCGTCTTGCCGCTTCCGGTAGGACCAGTTACCAGCATCATGCCGTAGGGCTCGGCCGATAATCGTCGGAGAAGCGCGATGGTCGGCGCATCGAGACCCAATGAATTCAAGGTGAGTCCTTCAAAGCTTGCAATCAACGCCTCCTTGTCCAGAATACGCAACACTGCGTCTTCGCCGTGAATGCTAGGCATGATCGAAACACGGATATCGATGTCTCGGCCCTTTGCCGCCACTCGAAATCGCCCGTCTTGGGGAATGCGCTTCTCAGCGATATCGAGTTCTGCCAGGACCTTAATGCGCGCGATCGTTTGCTCGGCTAGGTCCGAGTCATTCACTGTGCCAATACTGTTCAACACACCGTCGATGCGGAATTTGATGACAAGGCCCTCATTCAGCGCCTCCAGATGGATGTCGCTGGCATCAAGGCGAAGCGCATCGAAGATGGTTGAACTAACTAAGCGAACCGCCGGGCTGACCTCGCCTTGTATCGAGAGCAGCGACAACTCCTTTCCAAATGCTTCCTTGCTTTGGTGCTCGCGCGGAGGACCAATCGCATCCGCCACCGCGCTGAAAGTTGTCTCGTAGCGTTCGAGCAGGGGTGACACATGGAGAGGGTCCGCAAAATAGATCTTTTGTACACGCGGCGACACCGATGTGAGCCAAAGACTGGTCTTCGCGCAGAATGGACGCGTAATGACCGCGCTGAACGTATCGGTCTGATCTCTGCCAAGCAGCAAACGAAACTCGACCATTGTTGAGTACGACGCGCGTGTCAAGTCAGGCTTGAAGCAAGCGAGGGCCTCGGCCGTCATGACCGGGTGATCGGCGATCGCAGCGGTAGAGGCGACCACCAAATCGCGGTCGATTGAGAGCTCGTTCACAAGATGCGTCACCCAATCCGCACTTGCGTCTTCGGTGGCCAGCGCGCGGCGAACGAGAGGTGTTGAGACAACAGCTTTCATGATGTCCTAAATTGCGTTACCCAGGTCGAAAATGGGGGAGTAGAGCATCAGCACGACAAGCCCGATGATGAGACCGATCACGACCATCAGCGCAGGCTCGATCAGTCGACTCGTACGGTCTAGCCATCTGGCGGTTTCTTGCTCAAAGAAATCAGCGATGTGAGAGAGCATGAGACCCAAGTTTCCAGAGGACTCTCCGGCAACAGTCAGGCGCTGTGCCACATCCGTCGACAGTCCGAATTCGGCCATCGCGCGGGAAAGGGGCTTGCCTTCGCTTACGGCTTGCATCGCGCTTGTCACCAAAGGCTGCATCCCGAAAGGTAGCGTAGGGGTCGTCATCCGCATGGCGGCGATGATGCTGATACCGCTGTTTAGCAACATGCCGAGGGTTCGATACAAGCGCGCCATTTGCAGCACCTGAATGCGCTCGCCAATCCACGGCGTGCGGCGCAGACGTTGCGCGATCAAGAGTCGAAGTGCAGGGTGGAATAGTGCAAAGGCCATGCCTAGGAGTGTGGCGATGAATCCACCCCAGGCTAGCGCCGTGTGCGTACGCACCAGTGTGCCCCACCATTGCACTACACTCGCGGCAGTGCGTTTGCTGGCGTTCATGTCCTCGAAGACCACGCTGAATTTTGGCGCGACGTAGAGCAGCAGAAACGCAATGACGGTAAAGCCAACAAGCGACAAAATCGCCGGATAAATCGCCGCCGCATTGAGCTTGCTACGAATCTCATCGGATTGTGCTTGGTACTGCATGAATCGTCGGATCGACGTTTGCACTGTTCCCGTCGTCTCACTCGCCTCTACCATCGCGACATACAGTTGCGGAAAAACCGACGGCAAGAGTGCCATTGCGGCGGAGAGTTGCTTGCCTTGCTGCAGGGCGGTGAGCAGCGAATCATAGACCGCTTTTTGGCGCGATTGACGATCATTTTGGCGAAGCACTGAGATGGCTTCCGTGATCGGCTGGCCTGCTTCCAACAGTGTAAGCAATTGCTGATTGAACACGCCTAAGTCAAACGATTGCTTGAACCAGCTTGTCCCAGAAAAGTTACGTTGTAGTCGTGCGCCGATGAGGCGGCCACCATCAGCACCCACGATCTGGCGCACTTCCTCGATGTCGGCGGCTTCAACAGGGACGAGCTCGATCTGCCCGATAGGGGACAAGACTTTGGCTTCGTACCTCATGCTCGGCTCTTCCGCTTACCAACTCGTGATGTCAGCATCTTCACCTGTGCCGCCAAACTTGCCATCACGCCCGTAGGATACGATCTCAAAGTCGCGCCCTGGTTGTGTGCCTGGTGAAGTGAAAACATATCCGTTTCCCCATGGATCTAGCGGCACGTTCTTCTTGAGATAGGGGCCTTTCCAATTGGGTTCATTGAGTGGCGGAACAAAGAGCGCGTCCAAGCCTTGCGCGGTAGTGGGGTACTTCCCCACGTCAAGGCGATACTGATCTAGAGCCTTATCGAAGGCCTCGATCTGCGCTTTCGCGACTTGCGCTTGGGATTTGCCGATTTGGCCGAAGTATTTGGGGCCGACAAATGCCGCTAGCAGTCCAATGATCAGCAAAACGATGAGTAGTTCTAGCAGGGTGAAACCAGTTTGTTTTTGTGGCGACATCACGAGACTCCTAAAAGGCGAAGTAAGAGCAAAGCATTAGTTGGGTTCAAAAGAAAACTTCCAGTCTTGATAGGTCTTGGCGGTCGTAAAGCCCAGCGACTCAACTGTAAATCCGTCGACCTTGATGGGCTTGCGTGTGGAGAGCGAATAGACGCCCATCACACCAGCATCTGGACTCTCGATGATTCCCCACTGCTCATTTCCTGTTATGGGGTCGCGATAGAGTTTTCTTAAAGGGCGCGTCGGGCGCGTTGGGCGCTCATCCAAGAGCAGAGCCTTCAAATCGGGCGGGTAGCGCTTCTGATAACCGGGTGTGTTTACGTAGTATTGGCGTATGGCATCCCGGTAGGCGCTGCCCACCCAAAGAAGCTCAGCCTCGCGTGCGCGTTGCTCTTTGGTCGCGGTAACTTCAACCCCGCGTGCCGCGACGATGGCCAACACGGCTGCCAAGAAGAGTGCACCTAAGTAAGTGAAACCTGATTCGCGAGGCATCATGGCGTTACCAATCCTTGAACCAAGTGCCGTCGCGCCCCTGATTTGGCGCGCTACTGCGAACGTCCATGATGGCTCCTAAGGCTGCATTTTCCGGCGGAATGGTGATCCAACTGTTGGCGCTTTCCGTAAACGGATCCAAAGGTATAGAGCGCAAGTATTTTTTCGTAACCAGTTCGCTGAGTGCGGCGGGATACTTTCCATTGTCAGAGAAATGTTTTTCGATGGCGTCGCGCATCACGTAGAGGTTCTCGCGAAGCACGGCCTCTTTGGCCTTGTCGACCGAGCTGAAATAGCGCGGTGCGGCTAGAGAGAGAATCGTCGCCAATATCGCCAAGCTTACCAAGAGTTCAATCAAGGAGAAGCCCATCAACGGCGTCGTTGCGCCCGCATTACCATTCTGCATAAGGTACTCCGTTCAAACCACGCTCTGTCGACAACGAATATACGTCGAATACATCCTGTCCCTCACGAGGACGATCCGGCGGGGAGTCGAAGCTGCGCTTGCCCCAGGAGTCGATTGCCGAAATCGATGGATCAAGCTGCATTGGGTCTCGTGGAATGCGCCGCAAAAAATACAGTTTCTCTCCGGGGCGAGACACATCCTCCACACCGGTGGAGAGCTCGGCCAACGTCGGCGGATAGCCGCTCTTTTGCGGGTCGCTCGTGATGCGGCCGGCCATGACCGCGCCCTTGTATGCATCGACGGCCTCACGAATCTGTTTCAACGCTAATCGCAGTTCCGCTTCTTTACTTCGTTTCGCCGTCGTTTCGGCAAGCGGAATGCCGATTGAGGCCAGCAAGCCCACGATCGCGACTGCGGCCAAGAGCTCGATCAGGCTGAACCCGCGCGTTGGTGATCGATGTGATGTCATGTCAGATGCTGGTTCACCGAACGAGCTTGATTGTGTGAGAAACGGGGAGCGTTGGGCGTTCCGTCGTGACACCCGCTGCGACGATATTTGCTCCCACCAAACTGATCTCAGCCTCAGCAGCATTGCCAACGAGGCGCACGACGAGATTCAATAGCTTACCTTCGCCGTTTTTGCCAGATGCAGATGTCGTGCTGGCCGCGACTGAAATACGGCCGCTCGGCTGATCGACAACGTGACCAAAGGTGGCACTCTCGCCCGTGCCAAAGAAGTCGCCTTCACTGACCGACACAATCTCCACTTCAGAGGGATTGAAACTGATTTGCAGCGGGAGCGCGCGAAGACGGTCAGCGGCGATAAGGTTCAACGACATCGGAACATCCTTGCGTGCGCGCGCTTCCATCGGGCCTTCCCAGCTAAATCTAAGTCCACCTGCTGAGGCTCCGGAATCAACCACCGCTGGCTTGGGCTTCGGTGCACGCTCGGTCGAGGCTGCCATGGCAGCGGGCGTGGGGCCGGCAGGGCTCGTGTCTACGCGACGCAGGCGCAGGGGGCGCGTGCGCAGTGCCGCATCCGTGCCCGACCAGAACGTTTCCATCTTAGGGTCTTTGCGCTGCATATTGCGGATGAGTTTTGGGGTGATGGACATGACGATCTCGGTTTTCTGTCGCGAGTCGCTCTGGCTCGAAAACAAGCGCCCCAACACCGGGAGTTTGCCGATCAACGGAATGCGATTTGCCGATGTGCGATCCTCGTCGCTAATCAGCCCCGCTAGAATCTGCGTTTCCCCATCGCGCAGCCGGATGACGCTGTTGTAATTGCGCGTGCCGATTTGGTAAGCCTGCGACCCATTGTTCGTCCTCGTTTGGTTGACGATGGAACTCACTTCAAGCGACAGCTTGATGCCGATCTCATTGTTGACGCGAATGGTGGGCTCGGCCTCCAGCTTCAGACCCACGTCCAAGTATTGGATGCTTTCTGATAAAAAACCGTTGGGGGTCGCGGTTGTGGTCACTACAGGAACCTTGTCACCGATCAGAATGCGTGCTTTCTCGCGGTCACGCACGCGCAGGCTCGGATTGGCGAGCAACTTGGCATCCCCATCGCGCATCTGTAGGTTAATCGTGGCCGTCGGGGCGGATACGCCCAGCAAATCGGAATTCAAGCGGCGCAACTGATTGATGGTGAACGTGGTCGTCGTTCCGGATCCACCTGAATTCGAACTGGTGCTACCACCGATTGGACTCACTGTGATTTGGTCGGTAATCTGTACGCCCAAGTTGAGCAGATTACTGCGATTGATTTCGAGCACGGCGACCTCAAGCATCACCTCGGGCTCTTCTAAATCGTGCAACGCGATGAGCTTCTCTGCGAGTGTAATTGTATCGGCGGACTCGCGGAGCATCAGCATGTTGTAGCGGTCTTCGACGTACACGTCCTTCAACTTCAACACCGTCTTTAGCATGGTGGCAGTGTTCTTCGCTTCAGCATTGGCGAGATAGAACGCGCGTACGACCAAGTCTTGATATTCACGAACCTTGGTCGGTGTGTTGGGATAGATAAGTACGCTGCCAGCATTGAGAATTTTTTTGTCGAGCTGATTCGTGGCAAGAATTACGTCGATCGAGTCTTCGAGCGAGGTCTGTTTGAGAAATACGGTGGTTTTTTGATCTGTTCGAACATCTTTGTCAAACACAAAGTTGATGCCGGTTGTGCGCGCCAGCGCATCGAACACCATTTTGATGGTGGCATCGCGAAATTCGAGATTGATGGGTTTTTTGTAAAGCGCGCCAAGGGTTGCCTCCTGCTCACTCTCGCTGAAGCGGATGGCTTCGATTTCTCGCATCAGTGCACGGGTGGCGACGTGGTTGGGACTGCGTTCGAAGGCAAGGGTCACTATGCGCTCGGCCTTGGCCACATCACCGGCCGACATCGCTTTCTTGGCATCAATAACGTCTTCCATCGCGCGACGAAGCTTGGCGACATTGTCTAACCCCGCGCGCGCGCGCGCATTGTCCTTGTCAATACTAAGAACCTCGCGATACTTCGACTCCGCATCGTCAGCCCGAGACGCATCAAGTGCTTCGTTGGCCTGTGCGATCAACTTTGTGGAAACAGCGTCGCGCTGAATCAGCCAGTCGCGGCGATATTGGACGTTGTTGGGCTCCAGTTCGGAGGCACGTGCTAATGCACTCAAGCCGGTTACAAACTGACCACGATCAAGCGCCTCCAATCCCTCGCGATGTTGTTGATAAGCGGCACACCCCGACAGCAACACAAGTGTAACAACGGCGGTGGTAAGCCAGTATCTACGATACGATAACATGCGCTAATTCTCCGTGGCGGGCAATGCGAGGCTTTGCAATTCACCTGACGCCAGGTGTTGCAACCGAACCCTGCGGTCTTCGATGGACATCACCTTGTACTGTCCCTCAATCAAGTCTCCTTCGCGCACCGCAAAAATCTGATCGGCGCGGCTCAAATACAACACGACGTCGGCGCCATCCGCGAGCCTGCCGGAATAGCGGTAAGGCATTACCGGGATCGGAGGTGGTAACGCCGGTTGCGGCACAGGGATGTCGATGCGTGCAGGTGCTGGACTCGCGACCGGCGGCGGGGCCGGTGGAGCCACCCATTTCCGCGAGGCGAAGGGATCCCGCACTTCGTCTCCCTTAGGAGCGACTTGAACTTCACGCGGCGCGTTGATCGAAAAACTTGAGGCGGTGTTGGCGTCTCGGGATGCCGTCACCGCAACATCGGTAGAGTCTTGATCTGTTGGGTAAACCGAGGCAACCACCGTCGCGACAAGTGCGGCGACGAGCACACTCAGACGGATACGCTGCGCGTTACTCAATCGCATCTCGTGTGTATAACGCGGAAACTGCGAGATCACAAGTGGGAAAATCTTCCTGAATGGTTTGTTTGATGCATGATAATTTGTCTAGTGAAAGATTGGGCGCACTGTTCAGCACCTTGTCGACAAATCGTTTCACGTCCGGGTAGCTTGCAGTGACCCCAAAGCGTGCCCGGTAGCGCAAAAAAGGCTCGGATGGCGCCTCTTCAAGCGTGTAGACGAGTTCGTCTAAGTCGACCTCCACGGCATCGGCTGACGCATGCAACAGCGTCATGAGCTGGGTGCCATCGAAGGCCCCAACGTTGGCTGGGGAGCCCGTGGCGCGAATGGGAGCGGCAGCAAGGATGTTCTTACGTTCGTCGAAGTCTGCTTGACTGGCGCGCGCGCGCTGGTGCGCAACGATTCCGGCAGTTGAGGTCACGAGTGCTATAAACGCGATAACGCAAGCCACCGAAAAAACGCGTCCGTATGACGCGTTTAGGCGGCTCCATTGAAATTGGACGTAATTCCGCAAGCTTGCCATTGTCTCCGAGGTCTTCGCCTTGTCCCTTGTTGCAATGATGCCAGTCTGGTTTTTGCTTGATTCTGCCAGTTCTTGATTCTTAACTTGTGGTGCACGCCGCGTGCGCTAATCCTCGCCAAAGGAATTGACCACGGCGGACGGATAAGAATTTGTGATTAGGCGACAAAAAGTGGTGTGATGTGGGCTCGGTTGCACACCATTCGTAACATTTGTTTGTGTCTTGCTTGACAACTTTACCATTCGCGGTAACATCGCACCTAACGTAGTAAAAAAATAAGACTACCAACAAGATACAGGGGGCGGCTGTGAGAAGTCAAACATCGACCTGCGCCCGTGCGCGCGTTCAGGGCCTCCCCGTATTGACTTGCCCTTCACAAACACTTCTGGTACGCGAGATGCGGCAACTGCCCATGCCCTTCTCGGCAAATGTGCGGCAACGGGGTGTTCCTGTTGTTCTCATGGAAATGCGCCGCAGTCTGCATACGCGGGTCATTGGAATGCGTTTTCTCGGCGCCGTTCCCACGCGCATCGCTCACGCGAAGTCCTGCGTAGTTCGCACGTCCCCGCTCGCGTCGAATTTCATTCAGGCGAGCCGCAAAAGTACGTTCAGCTGTACCCTGCGTCGGTGGCTTTGTCTCCGGTGCGCGCGTAAAAACACACGAATTTTCTTCGAATAGTCAGCCCAAAACGGATTCTCCATGCAAGCATTTGTTCGGTTAGTGATTACATTTGTTGCGCTGTCTACATCTCTGATTTTGACAGCGTCAGTATGGGCTCAGTCGATCACGGCCAATCCAACGACGGTGGCAGCGCCAGCCGGGTCAACCGGGAGTACGACAATAAGTTGGTTTACCGGAGTGCCAGGGCCTACGACGGTTACGGTGAGTGTGAACGGCGGACCAGAAGCCGTGTTTGCTCAAACCTCCAGCACTGGAACTGCAACGGCGCCTTGGATCGCGCCCGGGAACTACTACGTTTTCCGATTGTATGGATGCACACTGGATTGGGAGGGGTTCCCGGTTTGTTACGGTTCTTACCTCGCGTCAGTCACCGTTTACGGCATATTGGCACCCAGTGTCAGTGCGTCCATCACGCAATCCGTACCAACGACCGAAGCCGGAACGGCCTACACGATCAACTGGAGTTCGACAAACGCCACGTCATGCGCCGTGGAATACCGGCGCATGGCCGTTGATTCTGGGTTTGTTTTCTTCTCCAGCGCAGTTAGCGGAAGTCTTTCGCCTAGCCCGACTGTGCTCGGGGAGCATATTTGGCGCATCACCTGCCAAGGCGCTGGCGGCCCTGCGGTTTCCTCCTTCTCTCATCAGGTTTTTCCGCCTCCTCAGGCCCAGTCAATTACATTCGGAGCATTGTCAGCGCAGACACTTGGGGCGCCTCCGGTTTCTCTAACCGCAAGCGCCTCCTCTGGCTTGCCCATCACCTACACGTCAAACTCACCGAACGTTTGTACCGTTTCTGGGACGAGCGTCACCCTTGTTGCGACTGGCACATGTTCGATAACAGCTTCGCAAGCGGGTAATGCGACTTACGCAGCCGCGCAACCGATCACACAGACATTTACGGTTAGTCAGACATGCCCGACCATCAGTAATTTCGCCTGGACGCCTACAACGGTCGTTGAAGGATCGCTCTCTACGTTGACATTCAATATTGCAAATTCAAACGGGGCCGGACGCCTCGCTTGTTCAGGCGCTTTCAATTTTGTAATCGACCCATACGCAACTACGAGTTTCAACGCTAATTACCCTAATTCAACGGCAGGATTGGGTGGTCAAACATTCACTTGCACAATAACCGCGCGTCAGTCCTCATGCGCGGACACGTCGGAGATGCGTACGCTAACAATCGTAGCGCTGATCGCCCAGACCATCACCGGCTTTATCCCGGCCACACCGATCACCTATCAACCCAACGGCACCTTTACCCTGAGTGCCACCGGTGGGGCCTCCGGCAACCCAGTCACGTTTGCCTCGACCTCTCCAACCATTTGCACTGTATCCGGTAGCACCGCCACCATCGTCAG
>JADCIX010000026.1 GCA_020247545.1 Rhodocyclaceae bacterium | reverse complement strand
TCGTTCTTTAAAAACTAGACAACCGATTGAGGTGGGTACTCTGGTATTGGGGTGCTTTGCTGGTGATGGTTACTGGAGGTGGTTGGTTTAGGCTGATTGCGGAAGGTAGCTGGTGCTTAGGTGCACGGATTGCTGGTGAGGTTGAGCTCAAAATATTGAAGTAGTACCTGTCTCAAAGAAGTAAACGCATCTAGAGCAATTTAGATGTGAAGCAAGCTTTGAGTTGGGAAGACGTTGTTGGGTGAGAGCCTGATAACTGTCTTGCAAACAGGAATTGAACTGAAGAGTTTGATCCTGGCTCAGATTGAACGCTGGCGGAATGCTTTACACATGCAAGTCGAGCGGCAGCGCGGGGCAACCTGGCGGCGAGCGGCGAACGGGTGAGTAACATATCGGAACGTATCCTTTAGTGGGGGATAACGCAGCGAAAGCTGTGCTAATACCGCATACGATCGGGAGATGAAAGCGGGGGATCGCAAGACCTCGCGCTAAAGGAGTGGCCGATATCAGATTAGCTAGTTGGTGAGGTAAAGGCTCACCAAGGCGACGATCTGTAGCTGGTCTGAGAGGATGATCAGCCACACTGGAACTGAGACACGGTCCAGACTCCTACGGGAGGCAGCAGTGGGGAATTTTGGACAATGGGGGCAACCCTGATCCAGCCATTCCGCGTGAGTGAAGAAGGCCTTCGGGTTGTAAAGCTCTTTTGTCGGGGACGAAACGGTTACGACGAATACTCGTGACAACTGACGGTACCCGAAGAATAAGCACCGGCTAACTACGTGCCAGCAGCCGCGGTAATACGTAGGGTGCGAGCGTTAATCGGAATTACTGGGCGTAAAGCGTGCGCAGGCGGTTTTGTAAGCCAGATGTGAAATCCCCGGGCTTAACCTGGGAATGGCATTTGGGACTGCAAGGCTAGAGTATGGCAGAGGAGACTAGAATTTCTGGTGTAGCAGTGAAATGCGTAGATATCAGAAGGAATACCGATGGCGAAGGCAGGTCTCTGGGTCAATACTGACGCTCATGCACGAAAGCGTGGGGAGCAAACAGGATTAGATACCCTGGTAGTCCACGCCCTAAACGATGTCAACTGGTTGTTGGGAGATTTATTCTCTTAGTAACGAAGCTAACGCGTGAAGTTGACCGCCTGGGGAGTACGGTCGCAAGATTAAAACTCAAAGGAATTGACGGGGGCCCGCACAAGCGGTGGATGATGTGGATTAATTCGATGCAACGCGAAAAACCTTACCTACGCTTGACATGTCCCAAAGTTGCCAGAGATGGCTTCGTGCTCGAAAGAGAATGGGAACACAGGTGCTGCATGGCTGTCGTCAGCTCGTGTCGTGAGATGTTGGGTTAAGTCCCGCAACGAGCGCAACCCTTGTCATTAGTTGCTACATTTAGTTGGGCACTCTAATGAGACTGCCGGTGACAAACCGGAGGAAGGTGGGGATGACGTCAAGTCCTCATGGCCCTTATGCGTAGGGCTTCACACGTCATACAATGGTCGGTACAGAGGGTCGCTAACCCGCGAGGGGGTGCCAATCTCACAAAGCCGATCGTAGTCCGGATCGCAGTCTGCAACTCGACTGCGTGAAGTCGGAATCGCTAGTAATCGCGGATCAGCATGTCGCGGTGAATACGTTCCCGGGCCTTGTACACACCGCCCGTCACACCATGGGAGCGGGTTTTACCAGAAGTAGCTAGGCTAACCGCAAGGGGGCCGGTTACCACGGTAGGATTCGTGACTGGGGTGAAGTCGTAACAAGGTAGCCGTATCGGAAGGTGCGGCTGGATCACCTCCTTTCTAGAGACATTCTCAGTGCTTTAGTACTCACCTCAATCGGTTGTTGGTTAAAAGAGAACAGCAAACACATCGCAGCATTGGACGGTCTGATTGGACGGTCTGTCCGTGTTGGATTAGTTGGTGTTTCGTTAAAAAATCATCTGGCTTTGCCAGTGATTTTTAGCTGACTAGTCCGATCAAAAGTAGGTTTGTACTTTTGATCGATTGCACACTGGGGGATTAGCTCAGCTGGGAGAGCACCTGCTTTGCAAGCAGGGGGTCGTCGGTTCGATCCCGTCATCCTCCACCAGATTGGGTCTGTAGCTCAGTTGGTTAGAGCACCGTCTTGATAAGGCGGGGGTCGTTGGTTCGAGACCAACCAGACCCACCAAAAAGCTTGTTGATGTGTTGTTGAGGGTTGAGCGTTAGGGACTTCGGTTGTCGTGTGATGGATGACTGGTCAAGTGTTTATTGCTCAACGTTTAACGTTGTGAGCTGTTTTGTTCTTTAAAAAAGTGGAAGAAGTAAAGACAACGCATTGACGTTTGTGCGCTGATTGCCGAGAGGTGATTGGTGTGCGGACAAAGATGCGGGGTTAGATTGTATCGATCATCATGGCTTGGAATTGAGTTCTTGGGTCATGGTGAAACAAGCGTTGTAAATATTTATAACGTCTTTTGCGGCATGTGCATGTCAGCCATGTTTGTGAAGGGCTTAACGTTATAGAGTCAAGTGACTAAGTGCATGAGGTGGATGCCTTGGCGATTACAGGCGATGAAAGACGCGATAGCCTGCGAAAAGCTCCGGGGAGCTGGCAAATAAGCTTTGATCCGGAGGTCTCTGAATGGGGAAACCCACCCGCAAGGGTACCTGTCTCTGAATACATAGGGGGCAAGGGGCGAACGTGGTGAACTGAAACATCTAAGTAGCCATAGGAACAGAAATCAACCGAGATTCCCAGAGTAGTGGCGAGCGAAATGGGATGAGCCTGCAACTTTTAGCATGTGTGTTAGCAAAATGGTTTGGAAAAGCCAGCGATAGTGGGTGATAGCCCCGTATGCGAAAACATGGATGTAGAACTAAGGTTGCGACAAGTAGGGCGGGACACGTGAAATCCTGTCTGAAGATGGGGGGACCATCCTCCAAGGCTAAATACTCGTAATCGACCGATAGTGAACCAGTACCGTGAGGGAAAGGCGAAAAGAACCCCGGGAGGGGAGTGAAATAGATCCTGAAACCGCATGCATACAAACAGTCGGAGCCCTGCTTAATTGATCTTTATCCCATTGGGTTCTTTGATGGCCGAGCGCGCATCGCAAGATGCGGGCAAGATCCATCAAAAGATATTTGAGGGGAGTGAAGGGCCTTTGAAAGAAGGCGCAACGTCTTCGTAAGGAGACGGTTGTTGAGCTTTTAGTGAATTGAATAGAGGAAGGCGTACTGGACACGTAAGTGGACAGAGCCGTCACCCTGCTCAATTTGCCGAAGGTCAATTGAGCAGGGTGACGGCGTACCTTTTGTATAATGGGTCAGCGACTTACGTTGTGTTGCGAGCTTAACCGAATAGGGAAGGCGTAGCGAAAGCGAGTCTGATAAGGGCGATTAGTAGCACGGCGTAGACCCGAAACCGGATGATCTATCCATGGCCAGGATGAAGGTGCCGTAACAGGTACTGGAGGTCCGAACCCACTAACGTTGAAAAGTTAGGGGATGAGCTGTGGATAGGGGTGAAAGGCTAAACAAATCCGGAAATAGCTGGTTCTCTCCGAAAACTATTTAGGTAGTGCCTCAAGTATCACCATCGGGGGTAGAGCACTGTATTGGCTAGGGGGCCGTTTAGGTCTACCAAACCAAAGCAAACTGCGAATACCGATGAGTGCGAGCTTGGGAGACAGACACCGGGTGCTAACGTCCGGTGTCGAAAGGGAAACAACCCAGACCACCAGCTAAGGTCCCCAAGCATGGTTAAGTGGAAAACGAAGTGGGAAGGCGAAGACAGTCAGGAAGTTGGCTTAGAAGCAGCCATCCTTTAAAGAAAGCGTAATAGCTCACTGATCGAGTCGTCCTGCGCGGAAGATGTAACGGGGCTAAACCATGCACCGAAGCTGTGGATTTGCATGCTCCTTTAAGAGCATTCTGATGAGTTTGCGACCCGACGCGAAGCGTTGACGTCGCAAAACGTTATCTGTTGAGACTGTCAGGAAGTGCGGCGCCCTCACCTCAATGAGTTGGTTTGCCGCGTGTCCTGTTGGACTGGCGGCAACCTCAAGGAGTGTGTTTAAAGGAGCATGCAAATGGTAGGAGAGCGTTCTCTAGGCCTGTGAAGGTGTCTTGTAAGGGATGCTGGAGGTATGAGAAGTGCGAATGCTGACATGAGTAGCGATAAAGGGAGTGAAAAGCTCCCTCGCCGAAAGCCCGAGGTTTCCTGCGCAACGTTCATCGGCGCAGGGTGAGTCGGCCCCTAAGGAGAGGGCGAAAGCCGTATCTGATGGGAAACTGGTTAATATTCCAGTACCGTTATCCAATGCGATGTGGGGACGGAGAAGGTTAGGCAAGCCGGGTGTTGGACGTCCCGGTTGAAGCGTGTAGGCGTGGTTTCTAGGCAAATCCGGAGATCTTAGCTGAGGCGTGATAACGAGGTACTTCGGTACTGAAGTTGCTGATACCAAGCTTCCAGGAAAAGCCACTAAGCTTCAGTTGGATAAGACCGTACCGCAAACCGACACAGGTGGGCAGGATGAAAATTCTAAGGCGCTTGAGAGAACTCAGGAGAAGGAACTCGGCAAATTGACACCGTAACTTCGGAAGAAGGTGTGCCTTGATAAGGTGTAGAGACTTGCTCTCGAAGCCGTAAGAGGTTGCAGAGAATCGGTGGCTGCGACTGTTTAACAAAAACACAGCACTCTGCTAAGACGATGAGTCGACGTATAGGGTGTGACGCCTGCCCGGTGCCGGAAGGTTAAATGATGGGGTGCAAGCTCTTGATTGAAGCCCCGGTAAACGGCGGCCGTAACTATAACGGTCCTAAGGTAGCGAAATTCCTTGTCGGGTAAGTTCCGACCCGCACGAATGGCGTAACGATGGCCACACTGTCTCCTCCTGAGACTCAGCGAAGTTGAAATGTTTGTGAAGATGCAATCTCCCCGCGGCTAGACGGAAAGACCCCATGCACCTTTACTGTAGCTTTACATTGGACTGTGACACGGCCTGTGTAGGATAGCTGGGAGCCTATGAAGTGGGGACGCTAGTTCTCATGGAGGCGACGTTGAAATACCAGCCTGGTAGTGTTGCGGTTCTAACCTGGCCCCCTGATCGGGGGTGGGGACCGTGTATGGTAGGCAGTTTGACTGGGGCGGTCTCCTCCCAAAGAGTAACGGAGGAGTGCGAAGGTAACCTAGGTACGGTCGGACATCGTACTGATAGTGCAATGGCATAAGGTTGCTTGACTGCGAGACTGACAAGTCGAGCAGGTGCGAAAGCAGGTCATAGTGATCCGGTGGTTCTGAATGGAAGGGCCATCGCTCAACGGATAAAAGGTACGCTGGGGATAACAGGCTGATTCCTCCCAAGAGTTCATATCGACGGGGGAGTTTGGCACCTCGATGTCGGCTCATCACATCCTGGGGCTGTAGCCGGTCCCAAGGGTATGGCTGTTCGCCATTTAAAGTGGTACGTGAGCTGGGTTCAAAACGTCGTGAGACAGTTTGGTCCCTATCTGCCGTGGGCGTTGGAAATTTGACGGGGGCTGCTCCTAGTACGAGAGGACCGGAGTGGACGTACCGCTGGTGTACCTGTTGTTTCGCCAGAAGCATCGCAGGGTAGCTAAGTACGGAAGAGATAACCGCTGAAAGCATCTAAGCGGGAAACTTGCCTGAAGATAAGATTTCCCGGGGGTTTAACCCCCTTGAAGGGTCGTTCGAGACCAGGACGTTGATAGGCACCGTGTGGAAGCGAGGTAACTCGTTAAGCTAAGGTGTACTAATTGCCCGTAAGGCTTGACTCTATAACGGTAAGCAAATGAAATCTTCGATTTCATTTGGGTCAGCTAGGTCGAAATTGGTGGTAGAGCCACACAATTTCGGTCACGCGAAAGCAAGTGCGTGAAAACCTAGTGAACCCGTATAGATAAAGCAACGCAATACAATTTAATCGTCGATCAACGGTGTCACACCGAAGAGAGACTGTCTTTACTTCTCCCCGAATGCGGTTGCGCGTTCGCCTGTCCAGTACAAAAAGTAGGCAGGCAAACGATCAACACACCGAATTCTTGGCGACCATAGCGCGCTGGCCCCACCCCTTCCCATCCCGAACAGGACCGTGAAACAGCGTTGCGCCGATGATAGTGCGGTCATACCCGTGCGAAAGTAGGTCATCGCCAAGACCCTATAAAGACAAAGCCCCTCCCAGCATTGCTGGTGAGGGGCTTTGTCTTTATGGATCTCCGTGACCTGCTTGAGGCATGAAAACAAGGCACGATTCCGAGGATCGCAAGTGCGATCTGATGGCCGGCCCAACGTCCTCAATACGAAGGTAGTGCCTTGTTTCAGTGAAGGCTAATGTGCGCAGCACGTTAAGGGCCAACGGCCCGGCCGAAACTAAAGTAGGTCATCGCCAAGACCCTATAAAAGCAAAAAGCCCGTCCCCAAAAGGATGGGCTTTTTGCTTTTATAGGTCTCGGTGAACTACTTAAGTCTACGATAATTGTGTTTCTAGGACTGGTTCGAGTCCTAGCAGCCATCACCCCCACCATCGCGCCAATGCCGATGCGCTATAAAACCATTCCCGTGAATGATCTGTTCTTCTTCTGAGCGTAGCGCTAGATCTCGACCTGAGTGCCCAGCTCGACCACCCGGTTGGTAGGAATTCTGAAGTAGTCAGAGGCCTTAGCCGCGAGGTGCGACATCCAAACGAAGATGTGTTCTCGCCACAGCGCCATGCCACCCTTCGGGGTGGCGATCAGCGACTCCCGGTTAACAAAAAAGCTGGTGTCCATCATGTCGAATTTCATGGACTGTAGTCGGCAATCTTCAAGCATGACAGGTACGTTTGGCGACTCCTTAAAGCCATAGTGTGCGGTTATCGTGTAAAAGCCATGTCCGTGGTTATCGATCCAAATGTAGTCTTCCTTGGGCACCCGCGGAATGTCCTCAATGACGATTGAAAGGATGATGACACGACCATGCAACACCTTGTTGTGTTTTAGGTTGTGTAGGAGTGCATTAGGCACACCGTCGGGATTGGTCGTCATAAAGACGCCGGTACCTTCGACTCGCGGCGTGTCTGAAAGAGAGATCGATTCAACAAACCCTTTTAATGGCATGGCACCATCATTAACTTTGCGGCGAACAATTTCGCGCCCACGTCGCCACGTGCTCATGACGGTGAACATAGCCACACCGATAACAAGTGGGAACCAGCCGCCGTCTCCAATTTTTGTCGCAGTAGCTGAGAGGAACATGAGGTCGTTGGTTAGAATGCCGCCCACCAAGATTGCGGCAAAAAACCGGCTCCATTTCCAGATGTAGACCATCACAACGAGCAACAGCAGCGTATCAATGGTCATGGTCAGCATTACGGCGATGCCGTAGGCTGCGGCGAGGTTGCTGGAGTTCTTAAAGATGATCACCAGCGTGATGATGCCAATCAGCAGGCCCCAATTGATAAAGGGAATGTAAATCTGGCCGGACTCCTTTTCATTTGTGTGCTGAATATTAAAGCGAGGCAAGTAGCCGAGCTGGATCGCCTGTTTAGTCAGGCTGAATGCGCCAGAAATCACGGCCTGCGAAGCGATCACAGTCGCGCATGCCGCGAGGCCAACCATAGGCAGCAGCGCCCAGTTCGGCGCCATCAAATAAAACGGGTTTTTGATTGCGTCGGGGTTTGATAACAGCAGCGCACCCTGACCAAAGTAGTTCAGTAACAACGCTGGCCACACAAGCGAAAACCAACCAACGCGAATCGGCTTTCTTCCAAAGTGCCCCATGTCCGCATACAGTGCTTCGCCACCAGTCACACATAGGACGACCGCGCCTAACGTAATCCACGCAGCAACTTTGTGCTCAATAAAAAACTGCCAGCTATACCAAGGATTGAAGGCTTGCAGAACAGCGGGGTTGTTGACGATTTGTACCATGCCGAGTATTGCCAGCACCAAGAACCACAGCACCATCACGGGCCCAAAAAAAAGACCAACTGCTGCGGTACCGTGCCGCTGCACGGCAAACAACGCAATCAGTATGCCGATTGAGATGGGCACCACAAACTGATTGAGTGCAGGCTCCACTAGCCCCAATCCTTCGACAGCGGAGAGGACTGAAATTGCCGGCGTGATTATCGCGTCGCCGTAAAACATGGCCGCGCCAAACATGCCAAGTGCAACCACCCACCAATGCCGACGGGTACCTTTACGAAAGCACCGTTGCGCCAGTGCAGTCAGTGCCAGGATTCCACCTTCGCCTTTGTTATCAGCGCGCATCATGAACACCAGATATTTGACGGTGACCAGCGCCGTCATTGCCCAAAACATCACCGACAAAATCCCGTACACGGTCGTAGCGTTTAGGGGAATTCCATGGATGGGGCTAAAGGATTCCTTCAACGCGTAAAGCGGGCTGGTTCCAATGTCGCCGAAGACGACACCAATAGCACCGATTGTGAGTGCACTTAACTTTTTGTCTTTAGATTCCATACGGGGCGATTACACCCCCGGGGCCATTAACCGAGAGCTCTCGGTGATTGGTGGGGCCGGGGGTTCGCGAAGGGACGTCTTCGTGGAATGAGGGGATATTACAGCTACGAATAGGAGATATTGCAATGCAACATTACACCTCTTGATTGGCAAAAGCAAACTTGCAACGGCTCGGCAAAATCAGCTTTGCGTAGGCGACCGGAGTAGAATCGCAGCTCGCCATCAGCCTCGCGGTTGTTGACTTCGATTGTTGTTCGAAACAGTCCAAATTGGTTGACGAAACTGACTTCATGCGCCACCTTCGCCCCGCTATCATTTTAAGATCAACCGTGTTGCTGGCCTGTCTGGCGCTCGCCGCGATCTGCCCCTCTCCTGCTTCAGCGAATGACACGGCACGATATCAAGTGCCGGCGCAACCGATGGTCGATATGGTCGATGCGGCGCAGATACCGCAAACCACTCTCTCGCCGAACAATGAATGGCTCATGTTGCTGGAGCGTCCGGCGTTACCAAGCGTTGCCGATCTCAGCCAGCCCGAACTTCGTCTCGCAGGACTACGCATCAATCCACGGAATAATGACCTTAGCAGAACGACACACGCAACCGCAATCCGGTTTGTCCGCTTAGCGGATCGTCTTGAAAAACTGGTCCAGAACGTCCCCGCAAATGCGAGAATCGGGGACGCAGTTTGGTCGCCCGACGGAAAACGTGTCGCCTTTACACTCGTCCGGGAAAACGCCCTCGATTTGATGGTTGTCGAAGTAGCGAACGGTACGCAAGCACGGCGGGTGACTGAGCGAAATCTCAACGGCGTGGTTGGGCGTCCGTTCAGTTGGTTTAGCGATAGCAAGTCGCTGTTGATTGCAGCAATACCGCAGGCTAGAGGTGCCGCACCCAAAGCGCCGAGTACGGCAAGTGGGCCGCTGGTGCAAGAAAACCTAGGCCGCCGAAACGCAGCCCGTACTTACCAAGATCTGCTGAAGACGCCACACGACGAAGCTCTGTTTGAATACTATGCAACTGCCGAAGTCGCACGAGTTTGGCTCGACGGCAAACTTGAGGCAATTGTAAGCGGCGTCGTGCGTGGGATGATGCCCTCGCCTGATGGGCAGTACGCGTTGGTGCAAACCATCAAACGACCCTATTCATATTCGGTGCCGGTATCACGCTTTGCTCTGAAGACAGAGGTGCGCGATGCGCTCGAACCAAACGTCGGCCGGGTAGTTAGAGTGATGTCGGACCTGCCGATGGCAGAGGATGAAGAATCGGATCCTGATGCGGTTCGCAAAGGGCCGCGTCAGTATTCTTGGCGAAGTGATGCAAACGCAACACTTGCCTGGGCGCAAGCAAATGAAACACGCAAAAACGGAATCAGCGACTATTTTTTCGTGTTACCTTCGCCATTTGATGGCGAACCAACAATGTTGGCCAAACTCGAGCTCCGTTTCCAAAGTGTCAATTGGGGGAACGACGCGGCTGCACTAGTAACGGAGGTTTCGCGCAAACTTCGCAAGACCTCAACGTGGCGTGTGTACCCATCCGATGCGACAAAACCAGCACAGAAGATTTTTGAGCGCTCGACTGAGGATCGTTATAGCGATCCCGGGACACCGTTCACCGAATCGAATGGCCGCGGCGGCCGCGTACTTAATTTTTCTCCTGACGGTCGGGCCATCTACCTGAACGGTACCGGTGCATCTGCTGACGGCGATCGCCCATTTGTCGATCGACTTGAGTTGGATACGCGCGAAACAAAGCGACTGTTTCGGTCCGAAGCGCCATACTACGATGTACCACTGAGCGTGTTCGACAGTGCGCAATCAGGAAAGACTGCTAACGCTAACGTCCGGCTGTTAATGCAGCGCGAGACTGTGACCGAAGCGCCAAATGTGTATGTTCGAGAACTGGCCTCCGGAAAAATGTCGGCTGTAACGCGGTTTGCAACGCCGAAGAACCCGCTTGCCGGCGTGACCAAAGAGGTTATCCGCTACAAGCGACGTGACGGCGTCGAGCTTTCCGGGACGTTGTATCTTCCCGCAACTTTCAAGCGGGGAGATGACCCGCTACCGCTATTGATGTGGGCTTATCCACGGGAGTTTCGATCAGCCGAAGCCGCAGGTCAGATTACGGGTTCCCCACATCGCTACGTGCGCCCAGCATTCTCTGGTCCGTTGCCGTTCATCACGCAGGGCTATGCGGTCCTTGATAATCCCACGATGCCAATCATCGGTGAGCAAGGCAAGGAAAACGATACTTACTTGCCCCAACTCATCGCCAGTGCCGAAGCGGCAATTGATGAAGTTGTGCGTCGCGGTGTTGCGGACCGATCAAAAATCGCGGTAGGCGGCCACTCTTATGGCGCATTCATGGTGGCGAATTTGCTGGCGCATACGAAGTTGTTCGCTGCAGGAATTGCTGAGAGCGGCGCGTATAACCGCACGCTTACCCCCTTTGGGTTTCAAGCCGAGGACAGAACATTCTGGAAGGCGCGAGATGTGTACGCGCAGATGTCGCCGTTTAACTATGCGGATCAGATAAAAACTCCCATTTTGCTGATTCACGGCGAAGCTGATTCAAATTCGGGAACCTTTCCGTTGCAAAGTGAGCGCTTCTACCAAGCAATCAAGGGGCTTGGCGGCACCGCGCGATACGTCGTTTTGCCCTACGAGGATCACGGCTACCGTGGACGTGAATCAGTGCTTCACCGTTTATGGGAATCTGTTCGTTGGCTGGATCGGTATGTAAAAAACGGCGATAAGAGGCCAGCGTAGACTCGTATGTAGCCCTTTCTCGCCAGACGCCGTGGTTGCCAAAAAGCCCAAGAAACGCCATAATTCACGACCCTTGGGGAATAGTGCAACTTAATGGCCAATTAGCTCAGCCGGTTAGAGCGACGGAATCATAATCCGCAGGTCCCCTGTTCGAATCAGGGATTGGCCACCAAACTCTACGAAGAGCCGCTGTGTGCGGCTCTTCGTACTTTCATCGACACCTGCCCGGTTTATTCACCGTCTCCAGGAGCAAACGTGGCAACAGAAAAATTCCAGAAGAAAGTCTTTATTCGGACCTTCGGTTGTCAGATGAACGAGTACGACTCGGACAAGATGGCCGACCTACTTGAGGCCGCACAGGGATACACCAAAACTGACAAAGCTGAAGAGGCGGACTTAATCCTCCTCAACACTTGTTCGGTGCGCGAGAAGGCCAGCGAAAAGATGTTCTCGGACTTAGGGCGCTTGCGTGAGCTCAAGGACGCCAATCCGAGGGTGTTGATTGGTGTTGGTGGTTGTGTCGCGTCGCAGGAAGGCGACGCACTCGTCAAGCGCGCGCCCTATGTCGATATCGTGTTTGGACCACAAACACTCCATCGCCTTCCGGCCATGATTCAACGCCGGGAACGAACATCGCTGCCCCAAGTCGACATTTCGTTCCCAGAAAATGAGAAGTTTGACGATATGCCGCCTGCACGGGTAGAAGGCCCGACCGCGTTTGTGTCGATCATGGAGGGCTGCTCCAAATACTGCAGTTTTTGTGTGGTGCCCTACACCCGAGGAGAAGAAATTTCACGCCCGCTTGCGGACGTAATCAATGAGATTCGCGGTCTCGCCGCAAGAGGCGTCAAAGAGGTGACGTTGTTGGGTCAAAACGTCAACGCTTATATGGGGAAAATGATCGACGCAGAAAGCGGCGAGGAAACTGACGCTGACTTTGCACTGTTACTGACTGCTGTTAATGCTGTTCCAAACATTGAACGCATTCGCTATACGACTTCACATCCGCTCGAGTTCACGCAACGATTGATCGATTGTTATGCCAAGCTGCCCAAACTAGTGTCGCAGTTGCACCTACCCGTGCAGGCCGGCAGTGATACCGTGCTGGCGTTGATGAAGCGGGGTTACACGGTCATGGAATACAAATCCATCGTCCGGCGATTGCGTGAAAAACGCCCTGGAATATCGATCTCGACTGACTTTATCGTCGGATTTCCCGGCGAGACGGAGGAAGACTTCAATCGCAGCATGAAGCTCATCGAGGATATTCAATTCGACGGGGCATTCTCCTTTGTTTACTCACGTCGACCGGGAACGCCGGCAGCGAGTTTGATAGATGAAACGCCCCAACAGATAAAGTTGCAACGGCTTCAGAAAATGCAGAAGGTGCTCGAAGCGCAATCAACAGCCATCTCCGAATCAATGGTTGGTTCCGTCCAGCGTGTATTGGTGGAAGGAGTATCACGCAAACATGACGCAGAACTCATGGCGCGAACTGACAACAATCGCGTCGTTAATTTTCCGGCAGACAAACGGCTCATTGGGCAGTTTGTTGATGTTGTGATTACGAAAGCCATGCATTTCACGTTGCGTGGAGAAATCGCAACTCACGCCACAACGCACGAAGCTGCTTCGCAGGCGGCGTAAAGTTGCAGAGAATGAAATCACCATGTCTGGAGTTTTCTTTCACGCCGGTCAATAACCACCGGCTTAATGCGCTGTGCGGCGCGCTCGATGAAAATTTGCGGCGTATTGAAGCAGCACTGGAGGTCACCATTTCGCGGCGCGGGGAAAAATTTGCCGTCGCCGGGGCGCGCGGAAAGATTGAAGTTGCCGCGAAGGTGCTCAATCAGTTCTATGCAAAAGCGGGTGCGGATCTCTCGGTTGAAGATATCCAGCTTGGGCTCGTCGAAGTGCAGCGCGGACGGCTCGTAAAGCAGACGAAAGAAGACGTCAATCGGCCCGCAAACTCGGTAGAAGCGGTCACCTTACATACCAAGCGTGCCGACCTTCGTGCCCGCACCGATCGACAAGCGCAATACTTACAACAAATCCAATCGCATGACATTACTTTCGGTGTGGGTCCCGCAGGGACGGGGAAAACCTTTCTTGCCGTCGCCTGTGCAGTGGATGCGTTTGAACGCGATCTGGTCAAACGAATTGTGTTGACTCGTCCGGCCGTTGAGGCGGGTGAGCGTCTCGGGTTTCTACCGGGTGACCTATCGCAGAAAGTCGATCCTTATCTACGACCATTGTATGACGCGCTCTACGATCTGCTTGGGTTTGATCGGGTGAGCAAGATGTTTGAGCGCAACCAAATTGAAGTCGCACCTCTCGCATTCATGCGCGGGAGAACGCTCAATCACTCGTTCATCATTCTCGACGAAGCGCAAAACACGACACCGGAACAAATGAAGATGTTTCTCACGCGAATCGGCTTCGGAACCAAGGCCGTCATCACGGGAGACGTCACGCAGGTGGACTTAAAAGCCGGACAGGTCAGCGGCTTGGTTGATGCTCGCAACGCGCTGTATGGCATTCAGGGAATCGGGTTCACCATTTTCCAAGCGGTTGATGTTGTACGGCATCCGCTCGTGCAGTCGATTGTGACTGCTTACGATGCACACACCCGTACGCGCCGTGGATAAACGTCGATAATGAAGTTAAAACACGCCTATCGGCGAACATCTTCAGGCAAAAATGTCTGGAAATGCCTGTCCTTTCTGGTGTTTCCGCTTTTCCACGTCTAAAGCGCGTAGATGTCAGCTGCCATTTCTATTCAACGTGCGAGTCGACTCGCCAACATCCCGAGCGACCGGTTGTTGCGAAAGTGGGTGAACGCCGCATTGGCGGGCATTAGGGCGGCAAACGCATCTGAGGTCACGCTGCGCATCGTGAATGCGGCGGAAGGCCGCAATCTCAACTCCGCTTTTCGTGGAAAAGACTACCCGACCAACATTTTGACGTTTGTCTACCACGAGAAAAAATCGCCGGTCCTTTTAGGTGATCTTGTTATCTGCGCCCAAGTGGTAGCGCATGAAGCGAAAGACCAACACAAGACGTTGGCTGACCACTACGCGCATCTGTGTGTGCACGGCATCCTGCATTTGGGTGGGTTTGACCACGAATCCCCGCGTGATGCCAAACGCATGGAAGCGCTTGAGGTGAAAATGCTGGCCGGGCTTGGTGTTGGCAATCCTTATCGCGATGACGATCAATACCCCGACTAGTACAGGGCGCTGAACAACTGTCACAAACCACATGTTGTGGTCAGTTAAAATGACAGCGTCGCAACAGCAAACTGAGAATATGGACGAATCCCCCAAACGATCGCTGATGGAACGACTGTCATCGCTGCTGCTTCGGGAGCCGGAAGACAGAGACCAGCTAGTAGAGTTGCTGCACGGCGCGCTCGAAAAAGAACTACTCGACGCTGATGCGCTCACCATGATCGAAGGAGTGTTGCAGGTTTCTGAAATGCAGGTGCGCGATGTGATGCTTCCGCGCTCACAGATGGACATGGTCGATGTCGAGGATGCACCGGCTGAGTTTATTCCCAACGTGATCGAAACCGCACATTCGCGTTTTCCCGTGTTCGAGAACAGCCGTGACAATGTCATCGGCATACTGCTTGCTAAAGATTTGTTGCGCTACTACGCCAACGCGGATGAGTTTGATGTTCGCGATATGCTGCGTCCGGCCGTGTTCGTGCCCGAATCCAAGCGCCTGAATGTTTTGTTGCGTGAGTTCAAAGCGAACCGAAATCACATCGCGATTGTTGTTGATGAATACGGCGGCGTCGCAGGATTGATCACCATCGAAGACGTGATCGAGCAGATCGTCGGCGACATCGAAGACGAGTTCGATTTTGACGAGACCGAAGACAATATCCTGCCGGACAAAGGCGGGCGCTATCGTGTCAAAGCGATTACCGAAATTGAAGACTTCAATGAGCATTTTGCATCCAACTTTCCAGACGAAGATTTTGATACGGTGGGCGGGCTCGTTGTGAGTCACTTCGGACACGTCCCGAAACGGAATGAATCGATTTCCTTCGATGGCTTCCGTTTCCTTGTCTTGCGTGCGGATAGTCGCAAGGTTCACTCATTGATGGTAGAGAGGCTTGCCGCCGCCGCGCCGCCCAGCAACAAACAGTCAGCGACCGGTGGGAAGCCGTCTGCTACTGACACTTCCGCCTAAGTCCTCTGCCTACGCGCGGTTCGAGCCAAGATTGATCGATACAAGACCCTTTTGGGTAGAGGCATTGCTGGCGATGGTTGCCGGTGCAATGGCGGTGCTCGCGTTTGCGCCGTTTTACGCATGGCCGATCGCAGTCGTATCGCTCGTTGTGTTGTTTTCGCAGTGGGTTAGGGCGACTTCGCCGAGACGAGCGGCGTTGGTTGGCTTTTCCTGGGGGCTTGGGCTTTTCCTAGTAGGTGTCCCTTGGCTCTATGTGAGTCTGCATACCTACGGCAGTATGCCTGCACCGTTGGCTGCGCTGGCTATCTTGCTGTTCTGCGTTTATCTCTCTCTGTTTCCGGCACTCGCCGGTTATATGCAGGCGAAGTTGCCGCTGACCCTGCGCGTCCGGTTATTGCTGTTGATGCCGGCTGCCTTTGTTGCCGCTGAGATGTTTCGCGGCTGGTTTGTCACCGGCTTTCCCTGGCTCATCATCGGCTACACCCAAACGCCCTCGGCGTTTTCACTCGCACCGCTCGCGGGGTACGCACCCGTTTTTGGTGTGTTCAGCATTTCTTTTTTACTTGCTGCGACTGCCGGGGCGATTATTCTGGCGGAGTCAAAATTTTCGGGTGCCGTTTCCAGCGCATTCCAGCGACGCGGGCTCGCCATTGTTGGAACCACTGTCTGGGTCGGCGGCGTTTTGTTGGGAGCATACGAATGGTCGACGCCATCTGGCCCGCCAATCCCGGTGTCGCTCGCGCAGGGCAATGTTCCGCAAGACCTCAAGTGGCGCGAAGACCAAGCCGCCGCCTCACTTGAGAACTATCTTCAGTTGGTTGAAGAAAGCCGTGGCAAGTTGATCGTATTGCCTGAGACGGCGCTGCCATTCATGCTGCAGGATGTTCCGAGAACAGTCATCGGCGCAATGGCGGACAAGGCGCGTGCGCAAGGTGGCGAGATCCTGCTGGGTGTTGCGCTACGGGAAGATCAGGCAGTTGCGGGCGAGGGATACCGGTACTACAACGGCGCCGTCGCCTTTGGTACTTCACCGGCCCAACAGTACGCCAAACATCACCTGGTGGCGTTTGGCGAATTTGTCCCGCCGCTGTTTTCCTGGGTCTACCAGTGGCTAAAAATGCCGCTTAGTGGCTTTACCCCCGGCGTAGAAAAACAACTACCGATGCGTTTGGCCGGACACCGGGTTGCGGTCAACATCTGCTACGAAGACGCGTTCGGTGCGGAGATTGCCGGTCCGCTGCCAGCAGCGGAGCTGCTGGTGAATCTGTCCAACATGGCGTGGTTCGGTACCTATTTGGCGGCCGATCAACACGCGCAGTTCTCCCAGATGCGCGCGCTCGAAACCGCGCGCTGGATGGTTCGTGCGACCAACACGGGATTAACTGCCGCCATTAATGAGAAAGGCAAGATTGTTGCGTCACTACCGCAATTCAGCCGCGGCGTGCTCGAAGTTCTTGCCACGCCAATGCAGGGTGCCACGCCGTATTCGCGCTGGAAGGACCTGCCGATGCTGGCGTTGCTAGGCTGTGCGCTCGGATTCGGTGTGGTTGTGTCGATTCGCAGCCGGTCAAAGGTTGAAAAATAGCAACATCCAGCCCGCATTTTTACCGGGCTTTCATCAATAAATTCCCGCTATACGGGGCCGACCCATGAAATATGCGGGCTAACTTTGCTCCATGATGGTGAAACCCTTAAAATCGGGGTTTTGCTCTCGATTGTCCAAATACATGTCCGGCCCCACCTTCCAAGAAGTCATCTTGCGGCTCCAAAATTACTGGAACGCTAATGGCTGTGCATTGCTGCAACCTTATGACATGGAAGTTGGCGCGGGTACCTCGCACACGGCCACCTTCTTGCGTGCGCTGGGCCCCGAGCCGTGGCGGGCTGGTTATGTGCAGCCGTCGCGCCGCCCAAAAGACGGACGTTATGGTGAGAATCCGAATCGATTACAGCATTACTACCAGTACCAAGTCGTGCTAAAGCCTTCGCCACCGAATATTCTCGAGCTGTACTTGGGCTCGTTGGCAGCTCTGGGGCTGGATCTGCAAAAGAACGATGTTCGTTTTGTTGAGGACGATTGGGAAAATCCAACGCTCGGCGCATGGGGACTCGGCTGGGAAGTGTGGATGAATGGCATGGAAGTCACGCAGTTCACGTACTTCCAACAGGTCGGCGGTATCGAGTGCAAGCCGATCACAGGTGAGATCACCTATGGCCTCGAACGACTCGCGATGTATCTACAGAATGTCGAAAATGTGTACGATTTGGTATGGACCACGTGGGAAGAAAATGGCGTCACCAAGGTGCTCAAATATGGTGACGTGTTTCACCAAAACGAAGTTGAGCAGTCGACATACAACTTTGAGTATTCCAACGTGCCGGTACTGTTGCGGCACTTCATAGACCACGAGGCCGATGCCAAGCGCTTGATGGAAGCACAGCTAGCGCTGCCTGCCTATGAGCAAGTTCTTAAAGCGGCGCATACCTTCAACATGCTAGACGCCCATGGCGCGATTTCGGTGACCGAGCGCGCGGCTTATATCGGTCGTATCCGTAACCTTGCGCGGAGCGTGGCGCAGAGTTATTACGACTCGCGTGAGCGGCTGGGTTTCCCGATGGCCTCTGCGGAAGCGATTGAAAAATTTGTTGTGAAGAAAGCGGCATAGTGAATTCTGTTCCCGCAAAAGAGATATTGTTGGTTGAGTTATTCACAGAAGAGCTTCCGCCAAAGGCGTTGAAGAAATTGGGCGACGCGTTTGCGAGCGGTATTCACGCCGGCTTGGTATCGCGCGGCTTGGTCGCGGTGGATGCAAATGTGGAAATGTTTGCCACACCCCGCCGACTCGCGGTGCGGATTGCAGATGTGTCGGGCATTGCTGCTGACCGGTCAGAAGCGAAAAAACTAATGCCGGTGAAAGTTGCGTTTGACGCAGCGGGAAATCCCACGCCAGCGTTACAAAAGCGATTAGAGAAAGAGTCGGCGTTACTTGCAAATACAGTGCGTAAGGTTGATGGCGCGGAAGAGGTTGTCTATCTTGAGGTGACCATCAAGGGCGCGTTGTTGAGGGATGCGCTGCAAGCCGCGTTGCAGGATTCGATAGCTCGGTTGCCAATCCCTAAAGTCATGTCATATCAGCTCGCCAACGGTCTCGACTCTGTGCAGTTTGTGCGACCGGCGCATGGCTTGGTGGCGATGCACGGTACTGCGGTTATTGCCGTTGAGACATTGGGGTTGCGTGCGAGTAATGTTGTTCACGGCCATCGATTCCAAGGGAAAAAAACGATGACGCTTGCATCTGCGGGCGAATATGAATCACGCCTTGAAAAGGAGGGTGGCGTGATCGCGTCGTTTGATAAACGTCGTCATGAGATCGAGCGTTTGCTGATCGCCCACGCCGAGCAATGCGGCGATACCTTAGGCGATCGTGAGCAGTATTCAGCGCTGCTGGACGAAGTGACGGCGCTGGTCGAGTTACCAACCATCTATGTGGGTAAGTTTGAGCAAGAGTTCTTGGAAGTGCCGGTCGAGTGTCTGACGCTGACCATGAAGCTCAACCAAAAATACTTCCCGCTGTATCTCTCCGAAGGTGGGCTTTCGTCCCGCTTCTTGATTGTGTCGAACATGCGGCTTGACGATGCGCGCAAGATCGTTGAAGGTAATCAGCGCGTGGTGCGTCCACGGCTGGCAGATGCGCGTTTCTTCTTCAATACAGATAAGAAAACGAAATTGGCAGACCGTCTGCCAAAGTTAGCCTCTGTGGTGTATCACAACAAGCTTGGCTCGCAGGGTGAGCGTGTTGAACGCGTTCGCGCAATCGCCAAGTCGATTTGCAGTTTGATGGGGGCTGACGCGGGGTTTATGGCGCAAGCCGACCTCGCAGCACAGCTGGCCAAGGCCGATCTGGTCACCGACATGGTCGGTGAATTTCCCGAGCTACAGGGAACGATGGGCAAGTACTACGCGCTTAACGAAGGCATGGATGTTGTGGTGGCCGAGGCGATTGAAGATCACTACAAACCGAAATTCGCGGGCGATGCGTTGCCGCGTAATAGCGTTGGCACGGTAGTCGCGCTTGCGGATAAGCTGGAAACGCTTGTTGGGATGTTTGGCGTTGGCCAAGTACCGACCGGCGATAAAGATCCATTTGCGCTTCGACGGCATGCAATTGGGGTCATTCGAATTTTGTCTGGTATCAACCAGACACTTAGTCTGATCGATTTAGCTAACTCTGTTAGCCGTGCGTTCAAGGATTGTGCTGGTTTTACTTTCCAGCAGTCTGCGTTCCTCGATTTCATGCATGACCGTATGCGGTCTGTTTATCTCGATCAGGGCTTTACGAGCCACGAGATTAGCTCTGTTCTTAGCGGCGGAGTTGATTCCGGCTCAATCCACCCGTACGTAGTCGTTGACGTTCCAGTAAGACTTTCTGCGGTACGCGCATTCTCGATGCTGCCTTCTGCACAATCACTTGCGGCAGCAAATAAACGCATCGGCAATATTCTGAAAAAAGCCGAGGGTGTGAAAGAAACTTACGATAAGTCGTCAATGACGGAGGCAGCGGAAACTGCGCTCGCGACGGCGATGGAAACGGTGATGCCGGTTGCGAAGTCGCAGTGTGAAAACGGTGACTACACAGCCTCGCTTCAGTCCCTTGCCGCACTGCGCGAGCCGGTCGACGCCTTCTTCGAGAAAGTCATGGTCAACGCCGACGACCCGACCGTTCGTGCCAATCGCCTCGGCCTTCTGGCGATACTGCACCGCGAAATGAACCGCGTCGCTGATCTCTCCAAGCTGGCCGCCTAAGAAGGGATGTGATGAACACGCCGCCTAAGTTAATCATCCTCGACCGCGATGGTGTGATCAATGTGGATAGCGCGCAGTTCATCAAATCGACTGCGGAATGGAAGCCTATTCCGGGTTCGATTGAAGCCATCGCGCGTTTGAATCAAGCGGGTTATCGTGTGGTCGTCTGTACCAACCAATCGGGTATTGGTCGTGGTTTGTTCGATATGGCAACACTAGCCGCGATTAACGACAGGATGGTGGAAATGGTATTCCGCCAGGGCGGTCGAATCGACGCCATTTTCTTTTGCCCACACACCGCCGACGATAAATGTCATTGCCGCAAACCGAACACCGGTTTGTTTGAAGACATTGCATCGCGTTTTAAAGTCGGCCTCGAGGGTGTTCCCGCCATTGGCGATTCGCTGCGAGACTTGCAGGCCGGGGTGAAGGTCGGGTGTACGCCGATCCTGGTGCTCACGGGTAAGGGCAAGAAAACCAAAGAGGCTGGCGGTCTGCCGAAAGGTACCAAGGTGTTTGCGGATCTTGCCGAAGCCGTGCGGCATTTGGTGGCTGAACCCGCCGGCCCTAAAGCAGCATGATTTTCCTGCGTTCCACGGCGTTCTTTGTGCTGGGAACGTTGAACACCATCTTCTACGGATTGTTTACGGTTCCGCTGTCGATTTTTTGGCACGACGTGGGTTATGAGTGCGCACGCGGTTGGGGCTGGCGAATCTTGTGGCTGGCCAAACACGTGTGCGGTATCGATTACCAAGTGCGCGGGTTGGAGAATATTCCCGCGCGCCCCGTGGTGGTGATGGCCAAACATCAGTCCGCATGGGAGACGGTCGGTATTCTTTGTCACCTGCCGCGCGCGGTATGGATTATCAAAAAAGAACTGGTGTGGGTGCCCATCATCGGCTGGGTGCTTGGCGGCTTGAAGTCGATCGCCATCGACCGCAAGAGTGGGCGCAGCGCGCGAGATCAAATTCTTGAGCAAGGTAAAGATCGATTGGGGCGCGGCTACTGGGTGATGATTTTTCCAGAAGGCACACGGGTCGCACCCGGTGAACGTGGACGTTATGGGCTCGGCGGCTCCTTGTTAGCGGTTGGTGCAGAAGTTGACGTCTTGCCAATCGCGCACAACGCCGGAGAGTGCTGGCGTCGCAACGCGTTTTTGAAGTATCCGGGCAAAGTCACCATGTCGATCGGCGCGCCAATTTCGACAAGGGGCAAAACCGCAGTCGAGGTTGGGCGCGAAGTGGAAGAGTGGATTGAAGCGGAGATGCTGCGTCTGCCGCCCACCAGCGCTGCGAACAACGCCTATGCCAAGCGGTCGGCCGGAGTCTAACGCGTGGCGAACTTCGATCTATTTGATCAGCTTGCAAATCTGCTGTCCCCTGCACCGCAGAAAAGGAAGTCTGGCCCTTCCACGCCGCGTCTAGCGAAGCAAGAAAGCGAACACGCCATCGCACTCGATGGCCGTCGGCTGGATTATAAAGTCGTCAGACGTCGTGGACGTCGCGGCGTCGGCCTGAAGGTGGATGGCAACGGTCTTACCGTTGCCGCGTCACTCACTACACCCCTCTCCGCTATTGAGGGCGCAATCGATCAACATGCGGGCTGGATCAGCAAGAAACTTGGGGAATGGTCGCAACGCCGGGTCATGCCGCAACGCTGGGAGACGGGTTCGACGATCGGGTTTTTGGGCGAGCCGCTGATATTGATGGTCGATGTAGGGCACTCTCGCGTCTCGGTGGAGCGCGCGGTGGCACACCTATTTATAAAGGTTAAGAAAGGCGAAGCCGCCGAGATCGAGAAGGCAGTCGTGACTTGGATGAAGAAAGAGGCGCTGCCGCATTTTGCGCAACGTGCATTCTTTTTTGCGCGACTCCACCAATTGACGCCGCCGCAGGTGTTTCTATCGAGTGCCAACGGACGATGGGGTAGCTGCAACTCTCGGCGCGAGGTCCGATTTTCGTGGCGGCTTATCAAAGCGCGCCCCGCGCTGATTGACTATGTCGTGTGTCATGAACTCGCGCATTTACGCCATATGAATCATTCTGCGGCGTTTTGGACGGAGGTCCGGCGCATGTGTCCCGAATTCGAAACGCTGAAGAAAGAGCTAGATCGGTACGATCATCAGTTTCGGGCGTTTTGACG
>JADCIX010000025.1 GCA_020247545.1 Rhodocyclaceae bacterium | reverse complement strand
GAGAAGTTGAAAAACACTGCTGGTTACTGGTTAAGCGAACTCCAGCGCAAACCCGAACGTATCAAGTCGTACTTCCAAGATCCGCGAGTCAAATACGCCGCCTAAATTTTTGTTGGCCATATTTAATTGCCGGATCAATAGAAGCTCCCAAGATTAAAACTCGCCGATTGGCGGTCGTTTCCAAGCAAAAATGTCTGAAAACGCCCGTGGATAAAGCAGTTCAGCGTTCCAGATTCTATTGATCCGGTAATTAAACATGAAACCTTTTCGGCAAGCCCCGTCCCCGCGCGCAACCACAAGGGTTGCGCCGGGGCGACATGCTCAAGCAAGTGCCATTCGGTTTAGGTTCTATCTGACCAATCTATCAAAGACAATGAAATCCACGTCGTAGGCATTCTTCTCGTCTTTGGGGCGCGGCTTGCGGGAAGTTTCTTGCCACTCTGTTGCTGGCAGCGGCGGGAAAAATGTGTCGCCATCAACGTCGGCGTGAATCGCCGTCAAGTAGATGCGATCTGCAAGCGGCAGCGCGGTCTCATACAGCGTCGCGCCACCAATGACAAAGGCAGTTTGATCGGTGACGAGTGCAAGCGCGGCAGCAACCGATGTTGCAACCTCTACGCCGTCGTGGTGCCACGCCGCGTTACCCGTCACCACGATATTGCGCCGACTGGGTAATGGCCGGCTAATGGACTCAAACGTTTTGCGCCCCATGATGATTGGATGGCCCATCGTCACTTGTTTGAAGTAGGCGAGTTCAGCCGGCAGGTGCCACGGCATTTTTCCACCAAGACCGATGACGTTGTTGTTGGCAGTGGCCACAATCAAGTTCAGCATGATCGGAGGTGCCTAGACCGCGATCGGCGCCTTAATGGCCGGATGCGGATCGTAACCTTCCAGCGTGAAGTCCTCAAACTTGAAGGCCAAAATATCAGTGACGTCGGCGTTTAGTCGCATGATTGGCGCGGCGCGCGGTTGGCGTGTGAGCTGCTCCCGCGCCTGATCGAGATGATTCGCATAAAGATGTGCATCCCCAAGCGTGTGTACAAGCTCGCCTGGCTTGAGCCCACAAACTTGCGCCACCATCATGGTCAGGAGCGCGTAGGAGGCGATATTGAACGGCACACCGAGGAAGATGTCGGCGCTACGTTGATACAGCTGGCAGGAGAGCTTACCGTCCGCCACGTAGAACTGAAAAAACGCGTGGCAGGGAGCTAACGCCATCTTCGGAATATCGGCGACGTTCCATGCAGAGACAATCATGCGGCGCGAATCCGGGTTGGATTTGATCTGCGCGATGACTTCTTGAATTTGGTCGATGTGTTTGCCGTCGGGCGTTGGCCACGATCGCCACTGATAGCCGTATACCGGACCGAGATTGCCTTCAGCGTCCGCCCATTCATCCCAGATGGTGACTTTGTTGTCGCGCAGGTAGGCGATGTTGGTGTCGCCCATCAAGAACCACAACAACTCGTGAATGATCGACCGAAGATGCAACCTCTTTGTGGTGAGCAGCGGAAATGATTCGGCTAACGGGAAACGCATCTGGTAACCAAATACCGAGCGTGTGCCAGTGCCGGTGCGGTCGGACTTGTTTGCGCCGTGTTGCAGAACGTGACGAACAAGCGTGAGATAGGTGTCATCGACGGAAGTCATGCGTCGTCCTTTGTAATCGTGGCCAGCAGCATTCTGACCGCATCATTGATGCTAACTCTGGAGGTATCGATAGTCAGCTCAGCTTTGTTTGGTACTTCATATGCGTCATTGACGCCGGTGAACATTTCAATTTCGCCGCGACGTGCCTTGGCGTACAACCCCTTGGTGTCGCGTGTTTCACAAACCGCCAGCGGTGTTGAAAGATGCACCAAGACAAATCGTCCGTTGGCTTCGATGCGCCGACGGGCGGCGGCTCGCGCCGCGTCGTAAGGTGCGATGGCTGCGGAGATAACGATGCCACCATGTTTGACCACCTCTGCGGCCACAAAGGCAATCCGCTCGATATTGGTGTCGCGGTCCGCGCGGGAGAAGCCCAACTCTTTGGAGAGATGGGTTCTCACCACATCCCCGTCGAGCAGCGTGACTGCGCGATTCAGGTTGGTTCTGATTGCCTCTGCAAGGGCGGTCGCGATGGTCGACTTGCCAGCCCCTGAAAGCCCGGTGAGGAAGATGCAAACACCCGTGTTCGAACTATTCGCGCGCATGAACTAATTTTAGGGCTTTCGCTGTTGGTTCCTGTAGGTAAGCTACAAAAAAGAAACCCCCCGCAGCGCGGGTCCAGAAAACAAAAACGCCCCGCAGCGCGGGGCGTTTGCTAGACGAAAAAGATTTATTCCGCCTCTTCGCCCGACAACTTGTAGGTGATTGCTAGCTGCGCGACATAACCCGCAGTATCGGTTTCAAAACGACAGGCTCCCGAGTTGATCACCCCCATGGCGGCACGATCGAACACGCGGCGTGGATTGGCGTTGGCAACCTCCACACTGATCGCCTTGCCATCCGGCCCGACCTGAATTGCCAGCGTGACCGTGCCTTCCGTACCTGCACGGCGCGCTTCCCGTGGGAAGGAGGCTTGGAAAGCGGCTGCACATTCGCGGCGGTTAGTGATCGAGCCAAAACCACGTGGCCCCACGGGGCGTTGCACCACAGGCGGCGCTGGCGGGGCGGGAACATAGGCCTGTACCGGCGGTGGTGTCGGTACGGACTCGACCACGGGTGCGGTAGAGGTCGTGGTGGGCGCAACTTCGGGCGGTGGCACGTAGTTAGGCGGAGGCGGAATATCCTGTTTTGGTTGCGGCTTAACCGGTTCCGGCGGTGGGGGAGGTGGCGGCTCTGGTGGCAGTACAACTTCGACAATACTCGCGGGGGCGACGGCCTTCATGAACTTCTGCCCTGCACCGGTGAAGATCATCCATCCCAAGAAAACGTGAAATGCCACCACAAAGATAATGCCAGCCATGTGTTTCTTTGGGTCGCGCTGACGCTGCGCCCAACCAGACATGACAATCATTCCTTCAGTTTCCGACTTGACCGCGTTCATTAAATCTTCTCCAACCTGTGTTGCCTGCACTCGGGTTTGCGTCTGCTTGATTGACTAACTACGCATCAGCGGAACTGCTCACCGCCGATGATGGCGAGTTTCTGCAAACCACGCCGCTGCGAGTTCGCCAATACAAATGCGACGCCTTCATACCGCGCAAACCTGTCCGGACGCACCATGATGTTCGGCTGCGGTGAAATTTTGGCCGTTTCAATCATATTCGCGTCCAGTGTGGGGCGATCAATTGGTGCGCCATTCCAGAAAATCTGGCCGGTGCGGTCGATGTCGATGCGCACTTCCAACGGCTTTTCCCGATTGGGCGGGTTGCCAACTGGCATTTCCATGTTTACCGAATGTAGCTGAATCGGAATCGTGATGATAAGCATGATGATCAACACCAGCATCACGTCGATGAGCGGCGTGGTGTTGATATCCATTATCGGTTCCGGATCGGAACCACCGCCACCTGATCCTACGTTCATACCCATAAAGTTTCTCCGAATTGCTGAGTGAGACAGCCTAGTACTCTAGGCCATCTCATGTGGTGCTAAGGGGGCGTGGGGTCTGTTACAAACGAGACTTTTGTCAGCCCAATTTCTTGAATAGCCAAAATCGCACGCCCCATCGGCTCGTAGACAGAGTTCATGTCACCGCGGATGTGCACTTCTGGTTGTGGCTTGTCGGCGCGTTTGGCGGCGTCACGGGCTCGACGAAGCTTGTCCTTGAGGTCCTCAGAGTTCTTGATTGGAGAATCGTAGAAGAACAACTCACCTTTTTGATTGAACGACAAGATGATGTTTTCCGGCTTCGCTTCTTGCGGCGCGTTAGGTTCCAGCGGCAACTTCACCTTGACAGAGGTTGTCACCACCGGAATTGTGATCAGGAAGATGATCAGCAACACCAACATCACGTCGACTAGCGGCGTGGTGTTGATGGTTGAGTTCAGCGATTCATCGTCCTGCGACCCACCAATTTGCATGCCCATGGCGGCGGCTTACTTCTTGACGTTGGCGGATGCGAGCAACACTGCGTGCACGTCGGAACCGAATGCACGCACTTGATCCATGCTGGTTTTATTCTTGCGCACGATGAAGTTGTATCCCAACACCGCCGGCACGGCAACTGCCAGACCAATGGCGGTCATGATTAGCGCTTCGCCAACGGGGCCAGCAACTTTGTCGATAGACGCTTGCCCGGTGATACCAATCTTGACCAGCGCGTTGTAAATGCCCCAAACCGTACCGAACAAGCCCACAAATGGTGCGGTTGAACCGACGGTTGCCAAGAACGCGAGCCCGTCACCCATGCGGCTTTGTACGTTATCGATCGCTCGGCTGATGCCCATTGTGATCCAATCGGAGAGGTCGATTTGACCCAATAATCCCGTGTGCTTTTGTGTCGCCTCGAGTCCCTTCTCCGCGATAAATCGAAACGGACTGTCTTCTTTTAGTGTCTCTGCGCCGGCGCGAACCGAACCAGCTTGCCAAAAGGTTGCTTCGGCTTCTTTGGCCTGCTTGACGATTTTTGCGGCTTCGTAGAGCTTGGTGAAAATAATGTACCAGCTACCGACCGACATAATCACCATAATGGCGAGTGTGATCTTGGCAACGGCATCGCCGTGCTCAAGCATGGCGGCAAAACCAAACGGGTTTTCTTCGGCGGCGGATTTTGGTTTGGCTGCGGGTGCGGCGGCCGGGGCAGCGGCGGGTGCGGCAGCTGACTCTGCAGCGGGGGTAGCTGGAGCCTGTGCGTAACTTTCAACACTTGCGCCGGCAAAGCCAACAAGCGCCGCGCAGACCATCAATCGAGCAAGAATCATGTGCATGGAATCTCCAGTTTAGCCGTACCTGTGCGGCTACAAGCAATAGAACAAAGAATTAAAGGGAATGGCCGACGAGGCCCGCCTGTTGAAACGGAAAATGATTCTAAACCAATCTGCCGACGATTGCTAACCTCGCTGCGTTTGACGCGACTCGAACAAAATATACTTCGCCTCCACAGTCAACTTGGCAGCAAGCGCAGACAAACAGTATTTGCACCAACCCTTCACGCTAGCCTGTGAATTCGTTCGGAAGGCACCAGACAAGTTATGCCGTCTGCGCCGTCAGCGTTGCGAAAGCAACCCTGCACACGGTGCCGTGTTCGCCTGACACCACGGCGTAAGCGCCCAAGCTTTCTTTGCGCAGCAAGACTTGCGCCAACTCGGCTCGATATCTGTCAATGGCCCGTGTTTGGCTCGGCTGGCGGTAACATGTTGGTTGGCGGAATATTGCGGCGGACAGCCAAGCGAAAGTGCCTACGGTGAACTCAAACAATAAAACATTGCTCGATCCCAAGGCGACCGCACAAGCGGGGTTTGAGGCGTTACGCCAGGCGCGGCCTAGAGAGGCTTTGAGCCATTTTGATCAACTGGTCGGTGTCGGCGTCGCCGACGCGTCGGTGTATTGTGCGATGGCCATCGCCCACCACCGCTTGAACAGTGCCGTCAATGCATCAAAGGCAATCGACCAAGCGTTGTTACTCGCTGGGGCCAACTTTCAGATGTTGCTGTTGAAGGCGGATATGCTTGCCGAACAAGGTGCCCATCGCGAAGCGTCTGGCAATTACTTGGCGGCGGTTCGCTCGGTGCCCCCTGGCGAGCAACTCTCGCCAGCGTTGTTGACGGAGTTCGAGCGTGCGAAGCGATGTTGTGATGCCTACGCAGACGAGTGGGAGGCGAGCATCCGCAAACGCCTTGCCGGCTCGGCGGCTAGTGCGTCGGCAACAACAAGCCGTGTCTCGGACGCAGTCGATATCCTGTTCGGTCACAAAAAAGTGTACCCACAGCAACCAAGGTACTTCCATTTGCCCGGTCTTGCCGCAGTTCCGTTTTTCGATCCAGCAGCGTTTGCTTGGGTGGCGGAACTCGAGTCACACACTGCGGGTATCAGGGCTGAATTGGAAGTCGTAATGCGCGATCACGCGGCGTTTAAGCCCTACGTTGAGGGCAACCCGAACCGCCCGAATGCGGTGCAAAACAGCCAAAACGGCATGCTGAACAATCCCGATTGGAGCGCGTTTTACCTTTGGAAAGCGGGCAAACTCGTCGCAGAAAATGCGGCCCGCTGCCCGAATACGGTAAAGGCACTCGAAGCGGTCCCGCTAACGCATATCCCAAACCGTTCGCCATCTGTGCTGTTTTCGTTGCTGCGACCCGGTGCCCATATTCCGCCACACAATGGCTTGATCAATACTCGCTTGATTGGACATCTGCCGCTGATCGTGCCCGGTCAATGTCGCCTGCGGGTTGGCAACGAGACCCGTGAATGGCGGCAGGGTAAGGTCTGGTTGTTTGACGACACCATTGAGCATGAAGCTTGGAACGACTCCAAGGAGACACGTGTGATTCTGCTGTTTGAAATTAACCGGCCGGATATCAGCGAGACCGAGCATCAACTCATCAGCGATGTGTTCGAAGCGCTCGATGCCCATTCAGGGCAAACGCCGGAATGGGAAATCTAACGGGTTCGCCCAGCACCGCATTCACCGGTACTATTGTCAACAAATCCCATTACAAACGACCAATATGAGCAACGATATCGCATCCTTGGAAATGCAGGCCGAAAAGGCCGCCGCCGCAGGCCAGCGCGAAGCGGCATTCAAAGCGTGGGAGAGGATTCTGGACCTTGATCCCGGCCATATCCCCACGCTTACCAACTTGGGCAGGTTTTCGCTGCGTAGTGGCGACTTGGTTTATGCCAAGCGCGCGTTCCAGCGTGTGATCGATCTGGACGGGCGTGATTCGCAACAATGGGTGAACCTGGCGCTCGCCTGTAAAGGTCTCAAAGACGAGGCTGGAGAGGAGGCTGCCATCAAAGGAGCGCTGACGGTCGACCCAATGGATTTACTCGCGCTGTTGATGCGTGGAACGCTGCTGGAACAGCAGGGCAAGAAGCAAAAGGCGGCCGCCGCGTTCGGTGCTGCGGTTGCAGTCTCTCCTCCAGCCGATCGCCTCCACCCCGATCTGCTGCCGGCAGTGCAATATGCATTCCAGTTCAAGCGCGAATATGACGCCGAGTTTGGCAAATTTCTTGACGGGTATCTCGCCCCCCACTTGGACACGCACCAAGGCGAAAATCTCAAGCGCTTCCGCGATTCGGTTGACATGATGGTTGGGCGCAAACGACGCTTTGATTCGCAATCAATGATGCACCACTACCCCGGATTAGCGCCGATCGAGTTCTTCGAACGCAGCGACTTCCCGTGGCTGGACGCGTTCGAGGCGTCCACCGACGCCATCCGCGACGAGTTCTTGGGTGTGCTGGCGGACGAAAAGGGTTTTGTCCCATACATCACCTATCCGAACGATGTCCCGCTTAACCAATGGGCGCAATTGAACAACTCGCCGGATTGGAGTGCTTACCATTTGATTAAGCAAGGAACGCGTATTGACGCACACGCGCAAAAGTGCCCAGCAACGATGACACTGCTCGAGGCTGCACCACAACCGAATCAGCCGGGCCGTACGCCGGCTGCGATGTTCTCGTTGCTCAAGCCAAAAACATCGATACCACCGCACACCGGTGTGTCTAATGTTCGCTTAGTGACGCACTTGCCGCTAATCGTGCCACCGGGTTGTGGCTTTCGGGTGGGTAACGAAACGCGCGAGTGGGTGCCCGGGAAAGCGTGGGTATTTGACGACACGATCGAGCACGAAGCCTGGAACCGCAGCGACCAACTGCGAGTGGTACTGATCTTTGACATCTGGCATCCGCAGTTGAGTCAGGCTGAACGCAACATGATTACGGCATTGGCTGGAGCCGTCACCGCATTCACCGGGGAGGCGGGCGGATACGACGCGTAGAACGTCGTGCCTGCCGATTTTTGCTCGGGCTGACCCAGTGGGGACCCGATAAGGCAGAGCTTGGAAGCGGTCCCCAAAAACAAAAACGGCGAGCCGAAGCTCGCCGTTTTTTGTTGTTGCTTCGCTACTTTAGAACTTGATCGTTGCGTTCAAGAACACACGACGGCCAAGTGCGTCATACACCTGTGGATAGGTGTTGCCGTTACCAAAGCCTGCGCCGACCAGACCGCTCAGAGGTGGGTCTTTGTCGAGCAGGTTGTTGATACCAGCGCGCAGCATGATTTTCTTCGTCAGCGCGTACGAAGCGGCGATATCGAAGTAGTTACGCTCAGCCAAGGTGCGGTCCGCTGGCGCAATGGACGCGTTCCGCAATTGCGGGCTGCTGCTGGTGCCTTCTTGGTCAACCTTGCCGATATGACGCCACGTGAGCGCTAGGTCGAGGTTCCACGGCGTTTCCCATGTAGTGCGGAGCTTATGACGCCATTCTGGCGAAGGCACACCGCACGTCGCGCCATGCAGACCCTTACACTCGAATTCACCCAAGCCAGGAATTGGCTCCTGCGTGAACGACTTGAGCAGCGTGCCGGTAAAGCTGAACTTCAAGTTGCCGTAGGCGGGCAATTTGTAGAAGTAATCGGCACTGAAATCGTAACCGGAGGTCTTCCGGCTACCCAGGTTTTGGTTGGTTGCCTGAATCTGGCCGGAAGGGAGTGCCCACAGAGTACCCAAACGGTCACGCGTGATCAGGCCGCAAAACGCAGCAGAACCCGTTGCCAAACATTGCGCGAGGATGGTGCCGGGAGGCGCGAAGTCGATCACTTTTTCAACCTTGATGTCGAAGTAATCAACCGATGCCGTAAAGTTGCGGCCGACGGTGAAAACGATTCCGGCGGTCGAGCTCTTGGCTTCTTCAGGTTTCAGGTTCGGGTTACCACCTTGCAGGTAGTTGTACTGACCCGCTGGGCTGTCGAGGATGGCGGTGCCGTACTGTGCTGCCGTAACACCGGAGCGTTGGCACGCTGCTAGGCTGGCGGTACGTGACGGGCCGCATGGGTCGGCGGCCAAATCAAACAAAGCAACACCTTGCGCCGTGAACAATTCGATCACGTTGCCGGCACGAACAGCTTCCTGGTAGCTGGCGCGGGTACGGATTTCCTTAACAGGAGACCATTCAGCGCCGATACCAAACGATGTGGTCTTTGGCCCGTTGCTGTAATCGGAACGACGCACTGAACCGTTCAGCGCCAACAATTCGGCGAACTGGGCACCTTCAATCAGAGGGGCACGGAACTCGCCGTAGATTTCCTTGATGTTATAGCCACCACTCAGGCCAATGGTTGGCCCACCCTGACCAGCCAAATCGCCGGTGGTGAAGGCGCTGTCGGTATTCAGGCTCAAACGCTCCTGACGGTGCTCAAGACCGAACGCAACGCCAATACCGTTCTTGGCAGATGGCATCTTCCAGCCATACTCGCCAAGGTCTGCACTGATGGTTGCGCCTTGTACCTTTTGCTCGGTGTAACCCTTTTGGAAGCCGGGAGTTGAAAGATAAGAGATCGCTGCTGGGGTTGGTCCACCGAGTGCCCAGATGTTGTATGGAACGCAAGGTGGGCCGGAGCGGCAAACAATCGCGCCAGATGCATCACGCACTGCATCGAGCGCCAATGCCTGACGGGCAATCGACATATCGTTGAGGTAGGTCCCTTGGAAGACAACTTTTGCATCTTGGGCAAAAATGTCGTAGTTCCAGATCTTGGCAAATTCGCCCTTAAAGCCGACCACCATACGATACGACGTGTGGCGGATGTCGTCCTGGCGCCCGCCACCCTCGGTGTTGCGACGGAAGATCAACGCATCTGCGGTACCGGTTGTGCCGACACAACCCAAGTCCCGACGCCAATCTGCTGAAAGCAGCGGGTTATCGCAGCGAACCGCGTTTGCGCCGGAAGCGTCAAAACCGAAGAAGCCGGACGGGGCGATCTGTGCAACCGTCTTGTCATCATGGAACGAGAGTTCGGTGTAGAGCTTGCCAGCGTCAAGTTCGTAGTTGGCGAAAACGTTCATCCCGTAACGCTCTGATGGGCGCTGGAAATAGTTCAAAGGACCGAAGTTGTACTGGTCGTTTGCAGGAACCCAAGCGCGTGTGCCACCAGCGGCATTTGCAACCGTACGGTTACCAGCAGCTACGATGAAGCGGCCGGGGAAGCTGGTGCCGGATCCGCCGCAGCGGAAGCCTGCGCCAAATGCAACGCCGTTGATGGTGTTTGGTGTTGAGGACGTGGCGTTACCAATTGAACAAGCTGAAAAGTCGCGCTCAGATTGCAGGAGGGCGTCTTCTTTCTTGTAGTAGAGGAAGACAGTGGCGTTACCTTTGCCGTTGGCAAAGTTCGAACCCATCAACAAGTTGAAGTCGTTGATCTTCCCGTCGGAATCAATGTTGCCTGGAATCTTAAACTCGGCCGCATTGGTGATTGCGCGGGCGCGAATCATTGCCGCAACGCCGGAGCCATCATCTTGTTTGTGATTGTAGAAGCTGGTGTTGGCTTCAAATTGAACGCCTTCAAACTTATCGTTCATGATGAAGTTAACAACGCCAGATACCGCGTCGGAGCCGTAAACCGCACCAGCACCACCGGTGAGGATTTCAACGCGCTTGATCAGCGGCGCTGGAATCTGGTTCAAGTCGGCTGCGAAGTCACGCGGGGTACCACGCGGGCTACCGGCTGGTAGACGGCGACCGTTCACCAACACGAGGGTACGGGTTACGCCGAGGCCGCGGAGGTTAACCGTTGCGGTACCGGTTGCACTGTTCGAAATCGTCGCACCCTGTGCTGCGAATACCTGCGGGAGGTTGTTCAGGAGGTTTTCAACCGACCGAACACCGTCGACTTTGATAGATGCCGCATCGATCGTCGTGATCGGGCTGGTGCTTTCTAAGTTTGCAGACGGAATACGTGATCCGGTGACTTCGATACGATCAACTTTTTCGTCCGCCTTTGCCGCAGCAGGTGCCTGCGCAAACGCGGGCCCGTACATGCTTGCTGCCAGCGCTCCTGCAACAGCCGCCGGCAAGATTTTTACCCTTAATTTCATTGCGTAACCTCCCTAATGAAAAACCCAACAATCAACTAACCGCTTGTATGAAGGATTCACACAAACTTCAACAAACGGTCACGAAATGGAAAACATCTCTAGGATAACGGGCGTGGCGGGGTCAAGCCACGGCCTTGATGCTATTGTTGCTAAAAAGCAACATCGCGCGACAGAGTGTGACAGTTCTGCACGGTTCCCCGCTCTCGTTGGGCAACAAAAAAGGGGGCCGAAGCCCCCTTTTTTTGTCCTAACTTACTGTCTGATCTGCTTAGTTCCAGCTGTAACGTACACCCGCAACGAAGTTCATCCCTTGTGGCTGGTACCAGTTGAGGTTGAACGGACGCGCCAGTGGGTCCATCGACGGCTTGGTGTTGGCGATGTTGCGAACCGTGAAGTTCAAACGCCAATTTTTGAAGCCACGATATTCCGTGCCAGCATCAAACGTAACGTACGCAGAAACTGTACAAACACCCAGATAGCTATTCGCCTTATTGTTGCAGTCACGAATCACCGCTTGGCTTCCCGCACTTTGTGTTTCAGGGTTGCTGAAGGATTTGAACGGACCCACAAAGTTCATTACACCGGTACTGGTCCAGTCGCCAACTTCCCAGTTTGCACGAAGCTGACCACGCCACTCAGGGGCATTGCGGAAGCCGCTGTAGCTGGTTAATGGCTGGCCCGCCGCACCGGAACCGCGTTGGTCCGTATACATCGTCGCGACACCGTTCAAGGTCAGGCGACCGTAGCTACCGAGGGAGATACGGTGACGGATGTCGAAGTCGACACCACGAACGCGGGTTTCTCCCAAGTTTGCGAACGAGGTACTGACAAACAAGATGGCACCCGGGTCATTTGGCACGGTAGGGTTGGTATTGGCCGGATCACGTACCACGCGGTTTGCGTACAGTGGATTGGTCGAGCCTTCGTTTAACAAGATTTCGTTCAGCGACAGGAATGAAATTTCGTTACGACGCGCGATATTGAAGTAGTCCACGCTCACGTTTGTGTCGGTGTTGACTTCCCAGACAAAACCGGCAGAGTAGGTTTCCGCCTTTTCTGGTTGTACCCCAGGGAACGCTACGATCAGGCCAGGGATCGATAGACCACAGCCAACCGTTATGCCAGCGCCACGATTACAACGACGTGGGTCGTCCACGCCGTTGAAGAATCCTGAGGTGGAAGAACGGGTGATTTCCGTCAGCGCTGGTGCACGGAAGCCGCGGGCGAAGCTACCGCGCAATTTCAGGTTGGACATTGGTGCCCACGAAGCCGCCACTTTAGGGGTTAGTGAGCTGCCGTAGTCAGAGTAACGGTCGTAGCGCACAGCCGTTTGAAGCTCAACGTTCTTCAACACGGGCATGATCAACTCGCCGAAAACAGTGGATACCGTGCGGCTGCCGTCGACTGAGGCGACACCGCGACCAAAGATATTGCCGCGGGTTTTCTCTGCGTCGGGACGTACAACGCGCGTTTCTCTACGGTACTCAACGCCGGTAGCAAATACGGCCGCGCCGCCTGCCATCTGGCCGATTTCACCAGACAACTTAGCGTCCCAAACGGTGAACTTCGAGTCAGCCTTGTCCTTGGCATTGATGCGGATCGAGTCAGCGGTGATGGTCCCGGAATTTGGCGCTGCCCAATTGTAGAAGCCGCCTGCTGGATTTGCCACTAGGGTTGGGTTACCCACCGCGTTAGGCACGACGGTGAAGCCAAACGCTTGTACCAAGCGGTCGTAACGAATCGAGTTGTAGTTGGTGGTGTCCTGCTGGTTGCGGTTGTACATCACGCCAGATTCAAAGTCGTACTTTCCAAGTACGGTCTTGATGCCCGCCACCACACGTGAGGTCTTGCTTTCAACTTCGTTATCTTGCGGGCCAACTGCGTCCATGCGAGCACGAACCGACGTCAAGCGAGCGAACGGGTTATTAGGATGGCCGATTGCCAATTGGGTTGGCGCTGGATTCAGGCGACCGGTGCTCGGATTAAATGTGGCACCAGTGCCTTGCCCGACAGCCTGCGGAAAACCCAAAAAGTAGACCGAGTTCTTAACGTAGCTACCTTCGGCATACAACTGGGTTGTACCGGAGACATCAAACGTGCCGCGTGCGAATACGCTCGAGCGCTCAACTTTTGGTACGATTTCCGAGCGAGAAACGTTGTCGTAAAGACACATTGTTCCAGGTACGCCAAGGAACTGCTGCGCGCTTACGTTGTTTGCCGCTGGGCAAGCCGCACCTGCGGTCGGAGCGATTGCGCCGGTTGCGTTGGAAATGTAGGTCAGAAAAGGGCTGAAGGCCGAATTTTGCACGCCGGTGAGATAGACGTCACGGAATTCTTGACGGTTGAGGAAATCTTCGACTTCGACAAAACGAACGGATTTTTGTCTGTAAGCTTCAAAGTTGGCAAACACGTTGTAACGGTCTTTGGCGAGGTCGCCAAAACCGATGGATGCCACGGCGGACTGCGTGTTGTACTTGCCTTTGTTGTTGGTGGTTGCATTACCACCGACTTGGCCGCCTTTGTAGTCTTTACGCAGGATGATGTTGATCACACCAGCGATAGCCTCGGAGCCATAAATAGCCGATGCGCCGTCCTTGAGGATCTCGATGCGCTCGATGACGTCAACGGGAATTGCGTTCAAATTAGTAATGCCGGATTGGCCAAAGTTCGGGTCAGCCAAGCCGTAAGGGGCGATACGACGACCGTTCAACAGTACCAGTGTCGCGGTCGAACCCAAACCACGCAGGGACACCGAAGCGGCACCCGATGAGAAGCTGCCGGAACCGGTGAGTTCGGTCAAACCACCTGCGGCGTTGACTGGCAACTCACGCAACAACTCGGTCACGGTCTGTTTGCCAGAGCGGCGAATCTCTTCCTGGCTAATTACCTGAATTGGAGCGGAAGACTCAGCGTCAACACGTTTGATGTTTGAGCCGGTGACTTCGATTTTTTCGGTTTTCTTTTCTGGAGCGGCTTGTGCAAATACGCTTCCAGCGGAAACCGCGCCAAAGGCGCCCACCGCAGTCAATGCGCAGATGAGTGCGCGGGGTTTGAAGTTCTGCATAAATTACCTCGTGAGTGGAGATGATGGTGTGACGTTAGTTGATGCGGATTACAAATTACTGCCCCTACTGCCCCGGTTCGTGGAAGTGGACCTATGCAGCCACGAAACGCAATGTGAAGATCTTTGATAGATCTTATAAAGGGAGACGCATGATTGTAGCTTTTTGCCAAAAATTGCGGTTGTAAGTCAGCAGCAACCTGCCGGATTGTTGCGAACTTACAACATAGCTGTCTCGGTGTCGTGGGTTAAGGTGATCTAACCGACAAAAGAAAACGGGGGCCGAAGCCCCCGTTTTTATCTTGCGGTGAAGCTCAGCTTATTTGAAGCTATATGTCACTGACACGTTGGCGTTTGCGCCAAGCGGGTTGTGATACGACGGGTTGAAGCCCAGCGTTGTTTGATTCGGGTCATACGGTGCGCGGCGGTTTTCAACGTTGCGAACCACCGCCGCCAACGTAAAGCGCTTAAAGCCGGTGTAGCTCGTGCCAACGTCGATCGTTGTCCACGAACGGACTTGGCAGCGGCCCAAGTAGGCCAATGTCAGCGAGGTCGACCCGAGGTAACAGTCAGACTCGACGGTCGGATCGTTGTAATCCCAGCCACCAGTGTAGTTGTAACGCACAAAACTTGACCAGTCGCCCTTGGCGTACGAAGCAGTTGCCGTGCCTCGCAGCTTCGGCGTTTCGAACAGGTAGAAGTTGCCCGCACCGTTGACAAACGCGCCGCCCTTGGTCAACTGGTAGTCGTAACGGATCATCCAAGTTGCCAGCGCGTTTAGCGTGACGCGACCACCGCCCAAGCTAAAGCGGTGACGTACGTCCAAGTCAACACCCTTCACGCGGGTTTCACCGAGGTTCAAGAAGCGACGAACCGTGGTCTCAACCGGGCCTGTACCGGGGATAGGGACGCCCGCCGCAGTGGTCAAGAACGAAGCCGGATTCGTGTTGCGCTGAACTTGTCCACCAATATAGCCGGGTGTAAATTCGTTATTGATCACCTGCTGCGCGCTAAACCGGTCGATCTGGTTACGACGACGAATTTCCCAAAGGTCAGCTTGCAACGATGTGCGATCCGACGGCGAAAAAATGAAGCCGTAAGAGAAGCTCTTTGAACGCTCTGGCTCCAAGCTGGTCGTGGGCAGGAAGATACTTGCCACGGTACGGCCGGTACAGTCTGTTGCGTCACCGCCTGGAAGTGGGGTTGAACCATTCGGGCAACGGACCGGGTCGGTCACGGTGCTGAATGATTGAACGCGTGAGTTGGACGTTTGTGTCAACGACGGTGCGCGGAAGGCCTCGCCGTAGTTGGCGCGAACGGCCAGCGTATCTAAAGCCTTCCACTTTAGACCGAACTTCGGTGTGGTCGAGCTTTCGTAATCGCTATAACGGTCGTGTCGAACCGCAAGTTGTGTCTCAACGTTCTTAAGAATCGGGGCCGATAACTCTGCGAACAACGAATTGACGGTGCGTGAAGCGCCAACGGTGGTCGACGCGATGCCGACGAAGTTGCCGGCAACTTGTTCAGGATCAGAAACAATATCAAATGACTCGCGGCGGAATTCGACGCCTGCCGCCAACGCTGCCATGCCGCCCGGCAATGAGAACAACTCACGCGAACCCTTCAAATCGACACTTGAAATTTCTGTCTTGCCGGTACCCGTGCGGTATGGATTCAATGCCGAAATGACAGCTGCGCTGTTTACACCGCCAAACCGATAGGACCGGTTGTTAACCGCTGCAACGAGCGCCGGGTAGTACAAGCGACCATTTGCCGTTTCGGTGCGTTTCGTTTGGCTAAACAGATATGCAGTTTCGAAATCCCAACCGCCCCAAGTACCCGTCAGGGCGACCAAAACACGCGACGCGTCATTGACAGTTTTGGTGTACGTCGTGCCCAAATCGGCGAAGCGATAACGTAGGCCTACTGGGAAGGTGTAGGGGTTATCGGGGTGGCCGACTGGCAGGGTCATCAAGAAGTTAAAGCGTTGACCAGCGCGGTTAAACCAGATCGATCCGACGCCTGTGCCGTCTAGGGTTGGCGGGCTATCGACAAATTTGTTGATGGCACGTGTAAAGTGGCTTTGCAAGAGCGGCGAGAGGCTCTTCTACGATGCAATCAGTGTAATCGCCTCAGCACAAAGGGTGGCCGTCTGTTGCGCGTGAGCATTCAACAAGCGGTACATTGTTGCAATTTCGCGACAATAATGGCGTGTCCATCGCTTGTTTGCGGCCGGTTGCGCCGACTGTTTCTCGCCCCCTTGCCGCAGGTTCGCCAAAAATCCACCTTCTTTGTCGTCCCTGAGTGGTATACTTTCGTAGTGGGCTTCGGCCCATTTTTTGTTTCTTGCGTTTATGGGTGTTGGTTTCAGTTGGAGCGACCGGCTCTAGGCTGACCGGAAGGCGACTGCCTTCTCAGCACCGCCGATGTACAACCTTGGCGCAAGGAGCACGCGCAAAGGATTCGTAGATTGGCAAACTTAGAAAAAATCATCGATGACGCACTGATGAGCTTCTCGCTGGAGCTCGTCGAGATCGAGCGGGCCCCGCGCGGATTGTTGCGAGTGTTTATTGATCGGCCGGAAGGCAAAGGGTTTGTCACGGTCGAGGACTGTAGCAAGGTAAGCAATCAGCTATCCCATGCGTTAACGGTCGAAAACGTAGATTACGAACGACTTGAAGTGTCTTCGCCGGGGCTTGATCGAGTGTTGAAGACGTGCAGGGATTTTTCGCGATTTCGCGGCCAACCGGTGCGGGTGCGGTTGAATACGATGGTTGAGAACCGCAAGCGCTTCGACGGCGTGATTTCCGGTGTCGAAGAAGATTCCGTGACGTTTCTGGTTTCTGATGGAGAAGAGTCGGCGAAGGCAATCGGCAAGTCGGGAAAATCCAAGAAAGTGATGGGCAAAACAGTGTCGCTCGGGAGCGACGGCGGAAAGACCGTGTGTGTGAAACTTGGCCAGATCGAAAAAGCGCGATTGATCCCACAGATTTAGAAAAAAAGTAAACAACTGCGACTGTCCGCTAGCGGACTGGCGGATACGATGGAGATGTAAGAAAATGAGTCGAGAAATTTTGTTGCTGGTCGATGCCCTGGCGAGAGAGAAAAGTGTCCCACGAGAGACCGTCTTTATCGCGTTGGAAATGGCGTTGGCATCAGCAACCAAACGAAAATTTGCCGATAAGGTGCTTCAAGAAGAAGCCGACGTGCGGGTTGAAATCGATCGGCTCACCGGCGAGTACGAGGCGTTTCGCCGCTGGACCGTGGTGCCCGACGAAGAGCACGAGGAACCAGCGCGTCAAATCGCCATTACGGATGCGCCCGAGCGTGGCGAGAATTTGCAGCTTGGTGATGTGATCGAAGAGCCGCTGGAGGCCGTTGAGTTTGGCCGTATCGGCGCGCAAACGGCGAAACAGGTAATCCTGCAAAAAATCCGTGATGCCGAACGCGAACAGATCCTTCAGGATTTCTTGGCGCGTGACGAGCAGCTGGTAACCGGCACTATCAAGCGGATGGAGCGCGGCAACGTGATTATTGAATCCGGCCGTATCGAGGCTTTGCTGCCAAAATCCGAGTTGATTCCTAAGGAAAATTTGCGTGTTGGCGATCGTGTGCGTGCGTTCCTGCTGAAGATCGACCGTAATCTGCGTGGGCCGCAGTTAGTGCTCTCCCGCATCTCGCCTGATTTCATTAAGTTGCTGTTCGAGCTTGAAGTGCCGGAGATCGAAGAAGGATTGTTAGAGATCAAAGGCGCGGCGCGCGATCCAGGTATGCGCGCAAAAATCGCCGTGAAGTCGAATGATCCGCGGGTGGATCCAATCGGCACCTGTGTTGGTATGCGCGGTTCGCGTGTGCAAGCAGTCACCGGCGAATTAGCGGGTGAGCGGGTCGATATCATTTTGTGGTCGGCCGACCCCGCGCAGTTCGTAATTAACGCACTTGCGCCGGCAGAAGTGTCTTCGATTATCGTCGACGAAGAAAGACACGCAATGGATGTGGTGGTTGACGAAGAGCAACTGGCCCAGGCCATCGGCCGTGGCGGACAAAACGTCCGCCTTGCCTCCGAGCTGACCGGCTGGCAACTCAACATCATGACCGAAGAAACGGCGAGTGAGCGTCGCTCGACCGAACAACAGTCGATCCAACAATTGTTCATCGAAAAACTTGACGTCGATGAGGAAGTTGCAAACATCTTGATTGCTGAAGGGTTCAGTAATCTGGAAGAAGTCGCCTATGTACCTTTGAGCGAAATGCTCGAAATCGAAGCTTTCGACGAAGACACCGTCAATGAACTGCGCCGCCGCGCGCGTGATGCGTTGGTCACGGCGGCAATCAAATCCGAAGAGTCGATGGAGACAGGATCGGATGATTTGCTTGCCATGGAAGGCATGGATGCGGAAACTGCGCATCTGCTTGCATCAAAGGGTGTCCAGACGATGGCTGACCTTGCGGATTTAGCCATCGACGAACTGACGGAAATGACCGGCATGGAGGCAGAGCGGGCCAAACAACTCATCATGACGGCGCGAGCGCCGTGGTTCGCCACTGAATCTGCTTGATCTCCGCTGGATATTTCGAAATCGTAACGCAAGCACGTAGAAACAAGGTAACGCATGGCACAAATGACCGTTGAACAATTTGCTAAAGAGCTTAAGCTGACTCCTGAGTTGCTCATTGAGCAACTCAAATCCGCAGGAGTTGCTAAGTCCGCCCCGGATGAGCCGCTGGCAGAGGAGGACAAGGCGCGTCTGCTTGCATTTTTGCAAGAGTCACACGGCCATAAGGACGAAAAGAAAAAGATTACGCTGATGCGTAAGCAGACCTCTGAGATCAAGAAGTCCGATGCCACCGGTAAAGCTCGCACCATTCAGGTGGAAGTCCGCAAGAAGCGTACCTTTGTCAAATTAGACGCCGTTGCCGAGACGCCGGTAGAAGTTGCCGCCGAACCGGCGCAGCCGATCATCAACGACGAAGAATTGGCCAAGCGTAGAGTCGAGGAAGAGCGCATGGCAGCGTTGCTCGCCAAACAGGCTGAAGAAAAGGCGAAGATTCAGGCACCAAAACGCCGTACAAAAAAGGCTGGCGAGGGCGCGGATCAACAACATGCGCCTGATGCGTCGCCGTCACAAGCCGACGCCGCAGTTGCCAGCACCGCCACCAACGCTGCTGCGCTCGGCGACAGCGCTACCGCTGCCGCGACCTTAACCGCCGCCACATCCCCAGTCGCCGCCTTACCTGCGGCAAACGCGACAATTTCCGTTGACCCTAATCGACCGCGGGTTGGTGAGCGTGTGGTTTTGAAGAAAACCCCGCCACCCACCGAAGGTACGCTGCATCGTCCTGTTATTAAGGACGCCGACGGCCAAGTCAAAACCGACAAGAAACCCGCCAAGAAACCGACCAAGACGACCACGTGGGCGGATGACGCTAGTAAGCGCCGTGGAATCAAAACGCGCGGCGACGCCTCTGGCGGTCGTGAGGGATGGCGCGGTAGGCGTGCCAAAGCGCATCACGACGATGCGGATGCAACCAGTTTCCAGGCCCCTGCCGAACCAGTGGTCCGTGAAGTGTTGGTTCCCGAGACCATTACGGTAGGTGAGTTAGCACAAAAGATGGCCGTGAAGGCCGCTGAAGTGATCAAGACCATGATGCGACTCGGCTCGATGGTGACGATCAATCAGGTGCTAGATCAGGAAACCGCGATGTTGGTGGTTGAGGAAATGGGACACACTGCGAGCGCGGCGAAGGCGGACGACCCAGAAGCGTATCTGGTCGAGGCTATCGAACACAAGCCGGAAGATATGATCACCCGTCCACCGGTTGTGACCATCATGGGACACGTTGACCACGGCAAAACTTCGCTGTTGGACAAGATTCGAACCGCTCGCGTTGCGTCAGGAGAAGCGGGTGGAATTACGCAACATATCGGTGCCTATCATGTGCAAACCCCGCGCGGTGTAATCACCTTCTTGGATACGCCGGGACACGAAGCGTTCACGGCAATGCGAGCACGCGGGTCGCAAATTACCGATATCGTGATTTTGGTGGTTGCGGCGGACGACGGTGTCATGCCGCAAACGAAAGAGGCCATCGCTCACGCCAAGGCGGCGAATGTACCAATGATTGTGGCCATCAACAAAGTCGACAAGCCCGAGGCCAATCTGGAGCGCGTGCGACAGGAGCTCGTTGCCAACGATGTATTGCCGGAAGAGTACGGTGGCGATGTCATGTTTGTACCGGTGTCGGCGCGATCGGGCGCTGGTATCGATGCACTGCTCGAAGCGATTCTGTTGGTGGCCGAGGTGGCGGAGCTGAAAGCCGTCACCGATTCACCGGCTAAGGGGGTGGTGATCGAAGCGCGCCTCGACAAAGGGCGTGGCCCGGTGGCGACCGTACTGGTGATGTCGGGTACTCTGAAAAAGGGCGATATGTTGCTCGCCGGCGGCGTATTTGGCCGGGTGCGGGCGATGACTGATGAAGATGGCAAGAGCATCGAATCCGCCGGACCGTCGATCCCGGTTGAGGTGCAGGGCTTGACCGATGTGCCAGGGGCTGGCGACGACGTGATGGTGCTAAACGATGAGCGTAAGGCGCGTGAAATCGCCCTGTTCCGTCAGGGTAAGTACCGCGATGTAAAACTCGCTAAGCAGCAGGCGGCAAAACTTGAGAATGCGTTCGAGCAAATGGGCGAAGGTGCGGTTCGTTCGCTCACTGTGATCATCAAGGCCGACGTGCAGGGCTCCTATGAAGGCTTGTCACACGCGCTTGGCAAGCTCACGACCGATGAAGTCAAGGTCAACGTAGTTCACGCCGGCGTTGGTGCGATCACGGAGTCAGATGTCAATTTAGCACTTGCTTCAAAAGCCGTGATCATTGGCTTCAATGTGCGCGCCGATGCCAGCGCACGCAAGCTGATCGAAACTTCGGGTGTACAAGTCCGCTACTACAACATCATCTATGAGGCGGTTGATGACGTCAAGGCGGCACTCGGTGGATTGCTATCGCCAGAGATTAAGGAAATCGTGCTGGGTTTGGTCGAAATCCGCAATGTCTTCAAGATTTCCAAGGTTGGCGCTGTCGCGGGATGTTTTGTTCTAGACGGTATTATCAAACGTGGTTCGTCGATTCGCCTGTTGCGCGATGGCGTGGTGATTTTCACTGGCGAACTCGATTCGTTGAAGCGTTTCAAGGACGACGTCAAAGAAGTCAAGAGTGGATTTGAGTGTGGCCTGTCGATCAAAAATTTTGATGACATCAAGCAAGGCGATCAAATCGAAGCCTTTGAGACAACGGAAGTCGCCCGCACGCTTGAATAGCAAGCGGTGATCGTCAACGCATAAATTGCCCGAGGGATCGCCATCGGGCGGGAGTAAAACGCCGTGTCAGACGCACGTAATCGCAAAATCGCGGATCAGATACAGCGCGAAGTTTCAGAATTCATTCGGCTGGAGCTGCGTGATCCGCGCGTCTCCATGGTGACGCTGACTGGTGTTGAACTGGCGAGCGATAACTCACACGCCAAGATATTTTTTACCCAACTCGGCAACGAGGCGCAGGCCGAATCATGCAGGCGCGGGCTTAACAGTGCCGCCGGCTTCCTTCGCATGCAGTTGGCGAAACGGCTGACAATTCGCACCGTGCCGGCACTGCACTTTGAAGTCGACCACTCCATTGAACGTGGTGTGCACCTTTCCAAACTCATCAGCGACGCAGTGGCCGATGATGCCAAACATCCGCGTGACAGCAAGGATGTGGCCGTGTGACGTCGCGCCGTCCGATGTGCGCAGTGTGCCATTGCCATGAAGACTGAACGACGGCTGCCGGCCACTCCCCGCGAGCTCGACGGCGTATTGCTGTTGGATAAGCCGGCGGGACGATCATCAACGCAGGCCATGTCGGCAGCCAAGCGAATCTTTCGTGTCCAGAAAGCCGGCCACACCGGCACGTTAGATCCATTCGCTACCGGGCTATTACCGGTTTGTTTCGGCGAGGCGACAAAGTTTTCCCGCTTCATGTTGGACGCCGAGAAGTCCTACCGCGCAACGTTAAAACTTGGCGAAGTGAGTACCACCGGTGACACCGAAGGTGTGATCCAAAGAAGTGGCCCAGTCGAGGTTGATGGGGCTCGTGCCGCCGCCGTGCTTGAACAATTTGTCGGTGAGCAAACACAAATCCCGCCGATGTATTCAGCACTCAAACAAGCGGGGGTGCCGTTATATGAACTGGCGCGCAAAGGAATTGAGGTAGAGCGCGCGGCACGCCATATCCACATTTACGCAATCGAGCTCATCTCCTTGTCCGGCTCCGAGTTGGTCATCGATGTTGATGTGAGTAAGGGTACCTACATCCGCGTGTTGGCAGAGGATATCGGTAAGCAGCTCGGTTGTGGTGCCCATTTAACGGCGCTGAGACGCACAGCAACTGGCGGCTTTCGTGTGGCCGATGCCGTGTCGCTCGACACCCTTGAGGCGGCCAACGGCGAATCGCTGGAGACTTTCCTTCGACCGCCCTCTTCCTTATGTACGGCGCTTCCGGCGATCATTTTGGATGTCGCAGATGAAGGGATTTTCTCGCACGGCGGTTGGGTCGGACTAGAACGTTCACCGAACACCCTAGGCGAACACGCGGTATTCAATCAGAACCAGCGTTTTCTCGGTGTTGGCGTTATTGAACAAGTCGGGAACAAACTGCGACTTTCACCGAGCCGGGTAATGAAGCTTTAGAGAGTAGCCCTGGCAACTTTGACGTATGGCTACCTAAGCCTCGTCGAAGTGGCGCTACTCGTTGTGAAACCCCTGATTTCGTTGTGTTTTTTGTCGATTTTGGGCTATAATTTCGTCCTCGCTAGTAGGAACAGTTCCGAACGCCGCAATCATCCGCGACAGGATGTTGGATTTGACAGGATCAGACATGACTACCACGGTAAGAACCGCTGAAGTAATTGCACAGCACGGTCGCGCCAAAGGCGATACGGGCTCCCCGGAAGTGCAAGTTGCATTGCTCACAAACCGGATTAACGAACTCACCGAACACTTTAAGAAACACGTTAAGGATCATCATGGTCGCCGTGGCCTGCTCCGCATGGTGTCCAAGCGTCGTAGCCTTCTGGATTACCTCAAGCGCACCAAGCTTGATACGTATCGTTCACTAATCGACAAACTCGGCCTGCGTAAGTAAGCGGAGTTACGGAATCAGATTAGCCCCTCTGTCCGAGATATTGGCAGCGGGGCTTTTTCATTTTTTGCGCCAAAGAATGACAGTTATATCGCTCACGTTTTAGTTGTCCCGGCTGTTAGCGCTTTCGGCAGATTTCAATTTTCACGATCTGTCACTGCATGGCGTCGATACCGCACCAAAGTTTTAATCTCACCGCAATTATCAAGGGAATTCCCGAATGAAAGCCATTAAAAAAACACTGCAATACGGACGTCACACGTTGACGCTCGAAACTGGCGAGATTGCTCGTCAGGCTGACGGCGCCGTATTGGTCTCGCTAGATGACACCGTGGTGCTTGTAACTTGTGTTGCGCGTCGCGACGCAAAAGAAGGTCAGGACTTTTTTCCACTGACCGTTGATTATCAAGAGAAGACCTTTGCCGGGGGCAAGATCCCGGGCGGCTTCTTCAAACGTGAAGGTCGCCCTTCCGAGAAAGAAATTCTCACCAGTCGCCTGATCGACCGTCCGCTGCGTCCGCTTTTCCCAGACGGTTTTTACAACGAAGTGCAAATCATCGCCACCGTACTGTCCTCGGACCCTGAAATTGATTCCGATATCGTTGCCATGATCGGCGCCTCTGCTGCCGTTACCCTCGCCGGCGTCCCTTTTGAAGGCCCGATCGGCGCGGCGCGTGTGGGTTATCTGGACGGTGCATACATCCTGAATCCAACCAAGACTGAACTCGAAACCTCGCAGATGAATCTGGTGGTTGCCGGTACCGATACGGCCGTGTTGATGGTCGAATCCGAAGCTCTTGAGTTGCCGGAAGACGTGATGTTGGGCGGCATCATGTTTGGTCACGACCAACAACAGGCTGTTATCAATGCCATCCTTGATTTGGCTGACGAAGCTGGCAAAGACCCATGGGCATGGACCGCACCCGTGCCACCAGAGGCACTGATTGATCAGATTAATGCGATGGCAGCGGCGGATTTGGATGCAGCCTTCCGCATTAAGTCCAAAGGCGCTCGTTCGGAGCAACTCTCCGCTATCAACAAGCGTGTGATCGCAGCCTTGTGTACCGGTGCTGAAGGTGCACCGGATAAGAACACCGTCTCCTCGCTGTTGTTTGCGATTGAATCCAAGATCGTTCGCAGCCAGATTTTGAATGGCGAGCCGCGTATCGACGGCCGTGATACGCGTACCGTTCGTCCGATTTCCATTCGCACTTCGGTGTTGCCGCGTACCCATGGCTCGGTGTTGTTTACCCGCGGCGAAACGCAGGCCTTGGTGGTCGCAACACTCGGCTCGCTGAAAGACTCACAAGTGATCGACGCCTTGCAAGGCGAGTACAAAGATCGTTACATGTTCCACTACAACTTCCCACCGTACTCAACTGGCGAAACGGGTCGTGTCGGCACGCCGAAGCGCCGCGAGATTGGTCACGGTCGTCTGGCTAAACGTGCGTTGGCGGCAGTACTGCCAACCGAGGCGGAATTTGGTTACGCGATGCGCGTCGTCTCCGAGATCACCGAGTCGAACGGCTCGTCCTCAATGGCTTCGGTTTGCGGCGGTTGTTTGTCGCTCATGGATGCTGGCGTGCCGATGAAAGCCCACGTCGCCGGGGTGGCGATGGGCCTTATCAAGGACGGTGCCAAGTTTGCCGTGTTGACCGATATTTTGGGGGACGAAGATCATTTGGGCGACATGGACTTTAAGGTTGCCGGTACTGATGCAGGTATCACCGCGCTACAGATGGATATCAAGATCATGGGTATCACCAAAGAGATCATGGATGTCGCACTGAAACAGGCCAAAGAAGGCCGCATGCATATCTTGGGGCTGATGAAACAGGCGGTGCCGACTGCTCGTTCCGAGCTTTCACAATTTGCACCGCGCATCATCAAGATCAAAATCCATCCGGACAAGATTCGTGAAGTTATCGGCAAGGGCGGCAGCGTTATTCAAGCCATCACGCGCGAGACCGGCACCGAGATCGATATTCAAGACGACGGCACCATTTCGATTGCGTGTCTGTCCGGTGAAGCAGGTGAAGCGGCCAAACAGCGCATCGAAGCGATTGCGGCGGAAATTGAAGTTGGTCGTATTTACGAAGGCCCGGTGGTTCGTTTGCTCGACTTTGGTGCCATCGTTCAACTGCTGCCGGGCAAAGATGGCCTGCTACATATCTCGCAGATCGCCCATGAGCGGGTTAATGCCGTCGCTGATCACCTTAAAGAAGGCCAGATCGTCAAAGTGAAGGTCATGGAAGCTGACGATAAGGGGCGTGTTCGTCTGTCGATGAAGGCGCTTCTGGATGCACCAGCTAAGCCTGCACGTACGGAAGCGGCCATGGATCCTGCTGCTGCGGACAACCAACCACGGTAGCAACGCGGCTATCCATTGCAATATAGAAAGGGCGCTTGTTATAGCGCCCTTTTTCTTTGTCCCGCCGTTGTACGCAAGCTGACAGCGCGGTATACTTACAGGCTATTCTGTATCAGTCGGAGTGTGGCGCAGCCCGGTAGCGCGCTTGCTTTGGGAGCAAGATGTCGTAGGTTCGAATCCTATCACTCCGACCATTTTTCTAGCCTCGAAATTTCGGCCGCCGATACAGCCCTGACCACAGCGTAGTTAGCCGATCGACCAAGTCCCACGCGCCCGTAGCTCATCTGGATAGAGCACCGGCCTTCTAAGCCGGGGGTAACAGGTTCGAGTCCTGTCGGGCGTGCCATTCTCTGCATCGTCATGCGCAATCAGGTTCTGCTTATCGCGATACTGTGAGACAGGACTCTCACCGGGTCACAAACAGGTTCTCGCGGAAACCGCTGCATCGATTTCCGGCGTCTGCGGCATCGATTGTGCGCAGGCACAATCGACGAGACCCCGCCGCCACTCTGTCGGGCGTGCCATTCTCTGCATCGTCATGCGCAATCAGGTTCTGCTTATCGCGATACGGTGAGGCAGGACTCTCACCGAGTTACAAATAGGTTCTCGCGGAAACTCCCGGGAGATGAAACACTTTTGGCCTCAGCGCGCAGACGCGTGCGAATCGAATGCGCCTTAGCGGCTGGTCTTCACATCCACGGTAATATCGCGAATCGCCTGCTTTCGGCTGGTACCACCGTTGAGGACTTGCTGAGGAATCCTTTCAAAATCGATGGCTTTTAGGTCAAGCTTTTGCACTTGCCGGTTGGCCATGGTGTGGAAGTACAAAACGCGATTTTTGAGGTCTGATGCCGTGGTGACTTGTGTGGCTCCAGGGATGTCTTTTGCCTGATCCTTGCTGGGCGCCAGCGAACCGAGTGGAATATTGAAGCTGTCCAAGATACGGAAAGATTCACCCACCGCGTCCTCGGCGGTGGCAAGGGGTCGTACGGACGCGACAAACACGGCGGCCCGAACAAAGCGTGACGGCGGCGTGAAGTCACCCGGCAAGCCTAGCAAACCCGATCCCGCCCCCAGCGGGGCCAAACTCACACGGTCAAGCGTAACTGCCGCTTTAGGGCCCTGCTGAAGGCCAAGATAATTACGCAGATTGGTCACGTGCCAGTCGTATGTCGGAGAATTTGTCACGACACCCATCACGGTCTCGTGCACCTTGATCTGACCGCCGTTAATGATCTCAATCACAACCGATGCACCCGTCGGGTCGGCAATTTTCCAGTGGAAGGGCAAGGCGGCACCGCCAAATCTTGGGTCCTCGACGTTGACCACTCTCACATCCGAAAGTGCGGCTCGCACCTCGGCCACCGTGTTGAATGATGACAACATCCAGCGCATCCAGTCACCGACACTCACCGACCGCTTAGCCTCGGATTTTTCATAAGAAGCGAAATCGGCGAAACCGGGGAAATAATACATGCCGACGTATAAACCGACTTCGTTCAAGCCGTCCGGGCCATAATCTTGATCGTAGGCGCGAAGGGAAACGAATCCATATCGGCCCCGCCAACTCAAGCCGTTGTATCCCTCGGGAGTTTGCGCGGTGTATAGATGATTACGCGGAAACAGCACTAGGCTGTCGTGTCTCGCATCGCTCAACGCCCACTCTACCGTGCGTGAAACCACCACCGCGCCGTCCCCCGACTTCAGCGAAATGCCGGTACAGCCAAGCGCCGGTGTTAGCCCAAGGGAGAACGTCAAGACGATGCAGATGACTCGTGAAGCGGTCTTCAGATACATGGGGAAACTCCGCGTTCTTTAGGTGTGCCGATTATATCGCTTCACAATTCAAGACGTCGCTACCTGCGGCTCCAGGCAACAAGTGCAAGTACTGCGCGCTGAATATCATTTAACCGCCCGCCGATAAGGGAGTTTTAGTTTTCGCTGGCTGCGGTAACGTTAAAGATGCCAGTTGCATTGCCGGTATCAAAGGCAAGATCCAGCCTCACTGATCCGGGCAGAAAATCGCGCGAGATGAATTCATAGAACGAGCCCGGCACAACACGCTCGGTCCGCTGACCATGCGCATCAATGAAGCCACGTGTCACTTTGTCAGCGATCAACGCCGTCTGACGGACGCGTCCCGACGTCGAAATTTCGACATTTTCCTTGATGGCCCTGCCAGCCACACGCTGCGCCTCGGCGGTGGCGAAAACGTCCGCCACGCGGTCCGTTGCATGGTTAAACGCGTTGCCCTCCGTGGAGATCCAGGCCATCTCGGCGGATTCGGCCTTGAGGGTTTCATAGTCGGAGAGTGATGGCTCGGCGTGATGCCGACCAAAGCCGCGTACACATGCGCACACCAGATCCGCCGCCTCATCTTGGTTCAATGTTTCGCCTCTGGCAAGTCTGGTCAAGAGTGTTGTCTCATCGGGGGTGAGTGGATCGATCGACGTCGACACCACCCGTGTGACTGCGGTTTGGAAGGCGGGGGAAAACTGCTCCGGGTGTAACTCGCTGACAAAAAATTGCGCGATTTCCTCGGGTAAGTCGAGATGACGATAGGCGTAACCGGTCATCTTCAGTCGTGGCAGGGGATAAATGTCGGCCTGTGCGAAGCCGAGTGGCTCGAGCAATCGTGTGATTGCAACGCGACCCGACGGCAAGGTGCCGTTTGCTGACCAAGCGACGGTGCGTAATGCGCCGTGATCAAAGTTAACTTTGCCGCCTGCGGCAATGGTTTCCTCCACGTAGGCGCGACCACTCGGCACCCTGGCGAGTAAACCATTGAACAGTGCCATGTTCATGGCTTGCGCCATGTGGGCCCGGCTAACTGCGCCCGCCTCGGCGGTCAGCGATGGTGGAACGTGAAGAGTCTTGAATAGTCTCTCCGCGTCAACCGATCCAACAACCGCTGCCAGCAACGACTTCAAGATCATGATTAGCTCTCGAGGTTAAACACAATGCTCTGCGCCAGCGGTAGGTCCGCCGAGTAGTTAATCGTGTTGGTTGCGCGACGCATATAGGCGCGCCAGCTATCTGAGCCCGACTCGCGTCCGCCGCCGGTGTCTTTCTCACCGCCAAACGCGCCGCCGATTTCGGCACCCGAGGTGCCGATGTTCACGTTGGCGATGCCGCAGTCGCTGCCGGAGGCGGACATGAAAATTTCCGCCTCACGCATGTCGTTTGTGAAGATGGATGACGACAAGCCCTGTGGCACGGCGTTCTGCATATTGATGGCTTCCTCAAGCGTTTCGTATCGCATCACGTACAAGATCGGTGCAAACGTTTCGTTATGCACACAGGCTGTTTGGGCAGGCATTTCGACTATCGCCGGATGTACGTAGTAACCGTTGGCAAACTCCGCAGCAAGCGCACGCTCACCACCCGAGACAATACCGCCCTGTTCCTTCGCAGCGGATAACGCCGCCTGCATGCCGTCAAACGCTGCGCGGTCGATCAATGGGCCTATGAGTGTTTTTGCATCAAGCGGATTGCCGATACGGACGCGCTGGTAGGCGACTTTCAGTCGTGTGACCAGTTGGTCGGCAAGCGAGGTGTGCACGATCGCCCGGCGCAAGGTCGTGCAACGCTGCCCTGCGGTGCCGACTGCCGAGAACAGGGAAGCAGGTAACACCAAATCCATATTGGCCGAAGGCGTGACGATCGCGGCGTTATTCCCGCCGAGTTCGAGCAAGCTGCGGCCCAAGCGGTTTGCCACACGCGCCGCAACACTGCGACCCATACGCGTTGAGCCCGTCGCCGACACCAAGGCCACACGCGAATCGTCGACCAATACTTCGCCGACATCTGCATTGCCCGTCAACACTTGGGAGAGGCCAGCGGGCACCACGCCGCCAGCAGCGGTGAAGCGCGCCATGGCACGCGCAAGCAATGCCTGGCAAGCCAATGCCGTGAGTGGTGTTTTTTCCGACGGCTTCCAAACTAGGCTGTTCCCGCAAACTAACGCTAAAGCTGCATTCCACGCCCACACGGCGACAGGGAAATTAAACGCACTGATGATGCCCACCACCCCAAGCGGGTGCCACTGCTCCATCATGCGGTGTTTTGGCCGTTCAGTGGCAATCGTCAAACCATAGAGCTGGCGCGATAGACCCACGGCAAAGTCGCAGATGTCAACCATCTCTTGGACCTCGCCTAAACCTTCTTGCAGTATCTTGCCCGACTCGATCGTCACCAATTGACCGAGCGCGTCTTTGTTGGCGCGTAGCTCTTCACCAAACAAGCGCACCAACTCTCCGCGTTTTGGCGCGGGAACATTCCGCCATGTCAAAAATGCGGTTTGTGCCGCCGCAATTTTTGCCGAGACCTCTGCATGGGTGTCTGGTTGTAGCACTGCAAGCGTGCTGCCATCTATTGGCGAGCGCGCGACAATGCCGCTACCCGTGTTTGCGGGAATCACCACTCCCAGATTGGCAAGAAGCGACGTGGTAGTCGAAATCAGTGCGGCACTCATGCGTAAAACGCTCCAAATGGATTAGCCAGGAATTGGGGGAGGCTGACAGACTCTTGGCGCACAAAGCCGCGCCCCTTGAGTTCGCCTTTCGCAAGTAGGTCCACCATCGTACAGATGCCGGAAGCGGTGGTGAGTTGAATTGCAGACAGCAGTTTGCCACCAACCTTCTTAGCGTAAATTTTCTTCGCAAAGCTCTCTTGGGCTAATCTTCCCTCGCGCTGGCCGCTGACGGAGACGAACACCAACACCACGTCTTGATAGGTCATCGGGATGGCGGTTTCCATCACGTCTTTGAGTAACTCGCGGCGTTTGCCAAGCCCAAGGTCATTGAGAAGAATTTTCATGATCTCGCAATGCCCGGGGTAACGAACTGTTTTGTAGTTCAGGTTCTGAACCTTGCCCTCCAGTGTTTCGCACAGCGTACCCAGCCCGCCTGAAGTGTTGAATGCCTCGTAGTCAAGGCCGTCGAGTGAAAAGTGCTCAAGCTCCTCCATCGGGGGCGTTTCGCGTAACTTGCCGTCAATGATCGCCTCGCAGGGATTGAGGTATTCATTGATCAGTCCATCGGTGCTCCATGTCAGGTTGTACTTCAACGCATTGGTCGGATAGATTGGTAGCGCGCCGACACGCATGTTGACGTCGCGCAAGGTGTCAAATTTTTTGGCGAGTTCGTAACCGGCGACCGAGATGAAACCGGGTGCCAATCCGCACTGTGGCATAAACACGGTGGTAGCGTCGCGTGCGATGTCCTTCACAATCCGCGTGCTTGCGACGTCTTCAGTGAGGTCAAAGTAATGCGCGTTGAGGTTGCGGGCCAGTTTCGCCAGCACCGGGGTGAGATAGAACGGGCAGGCCGACAAGATGACGTTGACACCCTTGAGCGCTGTCTCAAGATTGTCGTTGGCCACATCGGCAACGTGAATCGCAGCCCCTAGCGTGACCATCGGCTGCAGCCGCGTCATGTCTTTGTCAACCACGGTGACCTTATAGCCGCCAATTTCGTTAAACAGCGTGACGATGGCTTCACCAATCTTGCCGGAGCCAATAAGTGCGACGTGTAACATGGTGCGTCCTTGAAAGTGTTTTGACAGGTCAACATTTTAGAGATGCAGGCTGCTGGAACGAAGCTGCAAAGCTTGCAAAAAGATGGGTTAGAATTAGCATAACGCAGGTATCTTTTTGCATTCTAATAACTTGGGTACAATATGGCTCGAACCGCATCCGGTCTGACCAAGGCTGAAACTTTGCTGCTCGACATCCTTCGCCGCGACGCACGACGAAGCGTTGCGGAGATTGCACGTGAACTCGGCTTGGCGCGTGCCACCGTGCAAGAACGTATCCGGCGGTTGGAGGAGGGCGGCGTGATTGAGGGGTATACGGTACGCCTGAATCCGGCACACAGTCGGAGTCGGGTGACCGCACACACGCTGGTTCGTATTGACGCACGCAAGGCGGATGGCCTTTACGCCAAACTAAAGAGGATGCCTTCAGTGAGTGGGATCTACGCGATCTCGGGGGAATTCGACGTGCTGGTGGTCTTGCAGGCAGAGACCACCGCCGATTTGGACGAGGCGCTCGACATCCTTGGGCGCTACGAGGGCGTTGAGCGTACACAAACGTCGATTGTTCTAAGCGTGAAGTACGAGCACTGACATTGTCAGAAAGCACCGCAATCACAATAGTGCCGGTTTTCGTTGCTCAGTGGAAGAACAAATACGCCACCCAAATGGCGGCAATCACGCCTGCCAAGTCGGCCAGCAAACCGAAGCCAACGGCGTAGCGCGTCTTGGTAATGCCGACAGACCCGAAGTAAAGCGCAATGATGTACAACGTGGTGTCCGACGAGCCTTGCAGAATACTAACGAGACGGCCAACAAATGAATCAACACCGTAGGTTTTCATGGCGTCGATCATCATTGCGCGTGCGCCGCTGCCACTGACAGATTTCATCAATGCGGTTGGTAATGAGGGAGTGAAGTCAGTATTGAACCCCATCTGGGTAAACACCCACGTGAACCCGTTGACGATCATGCCCAGCACGCCTGAGTTACGCAATACGCTGATAGCCACCAACATGCCGACGAGGTAGGGGATGATCATCAGCGAAGTTTGGATGCCGCCCTTCGCACCTTCAATAAACGCCTCATAAACATTGATCTTCTTGACGAGGCCACCAACCAGAAACAAGACAATGATGCCGAACAAAACTAGGTTGCTCGCAACTTTCGAGACCTGCTGAATCTCCGTTCTGGTCAAGTAGTGGCTGAAATACCAAACAATACCCAGAATGAACAGCGTCATGCCACCCAGCCAGGCGAAGATGACTGGGTCGAGGATATTGATGCGTTGCTTGAACGACAACGCCAGAAATGCAACTAAGGTGCCAGCATAGGTGGCGATCAGGGTTGGGATAAAAATGTCCGACGGGTCTTGCGCACCCAGCACGGCGCGTTGCGCCATCACTGTGAGCGGAATCAGCGTAAGCCCCGCAGTTTGAAGGACTAAGAACATGATCTGCGCATTGCTGGCGGTGTCCTTCACCGGATTCAGGCTCTGCAGACTTTCCATCGCCTTGAGGCCAAACGGTGTCGCAGCATTGTCCAGGCCCAAGAAGTTCGCCGAAAAATTCATCACCATGTGGCCCGTGGCCGGGTGGTTTTTGGGGACATCGGGGAAGATGCGCGAGAAGAACGGGGCGATCAACTTGGCAATCATGCCGATGAAGCCAGCTTTCTCGCCGACGTTAAGAATACCAAGCCAAAGCGTCATCACGCCCGCCAGTGGCAGCGCAATGTCCATGACACCAACGCGTGCCGAGTCGAATGTGCCGTCGACTATTTTCTTAAATACCTCCGTATCACCCAGAAAAATCCACTGTCCCAGTGCCGCCAAAAATCCGACGATAAAAAAACCGGCCCAAAGATAGGTCAATGCCATGTTGAGGTGGTCTCCATAGGTTGCAGGCTGTGTTTGGGAGGAGAGGCGGCGTTTGTGTCTTGGTTTGCGGCTGGGTTTGCGGTCGTCGCGACAGACCGATAGCTACCTTGATGCTAGTTGAGTTTCATCCAGATAGGCGCAAATTTGTTATCGGGGCGATGTACCAGCGCAACGTTTGCGCGAGCAACCCATGGAATTACCTGGCGATGAAGTGGGATCACGTGTACCTCACGCTGAATAATCTCGACGGCATCGTTGATCATCTTTTGCCGTTTCGCTAGATCCATTTCCACTTCCGCCTGACGGATAAGTCGGTCGACATCGGCATTCTTGAAGTTGCCGTAGTTGGTTTCACCGGCACCCTTGCCATTATTGCTATGGAAGAGGGGCTTGAGCGTGAACATCGCATCGTTGTTGTTATCGCCCCATCCCTGCATACAGACAGAAAACTCCTGCTTCGGTGTGCGTGCGAAGTACTGCGCCTTCGGCATGGCATCGACTTTGACAGCAAGCCCTATCCGTGCCCACATGCTGGCGAGTGCCACACAGATCTTCTCGTCGTTGACGTACCGATCATTCGGGCAGTGCATGGTAAAACCAAATCCGTTTGGGTATCCGGCTTCGCTGAGCAGGCGCTTGGCGGTCGCCACATCGTATGCAAATCGCTTTTCGAAGGAGACCGGAATACCATCCCCCTTTGGGTTGGGTAACGGGATCGCCGTAGGTGTGGATAGACCGCGCATGACTTGTGTTTGAATCGCGTTGATGTCGATAGCCTGATACATAGCGAGGCGAACCCGGCGATCCTTGAAAGGATTTTTTCCTTTCACATCGGCAAACAACAGTTCGTCGCGTGCCTGATCGAGTGCAACCATGATCACGCGCAGTTCGTCACCTTCCCATACTTTCAGCTCGCGGTCCGTCTTGAGTCGCGCAATATCCTGCGGGCTCGGATCGAGTACAAAATCCAGCTCACCGGATTTCAGCGCAGCCATACGGGTCACGTCGCTGGTAATCTGACGATACTCAATCCGTTCGATATTGCTTTCGTAGCGACCTTCCTTGATACCCCACCAGTCGGCGTTCTTGGTGTGCACGATTCGAACCCCGGGTTCAAATGAAACCAATTTGTATGGCCCGGTTCCCATCGCATGTTTTGACGCGTAAGTCACTTCCTTGGTGGTGAAGTCTTGCGCAGCCGTCACCTTATGTTTCTCTGCCCAAGCACGGCTCATGATCGGCACTTCGGAGATGGAGGTGAGGCTGATTGGGTTAGGCTGGCTGGTGGTAAATTCCACCGTGAGATCGTCAATTTTCTTGGCGATACCAGCGGGAATGGCATAGGTCTTGAACTGTCGCGATTTGGCCGCGCGCTCAAAAGAAAACACCACATCGTCTGCGGTGAAAGGAGTGCCGTCGTGAAACTTCACATCTTTGCGAAGTGTGACCAACCGTTTGGTCGGACTGACCTGTTTTGAAGATACCGCGAGCCACGGCGTGGCGGACATATCTTTGCCCGGCTGAAACAGACGTTCATAAACGAGGCCGTTAATGGACTTGGTAAAACTTTCGTCCTGACCGTGCGGGTCCTGCGTTGACGCATCACCCTTGGAAGACCAACGAAGTGTTTTGCCGTCAACCGGCGGGGCGAGCAGAAACAAGGCGCAAATCGTGGTGAAGATAAAGATTGCGCGACTGGCAACCACGGAACCAACCATAAAGAGACTCCGGACATGGTGATTTGAACAGTCTAGCTCAGTACTTGTGTATGGTGGTACTCGTGATTTGTAATTGAAGCCCGCCAGTGCCGCAGGCTCAAATTATCAGCCGACCTGCGAAATTTGGTATTAAATTGGTATTATCTTGATACATTAATTGAGCAAGACATCAAGCCGCACGCAAGCGACTGGTCTGGTGTCTTTTTTTTGCACTCCGGCTATGAAAAAATACGCCACGCCTACCGCCAAGGATATCAAGTTCGACGTGCGCGACAACTCGCCGCTGTATGCACAGCTCGCGCGAAAGATTGCCGACGCCATCCGCGCCGGCCACTATCAGGTTGATGAAGCTTTGCCATCTGAGCGATTGTTGTCGGAGTCCCTGAATGTTTCGCGTGTCACCGCGAGAAAGGCCATTGATCGCTTGGTTGAGCAGGGGTTGGTGGTACGCCGACAAGGTTCCGGCAACTATATCGCGCCTAGATTCGAGCAGGCGTTGTCACGCCTCTCCAGCTTCTCCGAAGAGCTGTCGCGACGCGGCTATACGCCGACATCCAGGTGGCTGAAACGTGCAGTCGTTTTGCCGACCACCGACGAGCAGGCCAGCCTTGGTATTTCAGCGTCGACCAAAGTAGCCCGGCTGGAGCGTCTGCGCCTGGCCGACGAGGTTGTGATGGCCTACGAGGTGAGCGTACTGCCGCAGAGTGTTGTCAGGCGCCCGGCTGAAGTGGAAGGCTCACTTTATGAGTATCTTGGACGCGGCCAGCAGATTCCCGTTCGTGCCCTCCAGCACATTCGCGCGCTGAACGCACCGGCCAGGCTTGCCGCGCAACTAGGAATTGATGTTGGGCAGGCGGTGTTGTTTATTACCCGGGTTGGCTTTAACGCCCAAGGGAAGGCGGTGGAGTTAACCCACTCCTACTGCCGCAACGACTATTACGATTTTGTCGCCGAGATGCGGCGCGATTAGGACATGTCGGCAGCCACCATCAAGGGAAACATCCTCACCGCCGAAGGCTTTATTGCGGGTCAATTGCAGACTGACGTGAACGGCAGAGTGGCTTCAATACACGGAGAGCCAATAGATTCAGCGGCGGTACGCGACTCAGCCACCCCCATTTTGCTACCCGGCTTCATTGACACTCACGTTCACGGCGGTGGCGGTCGCGACACGATGGAAGGTGGTAACTCGGTGGAAGTGATTGCAGAGACACACGCCAAGTACGGGACTACCGCGCTACTCGCCACAACGATGACCGCTCCAGCGGAAGACTTGGAGAACGCGTTCGCGGTATTGGGCGACATTTGTCGTCGAGACAATATGTGCACCGGGCGCGGTGCCCGTGTTCTCGGCGTGCACCTTGAAGGGCCTTATATCAACGCCGCGATGCTGGGCGCTCAGCCTGATTTTGCAAGGCCGCTGGCTCTTGCGGAGGTAATCCGGCTGCATCGTCTGGCACCCATTCGACTCATCACACTGGCACCCGAGGTGCCCGGCAACATGCAATTGATTGGCTCCCTGGTTGCAGCGGGATTTACCGTGCAGCTTGGACACACCGCCGGTAGCTTCGAAGAAGGCATTGAGGCGATGTCTTATGGCGCGAAGGGGTTCACGCACTTGTTTAATGCCATGACCGGTATGCATCATCGAAAGCCGGGAATGGCCGGTGCGGCGCTGGCGAATGCCGAGTATGCGGAGATCATTCCGGATTTTTTACACGTCCATGCTGGCGCAATGCGTGTTGCACTGCGCGCCATTCCCAAACTGTTTTGTGTGACAGATTCAACCGCCGCCTCGGGCATGCCCGATGGTGAATACCGGCTCGGCCGCCACACGGTGACGAAGTGTTTGGGCGGGGTTCGACTTGCAGATGGAACACTGGCAGGATCGACACTAACGATGGATCAGGCGTTCCGAAATCTCGTCAACACGCTAGGCTTGGATCTCATTGACGCTTCGCAACGTGTGTCGACAAACGCTGCGGACTACTTGGGGATAACAGACCGCGGTCGGCTCCGAGTCGGAGGCTGGGCTGATGTAGTGATACTTGACCGCGAGCTCGAAATCCAGGGCGTCATGGTCGAAGGCAATTTGTTGAACTGAACTAAACAGCCGCGTGACCGCGAGCGACTGATCAAAGAGCTTAGTGGTTACCAGAGATGATTGGTAGGAGCGATCAAAAGCGTGATCTTCTAAATGAGAGATTGTTGATGAATAGTAGTTTGATGCTGGCAGAAGCAAGGGAAGCGCCGATCGCCGTCGCGCGGCAACTGCAATCACAGCCTAACCTGTATCAGGAATTTGGCCAGGTGTTGCGTGAATACTCGCCCCGGTCGATTCTTACGGTGGCGCGTGGTAGCTCCGACCACGCTGCACATTTTATGGCTTACCTCATCATGGCGCGGCTCGGCAGGTTGGTCACCTCGCTACCAATGTCCTTAATTACGCTGTATCAGTCGAACATTCAGACCGAGGGTTTGTTTGCCGCCGCGTTTTCGCAGTCCGGGCAAAGCCCTGATCTGGTTGCGCCGATGCAGTTCTTCAGTGCCGGCAGTGCAAAGACGGCGGCCTTTGTGAACGACGAAAAGTCGCCGCTGGCCAAGGCCTCAAACTGGGTGTTCCCGCTTTGTGCAGGTGAAGAAAAAAGTGTCGCTGCAACCAAGAGTTTTATTGCCCAGCTGGTCGCCGGTGCACGTGTTACGGCGGCGTGGCAGCAAGATAACGCGCTGGACGCAGCCATCAACGACTTGCCGTCCGTGTTGTCGCGTGCGGTAGTTCAAGATTGGTCACAGGGTATTGAGGTGCTAAAGGACGCCGAGCAAATGTTGGTGATCGGCCGTGGCACCGGGCACGCGGTGGCGATGGAAGCGGCACTCAAATTTAAAGAAACCTGTGTCATTCAAGCAGAGGCCTTCTCCGGCGCGGAAGTCAAGCACGGCCCGATGGCGCTGATTGATAAGGGTTACCCGCTGTTGGTGTTGGCACCGCGTGGTCCGGCACACGCGGGGTTGGTGGCACTTGCGGATGAAATGCGCCTTCGCGGCGCGCACGTGCTGCTTGCCGCGCCAGCAGCAACACCGGGTGTCGACCTGCCGATCGTGGAGACGGGGTCTGTTGATCTTGACCCTATTTCGGTGGTGCAGAGTTTTTACCCGATGGTCGAGGCAGTTTCTCGCGCTCGCGGCTTCGACCCGGACAAGCCGAAGTATCTTGCTAAAGTTACCAAGACGCAGTAGCCAGAAAGCTTAAGCCTTGAGTGCATCGGCAAACCATCCGGTAACGACCTCGGTGCGTGTGATTGCCGTGCCGACTGTCACTGACCATGCGCCCGCGTCGATGGCGGCGGCGGCGGAAGCAGGCGTGTTAAACCGGCCCTCTGCCATCACACGCGGCATCCGTGCTGAGATGGCGCGAATGAACGCTATGTCCGGCCCGGCGGGAATATCGCCGCCGACGTATCCCGACAGTGTTGTGCCAACGACATCAAATCCGAGCTGGTGTGCGGCGAGTGCTTCTTCCACGTTACTGCAATCGGCCATGCCAAGGACCCCGAGCGAACGTATGTGTTCAAGAAGTTTGGCGACGGAAACTGGCCGCGGTCGGGCGGTCGCATCAACAGCAATGATGTCCGCACCAGCGACGGCCAGTTCGGCCACGTCTTCTAGAAACGGCGTAATGCGGACGGGTGAATCGGCGAGATCGCGTTTGACGATGCCGATTATCGGTGCATCCAGCGCACGGCTCACTGCCGCGACACGCCGAGCACTTTCAATACGCACCCCGCCCGCTCCGCCGGCGATGGCCGCTGCGGCGAGTGCGACCACGATGCCGTCAAGGTCCATGGGCCCCCGGTCGACGGGCTGGCAGGACACCACCAAGCGACCTCGCAGTGCAGAATCAATGAGTGCAGGCGTACGAAAGTTCATGGCGGTGGAATCGCGAAAGTTGTTGATGGTGTCTTCAAAGTGTCCAATCGACGGGCAGTTTGAGTCAATTATGGCTGGAAACGTCCGTCGTTTCTGGGGTTCGCAGTTTTGATTAGTCAGCTTACCTTCCCATCATTATCCGCGAGTCTCGCCGCGCTTTGGCGCGGGTGGTACTCGATTGTGGTCATCGCTGCTGCTATGGCTGTCTCGTGCGGGGCATTCGCCACAGGCGTGGAAGTACAGTTCTGGACGATGCAACTTTCACCGTTTCATGATGCCTACATTCGCGGCGTCATCAGCAGTTTTGAAAAACAGAATCCAGATGTTCGCGTGAAGTGGGTGGATGTGCCGTGGTCTGAGATGGAGAAAAAGACACTCACGGCGGTTGCCTCGGCGTCTCCACGGCGGCCCGCACCGGACCTGGTGAATCTGAATCCACAATTTGCCTCGAAGCTGGCCGAATTTGGCGCGTTGGCAGACCCGGAGAAATTCTTGAGTGCAGAAGAGATTCGCGCCTACCTACCCGCCGCGTGGAAGGCAAATCGGCTCGATGGCAAGACCTTCGCCCTGCCTTGGTACCTAACCACCAGTGTGCTGTTATACAACAAGACACTACTTGCCAGGGCCGGTGTCGAAGCACCAACGACGTTTGCGGGGTTGTTGCCAGCGGCGCAAAAAGTCAGGGCGACCACCGGACGTTACGCATACTTTCCGGCGCTTGACGGCAGTACGCCGCTCGAAACGTTGGTGTCGATGGGCGCGTCCATTCTCAGCGCAAACGGTTGTCGCGCGGGGTTTGTGAATGAACGCGGTGAACATGTTTTTAACTTTCACCAACAGCTATACCAAGATGGACTGGTGCCGAAAAATGTAGTCACCGAAGGCCACCGTAAAGCGGTTGAAATGTTCTTATCAGGGCAGGTGGCGATGGTGAGCACCGGCATGCAATTTCTCCAGTTCATCAAGACCAACAACCCCGCGTTTTATGCCAATGTCGGGGTGACGTTGCAGATTGGCGTCGGCGAATCACCACCAAACATCGCCGCCATGAATGTCGCTGTGCTCGACCAATCGCCCAACAAGAAAGCGGCTTTTCGTTTTGCGGTATTCCTCACCAATGCGGCCAATCAGACGGAGTTCGCACGGCGTGTGCCGATTCTTCCTTCGAGCACAAAGAGTTATGACGATCCATTTTTCACAACAGCGAGCGGTGATCGTTTGTTGGATGAAGCCCGTGCGCTTTCGGTTGAGCAGGTTAAGCGTGGTGAAGTGCTCGTACCACCAATGCGCAACTACAATAAGTTTCGTAGTGACTACGCACGCAATCTGCAGGCGGTCATGCTGAACCGAAAGACCACGCGACAAGCATTGTCGGAGATTGATACAACCTGGTCGGCATTATTGCCCTGCCCGACCAAATTTGCCGCTCGCGCAGTATCAGGGACGCAGCCGTGAGTCATGGTGCCAAACCCGTGGCTGCGCCGGTTGTTATCGCAATCGATATCGGCGGTACTAAAATTCGCGGAGCACTCATTGACCGGCATGCAAACATGCTCGCCGGCACACGGTATGCCACCGATGCCTCACTTGGAGCCAGCCACGTGCTGGGCGTGATCGAGGCGACTATCGAAGAGTTACAACAACAAGTACCGGCCGGTACTTCCGTTTGCGGGATTGGTCTGTCTTCAGCTGGCGTCATTGAGCCCACCAGCGGGCTGGTCGTTAGTTCGGCACCACAAATTCCAGGTTGGGCGGGCACACCACTTGGTGCCCATTTTGGCGACCGATATCAATTGCCGGTGGTCGCAGACAACGATGCCAACTGTGCGCTGGTCGGGGAGATTTGGTGCGGTCGTCACGGGTTGGGCGCAAATGCGAGTGCGGTGATGCTAACGTTGGGCACCGGGCTTGGTGGTGCTGTTGTGACCAATGGACGGCTATTAACAGGCCGCCATCATCTCACCGGACATTTTGGCATCGCCCGCATGTGGGATCGTCATTCGCAAACAGAAGTCAAGGTTGAACACTTGGTATCCGGTACGGGATTGGGTAATGTCTACCGACAGATCGTCGCGCTACCGGAACAGCTTGACCATCCGTTCGGCGGCGCGGCGGTGATGGAACGGTTCGCACAAGGAGACGCCAACGCGTCGCGCGCTGTAGAGCGGTGGTGCGAACACCTTGTGTTGCAGGTATTCAATCTGCATTGGATGATTGATCCAGATGTCATCATCATTGGTGGCGGAATGGTGGATTCGCGTGAACACTGGTGGCCGATGTTGGAGGCTGGCCTTGCCGCAAGAGGTGTTCAAGTACCGGTCGCGGTCGCTGCAATGGGCAATGATGCAGGCGTGTATGGTGCCGCGCGGCTGGTGTTTGAGCGTTTGGTTATGGAGCCACGATGAAGGCAACATCGTTCAGCCGTATCACCGGCAACCCGTTGATACCTTATCTGTTCCTGATTCCGGCTTGTGTGGTGCTGGCGACGTTTGTGCTGTATCCCGCGCTGAAAGCGATCTATTTGAGTTTCACCAACTTCAATATGATTCGCGAAGCGGAATTTGTCGGGTTTGCAAATTATCTGAACGTCTGGCGCGACCCGTTTTTCTGGGCGGCACTGAAGAACACGTTGTTGTACATGGTGGTGGTTGTGCCGGTATTGGTCATTGCACCGATTTTCCTTGCTGCTTTAGTAAATAAGCACATTCCAGGCATCACGTTTATCCGCGCTGCAATCTACTTGCCTGTTATCACGTCACTGGTCATCAGCGGACTTATCTGGAAATGGGTGTACGAGGAGCAGGGTATTCTCAACTATGTATTGCTCGCTTCTGGTGTAACGACCGACCCCGTTGCGTTTCTCACCGATCCCGCCAATGCACTGTTTAGCGTGATGGCTGTTACCATCTGGAGCGGCATGGGGTATTACATGGTGATTTATTTGGCCGGATTGCAGTCGATACCCCGTCACCTGTACGAAGTTGCCGAGGTTGAAGGCGTCAGCGCATGGCAGCAGATGATTCACATCACGATTCCATTGTTGAGACCTTCGATTGCGGTAGTCACCGTCATGTCGTCAATCGCCGCGATGAAGGTGTTTGAGGAGGTGTACGTCATGACGCAGGGCGGGCCGATGGATTCGACCAAAACGTTGGTCTACTATCTTTACGAGTCGGCGTTCTCGGAGTTTGAAATGGGGTACGCGTCGGCTATCGGTGTTGTCCTCTTCCTGCTGACTCTCGTGTTTTCACTCATCAATCTGCGGTTTCTGCGTGAAAAAACCTAACCTCCAAGCCGTGTTGCCATTGCTGCTCCGTTATCTCGCGATCCTGATCGTGCTGTTGTTTACTGTCGGACCATTTTTATGGCTGTTGTCCACCTCGCTGAAGTCGACCGACGAAAACATCTTCGCCTATCCGCCGGTGTTGATCCCGCAATCGCCAACGCTCGACAATTTCTTTCGCGTCATCGATTCGCAGCCGTTTTTTACTTACTTGAAGAATAGCGCGCTGGTCGCCGTTCTTTCCGTGGCCTTGAACCTCCTGCTCGCGTCGTTAGCAGCTTATCCGCTGGCGCGTATCCCCTTCAAGGGGCGGTCGGTGTTGTTCATTGTGCTGCTGTCCTCCATGATGATTCCGTTCCAGTTGTTGATGATTCCGGTTTACGAGCTGGCCATTTCACTCGGACTTCAAAACACATACCTCGGCCTGGTGTTGCCACACGCATGTACCGCGTTTGGCATTTTCTTTTTGCGGCAGGCGTTTTTATCCGTCCCAGTGGCCATTGAGGAGGCAGCAATCATGGACGGCGTTTCGCGTCTGCGCATTTGGTGGTTTGTCATGTTGCCATTGATAAAACCGTCGCTGGCGACACTGGCGGTGTTCAGTTTCATCGCAGTCTGGGGCGACTTCCTCTGGCCGCTCATCATCATCGATCAGCCTTCACTATTCACCCTGCCGCTCGGTGTCAATCGATTGGCCAGCACCTTCTCGCTAGACTGGCGTTTGGTCGCGGCGGGTGCGGTGTTCTCAATTGTTCCGATTCTGCTGTTCTTCACGTTCACGCAACGCTTTTTTATTGAAGGTGCGATGAAAGGCGCGGTGAAGGGATGAGCAGTGCCGCCAAAGAAAAGCGCCCGGTTGCGGTGGTGGTACAGACCCACTGGGATCGTGAATGGTACTTTCCACATCAGACTTTTGTCGCACGCCTGATCCACGTGATGTCCCGCGTGGTGACGCAGTTGGAGTCGGGAACGTTGCGGCAGTTTTTATTTGACGGACAAACCGCTGCCTACGAGGATCTGCTCGCAAACGCAGAACCGGCACTGGTATCCCGCGTACAGGCGCTGGTGAAAGCGAAGCGCATCGTACTTGGCCCGTGGTATGTGATGGCCGATGAATTCCTCGTTTGCGGGGAATCATTGTTACGTAACTTAGAGCTCGGTATCGCTGACGCAGTTACTGCGGGTAATTGCCAATACGTGGGCTACCTACCAGATACGTTCGGGCATATCGGGCAAATACCCCAACTGCTCACCAACTTTGGCATTCACTCAGCGGTAATGTGGCGTGGTGTGAATTCACCCGTTGCGGAGTTTGACTGGCAATCGCCGGATGGTACGCGTGTTGGTGCGGTGTTTTTAACGCAGGGCTACTACCAACATCCCCTCAACGTCACCGACTGGCAGGCGGCCTTGGCTGGTTATTTGGATTCTGTGGCCGCCCGAAGTCTCGGCACGGAATTGCTGCTTACGCAAGGTGGTGATCACTTGTTATCGGTGGACGCCACCGCGGCGCGAATTGAAGCCTTTAACCAGACAAACACGACATATCAATTGGTCGAGAAATCGCTCGCCGATCACGTTGAGACGGCCATGATACAAACCGCAGGTCGTCGTCAAGTTATCCACGGGGCGCTACGCAACAATAAGCAGGCGTTTGTACTACCCGACGTGCTGTCGACGAGGCGGTATCTAAAGCGCCTTAATCAAGACGCTGAGGATCGCCTGCTCGGTCTTGTCGAGCCACTTCTCGCGCAGCTTCAATTGGACGACTATCCGACGCGTTATTTGCAAGATACTTGGCGCATGGTGCTCCAGCAGCAGGCACACGATTCCATCTGTGGCTGCAGCATCGATCAAGTGCATCGGGAAATGGTGACGCGTTATCAGTTGATCGACCAACGCTTGAATGCGCTGGTGGACCGCGCATTGGTTGCCGGCGGGTTGGTTAGTGCTGAGCAACACCCCGGGAGAGGGTGCGAGACCGCCGATGTATTCGCCGATGACGCCAGATTTACCCTGTTTAATCCGCTGCCAATCGCCTTTGCAGGGACGCAGGTCATCAGTTTGTTCTTGCGTGGCGAAAAGCGGACTGCGTTGTCGCTGAAAACGTCGGCTGGTGAACCGCTTCACTGTCAATTGATCAATGTCCAATCCGATACAACGCTGCGCTCACCGATTGACGATTTCCCTGAGCGGCTTGAGGGGCATCGTTATGAGGTATTGGTGCGTTGTGAGATTCCTGGGCTCCAAGCGCTTGCCTGTGTGATTGACGATGCAACGCCTCCGATTGGGCCCTCACCAGCGGCTGCCATGCCCGCCGCCATCGAAAATCGGCGCTACCGTATTTTCCTGAACGACCATGGTGAGTTATCGATTGCGAATAGGCTCACCGGTCAGACCTTGATACCCGCGTTGTCGTTTGTTTCGGAATTAGATGCGGGCGACTCGTACAATTTTTCTCCGCCACCGAATCAACATCAAGTGGCACAAACAAGGTATTCGCTGGTTTCTTGTCTCGCGCTGGCTGAGGTGCAGGAACTCGTACTTGCCGTTACGCTGACGACGCCGCAGAGTTTGTCAGCTGATCGGGCCGGGCCGTCAGCCGAGACGGTTTCCAACACAGGTGTACTGCGCATACGGCTGTTTGAGGACGCGCCAACGATTGATTTTTCGCTCGACTGGACTAATCGCGCAAGTGATCAGCGCACACGCTTGATCGTGGCCTTGCCCGCACAGGTTGAACACACATTCAGTGATTCAGGCTTTGAGTGGGTACGCCACCCCGTCAGATATGCCGACTATCCGACGGCGGTAACCCGCCAAGAGATGCCGGTTGTGGTCAATCCTTCACTGAGTACGATTGTTGCGGGTGATCTTGTTTTCTTGCACCGTGCGATGCAAGAGTACGAGGTTTTGCAAGCGAATGGCCAGCAGGTGCTTGGGGTGACTCTCATTCGTAGTGTGGGATGGATGTCGCGTCGCGATCTTGTCACGCGCGGGGTCGGGGCGGGGCCGGATATGGCAACACCCGAAGCGCAGTGTTTGGGGACCGAGGTGTTTGAGTTTCAGATTGCGATTGGTAGCCCTACAGTTCACCCGCTGACTGCGGCGCAACGTTTTCGACGGCCGTTAGTCTGCCTAAGAGGGACCACTTCACGATGGGCGGCTGGTACTGAAATCAACAATCCGAATCTACAAATCAGCGCCGTACGCCGCGTCGGTGATTCACTTGAATTGCGGCTGTGGAATCCAACGGCTATGGATCAGCCCCTCACACTCCTGCCGGCGCTTTCTTCCGGACAGTGGCAGCGTGTCGCAGCCACTGGTGCCCCGCTTGCTGGAGCAACATCGTTCGTGAAGTCACATGAAATTGTCACGCTGAGATGTCGGTGTTAGTGGAATCAGCGAGCCCGCAGCAGAACCGCCGGTTGGCGCTCCTGCCGGTGGATGCAAGGCCGGTGGTGCGCGCACAAGTTGTGCAGCTTGCCAAGGCGGGCGGCATCGAACTCGTGGTGCCACCCGTAACGGTGTTGGGCCATTTTCGTCAGCCCGCAGAGCGTGACGTCCTCGCCGATTGGCTGCGGGCGCAGGCCAGTGAGGTGCAAGGCTTTGTTGTCTCGTTGGACATGCTCATTTATGGCGGCTTGGTACCTTCGCGCTTTATTGCAGATTCCAAGGAGAGTTTGCTTGCTCGTTTAGACGTGTTGCGTCAGCTCAAGCAAGCGTTTCTGCATAAGCCGATCTATGCGTTCTTAGCCACGATGCGGATCTCGAATAACAACGTCAACGATGAAGAAAAGTCCTATTGGGATCAATATGGCGAACTGATCTGGCGCTGGTCGTACTACAGTGATCAATATCAGGTCACAGGCGACGCGGAAGCCAATGTACAAGCCATAGCGGCGATTAACAGAATCCCAGAAGCGATTCGCGACGATTATCTGGCGACACGTGCGCGCAACTTTGCCGTGGCCCGCGCTGTGATGGATTTGGTGGAGTACGAGGGCATCAATGGCTTGGTATTGCCGCAAGACGATACCGCACGTTTCGGCTTTAACATCGCCGAACGTCGTGAACTAGAGGCGTTAGTCGCTGCCCGAACATTGGAGGATTGGGTGCTTATTTACCCGGGTGCCGATGAAGTTGCGCATACATTGGTTGCACACGTAGCCAATGAAGTGTGGGTTAACGCACCTCTGAAAGTCTGCGTTACCTACAGCGATCCCGATCACGTTCACCGCTTGGTAGCGCGCTACGAGGATCGGCCGGTCACCGAATCGCTCGCCGCACAACTCGCGGTGGTTGATGCGGTCATCGTTGATGAAATTGACAGCGCCGATCTACTACTCGCGGTGCACACACAAGGCACGGCACAGGGCGATTGGGCGATGAAGATTGCGCTACCGAGCACAAGCGGCATCAACGCTGCGTGGCTTGCACAATTACGCGTTGCCCATCAAGCGGGAAAGGCCATTGCCGTGGTGGACTTAGCGTACGCCAACGGCGGCGATCCAGTGCTGATGGAACAATTGCCCGCCTACGTCCCATTTTCAGAACTCGCGGCTTATGCTGGATGGAACACCGCAAGTAACAGTATTGGCAGTCTATTGGCGCAGTGTGCGCTGGCGAGAGGTGCCTACTACGCGCCAACCAATCAAGAGGTAGTTTGCCTTCGTTTGGTTGAAGACTATCTCTATCAAGCCGTCTGGCGGCAACGTATTCGGCATGTGATCGACGAGTCTGCCGTCTCAGCCGTGGAGTTGCAGGCTGTGGTTGCGCAGCTGTTTATTCCTGCCGCCAACGCGTGGCTTGCCGAACATCACTTTGATTATCGCGTTGGATCGATTCAACTTCCTTGGCAGCGGACGTTCGAAATTGATATTCATCTCGTTCCCCAATCAACATTGCAAGCGTGATGAGAACACCACACCACGACGTTGATATCGCCGTCATCGGTGCCAGTTTAGGCGGCGTGCTGGCGGCATGGCGGGCTTGTGAGGCTGGCCGTAGGGTGGTGCTGACGAATGAATTCGCTTGGATCGGTGGCCAACTGACAGCGCAAGGGGTTCCGCCGGACGAGCACCGTTTAATTGAGTTCGGTGGCGCGAGTGAAAGTTACCTCGCGTTTCGTCGTACGATGCGCGCCTACTACTTGGCACTGGATGATTTTGTCGACCGCACGGAGATGACCGAAGGATGTAACCCGGGTGACGGGTGGGTGAGTCGTCTGTGTATTGAGCCAACGGTGGCATTGGCTTATCTGGAAAATTTGCTGTCGCCGCACATCAAGAGTGGCCGTTTGGTGTTGTTACGCGATGTGCGATTGATAGGGGCCGATCAGGATGGCCGAAGCATCCGCGAGGTGCGTTGCCAGAATGCTGCGGGTGAAACTGTGTCGATCCATGCCCGCTTGTTTCTTGACGCCACTGATACCGGAGAGCTAATTCAGGCGGCTGGCCTGCCTTACCGGCTTGGCAAAGAATCACACGCAGAATTTGGCGAGAGGGATGCGCCGGAAGCCGCCGATCGACTCGACCAACAGCCTTGCACCGTTGTCGTGGCATTGGCGCGCACTGACAAGCCACAGGCACCGATCAGACAACCGGCGTCGTATGCGGAGTGGCGCCAATATCGGCTACCGCATTATGGTTATCTATTGTTTAGCAATTCCATTCCCGGCGCAGGATCCGGCAAGTCAATAGAGTTGCCCTTGTTTGGCGAAGGCCAGACGCTGGACTTGTGGCGCTACCGGCGCGTAGTGTCTTCACGCAACTGGCGCACCCCGCGAGTGGAAATTTCGCTGATCAATTGGGCGCAGAACGACTACGCCAGTGCGCCGCTGCTCGACGGCCCGATTCCCGAGTCTGATGTGGTCGCCGCCGCGAAGGAACTTACTGCCAGCTTGGTCTATTGGCTACAGACCGATGCACCAAATGCCGATGGTGGTTGTGGTAACCCAAAGCTTCAAATCGCGGCGGACGTGCTTGGCACCGACGGTTACGCGCAGCAGGTTTATGTGCGGGAATCACGTCGCATCGTCGGTCTTGATTGCCTCACACAGTCGCAGATTCTCGCGCAGCCGACCGAAGGTGGTGCTGCGGCGCCCAATGCTGTCGTTCCCAATGCTTTTATCCCATTCCACGCAAACAACAGTGTCGGAGTGGCTTGGTACAACATGGATATCCACCCCACCTGTGTGTCCGGGCATGGCATCAATGCGATGGTGCGGCCGTTTACCCTGCCGTTGGGCTGCTTTGTCCCACGTGATTGCGATAACCTGATTCCGGCTTGCAAAAACATCAGCGTCACACATTTGGTGAATGCCGCAACCCGCACCCATCCGACCGAGTGGTTGATCGGTGAAGTTGCGGCACTCCTGGCCGACTATGCACTGACGTGCGGGCAAACACCTGCTGGCATTCATGCAGGTCACGAACGCGTGCGTGAGTTTCAGCGCAAGTTATCGGCTGCCGGCATCCCCATTCGGTGGGATGACGCGCTGCTTCAGCGGCTCACGAACATGCCCGCACACTCATTGGAGGTTTGAACGACATGTCGGCACTCACTCTGCGTGGCATCACTAAAAAATTTGGCAAGACGGAAACGATTCACGGCATCGATCTGGATATCAACGGCGGCGAATTTGTGGTGTTTGTCGGCCCATCCGGCTGCGGCAAGTCGACCCTGTTGCGCATGATTGCCGGCCTCGAAGAGGTGACTGCTGGCGTGATAAAGATTGGTGACCGCGACGTGACGACAAAGGCGCCAAGTGAGCGCAAAGTCGCAATGGTGTTTCAGTCGTATGCGCTGTACCCGCATATGACGGTTGCCGAGAATCTCAGTTTTGGCATGCGCATGCGCGGTGTGGCAAAACACGTCATTGCGCAAAGGGTGCAGATGGCGGTGGAGATGTTGCGGCTGGCACCATACCTGAATCGCAAGCCCGGCGCGCTTTCCGGTGGACAGTGCCAACGCGTGGCGATCGGCCGTGCTCTGGTACAAGAACCGGATGTATTTCTGTTTGACGAGCCGCTATCAAACTTGGACGCCGAGTTGCGTCTGAAGACCCGTGTGGAAATTGCCGCGCTGCATAAACGTCTTGGCAAAACGATGGTCTACGTCACGCACGATCAAGTTGAGGCGATGACACTCGCCGACAAGATCGTGGTGCTGCGCGACGGCATGATTGAACAAGTCGGTAAACCACTCGATCTTTACCACGCGCCGGCCAACATGTTTGTGGCGGGCTTCATCGGTTCACCGGCAATGAATTTTCTGGCGAGTGAAAGCTTCAGTGGCGACGCGCTACAGGGCTCATTGCAGGGCTACGCCAGGGATTGGCGAGTGAAAACAATTGGCATACGGCCGGAACACCTTGTCATCAGCGCACATGGCCCGATTGTCGGTGTGGTGACTGCGATTGAAAGACTCGGCACTACATCGTACGTCTACTTCGAGAAAAATGGACAGAGCCTATGTGCGCAAGTTGCGGATGCCTTGGAGTTGGCGGTCGGTGGCAACGTGCAGTTTCACGTCGCAGATAAACACGTCCATGGCTTCGATGCAGCGGGCCTACGCATTGCCAAGCTCTAGCAAAGACGGGCAGATTCGAGCAAAAGTGGCTGGAGAAGACCGTCAATCAACGACTTTGTTGCGACCCGTGCAATTGGCCGGGGTGACCGCAGTGGCCGCTGCGAGGTGCCATTAATGTTCTACCGCTTCGCCGCAGACGCCGTACTTATCGTCCACTTACTGTTTATCGTTTTTGTGGTGCTTGGTGCGCTGCTGGCATGGCGTTGGCGGTGGATGCCGTGGCTGCATCTGCCCGCAGTGGCGTGGGGCATCTGGATAGAGGCTATTGGCAACATCTGTCCGTTGACCCCGATTGAGAACGGGCTTCGCCACGCTGTCGGCGACGCGGGATATGCAGGTGGGTTTATCGAGCATTACCTGCTTTCCATCATTTATCCGGCGGGTTTGACGCCGACTATTCAGTGGTGGCTTGCCGGGACGGTGGTGGTGATCAATGTTGTCGCCTATGGCTGGCTGTACATACTGCGCCAAAGACGGCGGCGCGGAGAATAGAACGACCACCTTCGACCGTCAGTCAACTAGTCGTGCTTACGAGTTGAATCCCACTCGCTCAAGAACAAATAGTGGTACGTGCCTGATTGTCGCGATTGTTATTGAGACAGCGAAGCAATGCATGCAATGAAAAACAATTTCACACCCCTACTGTTTTCCGGCACTGTGCTTACAACCGGTCAAGCGGACTGATCACGCCGCGACCAGCGACGTTCAGCACATGGGTGTAAATCATGGTCGTATTCACGCTCGAATGCCCCAACAGTTCCTGCACACGGCGGATGTCGTAGCCCGATTGAAGTAGATTGGTGGCGAAGGAGTGGCGCAGGGTGTGCGGAGTTGCGGGCTTGGCAATCTGCGCCGCGACCAGCGCCCGTTTGAATTCGCGCTGAAACGTCTGGTCGTAAAGATGATGCCGCCGCTCGATGCCGGAATGTGGGTCGACCGACACCTCGGCCTGAGGAAACACCCAAAACCATGCAAGCGTTTTCCCCGCGTTGGGATATTTCTTCTCAAGTGCGTGCGGTAGAAAAACGCCGGCACGTGAAACTGCGTTATCGCGTGTCCAAACTGCTCGTGCATGAGCTAACTGCGCTCGGAGGGGCTCCTCCAGCGTGCTCGGTAGCATGACAACACGATCCTTGAATCCTTTTGCTTCGCGAATCACAATGGCGCGATGTGCGAAGTCAATATCCTTCACGCGCAGTTGCAGCGCCTCGTTGATGCGCATGCCCGTCCCGTAAAGCAGCTTGCCGAGAACCGAGTGATGGCCAGTGAGCCGCAAAAGGATGGCGGAGACTTCGTCTGCTGAAAGCACGACTGGCAGTCGGCGGCGCACAGTTGGCCGAGTGACCTCATCGAGCCACGGTAGCTCAATGCTCAGGACCTTTTGGTAGAGAAAGAGCAGGCTGGATAGCGCGACGCGGTGTGTGGACACTGAGACCTTTCGCTCCACAGCGAGGAATGTCAGAAACGCTTCCACCTCTTTCTTGCCCATTTCTTTTGGGTGGCGTTTGCCCGCCCAACGGATGAAGAACCGGCACCAGTAAACGTAGTTCTCTTCGGTGCTTCGGCTGTAATGGAGGTAACGGATGCGCTCGCGCAGCTGGTCAAGCAACTTCAACGATTGCAAGGGCGGTAAAGCCCCGCTAGAATGCTTCGCAAATGTTGCTGTTCGCGGGGCAGCATTTGTGCCGGAAAACTTGATTTTGTTGTAACTGTGCATTAATACAGTATATTTACCGAAGAGCTTGATTTCAAGATGTTTTTTCGAAATTTTCAAAACAAGTTGTACGGCAGCCCAAGTAGTTGTGGAGACTGGGTACGGTTCTACAAATTAAGTTATGCACTGAAGGAGTAACTGATGTTTTTAATCCAACGTTACCTGGTTTTGATGCTAGTTACCGGATCGCTCTTGCTGTTTGCCTTGGCTTGGCACTTAGGCATAAACCTTGAAATTTCTGTGTTAGCGGCATCAGTGACAACGCTAGCGCTGGTGTGGTGGTTGGAGAGCAAGATACCGTATCGCAAGCAGTGGAACAAAAACCACGGTGATTTGGCCACAGACATTGCAAGCGCTGGCGTATTGGTTGCCATCATCGACCCACTAATCAAGGCCATAGCGCCGTTGGCTTTGGTGGCGCTTTATGTGGCTTTTTCCACAAAGCCGTTCGTTATTGAATCGCCGCTTTGGCTCCAAGTGGCCTTGGTTCTATTGCTGGTTGAGTTTGGAAAATATTGGGCGCATCGCCTCCATCACACCTTAGCCCCGCTGTGGTGGCTGCACGCCATGCATCACAGCAGCGAGCGTTTGTACTTTATCAACGGCTTGCGGTTTCACCCACTGAATTACGTGGCTAATTTTGCGCTTGCTGTATTGCCGGTGATGTTGATGGGTTTCTCACCGGAGGCCATTTTGGGCTACCTTGCCATTACCCAGCCTGTTGTGTTACTTCAGCATGCCAACATTGATCTTCGGCATGGTGTATTGAACAAAATATTCAGCACGCCCGAGGTGCATCGCTGGCACCATTCCACCACCCCTGATGAAGCCAACCGAAATTTTGGCAATGCGCTGCTCATTTGGGATCATGTGTTTGGCACGTTCAAGAGCGAAGCTGGCTTTGATGAAAGCAAGGCAATTGGCTTGTTTTCGTCGTCGAAGGCGCACTACCCTTCAACGAGCTCTTACCTTGCGCAGTTGTTCTCCATGTTCCGGCCACCATGCTGCCGTGCATAACAATTCATTCCAGCGGACGGCTTGCAGCCGCCGCTGAATTCAAACGTT
>JADCIX010000024.1 GCA_020247545.1 Rhodocyclaceae bacterium | reverse complement strand
TAAGGTCAGTCCAGCGAGGATCAAGCGCATTGAGGACAAACACAATCACACACCGCGCGCCGCGCTGGGCTATCTGACACCGTTTGAGGTAGCATTTGATTGCCCTCCGCCGGTCGGCATTTGCTGTTGATACCGCGTTTCCGCGTGGAAATGCCCGTCAAACGGCGAGTTTAAGAAAGTTTTCGCAACATCTGGACGCTGTCGAGCCAGCGATCAAACTTGAACCCCAAATCGCGGAAGACGCCAATCATTGTGAAGCCCGATGATGCGTGCAGACCAATGCCATGGTACCTATTTGCCCGCAGGATTGACCAGCACTAAAACGCCCAGCGCAGAAGACTCTGCCCCACCACGGAATACGCGCTGCGTGGCCTTTACATAGTCGTTGGCCTTGGCGTTTGGAATCGACACGAAGGTTTGCGGATTGCGATCAACCAACGGGAACCACGATGATTGAATTTGCACCATGATGCGGTGACCTCGACGGAAGGTGTGCAGGATATCGGGAAGATCGAATTCGATCTTGTCGACTTGATTTGGCACCATCGGTGAAGGTGTGACAAAACTCTTGCGAAACTTGGCACGGAATGGCTCGCCACGGATCAACTGTTGATAGCCGGCCATTTGTACGCCGGGCACCGGTACATCGCGCGGAGCCGCCGTACTTTGTGATGCGGAGTTTACATTCGCCATATTGAGTTCAGCCGGATAGACGTCGATGAGCTTCACGACAAAATCACTGTCGGTTCCACTGGTCGACACAAACAATTTCGGGCGGACGGGACCGACAATGGTAATGTCTTCTTCCAGCACATCGCTCTGGTACACCAGCACATCGGTACGCGACGCGGCGAATCGCTGGTCGCCGACAACATACTCCTGCGGTACGTTTATTGTCACTGCGTTGGTGTATGGAACCGGTTTGGCGGGGTCACTAATGTACTCGTCAAACGCTTTGCTACTATCTTGTGTCCACCCAAGTTTGCCGCCCGCTTTCAGATAGAGCGTCTTGGACTGGGTCGATGCGGGCGGCCATTGGGAGTACTGGCGCCAGACATTGGTGCCCGTTTCAAACACATTGGCTTCCGCTACCTTTACACCCTCTTTGTCCTTGAGGTGTTTTTCAAAGAACGGCACCAAGATATTCTTGCGATACCAGTCTGCGGTCTTGAAACCAAAATCAACGTGGCCAAGTTTTGCGCCGTCGTAACGCAACCAGCCACCGTGTGACCATGGACCCATCACCAAGCTGTTAAAGATGCCTTTGTTGTTTTTGCCGATCTCGCGATAGGTCTTGAGCGGGCCGACCGGATCTTCCAAGTCATACCAGCCACCAACGGTCAGCACCGCTGTTTTAATGTTTTTCAGATGCCGCGAAATGTCGCGCGATTGCCAGTAGTCGCTGTACGTATCGTTTACTGCCTGACTTGCGAACAGTGAATTCTTGTCGGCGGAGGTAAGTTTGATGATGTCAGCAAGTGTGCCAACCTTCAAGTAAAACTCATACCCGTCTTGAGTGCCGAAGTCGAAAGGTACACGCGACTTGGGTGGCAGGGTGGGTGTGTCCTGCTGTTTGAAACTGGTATAGAAACCGAAGTTTGATGCCAACATGAAGGCACCGTTGTGATAACTATCATCACCCATGTAGTAGTCGGTGACGGGTGCCTGTGGTGACGCCGCTTTGATCGCCGGGTGGCTATCGATGATGCTCGCCGACACAAAGAACCCCGGATAGGAATTTCCCCACAGACCGATGCGACCATTGTTGTACGGCACATTCTTGAGTAGCCATTCCGCCGTGTCGTACATATCCGTACTTTCGTCGAAATCCTTTGGCCCCTTGACGACTTTGTGGGGTGTCATCTCGATAAACGTCCCTTCGGACATATAGCGACCACGAACGTCCTGTGTCACAAAGATATAGCCCAGCTTCAATAATTCGGGCGCTGGCCCCAGACGACGTGGATATTCGTCAACGCCATACGGTGCCGCGCTGTAGGGCGTGCGTTGAATCAGGAAAGGATATGTTTTGGACTGGTCCTTCGGTACGTACACTGACGTAAAGAGCTTCTTGCCGTCGCGCATGGGGATGCGGTATTCGTACTTGGTGTAACTCTCGCGAATATTAAATTCAGTCTCAGGCGCGGCTGACGATTGGCCGAATGCCAGGGTGCCGAAGGTGGTGACGAACAAGAGGAAAACACGTTGCATAAAGTGTAGGCGCATATCGATGTCCCGATGTAGTGAGGTTAACTAAATGGTAGGACGAAGCGAAGCCTCGCCGAGATCCCAAAATAAGCCCGCCATGATCTGCAATCCTTCTCGCGCAATCGGTGCCAGCATATGTTCATTGGGCGCGTGTTGGCTGCAGGCTGAGTACGAGTGTGGAATCCAAACGGTCGGTAGGCCGAGTGTTTCAGCAAATACTTCGTTAGGCAGTGAGCCACCGAGATTAGGCAGGATCGCCGGTTTTTTACCGGTGGTTTTGGTGATCGAGGAGACCGCAAATTTTACCCACGGCGAATCTGGATCGAGGCGCGTCGCATTCATGACTTCTTCGCGCGTTGCAGTCACTGACACGTCGGTGAAGCCCTCGCGAGCTAGATGCCGCCGGAGGGCCGGCACAATATCGTTCGGATCAGTTCCGACCACAAAACGGAGCTGGCAGCGTGCCCACGCCTTGCCGGCGATTGCATTAACGGGAAAGTCGGGATTGCCCACCTTCATGGCGAGTACGGCAAAACTCGACCAGCCAAACACGCGTTCGGCGGGTGATAGTCCGGGCTCGCCCCAATCGAGATCGATTGTTGGTGCCTCGTCTCCCCCGGAGGGATCGCAGTCCGAAAGCGCGGTGCGCACACTTTGGGGTATGTCGGCGGGTCGCCACTCCGGCACGCGAATGGCACCCCTCGTGCCGGTGATCGATGCGATCGCGTGGTTGAGAATGATGCCGGGGTCGGCAATCAGGCCGCCCCAATTACCGGAATGGTGTGCGCCCGTGCGAAGTTCCACCGTCAAATCAAAATTGAACGATCCGCGCGAGCCTAAAAAAATCGTCGGCCGGTCTGGCGACAGTCGCGGTCCGTCACTTGCAATAAAGACGTCAGCCGTCAGCGCATCTTTATGTACACGGCAAAAATCGTTTAGCCCCGGGGAGCCCATCTCTTCACCAGTCTCGATTAGAAGCTTGAGATTGAATCCCAGTTTGCCTCTCGCGCTGAGAACGCTTTGAATCGCACCTAGGTTGATGCTGTGCTGACCTTTATTGTCCGCCGTGCCGCGACCATAGAGTTTTTCGCCGTCCTCAATCAGCCGCCACGGCGATAATCCCGCCTTCCATTGCGCGTCCAACCCACGAATAACGTCACCGTGGCCGTATGACAGAACCGTTGCCAGCGCGGGATCTTCGATACGAGACGCGATCAAAAATGGCCCGCCAGTTGTTGGGTTGGGGTACACCGTACAGGTAAACCCCATCGCTTTGAGTGCAGGCGTGAGTTCGTCTTCAAGATAAGCCTTAAGCGCGTCACGACGTTCCGGATTCTGGCTCTCAGTCGGAATTGCCACGCGCCGCGCCAAGTCCTGATGAAAGTGTTTGCTGTCGAAATAGGTTTCGGCAGTCGTGATGGCAGCTTGTCGGGTCATGTGTTTACTTTCCGTTTTGCAGGCGCACGAAGCCCGCATTGAGGTCGGCGATCAGATCGTTGACGTCTTCCAGCCCGATGCTAAAGCGCACTAATTGTCCGCCGGTCCAAGGGTTGATGGTGCGCGTTGGGTAGGCGGCCATCACGAGGCTTTCATACCCGCCCCACGAATATCCCAAACCAAAGTATTCATAGCCGTCGATCATGGCGGCCAACTGTTGTTGCGAGCAAGGGTTTAACTCGATGGCAAGTAACCCTGACGCACCATTGAAGTCACGTTTCCAAATGGTGTGGCCGGGGTCGCTTTCTAGGGCTGGGTACAACACGCGTGCAACTTCCGGCCGACCTTGCATCCACTTCGCGACGGTCAATGCGGATTCCGCATGCCGCTTCAACCTTACATCCATGGTTCGCATACCGCGCAGGGTGAGGAAACAATCGTCGGGTGCGGCTCGCTGGCCAAGCGCGTAGTTGGTGTCTTTGACTTGCGGCCAGGTTTTCTCATTGGCGATGACAAGCCCAATCAATGCATCCGAGTGCCCGGCATAGTATTTGGTGGCCGGCTGCACCACCACATCCACGCCGTGGGCAAATGCGTCGAACAGTAGCCCCGTCGCCCATGCGTTGTCCATGATCACCACCGCACCGTGTTTATGTGCGATTTTTGCGATCGCCGGAATATCTTGGATTTCAAACGTATTAGAGCCTGGGCTCTCGGTGTAGACCACCGTAGTATTCGGCCGCATCAGCGCATCGATGCCCTCGCCGATTAGCGGGTCGTAGTATGTTGTTTCAACACCCAACCGCTTCAGTACTGAATCGCAGAAACGCCGACCGGGATCGTAACTGCCGTCGGTCATCAAGATGTGGTCGCCAGATTTCACACAAGACAATATCGCACCGGCGATGGCGGCAAGGCCGCTTGGAAACGACATGGCGCGATAACCACCCTCGATTTCAGCGACCGTATTTTCTAGTGCCAGCGCATTAGGCATATTGAAGATGCCGTAGGTCGGTATCTGCTCATCAGCGCTTTGCCGTTTTTGCACCTCATCCAAGTGGGCGAGTGAGTCGAACAAAACGGTCGAGGCCCGATGCATCGGCAGATCGACGGTGTTGGCTTTGCTGGCGGCTGTCCGCCCACGCTGAATCAGTTTGGTTGCTTTGGATTTGCTCATAACGTTCTAGCAACACCTAATTTGTGTGCGGTTCTGGCGTACATGCCGAGAACTCGGCTTCCATCGCACGCCGAAACACGGTGGCCATGTTGCCGGAATCGATGGCAACATGATCCCACGTTACGGCCTCACCCACTCCGACGTCACGAACAAGTTTGACCTTATGCGCGAGGCCAATCGGCAGCGCACTCTTTGCCAGCGAATCAGCGGCTGGCATCAATTTGCCGTAAACCGTGTACCCGCCTTCACCGTCCAACATTTCGCCTGCCTTCAACGCGCGTTTGGCGGTGGCCACACAATCACCGCGCCAGCCGGTAGCCACCCCTGTCGCTTCGTTACGCAGCGCCGCACTCGCCACGCTGATGCCGAGCTCCAGGCCGATCAAATGGAATGGTTTGTACATGCTCGAGTACTCACCACTCGCGTCGGTGACGAGACCGTATTCCTTGAAGCAGCGGCGCACGTACTCGGAGTCCGCAGCGAAGGTCACATAGACACCCCAGCGCAAATCGCGGAACACCGGGCGACCATCACGCTCAACACTAGAAATCACTTCGACTTGCCCGCGATGATGAAGAATGCCGCCGTGTGCCTTCGGCTTGAGGATGCGCGCGAGGTCATCCACGCCGCACGGCGGAAAATCCAAGCCTTGCGGTGCGGGCGTGAGGCCGGTTGCGTTTGCCACTGCCGTCATCTCAATAGCGCTTTTGGTGCCGTCAAGGAACGAATTGAACATTTGCGCATTGAAATCGCCACCGGCAACCATCTCCGGCGTAAAACCGTAGTGACCCCAAACGGTGTCGGGGGTGGAGGCGTGGTATTCAGGCAAGTACTTTGTCCCTTTACCCGCCGCAACAACATCAAAGCCTGCGGTACGCGCCCAATCGACCATCTCACAAATCAGCGCCGGTTGATCGCCGTAGGCGAGGGAATAGACGATACCCGCCGCCTCGGCACGTTTAGCCAGCAACGGACCGGCCAGTGCATCCGCTTCGACATTGACCATGACGATGTGTTTTTTATGTGTGCAGCACGCGAGCACATGCGCGATGCCTGCCGATGGACTGCCGGTGGCATCAATCACCACATCGACGTAGGGCGACGCGATCAGCGACACGGCGTCATCGGTGATAAACGTAGCACCCGATTTGGAGGCGCCTTCAATCGACGTCGCCGCGTACTTCTCTTTTGGCCAGCCGACGCGTGCAAGAGACTCCATCGCGCGTGACGGGCTTAAGTCTGCAATGCCGATGATGTGAAAGCCGGGGGTGCGCGGCGCTTGCGACAAAAACATCGAACCAAACTTGCCCGCGCCAATCAGCACTACGCGAACGGGTTGGTTGTTAGCGGCGCGCAGCTGCAGAAGTCTATGAAGATTCATCGTAAAGAAATGAGTAAACCCGCCTATTGGTGGGCGTTTTCAGGCGAAAGCGTGAATTCAACAGCAAATGTCGACGACCTTTAGGGGGTTGATTTAGGGGGTAAGGTATCGAACGGCGGTACCCTTTTGTTTCTCAAGACGAAAGGACACTGCCATGAAACGTTCGGACCTTACCCTAGACGAAAGTTACCTGATTCAGTGCGCTTTGTTGGGCGGTTTCACGCCGGAGGAGATTGCGCTGGAATTGAGACGGAATCGC
>JADCIX010000023.1 GCA_020247545.1 Rhodocyclaceae bacterium | reverse complement strand
GTCAGTCCAGCGAGGATCAAGCGCATTGAGGACAAACACAATCACACACCGCGCGCCGCGCTGGGCTATCTGACACCGTTTGAGGTAGCATTTGATTGCCCTCCGCCGGTCGGCATTTGCTGTTGATACCGCGTAAATGCTCGAAACTGCCCGTCTTTACTGGTGTTTTTCCTTCTAGTCGAGGCTACTTGGCGGTAGGCTCCGTCTTTCGCTGCATCAGGTGCTCAAGCGACGGCAACTTCTTGCGCAGCTCATCAGTCACACCGCGCACTTCGTCGTTGCTGGCGATCACGGTTGGCGTGATTAACACAACGAGCTCCGTGCGGTTGTTGCGGAACGTTTGTGTGCCGAATAAACCGCCAATAATCGGAATTTTGGAGAGCAATGGAACACCCTGAGTACCGCTGCCGCGATCTTTCTGGATAAGACCCGCCAACACCATCGTCTCGCCGCTGGCGACGTTGACGGTGGTCTGCGCTTTGCGTGTATTGATCGGTGGGTTGTTGCTCGATGCCGCACCCGCAGAACTTACTTCCTGGTTGATATCGAGTGTCACCCGGCCCCCTGCATTGATCCGCGGCGTGACGGTCAACAACACACCGGTGTCGATGTATTGGCGTGTGGTGACGGTATTGCCACCGGTTCCGGAACCAGTAGACGAACCGGTCTCGACCGAGATACGCGTGCCGACGTTGACGGTGCCCTTGGCGTTGTCGAGCACGAGCAACTTAGGTGCCGACTCAACACTCGCGCGTCCATCTTGCCCGAGCGCTTGAAGCACCGCGCGAATATCCGTGCCAACCAGGTTGATCAATTGCAAACCTGGTGTTGACGGCACAATTGTTGTTGATGTCCCTGGGTATGTTCCACGCGGATCGAGCGCACCACCGAGGCCCGGCGTCTGCGGTAAGACGCGCGGAAGAATCGAGCTGTCACCCCCCAGATTGCGCAGCGCACCAACCGTGTTGTTGCGTGAATTGATAAACCACTCAATCCCGAACTTAAGTTCGTCGGTGAGCGTGACTTCTGCCACCAACACCTCGACGAGCACCTGACGACGAGGCACGTCGAGCTGGCGAAGCGCGGCGAGGATGGTTTCGTAGTCGGCTGGCGAGGCAAGTATCAACAAGGCATTGTTGTCATCGTCCGCAATGATGCGGGTGTCTTTTGATACCGCCGTGCCGCTAGACTGAAAAATATTTGACAGGAAAGCGCCGAACGCACCGCCTTGGGCAACCTGGCCCCCGCCTCCCGGCTGTGCCGGTGTGCCGGGTGTGGTGGTGGTGGCGGGTCGTGCGCCGGGTGCCAGGGTCGCGCCGGTACCCGTGGCACCGCCCTGCCGGTTACCGTAGATGTCAGTCAACAACTGCGCGAGGCGGTCGGCGCGTCCGTTTTGCACCGGGTACACATTGAGTCGGGTGCCACCAGCCAAACCGCCGCCTTTGTCCAACCGATCAATCCACTTCTTCGCTTCTTCCAGGTAACGCGGTTGCGTGGTGATCACCAACAGACCGTTGAGTCGTTCGATCGGCACAATCCGCACAATACCGGCGAGCGGGCTCGGTGTTGCTGCCGCACCAGTGCCGCCACCACCAAAGATACGATCTAAATCAGCCGACAACGCTTTGACGTCGGTTTGCATCGGGAACAAGCCCACCGAATAGCCGGCAAGATAATCGACGTCAAAAATATCGATCACTTCGAGCATATGTTTGAGCTCGCGTTGTGTGCCGGACAAGATGACGAGATTGCGCAATTCATCAATACGGATTGAGGACTGCGGCTCAACTGCATAGGGTTCGAGAATGCGCTGCATGTCGCGCACGCCGGCAAAACGCAGTTGCACAATCTGCACGCTGTAACCGTTAGGCAACTGCGCGGGTGCGGTCATCACCTGTGGCGTCACCGAGCCGCGTGTACCGACTGCCGCTGGCATGATCCTGTAGATACCATCTTCCTTGACCATGATCTGGCCGTTTTGGCGAAGCAACATTTCAAGCGTCGGAATTAGTTCACCGCGCGGAACCGGTTTCGACAGCCGAATCGTGACATTGCCGGTGGTCTGCGGATGAATCGAAAACGACTCGCGCAACATGTCGCCCAGAATTGACTGCACGACCGCACGAATATCGAGCGACTCGTAGTTGAGCGTGAACTCTTCCGGTCCTTTGGCCGACGGTACCGGTGCCGATGGCGGCCTCACAAATTGGCCCGACCCCGGATAGAGCCGGGATGCATCAGGAATTGGCGGCGGGGCGGTACGGCGCCCTGCCTCGGCACTCGTATTTGTCGGATTCGTGGGGACTGCCGCAGCTGGAGCTGGTGCGGCAGGAGCCGCAGGTTTGGCAGACGTGTCTGACGAGCTTGGTGCTGAAGCAGCAACAACGACTGGTGGGTTAACCTCAGTTATGGTTGAGGCAGGTTTTGAATCATCAACGGGCGGCTGCAACAGCGCACAGGCACTCAGCACACCAAACACCAGCGCAGTGCCAACACGGCGGGACCAATATTCAAAATAGGTTGAGTTCATTTTATGGTTTCGTTACTGCGGCAAATTCTGGAAACGGCGTCGGCGCACTACAGGATTATTCGGGTCCACTGTGGCCGGCGTGGCGGCAGGATCAGTTGGGCTGTTCATATTGGGGTTTTGCCCCCCCGGTAGCGGTGGCCCACCAGCGCTCATGCCGGTCGGCACCGGCGGAGCACTCATGACTGCACCGGGTGGCAATCCCGCTTGAACATTAACACCAGGCGGGGCAAAGGAAGGCATTGGGGCGGGCATTTGTGCCCCGGCAGGCACCTGACCCGCCTGCGCAACATTGCTAGGGATGCCGGGCGCTTGGCCGGGGTTTTGCCCAGGCGCGGCAGCGACCGCTGGCGGCGGCGGGGGCGGTTTGGGCGAGTTTGCAGTGCGCAGGAACAATTCTTCGGTTTCGTCACCTTGTTTCAACACGACACGATTGGCACTCACACTCTCCACCGTGATGCCATTTACCTCCGCGCCCCGGTTTACACGCAAGGTTTTGTTGGTGCTGGTTTCAAATAAATACGCAACCGACACTTGTTCACTGACGGTCGTACCGGTGAGGCGGAACTGGCCTTTTTTCATCGCCATCTGCGTCGTGTTGCCGACAGGTGCGGGCCGGCGGGTCGGAATAAACAGCGGCCGTTCGACGGTCTCTCGATAGCCCGAACCAGAAGGGAACAACGGTGCCAAGGCAAATTGTGGCAGGACTCTGGTGTCTAGTGACGCGCGTTTGTTTACGGACGCATAACCACTGGTGCCGCCGATGGCGCGGCCCCAGTCGGTCTCCCAACCGATCAGCGCCAGCGAGACGGTGAGCAGCGCACCCAGTGTTGCGCTGATGACGTAGCGCGGCGTCATGATTTGGCCTTGGCGGCCGTTTTGCTAGCGGCTGGCTTGGTATCAGTCGGCGGCGCAACTGGCGTAATGGGCACCAGCCCGGACACGTCAAACTGCACAAACATTTCCGGCTCAAATCCGGGCTGTGGTTTGAACCCGGATGGAACCTGTGCGAGCACGGTCAGATTATCGAGGAACAGATAAGGCTCCCGCCCCTCCATAACATGCAACACTTGGCGAAGGTTTTGGATGTTCGCTGTCATTCGGATGGTGGCATTAATTTGCCGATAACCGTTTTCGTCCTTGTGCGGAAGCAACTGTGATGACAATAACCTACCGTTGTTTGCTTCAATGACGCCGCGCGCCATCTCCTGCAAATCCGCTCCTGCCAAGGCCGCCGTGGCACCCTTGAGAAAGAACTTCTTGGTATCTTTCGCCTTCAATGCCTCTAGGGCTTTCATTAATGTTGGGCGTAACTCGTTGAGCGATGAGTAGCTACGCTGCTGACGTGCCAGTTGCGCCGCGCGGGAGTCGTAATGATCGTAGAGCCACCACGCCGGAAACGCGATCGCCGCAAACCCGATCAGTAACGTAGCAATCAACAGCGCAATGGCTGCGTTTCGATTCGCCGTCGGTGTCAATCGCCTGAACGGTGAAGTCGGCGCCGCAGTAGTTGTCGTGAAGGTCGTCGGCGTGGCGCTCATGGCGCAGCCTTGATCGCGAAGACCGCAGGTGCAGCGACCGGCGGCTTGCTGAAATTTGATGTCACGGGATTGCTCGTCTTTTCTGCTCGCGTGGTTTTGCCTGGTCCTGCTACAGCAGCCGGCAAAGTCGATGCGGACGGCTGGGTTTGCACAGACCCAGTCGTCGTCGGGGCCGTCTTCCCTGTGGCTGGCGGCGCGGCATTTTCTGGCAAGCTAGCCTTGGGTAATGTGGGCACAACTGGCACGGCAGGTATCGCGATCAAATCGATCAACTCAGGAAGCTGACGCGGCTTTAACTCGGTGGCGATCTGGAAACGCTCGGTGTTGGGCTGCGACCCACGAGTGGTCTGCGCACGCTGTGTGGTGTTTTGTAGAAGTGGCGACTGCTCAAGCAGCTCAATCATCTTCGAAGCAGCGGCGGCTTCGCCAATGAGCTGTACCTCGCGCACACTGCGGTTCGCCTTGTTGCCACCGGGCGGGGATTTCATTTCTAAACTCTGCAGCCAGGTCGTATCGGGAGACAGCCGCGTAAGTTCTTCGATGATATCGATGGCAGCGAAAGCTTGGTGTTTCCTGGTCGTCGCGAATTGATACTCCTGTAACAGGCGCTGGAATTCCGTTTCAATCTTCCGCGTCGCTTCGGCTTCACTACGCGCCTTCTCGACCATCGGTGTCAGCGCCTGCACGGTCGCATAGCGCTGCAGCGTTGGCACCATCATCGCGGCAAGAATGAGCAGCACCAGCGCAGCAAGCAGCAGCAGATTCACCTTTTGTAATCGACTGAGGCGGCGCGAACGACGTTCCGAGACCGATAGCAGCTCCACCGGCACACCGTCTGTGGTGCCGGGAATCACCACGGAGTACACTGCGCCGCCGGCAGCGCGCACCCGCTCAAGCAACGGCGCAACAACACGACGCAAAACGATCATCAGCTCAACGTCAATCTTGGCCACGCCATCGGCTGCCTCGTAGCGGCGTTCAATCCGATGCGCCAAAAAAATTTGATCCGCCGTAAACGGCGTCTGGCGATCGAGGTCGTTCTCGATGACCGCACCAAGATTCTCTTCAACAACGGCCGGATAGGCGACACTCTTTCGAAGTACATGGGCCACGTCAACCAAAATCCGCACGTCACGTCCCGCAATTCGAGGTGGCAATGGCGTGGTGGGCTGTGTTGTCTCCGTGTCAGCCGTGAGCTGGATGTCGACTGTATCAGCGCGATCGACCCAATATTTGTCGAGCCATGGGCGAAAAACACCCCGTAGCTCCGTGCTCCACCAACGCCAGAAATTCACCACACCGCGCGGCACAACGATGCGCAGCGCGGCATTGGCAGGACGGCTGGTTTCGGCAGAAGAAGGGATAACGGCGGACATAAGACCCGCATCTTACCTTTATGGGGCCTTAATCGGCGAGACCGCCTTGCCCAGCGTAGACGAGGACGTGTTACCAGATGTTGCAGCGTTGTCATCCGCAGACAACGCCAAGTCAGGCGAATTTGGCAAATCACGCCCCTCCTTCCAAGTAAGGTAGGCATACGGACGCTTGGGGTCGGTGTAACGACGCACTACCACCTCCCGGACAAAACGATTCCCGTCGGCAAATACAGCTTCCGTGCGGATGCGCACCGGCGTTTGGTTGTTGGAAGTGCTGCGGAATAGGTTTTGTTGAAAATTCGGGATCGGGCGACGGGAGGCGCGGGCGATGTCGCGCCGCGTAAGGTATTCGTCAATCGCCTCTTCACTCACATTCGGCAGGGCACGCAATACTTCGCGGGTCGCGATTTGCTCGTTGATGCCGGGCTGTCCGGAGTACACGGTAATCCATGGTGCGATTCTCGCATAGATTTCGGGCGTCATGCCGAGCACCAATTTGAGTTCCTCGGTCGACTGAAACAGCGCGTTCGCTGGGCCGTAGGAAAGGCCCGCCACGGTGTATTCGGGTGCCTCCGCACCCTTTAGTCGCCGATTCGAGTCCGCATCCCGCCAATCGGCGATGGCGTCCACCAATTTAGAAGCGTCTTCCTCCGGCACCCCTTGGGATAGCAGCAGCCCGCGCATCAGCTCGTCGTTGGCGCGATTTATGTCGATTCTGCCCGTTTCGTCCTGCATGGTGATGTTCACAACAATATCGCGGTACAACCATTCCCGGCTGCTGCCGTCGGTGTTCCAGCGGCCTTCAATGTTCTGTGGTTTGTAAAGCTCATACAGCGCGCGCTGCAAGCCGGCATCGGCCAGCGCTTCAGATTTCACTCGGGACAGCGAGTTTGTAACGACGTTCACGTCGGTGCGCATGGTCTGGATGAACGACGCCGCAATCACCATCAGGAGCGTGATGATCCACAGCACGATGATGAGTGCGACACCGCGCTGGTTTTGGTGGCACGTGATATGCCTCATCGCGCCCTCGGACCACATTGGCGGCTGAAATTGCTGGCCAGACAGCCTGCCTCCTCTCCCACCTTCAGCGCAAACACCATGTCGGGCGCGTCACGGCCGCGATTGGTTGAAACCTTGATGCGAATTAGGGTCGGCAGCCGGGCGAGATCGCGCCACTCTTCCCGCCATGTCGGCTCGGCGATGTCAGTCTCTGCACCAAAGTAGGCAATCTCAAAGGCGGTCACGTTGTCCATCAAGCGAACCGGTGGTACGGGTGGGTTGGTGCTGAGTTGGTCGCGGGTTGGCGAGACCAGCGCATCAAAATTCTGCGCGGTGTTATCAAATGGCTGTCGGTTTAATTGCAATATTCCACCATCGGCAAGCGCCAGCTCGGCCCACTGCAAACCACCGGCAGCGCCGTTCTGGAGTGATGCTTCGAGATTGAGCGACGTCACATAACGCAGGGTGGTACGCGATCCTTCAAAAGCGATGTAGGGCTGCGTAATGCCGCGCCACCTTGTCGGAAAAATCTGTCCTAACTCACGTCGCAGGAAGCGTTCCACCCCCCGCAAGTCGGAGGCTTCCGACACACGCGCCTCGCCAGCATCCCATGCTCTCACGCCCACATTGAGCGAGGCATAAATCATGCCCATCATCGCTGCCATCAGGCTCATGACCAGCAAAATTTCGATCAGAGTGAAACCCGCATTTTGTCGGAATTTCTTCACGCCACCGGCTGGGAAGATCGGGCGCGTCGGCATCACACGCGCGGTCCAATCTTCATCGTGTTAAGCGTGACTGCGCGCTGACGGCCATCGTCGGTTTTGAACGTCACGCTGAGCTCGATTTCATACAAGCGCACAAACAGCAGTGAATCGATATCGACGTTGCCGAGCGTTGTGGTCGGCGCGGTGGGTGCCAGCGTCGAGGCAGATGTACCGCCCACGCCGGTGGCTTGCGCATTCGCCAGCGCGGCCGTTTCCAGCGTGGAGGGTGTCGCCGGTTCATTGGCGGACACATAGGCGCGCACCGACATGGTCCAGCCGAAGTCATCGTCGAATTGGCCGCTGGTATCGCCCTCAGACAATGCCTCTTCAATGCCAACGCTGGCGAGTCGGGATTCGGCCAGCATCGCCGCCTTGGCATAACGGTCGGCCAAGTCAGCACCATTCACGCCGCGTGAAAAGATCTGCATGATGATGCCCATCGCCAGCGCCAACAGCGTCAGCGCTACCAAGATTTCCAACAAGGTAAAGCCAGCACTCGCGCAGCGAGTGCTGCCCCGGCGGAGGCCGGGGCCCAATTTCTCCTCCTCCGCGCAGCGAGTGTTGCCCCGGCGAAGGCCGCAGTGCAATTTCTCCGTCTTCACAGAGCGAGTGTTGGCCGGGCAGGGAGGCGCGCTTTGGAAAACCCTCGAAAAGACGAGCATTTCCACGCATTTTTGCCTGAAAATACCCACAGATCCTAGCCTTTTGTCGCTTGAAGATCAGCTACCGTCACCCGACCGGTCAACCAATCCACGTCGATGGCAAACTCCCGTACGTTTCCCGCCTCACCCGCCGCGACCGTGACTCGACCGCCATTTGAAGAACCATCCGGATAAAAGCGGAAGCTAGCGGTCTGTTCATTGATTTGATCGGCCTGCGCGGTGAACAGCCTCAGTATCAGCTGTTGATTGAGCTTGTAGATCTTGTCTTCATAGGTCGTGGTGAATTCACGACTCACGACGTTGACGGTCACAAACACATCCCGTCGCGTATTGATCGCCGAATCGCGCGCGAGTTTCATGGCAGCGGCAATTGCACGGACGTTGGACTTTAACTCAGCGCCCGAAACACCACTGCCCATCATGCGCGGGACGAGCGTGAACATCAGGGCGATCAGCATCACCACTAACACCAGCTCAAGCAGCGTAAAGCCCAAACTCCGACCGAAGCGCGCCGTAGGGATGCCCCTAGGCTGTATCATGCGCCGGTACCCGCCATTAGCGGCGACAGATCAATCCCAAGAGCGGACATCCCGATCGGCACCCTCGCCGCCTTCTTTGCCATCTGCGCCAAGTGAAGTCAACTCAAACGGGCGATTGGCGTCGCCCGGCGACTTGTAAATCATATCGTTATTCCAAGGGTCTTTCAGCGCGTCCGCATTCCTCACATACGGGCCGTTCCAGTTGGTCGCCGAGCCGGGATTCACCAGCAACGCCCGCAATCCTTCCGCCGTGGTCGGATAGCGTCCGGTATCGAGTTTGTACGTATCAAGTTGAGCTGAGATCTCGCTGATGCGCCCCTTCGCCAAGCCGGATTTTGCCTTGTCGCCTTGCCCAAAAATCCGATTACCGGCCCACGCCACCACGAGGCCGATGATGGTGATGACAATGATGATTTCAATCAGTGTGAATCCATTGCGACGCATGTTTGTTACCTTCATAACAAGCTCTCTATAAAAATCAAAATTTGATGTCCATCATGCCGAGCATCGGATCTAGCAACAAGAACATGATGCCAGCGATAAATCCCGCCAAGAAAACAATCAACACTGGCTGTAGCAACGCCAACGCGCGCTTAATCAGCAACGCCACTTCGCGGTCGTAGACGTCAGCAACTTGATACAACATTTCACTAAGCTTGCCAGTTTCTTCGCCGACCGAGATCATCTGCACTGCAAGCTTCGGAAATACATTGGTCTCCAGCATCGGCTTGGCAAAACCGCGGCCTTCCTTTAGTTCACGAGCGACAAATTCAAGCGCGTCACGGAACACCGCATTGTTGATCGTTTCTTTCAGAATGAACATGCTCGACAGCAGCGGCACGCCGTTCTCCAGCAACGTTGCGAGTGACCTCGCAAAACGTGCCATCTCGATGCGACCAATCAGCTTGCCGATGATTCCCCAGCCGAGCATCCGTCGATCCCAACGCGCTTTGGAAGCCGGCTGTTGAAACGAACGCGACACCAGCCAAACAGTACCAAGCGTGACAGCAATCAGGATTTGCCAACTATCGCGCAAGAAAAAACTCACGGAGAACAATGCCGCCGTCGCAGTTGATATCGCCGCGCCCGATTGCAGAAAAATTTGTTTGAACTGCGGCACCACCACCAACAAGATAAGGCAAATCGACACCAACGCGCCACCGAGCAAAAACACCGGATAAATCAGCGCAGACACAACCGTATCGCGCAGCTCCTTCGCCCGCTCCATGTAGTCGGCGAGGCGCAACAACACACCACCAAGCGAGCCACCGGCTTCACCCGCCTTAACCATGTTGATATAGAAGCGCGTAAACACATTGCGATGCTGGTCGAGTGCCTTGGATAACGATGAGCCACCGCGCACTTCGTTACGAATAGCCAGCAGCAGCTCGCGCATACGTTCGCGCTCGGCCAGGTTAATTAATATTTCCAAGCTTCGATCGAGCGGCAGCCCGGCTTTGAGCAGCGTCGCGAGTTCTCGCGTGATGATCGCCAACTCTGCCTGCCCGACGTTTTGGGAGGAGAACAACGACCATGCGGCGGCTTTGCCGTCGCTGCTTGCGGGCGAACCCGACAATCGCTGCACCGCGCCTTGCGCGGAAACTTCAGCGGCACGAATCGGAATTAACCCGAGCGTCTTTAGGTGTGCGATCACACCGTCTTGTGAGGCGGCATCGAGCACGCCTTCTTGCATTTCACCTGCGGGGCTGACAGCTTTGTATTGGAAAAGTGGCATCGCAATATCACTTATTCCCGAAATGGCTCAGCATGGCTCGGCATGGCGCAACAGGGCGGCGCGATTACGCGCGAGCACACGAACAACGCCCCCACCTTTGCCGGTGGCAAGGCAGGTCGCGTGTGATTGCAACAATCCTGATGCGTCGTGAATGCCATTTCGATTGTTAGTCTTCGCGGGTGACGCGTAGGACTTCTTCGATCGTTGTGACACCTTGTACCGCTTTCTTTAGACCATTCTCATACATGGTCTCCATACCCTCTGCCACTGCGGCCTGGCGCATCTCAGAGGCGGTACCGTGCTTCATCACAAGGCTGCGAAGGTGATCTGTCATCGGCAATACTTCCATGATGCACTCGCGGCCCAAGTAGCCGGTGTGGGCACAATGCTCGCAACCCTTGGCATGAAACAGGGTCACACGTTCCGCTTTTGTGAAACGCTTCAATCCCATCTGTTCGACGACTTCATCGACCGGGTGATACGGCGTCTTGCAGTGGTTACATAGTCGCCTGACAAGACGTTGCGCCTGTATGCCGATTACCGTTGAAGTCAACAGATAGTCATCAACACCCATGTCGATCAGACGGTTAATGGTCGAAGCGGCGTCGTTGGTGTGCACGGTGGACATCACCAAGTGCCCCGTCAAGGCGGACTGCACGGCAATCTGTGCGGTTTCTAAGTCGCGAATTTCACCAATCATGATGACGTCCGGATCCTGACGGACGATGGATCGCAATGCATTGGCAAACGTCAAATCAATCTGTGGCTTCACTTGAATTTGGTTGATGCCGGGCATCTGATATTCGACCGGATCTTCGACGGTTAGAATTTTGACGTCGGGCTGATTCAGGCGGTCAAGCGCGGTGTAGAGCGTCGTGGTCTTGCCAGAACCCGTCGGCCCAGTCACAAGCAATACACCGTGCGGCTGCGAAAGCAAATCGAGAAACACCTTCAAGTTCGTGTCGTCAAATCCAAGCGCGGCAAAATCCAGCGCCACACCACCCTTGTCAAGGATGCGCATTACCACCGATTCACCGTGCATTGTGGGCACCGTGGACACACGCAAATCAATCTCCTTGCCCTGTATGCGCATCTTGATGCGTCCATCCTGCGGCAAACGGCGTTCGGCGATATCAAGGTTCGCCATGATCTTGACACGCGAAATTACCGCAGCCGATAGTCGGCGTGGTGGTGATTCGGTCTCGTGCAACACGCCATCGATGCGATATCGCACAATCAAGCGGTTCTCGAATGGCTCAATGTGAATATCAGACGCGCGGCGTTCTAGAGCGTGGTTGATGACTAAGTTTACCAACCGGATGACTGGCGCTTCTGAGGCAAGATCCTTCAGGTGCTCGATATCACCAAACTCTTGTTCTTCGTCGCGGGTCGAGATGTCGTCAACGATTTGCCCCATCGACGATTTGCCGGCACCGTAAAGTCGTTCGTAGACGATGTCAAAATCATTTGCAGTGAGTAATTTTGCGACCACCTTTTTGCCGGTCGCCGCAGCAAATGCTTGTACGGTGAAGGTATCTTGCGGGTCGACCATCGCCAACACCATTTCGCCTTCGTTGTCGGCGACTGGGATAGAACGCGCTTCTTGAATAAAACGCGAGGAAACCGTTTCTTCCAAGACGGGCAACTCAGGAAACTCGCCCACCTCGATCATCGTCCATCCACGCTGCGCGACGAGTGCCACAGCGAGTTCGCGGTGGGACAACATTCCCATCCTTGTCAGAATTGATCCAAGTTTTTCCCGGCTACCTGTGGCGCGAGCGGCTTCCTGCACCTTCAGGGCGCGTTCGAGATTGGCGTGTTCCAGCTTGCCACGCGCAACCAACAACTCACCGATACGGGCGGTGCCTTCAGCGACCGCCGGGGCGTTGTGATCGAAGGTAGATTCGGTGTCAGCAATCAAGGGATGACTTTCGTCGAAGTTTTAAGCTGGCGATCGGAACCAAGGTCGGCGCAAAGCCGGTCAGCCGCATACAGCGAAGCCTGTTACTGAGTATAGCAGCGGCTCTGTTTCACTTATCCAATGGTGGCGCGGAACTACAGGTTCAAACGCCTATATTGGTAACCGTGTGTTTCAACGGCATTGGCGTCCGGGCCCCCTTCGCAGTCGCCATGAACCGACATCATGCTTCCGTACGCATCGTTTCCACCAAAAGCGCAACAAACTGCGGTAACACTGCGACGGTATCAAATTCAGCGCTTACATGCACGCGGGACTCGCTGGCAATGCGGGTGCGGAGCGCTTCGTCTTCCAAAAGTCGCGCAATCGCCGCCGTCCACGCCTCCACCGTGTCATCCGCGAACAACCCTGTGACACCGTCGCGCACATAACTTGTATACGGTTCTGCTCGGGAATAAACACCGGCGGCACCGGCAGCCGAAATCTCAAGGTATTTATTCGGACACTTGGACTCCTCAAAGCGGGTGCGTCCGACCGGGGCAACCAGCACATCCGGCGCAGCCGCAACGACCGTGGCGGCGTACGCCGCGTAGTTGAACTGGTACGGCTCAAAGTGCACACGTTCGGCGGGCAGCGCCGCGAATTCCGCCGGGAGTGAATTCGACATAACAAAGATATCCACGTCGTTACGGGTTCGCACAATCCTCACCAACGCCTCGAAAGCGACCATATTTTTGCGCAAGCTTCCGACATAACCAATCTTCTTTCGGCGCGAGGAGTTTGCCGGCAATTGAGTGCGCTGAAAAACGCTGAGGTCTACATTGGTGGGAAGCGTCACAACGCGCTTGGCATGTGACCGTAAATCCTCGGCGAGCGGATCGCGGTAGGTCAACACTATGTCGGCTTGCCGCACCAATGCAAGGAAGTTTTCGTAAGGCTCCGCTCCGGGAGAAAAAATCGGGGCGTATTCATTCCATTCCCGCCCCAGCCAGAACCAATTGTCATCAAGCATGTACAGCGTGCGAATACGGCGACTCGTACACTGCTTCATCAGTGCGACACCATTGGCATTACGCACACGACTGAAGATCACCAAATCACAGCCTGCGAGATCTTCTGCCGTCACGCGCTCATCCAAGACTGTTCGCCAACTGACCACCCCCCAGTTACGCATCTGCGCAAAATAGTTAAAGAAACAGAGTTGATTGTGTGCCGGTTCATTCACCCCACCAACCACAATAATTTCAAGCGGGTGCCCAAGCAGGCTCAGCAACTGATGAAAGACCTCTTGGAGTCCCTCGGGTAACAATCGCCAGCTCGGGGAGTTTGCGCGCAGCGCAGACACTGAAGCAATACTAGCTACCTGATCGTTTAACTCATCTTCGCGCGCCGGTGTCGTGCGCAGCGTTTCCGCCTCCAGTTGCATGAGTTTCGGCAGACTGATTTCCGGCGGTGCGGCACGTTGTGTGTCAAACGCAAATTGATGCCAATTCGGCCCCGGCACCGGCTGCAATGGGATGGATTCAATCTTGCCCGACCGACTCACCCGCAGACAGAACTCCCACCACCACATGCGTTGCAAACTTGCCGCCTCGGTAAAGCCGCCAACTTGACGGATCAGCTCACGCCGCATCATGCTGTTGCTCATGGGCACAAGATCGAGCATCTGCAACCAGGCATGTGGATGGTCACTAGAGAATCCATCGTTCTGGTGCGTCAAAAACGATTCGTTCGCAGCCGAGCGGCCTTCACTGACACTTCGATATCCCGCGACCATGTCGGCACTGGTTGTCGAAAGTACCTTGTGCCATTCGGCAAGATTTGCATACCACGTGCTGATTTCGCTGCCGATGCCCAGCACCGCAACCCAATCGGTCACAACGACGTCCAACGCGGAATTGAGCATCTGCCCAGGATGCTCTGTAGCGGTGGGCAAGCCGAGCACCCGTCCACGATTGATGGACAGGTCATCGGTTGAAAATTGTTCGCGCCAATGTGGACCGTCGAGAACCACCCGTATTTGTGTGGCGCGCTGGTCGCGCTCGGCGTAGTAGCGCAAATCGAACAGCAGCTGCTTCGCCGCCCGGCTCAACGCAATCACTTGCCCCGTGATCAACACGACGACAGTGACTTCAGTGGCCTCCGGCACGCCGTGAGTGTTCATTGTGAGTCGGCGTTTAAGTAGCGGCGGACTCGGGCAACATCGTGGAGCGGCCTAGTGCGTGATTCTTGTACGCATTTACCACTGCCGGCGTCGGGCCGTCTTCGATAATCCGTCCGCGGTTCATCCACACGGTGCGGTTGCAGTATTCCGTCAAGAGGTCGAGACTATGTGAGGAGAACACAAGTATCTTGCCTTGATCCATGAATTCGCGCATCCGCACATTTGCCTTCTCGGTGAATGACAAATCGCCCGCACCCATGACTTCGTCGAGCAACAGGATCTCCGGATTCACCGATGTGGATACTGCGAATGCCAGGCGGACAAACATGCCCGTTGAATAGGTGCGCACGGGGTAGTCGAGAAATCTGCCGAGTTCGGAAAACTCGGCGATCTCCGGTAGCTTCGCTTCAATCTCGTCCGGATGCATGCCAAGCAACATGGCGCGGATACGAATGTTTTCCCAACCAGATCGGTTGTACTCAAACCCGGTCGCAAACTCAAACAGCGGGCAGACGTGTCCAACGGTTTTGGCGACCCCTGTCGTCGGCGGGTAAATGCCCGCCATCACCTTGAGCAGCGTGGATTTGCCGGCACCGTTGTGCCCGATAAGTCCAACACGTTCACCTGCGCGCACCTCAAGGTTGACGTTTTTCAGCGCCTCAACAAAGTTTGCCTGGCGCGGCGCGCGGTTCCGCAACCCTGCGAGGAAACCCTTCAAGGTGTGGCCGTCGGCTGCCGCGTCAATATCAAAACGCACACTGACGTTCGTCAGCGAGATGGAGAGCGCGGTCATAAGATATACACAATCCGGCGATCGAGCCGCAACGAGACCAGCAACGCAACCAGACCAAGCGCGCCCAGATAAATCAACGAAGCGACATAAACCTCCGTCGGCGCCGCCTCAAGTTTTGTCAGCGGGTGTCGCACCACTTCAATGAGGTAGTAAAGCGGGTTGTACTTGTAAACAAAGTCGAGCCCGCGCTCTTTGAGCGTGCCAACGGTAAAAAATACCGGCGTAACAAACATCAGCACCTGCAACAACGCTGTCATGCCGTGCGGTAAGTCGCGAAATCTTGCTGAGGCGTAGGCCATGATAGTCGCATGGAGGTAACTTGCGAGCAGCACGATCAGCAGGCCCGGCAACACCCACCACATCCCCGCGCCGAACGGCTGCCCCAATACTGCAGCGACCACAAAAAAGATCGCCACACCGATGGCAAACGGCACACTGGCGTTAACAATCACGCGCAATACATAGATCTGTTTCGGATAGGTGAACTGCTTGATGTAGCCCTCGGCAAACACAAACGCATTGCCGCCATCGGTGATGGTTTGGCTGAGATAACCCCAACAGACAAAACCGATGGTCAAGAACGGCAAATAGGTTTCGAGCGGCTGGTGAAACAATGTGCCATAGATGACGCCCATCCCGCCAACCCACATGCCGAGATTCAGCAGAATCCACGTCGGACCAACAAACGACTTCGCAAACCGGTTGCGCACGTCCGCCATACCCAGATGCCACCAGACGCGCCAGTTTAGAAGCGCGGCAATATTGTCATTTACGAGCTTGGCGAGCGGCTTCATGGTGCAACGTTCAGCGCGGCGCGGCGCTCCATAAACACAACCGCCCGGTCGATACCGCACGTTGTCGGCCGATCGGCATCAATGTGCACAAAGCCGAGGGATTCATAGAGTCGGATGGCGCGCGTATTGTCGGTGAACACCTCTAGAAACACGCGCTGTAACTGTAGTTCGCCAAATGCAAACGCCACCAACGCTTCAATCGCGTCGCGAATAAAGCCTTTGCCCGAGGCACCCGGCGCGGCGATAAACCGGCCGACCTCGGCTTCGCCAATTTCACGGTCTATGGCATAAATTGAAACTTGGCCGACCGGTTCACGCGTTTCGTTGTTTTCAACAATGAACATTAATGCGTCATCAACCAATTGATGTTGCCTGAACCAGGCACGATGATTTTCGAGCGTGACGAGATCGGAATGTTTGAACCAACGGCGCACCTCGTCGCGATTGCGCCATGCCAGAGTCATCTCCAGATCATCCTCGGTCAATAGCCGCAAATGGACTTTGGACGCGTTAATCGCAGTGCTGGTTACCATAAAGCATTCTTTCAGCGACGGCCTACTTTGCCGCCAGTTTGACCACTTCGTCGACGACGCGATCAACGTCAGCATCGGTTAATCTCAAGTGAAGTGGCAGTGAAATAATTTCGTCCGAAGCCAGTCGCGCCTGCGGGCAGGTGCCGTCGCCGTAGGAAAACATGCGGTACAAGGTGTTGTCCCGATAGTGTACGCCGGGGAAGATGCCTGCCTGATTCAATGCTTCCATCAACTCATCGCGATTATTGACTCGTATTTGAAACAGATGCGTTGCCGATTCGCAGGAAGGTGGGACGGGAATGGTGCGAATGTTTGAATGTGGTGCAAAACCGGCGCGGTAGCGGCTTGCAATCTCGCGTCGGCGTGCATTGTCCTCGTCGAGATACTTCAGTTGGACTAACGCAATCGCGGCCATGATCGAATTGCCGTGGTATTTGTAGCCGACATATTCGACGTCGTACTTCCACATGTAACTTCCTTGGGAGGCGGCGCGTGCGTAAGTATCCTTATTAATACCCAGCCAGGTCAGCTTTCGCGCAACTTCGTCGTCGGCCGCGTCCCTGAAACAGACCATACCTGCATCGGCGGTCGGCAAGTTTTTCAACGCCTGATAGCTGAATACTGTCGCATCGGCATCGAACCCTACATGTTTCATATGACCGCCATCCCTCATACGGGTTCCGGACATGTGTGCGGCGTCGAGAATAATCGCTAGTCCCCGCTCGCGGCACAACTTCACCACCTCGTCATACTGGCCGGGATTGCCACCCATACCAACAAACAACACCGCCCGCGTTTTTGGCGTGATCTTGGCAGTCACATCTGCCGCGTCGAGACAAAGAAATTCGTCAACATCCGCGAATACGGGCTTCATTCTCGCGTACAAAATCGTGTGGCTGTCTGAGACAAATGTCAAAGGCGTGGTGATCACTTCGTCGCCATCAGCCCAGCCGTGTTTGCGCTTTAGTACCTCTACCGCAAGGTGTAGGCCAACGGTTGCCGAATTCAAGAAGTGAGCATGTGGAAGCACAGTGTAGCGCTTCCACGCCTCTTCGAACGCCACCGTCTTGTATCCCAATCCGGTCCAACCCCTCTCAAGGCATTCGCGAATCTCAGCCAGACACTCATCGACGCGGAAAGTCGGTACGAAGACCTGCACTGGCGGCAGTTTTGGTGTGGCCGCAATTTCTTCAGTGAGCGTCGCGCGCTCTGTGATGCAGTCGGCAAGTTGCGTCTGCCAGTCGCGCGTAACAATGCCTGCGGCTTCCAGTTTTTCGTGCGACAACACTGAGTAAGCCGGGCGCTTCGCCGGCGCGTTGTACTGCGCGCTGCTGATCGCATCAACTTGTTTGATCTTGCGTCCGGCATCGCTCGTGTTGGAAATTATCGCGTTGGCAAATCCGTGCCACGAGGTCACACCCGTAGCAGTAACATGGTAGATTCCGTTCGGAATCCGCAGTGAAATTTCTGCTGCATTGATTTGCACCATTTGCTGCGTAGCGACGGCAACATCACGTACCCAAGTCGGTGAACCAAGCTGGTCGTTGACGACTTTTAACTCACTTCGCTCACGCGCCAAGCGCAGCATCGTGAGCATGAAATTGTGTCGGCGGTTTGAATACAGCCAGGCGGTGCGCAGAATCAGGTAGTGTTTAGCGATACTCGCAATCGCAAGCTCTCCAGCCAACTTGGTTCGGCCGTAAACGTTTTGCGGATGCACCGGATCGGTCTCGCGATAGGGCACCTTGCCATCACCGGGAAAGACATAATCGGTGGAGTAATGAATAAGCGCGGCACCAACACGGTTAGCCTCCTCCGCGACGAGCGCCGGCGCAATACCATTGACCTGCATCGCAACTGCGGCGTCACCCTCGGCTTGATCAACGGCCGTATAAGCTGCGGCGTTGATGATCAGTGCGGGCTGGAGTTCACGCACCTTGGCACGAATCTGGTCGAGTTTTGTGAGGTCGAGTTGGGTGCGGTCCAGCGCAACCACTCGCACATCGCGCACGCCAGCAAACAGTCCGGCCAGCTCGTAACCTAGCTGGCCGTTTTTTCCTGTGATCAGTACTAGAGGCTTGGACATCGGTCAGGCAAACGTTTCTGCATCAGCCAACAAGCGCGCGTTTGCATCCGCCGCTTTGAGCTGAGGCATTTCACCCGCCGCCAACGGCCACGGCACACTGATTTGCGGATCATTCCAACGAAGGCTGCGCTCGTATTGCGGCGCGTAGTAGTCGGTTGTTTTGTACAAGAATTCTGCGCTCTCCGAGGTCACCAAAAATCCGTGCGCGAACCCCGACGGCACCCACAGCATGCGCTTGTTTTCTTCCGATAGTGTGGCACAAACGTAGCGGCCGAATGTTGGCGATGTGCGGCGCAAATCCACCACTACATCGAAAACCTCGCCGGCCACGACACGAACAAGCTTTCCCTGCGGCTGTAGAATTTGATAGTGCAAGCCGCGCAACACGCCACGGACACTTTTGGAGTGGTTATCTTGGACAAACGTCGCAGCGATACCCGTCAATTCGGTAAAGCGTTTCTCGTTGAAGCTCTCGAAAAAAAAGCCGCGCGCATCGCCATACACCGTCGGCTCGATAATCTTGACGTCCGCGATTTCAGTGTCGATCAAACGCATTAGTAGGGAGTCTCCGACAGCATGCGTTTCAGATACTTGCCGTATTCATTCTTGATCATTGGCAGCGCCAGTGCTTCCACATCTGCAGAGGTAATCCATCCCTGCCGGTAGGCAATTTCTTCGGGGCAGGCGACCTTAAGCCCCTGGCGGCGCTCAATGGTTTCAATGTACTGCGATGCCTCAAGCAAAGACTCATGCGTTCCCGTATCCAGCCAGGCCATACCGCGTCCCATCGTCTCGCAGTTCAATGCTTGCCGCTCTAGGTACAGCCGATTCAAATCGGTGATCTCCAACTCACCGCGCTTGGAAGGCTTGAGAGACTTGGCAAGCTCGCACACTTGCCGGTCGTAAAAATAAATCCCCGTCACCGCATAACGCGACTTCGGTTGCGCTGGCTTTTCTTCAAGCGACACTACTTGCCCGTCACGATCAAACTCGGCAACACCATAGCGCTGCGGTTCAGTGACCGGATATGTAAACACCGTCGCACCGTTCTCTCGCGCTGATGCGCGCCGCAGCATAGTCGTGAGTTCGTGCCCGTAAAAAATATTGTCGCCCAAAATCAGCGCCGAGTTCGAATCACCGATAAATGACTCGCCGATCACGAACGCCTGCGCCAGCCCATCCGGAGACGGCTGCACCGCATAAGAGAGTGACAGGCCCCACTTCTTTCCATCGCCAAGTAGCTCTTGAAATCGCGGTGTATCCTGCGGCGTGGAGATGATGAGAATGTCGCGAATACCCGCTAGCATCAAGGTCGTCAGCGGGTAATACACCATCGGCTTATCGTAGATCGGCAGCAACTGTTTCGACACCACTTGGGTGACCGGATAGAGCCGCGTTCCACTGCCTCCGGCTAGGACAATTCCTTTTCTTGCGCTCACGCCGCAGCCTTTCCATATTGTTTTTCGAGCCAATGGCGATACTCCCCGCTCGCGACGGCCGCTACCCAGGCACCGTTCGCCAAGTACCACTCGACGGTCTTGCGTATACCGGATTCAAAGTTTTCTTCAGCACGCCAACCCAATTCATTTTCCAATTTGGTTGCGTCGATCGCGTAGCGGCGATCGTGACCGGGACGATCTTTGACGTAGGTGATCTGCGTGCGATAACTCTGTCCGTCGGCACGGGGTGAAAGTTCATCGAGCAATTCACAAAGCGTATGGACAACGTCGAGATTGGTACGTTCGTTGCGTCCACCAATATTGTAGGTCTCGCCAATTCGACCTTTACTCAATACCGTCCGGATCGCGGTGCAATGGTCTGTGACATAAAGCCAGTCACGAACATTCTTGCCATCACCGTACACCGGCAAGCTCTTACCTGCCACGGCGTTGCTAATCATGAGTGGAATCAGCTTTTCGGGGAAATGATACGGCCCATAGTTATTTGAGCAGTTTGTCGTCAGTGTCGGTAGGCCATGCGTATGGTGTGCGGCGCGTACCAGGTGGTCAGACGCCGCTTTGGAAGCCGAGTAGGGACTATTGGGCGCGTAGGTGTGTTTCTCGGTGAACGCCGGGTCATCAAAACCCAACGAGCCGTACACCTCGTCGGTGCTGACGTGCAGAAACCGGAACGCGGCCTTTTCAGCCTCGTTGAGTGCGCTCCAATAACCACGCGCGGCTTCAATTAACCGAAAGGTGCTGACAACATTGGTTTCAATGAACTCCGCCGCACCATGGATTGAGCGATCGACATGGCTTTCCGCAGCAAAGTTAACAATGGCGCGCGGTTTGACTTCGGCTAGCAAAGGATCAACCAACTCGCGGTCACCAATATCGCCTTGCACAAAGCGGTAGCGCGGGTTGTCAGACACATCAGCCAATGACTGCAAATTGCCCGCATAGGTCAGCTTGTCCAGGTTGACAACACCGTCTTGCTCGGTGGCGAGCCATTGGCGGATAAAGTTAGAGCCAATAAAACCTGCGCCGCCTGTTACGATGACCATGACGTTCCGAACGTGCTTGCTTAAACCACGCATTTTATCAGCGCACTCTCATGGTGGGAAATCCTTGCGAGGCAGGTTTTGGTAACCAAATGCCGCAGGTTTAGGTCTTTTTGTCCAGTTCGATCAACTTCGCGTACTTGGCAAACGCAGCAAAGCAGCCAACCGCCACGTGCGCAAAGCCCGGGCCACCGTCGAGAAAACCCCTTCTCAGGATGTAGAACTTGATAAACCGCGCTAGGGGGCTCAACACCAACTTTGCGTAACCGGCGCGAACACCCTGAGCGTACAGCGCTTCCGCATGCAGCGTGGAGTAGCGGTTTTGTTTCTGTAAGTAGGTGGCGACGTCTTCAGCCGAGTCATGCAGGAGGTCACCTTGGAGGTGTCCGATGGATTCTGTCGTGATCACCGCCTCGTGGACTGGATCGTTACTCCAACCAGCATACTGTCGATGAAACAGCCTGAGCGACCAATCTGGATAACCCTCGCCGTGAGCCAGCCAGCGCCCCAAGAAGCGGTTTCGCCGCGGCATCTTGAAGGCGTGAATGGTGCCGTTGGCGACCACTTTTCGAATACTCGCTTCAAGCTCGGGGGTAACACGTTCGTCAATATCCAGACAAAGCACCCAGTCGTTGCGGGCGGCGGCAACCGCGAGTTGCTTCTGTTTGCCGTACCCCAGCCAGGCTTGTTCAATCACCCTGCAGCCGCGCACCTCGGCGATGGCGCGGGTGGCATCCACTGATCCTGAATCAACCACCAGCACTTCATCGGCAAAGCCAACACTGTCGATACAATCACCAATCTGGCTGGCGGCATCCTTGGCGATGATGCACACCGAAAGTGCGATTCGAGCAGTATGGTCGGCGGCGGGGCGGGGTTCATTCATGTTGGCCGCAGTTTACGCGAACCACCGTGACCTGGGGCCTGGTAACACCACCTGCGAGATACCGAGCTTAGTCCAAATCTTGCTCAGGCCGTTAGAATCTCAGTATGTCTTCGCCCAAACGCTTGTTGTTGGTCAAACTCTCGTCCCTCGGCGATGTGATTCACAATCTGCCAGTCGTCACCGACATCCACCGCGCATTACCCGAGGCAAACATCGATTGGACAACTGAAGCGCCATATGCGCCCCTTGTCGGGCTCCATCCGGCAATTCACGCCGTGCTGCCGGTTCATTTGCGGGCACTCAAATCGCGTTGGTACGACCCTGCTGCGTGGAGTCAGTTTTTCGACGACAAACAAAAACTTGCGAGTCGCCGCTACGACCTTGTCATTGATACGCAGGGTCTTACTAAGAGCGCCATCGTCGCAAATTGGGCCGACGGCGAGATTGCCGGTTACAACCGCGACAGTATTCGCGAGCCCTTCGCCAGCCGTTGGTATCAGCGTCGGTACGCAATTTCAAAGGAAATGCATGCGGTTGAACGCAATCGTGCGCTAGCAGCTGCGGCACTCGGCTACGAACCACACGGGCCATGCGACTACGGACTGCCAACGACTTGGCCCTTGCCGACAGACCAGCCTGCGGGCCCGTATGTGGTGTGCTTACATGCTACCAGCCGTGTTGACAAATATTGGTCGGCAGACTCGTGGGTAGAACTCGGCAAGCAGCTCAACAGCTGCGGCATTCACGTCGTATTCCCCTCCGGTAGCACAAAAGAATTTGCACAGAGCCAGTATTTGACCAAACAGCTTGCGGCGGCGACTGCACTGCCTGGCAAATCTTTTCCGCAAACCGCCGCCGTGCTTTCCCATGCACAAGCTGTTGTCGGCGTGGATACCGGCCTCGCGCACTTGTCCGTCGCCCTTAAGCGTCCAACCATCGGGCTTTATGTCAGCACCCAACCCGCCTTAACCGGACTTTATAGCGGCGGCGGATCCGTGGTAAACCTCGGCGGCGGCAGTCGTGAGAAACCGGCAATGATTACCGTTGCGGATGTCATGCAGCACCTCGATGTTTTGTCAGGCGGAGCACCCGTCTAGTGTGGCGATTTGGTTACACATTGTTGATGCATCTTGCCATACCGTTGATCCTATTGCGGTTATGGGTTCGTGGGCGCACCGAATCGGATTACCGCAAACACATCGGTGAAAGATTCGGTGGCTTCGGTGGAAACGATCAAGATGGTGTCTCAAGTCGCTTGCCGGTAAACAGCCTTTGGATTCACGCGGTGTCCGTCGGCGAAGTTCGTGCGTCTGCTCCCCTGATCGCTGCCCTTCGAGCGCATTGGCCGGACGCGCAAGTGGTACTGACCTGCATGACACCCACCGGGCGCCGAACCGCATCCGATCTTTTCGGCTCCAGCGTGACAGTTTGCTACTTACCCTATGATTTACCGTGGGCTATCTCGCGATTCATCCGCCGCTGGCAGCCGAAGGTGCTCGTCATCATGGAAACTGAGCTGTGGCCAAATCTGCTCGCGGCGTGCACTTCATGCCATGTTTCCGCATTTCTCGCGAACGCCAGATTATCGGAAAAATCCTACTTGGGCTATGCCGCTTATGCACCGTTACGCGCGCTCGCTAGGCAGGCGTTCGGTCAATTCCATACGGTCATGGCTCAATCTGAGGCCGATGCGGTGCGTTTGCGCCATCTCGGTTCCAACAATACGCTGGTTACCGGCAACGTGAAGTTCGATATAGGTGTTTTGCCCGCGTTGGTCGCACAGGGCATCGAGTGGCGCGCGCCATTTGTATCAATTGGACGGCGTGTCATCTTAGTGGCGAGTACGCGCGAGCACGAAGAGGCGGCATTGCTTGACGCTTTTTTGCGCCAATTCGTCGAGTCTGCCCAACATGGCCGGCACCCGCTGTTGGTCGTCGTGCCACGTCACCCCTCGCGTTTTGACGATGTGGCGTCGCGGATTGCGGCGCGCAGGCTATCGCTTGCTCGTCGCAGTCAGGTTACCCCTCCGCCTGCCGACGTTGATGTCTGGTTGGGTGATTCAATGGGTGAATTGCAGGCGTACTACGCAATGAGCGACTTGGCCATCATCGGCGGAAGTTTTCAGCCGTTGGGCGGACACAACTTAATCGAGGCGGCTGCGCTGGGCAAACTTGCCATCATGGGGCCGTCGATTTTCAACTTTGCGGAAGCGGTCCGACTCGCGCTTGAAGCCAATGCCATGATCAGCGTTGCGGACGCCGACGCCGCCATGGTTGAGGCCGCTGCACTTTTGGACTCACCGGAACGCCTGAAGCAGATGGGGGAAAACGCGCTCCTCTTTGCCCGGACGCATCGAGGTGCTACGACTCGCACGGTGGCGATCATCGAGAACGCGTTGCTCGATACTAAGAAACCCTAGTGTTGGCGGGCAATTTCAGGCACTTTCGTGCCAAAGGAGCTGGTCAATACCAAGGTTTGTTCTTTTGCGTTGCCTAGCGTTGCAACAATTGGTTTACTTCGGCGAGATCGTCTTCGGTCAATCGACCGGCCGCAGATTTCAGTCGAAGTTGCGCCAGGATGGTGCTGTAGCGCGCTTGTTGCAAGTCACGGCGTGTCTGGAAGAGCTGCTGCTGCGAATTCAGGACGTCAACGTTTGTCCGCACACCCACATCTTTGCCAAGCAACGTTGAATCAAGCGATGCTTTGGATGAAATGAGTGATGCCTCAAGTGCTTTGACCTGTGCAACGCCACTGGTGACATTGAGAAACGTGGAGCGGACGTTCTGCGCGACACTGCGTTTGCTGTTTTCAAGGTTTTGCTCAGATTGGTCCTTCGCGGACAGGGCTTGGCGAATGCGGGACTGCGTGCCACCACCGGAGTAAAGCGGAATGTTTAGCGACAGTCCTAGCTGGGTAGTTTTCGACACGAGTGAGCCGGAGAGTGTCGAGGTGGTCGATGGTGCGCTGTTGTAGCCATAGGATCCCACCAGGTCGAGGGTGGGGTAGTGTCCGGCTTTGCTGCGATCAACGTCTTTGGCCGCAATTTCGTACAAGGCGCGGGACTGAGCAATGGTCGGACTGGCTTCTTCGGCAGCGGCCACCCATTTTTCGGGGTCAGCGGGGGTCGGGAGTGGTAGAGCGACGTTGTCCTTCAATACCGAAAGGGACGGTGCTTTTTTACCGATTAACTGCTGAAGGGCGTTTTTCTTGATCTCAAAATCGGCCTGGTCGAAAATTTCTTTTGAAATCGCCAAATCGTATTTGGCCTGCGCTTCATAGGTATCAACAATGGTTGATGTACCGACTTCAAAGTTACGTTTAGCTGCGGCCAGCTGCTCGGCAAACGCCTTCTTTTGGGCCGCTGATAGATCAACGTTATCTTGCGCCAACAGCACGTCAAAGTAGGCTTGCGCGGCGCGGGTGATTAGTGACTGTTTGGCGTCGGCAAACGCCGCCTCGGCTTGTTTGACCTGCAGCGCCGCCTGATCCACGGCGATCCATGTTTGCATACGGAACAGAGGCTGAGCAAGGGACAATGTATAGCCTTTGTTTGTATAGTCGCGCGACGTGGATGAACCCGCGAATTCGGTTTCGCTTTTCACTCGGGTTACAGAGCCGCCCAGACCAAGCGAAGGCAGCGTCGCGGCACGCGCTTGCGGACTCGCCTCTTTGGCGGCCTCATAGGCAAACCTAGCGGCAGAAAACACTGGGTCTTGTGCGATGGCATCGCGATAGATCGCCACCAGATCAGCGGCGGATGCGCTAAAAGTGCTGGTCAGCAAGGTTGCGGCGAACAAGCCACCGACGGCGCGACGAAGAATGAGGTTTTTCATATGAACTTGGGACCTAGAAACAAATGTGTGGACGGCGGGCATAAGGAGCGCAGCAGTGGTTCGGCCGCCGCGTTGTAGCAAACAGTCAATCAATAACACGGTACCCCCGGGTCGACTTCTCTTGACCACGCGTCAATACCACCTTGAAGATTATGAAGGTTCTCGAAGCCTTGGCGCGCTAAATATGCGACGACTTGCAGACTTCGAATCCCGTGGTGACAGATAACGACCGTAGGATGCGTCGAATCGAGCTCTTGGATGCGGGATGGAATCTCGCCCATTGGCAGGTGTGTGGACCCGGCAATACTGGCCAACTGGAACTCCCAAGGCTCCCGAACGTCGATCAATATTGGGCGCGCTTCAGGTTCGCCCTGCAACAATGAATTCAGATCTCGGGCGGAGAGTTGACGCATCTTAGAACGTGAAGCGCGACGGCTGCTCGGCGTTAAGCAGTGGCGCAACCACGGTCTCGAACAATTCCAGCGCGTTCGTGCTTTGTTCGGTGGCCTTGGTATAGAGCATCGCTTTCATGGCGGGGGCGTCGCCAATGATGGCAAACAGGCGGCCACCAACGGCCAAGCGGGGCAAATACGCCGCAGGCAACACCGGCAGAGAACCCGTAAACACGACGACATCAAATTGTTGTTGCGGGTCAACAAATTTTGCGGGGGAGCGAGCGGCGTCACCCGTGGTGATTTCGACGTTGCCGATGCCGGCAGCGGCCAACTTTGCGGCGGCGCTGACAGCGAGTGATTCGAAATACTCGATAGAAGCCACCTTGGCCGCGCGACTGGCTAACAGAGCACTCAGGTATCCTGAGCCCGTGCCGATTTCCAGCACTCGCTCGTGCGCTTTAGGGGCGACTTCTTGCAAAATCCGCGCTTCGAGCTTTGGGGGCATCATTAACTGCCCTTCGCCCAAGGGGATTTCCATATCAACAAATGCCAGTGAACGGTACACGGCAGGCACAAAGTCTTCGCGCTTCACGTTGAAGAGCAGCTCGAGCACGGACTGGTCGAGCACTTCGCAGGTGCGGATCTGTTGCTCAACCATGTTGAAGCGCGCTTGTTCGATGTCCATGAGATTTGCAGCTTTAGTAGAATACGGGCTAAGTTTAGCAAATAGGCGTTGCTGTTCTATTTCGACGCTTGAGTTCCAAGGGTGTTTTCCGCAGTTCCGGCGCGGAGCGAATGTATCAGCATATCGGTGTGCGTCTGTAGGTACGCTTTGGGGTCGATATCTTTAGCGCCACAAACATCAAAAGAATGTCTCCATAACATCAGCATCACCACCGGCGCGGCGCAAATGCGCGGCACGTAATCCATCGACACTGCGCGGAATTCACCTGCCTTAATGCCGCGCTCGATAACGTAGACAAAAAGGCCCATCGCGCGGGTGATCACTTCGTCGTGATAAAACGCGGCGAGCTCTGGAAAATTGCCGGATTCGGACATCATCAGTTTGGTGATGCCGCCTAACTTGGTACCGCCAATTTGGTCCCACCAGGTGTTAATTAGATCGCGCATCAGATCGGCTGAAGTGCCCTCATAGGCGCGCATGTAGGCCTCGCCCTCCGCGATACGCGATACAATGCCCTCTTGAATGACGCTTTTGAACAGCGCTTCTTTACTGTCGAAATACAAGTAGAGGGTGCCCTTTGAAACACCGGCGCGTTTTGCAACGTCGTCTAGCCTGGTCGCAGAAAAGCCTTTCTCGATAAACAGCTCGAGCGCGGCGGCGGCAAGCTCGCTAGGCCGCGCATCTTTGCGACGCTCCCAGCGGGGTTCAATGAGTTTGGCTAGCGGGCACATGAGACTACGTTAATGACTAACAAGTCATCAAGATACGCCAAGCCAGCATTTCCGTCAACTTTACGCACCGGTCGCATTTCTTTCATTTTTCTCGGCTCCGTCTCGTGATTTCACGTCTGCTCCGATCCGTCAAACGGCACTGCGCGCAATTCATGATTGCGCACATTGTGCTGGTTGCGATGGCACCTTGGCTTCACGCCCATTCAGCCGAGCCGATTGCACGCGATGCGGGTTTTCACTTGTTTGTTGCCACTGAGGATAACCGCGTGGGGTTGTGTCCGAATTCGGGGGAACAAAAGCCTGTTCTCACCGCAGATATCAGCGAGAAACGGGCACTCGATGAAGCGGTCACAACAACCCCGCCAAGCCCGGCCACACAGATCATCGTCTTAGTCGATTGCCAGCAAAACATGCCTGCGAATAGCTGGCCCCTGGTGGACGACTGGTCGTTCGGCGACACCGTCCCACCGCTCTCCGCACTCCCGCAAGCCCCGTAGTTTCCCTCCAAAGCTAGATCTAGCTGGCCGCGCCTTGATGGCGTCAGCCTTCCTGACCGCTTTTGGAGACTACTTTGACACTCGAATCGACTTTGCCCTGCCGCGCGCAGGCAGCATCCGGCACGCCATCTCAATTTTCTGCCCGCCATTGGGACACCGCCTCGCTCACCGACAATCGCGCCTGGCACAATGACGCCTATTGGATAAACGAACGCGCCAAACAAAAGCGCTTTTCGTTCCGCATGCTGCGGTATTGGTATGTGGCTGAACTACTCCGCGCCGAGCGCAGACGCCTTGGGCGGTCGCTGGCGGTGCTCGAAATTGGCGTCGACCGCGGTCAGATGAAGGCATTCATCGACGGCATTCCGCTTCAAGATCCGGCCACACCGCTTTATGAGTCGTGGTGTGCGGCCGACGTCAACCCGCAGCAAGAGGCATTGATCGCCGCAGGTTACGCCGGTTGCTCAACCCTTAACTTGGATGATGCCTCGTCACTGGCCGGATTCTCTGCGGCGCACACCAAAAAATATGATGTGGTGATTTTGCTGCACGTGCTGGAACACCTGCATCATCCAGAGCGCGCCGTGACATTTATCAGCGCAACTCTCAAGGATGACGGCATCGCGCTAGGCGGCTTTCCCGTGCTGCCGTCGGGCATTGCGACGATTCGCGAACGGCAGCTCAAACGTACCGCACAACCATTTGGCCACGTCAGCGCATTTTCGCCACAGCGGGTCCGCAACATGGCACAAGGCGCGGGGATGGCGTGTGAATACGCCGCCGGTGCCTTCGCGGTACGGGCATCCGGCTCATTCCTCGAAAACCATTCATGGTGGCCGCGGCTCAATGTCGCCTTCGGCGCGCTGGTGCCAAGCTGGCCAGGCGAGATTTACTGGCAGTTGCGTAAATCCGTGCGGCAAAACCAGACCGGTCATTCGCTACACGCCCAACCGTTCAGCATCGCTTCGGGCTCAGCAACTACCGTGGGCAGAGATTCCTCAGTCGCGACCCCGGGTCGGGTTGCCCGCCCTTCATGAGCGCATTCGTGACCATGTTTGTGGGCGAGTTTGAATTGGTGTAACGTGTAGGCTTGATAACGCAGGGGTTCCCGTCGCGCATTCAATCGCCATGGGATGAGACTAACCCTTTGAACCTGACGCGGTTGACACCGCCGTAGGGAGCGTGAAGCGGCGATGTTCCCTGTGCGCTCATGCTCCCGCCCTACCACTGGAGCACCGGAGCCAAGCCATGAACGCACCCACTAATCCCAAATTCCTTGAATCCACCGCGTCGGTGGATGAGGCCGCGATTAAACCCCTGCCGAATTCACGCAAGGTGTACATCGGAGGCTCGCGCCCGGACATCCGCGTACCGATGCGCGAAATTTCGCAGTCGGATACGCCGTTGCAAATGTCCGGCACCGGCAAAGGCGAGAAGAACCCGGCGATCTTTGTGTACGACACCTCCGGCCCGTATACCGACCCCAACGTGAAGATCGACATCCGCTCTGGTCTGGCACCGCTGCGTGAAAAATGGATTGAAGAGCGCAATGATACGATTCAACTCGATGGCCCGTCGTCCAAATACGGCATCGATCGCTTAAACGACAAAAAGCTCGACGAACTTCGCTTCAACCTCAAGCGCAAGCCGCGCGTCGCCAAGGCGAGCATGAATGTTTCACAGATGCACTACGCCAAGCGCGGCATCGTCACGCCCGAGATGGAATACATCGCGATCCGCGAAAATCAAAATCGCGAATGGATGCTCGCCAATCATCCCGAGCTCATCACCAAACAACATCCGGGCCAATCGTTCGATGCCAACATTCAGTCATTCATCACACCTGAGTTTGTGCGCGATGAAGTGGCGCGCGGCCGCGCCATCATTCCGGCCAACATCAACCACCCTGAATCCGAGCCGATGATCATCGGTCGCAACTTCCTGGTGAAGATCAACGCCAACATCGGCAACTCGGCGGTATCGTCGTCAATTGCAGAAGAAGTTGAAAAGATGACGTGGGCCACCCGCTGGGGCGGTGACACCGTGATGGATCTTTCCACTGGCAAAAACATCCACGAAACACGCGAATGGATTATTCGCAATTCACCAGTGCCAATCGGCACGGTGCCGATCTACCAAGCACTGGAAAAAGTCGATGGCAAAGCCGAAGACCTCACGTGGGAAATTTTCAAAGACACGTTGATCGAACAAGCCGAGCAGGGCGTGGATTACTTCACCATCCACGCCGGTGTATTGTTACGCTACATCCCGATGACCGCCAAACGCATGACAGGCATTGTCTCGCGCGGCGGCTCGATCATGGCCAAGTGGTGTCTCGCGCATCACAAAGAGTCGTTCCTTTACACGCACTTCGAAGACATCTGCGAAATCATGAAGGCGTACGACGTCAGCTTCAGTCTCGGCGATGGCTTGCGTCCGGGCTCGGGTTTTGACGCGAACGATGAAGCGCAGTTGGGCGAATTGAAGACACTCGGCGAACTTACACAAGTCGCGTGGAAACACGATGTGCAAGTGATGATCGAAGGGCCGGGCCACGTGCCGATGCATCTCATCAAGGAGAACATGGACCTGCAATTGAAGTATTGCCACGAGGCCCCGTTCTACACACTCGGCCCTCTCACCACCGATATCGCGCCGGGTTACGACCACATCACCTCAGCGATTGGTGCAGCGATGATTGGCTGGTACGGCACGGCGATGCTTTGTTATGTAACGCCGAAAGAGCACTTGGGATTGCCGAACAAAGAAGACGTCAAAGACGGCATTATGGCCTACAAGATCGCGGCACACGCGGCGGACTTGGCGAAAGGTCACCCCGGTGCGCAGATGCGCGACAACGCGTTATCGAAGGCGCGCTTTGAATTCCGTTGGGATGATCAATTCAATCTCGGTCTCGATCCGGACAAAGCCAAAGAATTCCACGATGAGACCTTGCCGCAAGAAGGTGCGAAGCTCGCGCACTTTTGCTCAATGTGCGGACCGCATTTCTGTTCGATGAAGATCACGCAGGATGTGCGCGACTTTGCAAAGGCGCAAGGTGTGTCGGAAGACGAAGCGCTGAAGAAGGGGTTGGAAGTGAAGGCGGTGGAGTTTGTGAAGCGGGGTAGTGAGGTTTATCAGAAGGTTTAGCAGGCGTTTTTCATGGGTGAGCTTCTCACCGGCGTGCGGCGTGGGAAAATTCCCAATCCTTTCTCTCGAAAATTTGACCTTGAGAGGTGGCGAGAGCTGCGAAGCTTTGACGACGCGGATATGTGTGTGCAGGACGCGGGCGTGATCGTGTTCGCGCTGTTGGAAGCACTAAGGCCAAACTTAAAGGTAGGTGCTCCGAGCATTAGTCGAGCACGCGCACTTTGTGCGCACGCAAATCAGCATTTGGTACAACTACACCAAAGTTTCATACAAGCCGTCGCGCAGCTACCGTCGCCGTCGATCGACCTAGAACAGGTGCTCGATACGAAAATGGCGATAACGGGCGCGACTCTCGGAGAGACTACAGACGCACTGGGCGACTCATACGTCTATCCGCTTCGTGAAGCCATAAATGGCCTAACCAATTTCAATGAACGACTGAGCCGCTCTGAAATCGGAAAATTGCTGGAGGAGACGTTCCACGAGATACATGTCGCCAATCAATGGTATCTCATCTGGTTCTTTTGGACGGATGTACTGTGGACTGGCGGCAGGCTCAGGAGTACGCCGGAAGGTAACTTAGAGCTGTCGCGCGACGACATGTTCAGTGAAACCATCAGACAAATTGGGGTATGGAGGAGATCTCGTCAAGCGGAGGCGCTTTCTAGTCTAGTTTCTGCGCTTTCCATTGAAGGTCTTCATAGCGCTAGCTTGATGTTGCCCAAAGTGACCAGGGCTGGGGATAAGTTCGTTCTAATGTTAAGGCGCAAGCGGCCAGAAGAGCGCTCTTGGTCGGAACGAATCGCTGGATTCATCGTGGTTACGCAAGAGCTAGTGACACGCCAGATGTTAGACGTGTCACTCTCGCTAAACGGCACGACTGTGCTCGTATCAGAGGCGATTCGGTTCTACTCGAGCCTGCTCACGTTTGCGTTTGATCTCTTGGACGAGGTGCCAGATCGCAAAATCGCGCATCTGAATGACGCGATAAAGTTAACCTTCGAGAGCCTTGTGTTCGTACTTTCGAGACTCTGCGACCTCGATGAGCGTAAGGCACGGGCACTTGTTGACTACGCAACGTTCACGGGCCAACACAACGAATCGCTTTGGGGACGGCCGCTCGTAAGCGCAGGCGGCGGCGCGTGTTTTGTGTTCACCCCCGCCCTTAAATCCAACCCGGCACGAGTAATCAACGACCTGATAGACGCTCATTCGACGAATCCCAGCGAAAAGGGCCGAGCATTTGAAGCAGCTGTGCGGCAAAAGATTAACGAGTCATTGGCAGCGGGCCCGTATAGAGACGTGGGCTGGGTGTGTCCAAGCTCAATTCCAACGAGTGTCGGGGACATCGACGTCTGCGTGATTCTCGGCTCCACACTTTTGCTAATCGAAACTAAGTTCATTGGAAATGCAATAGACGCCTATGAATTTGCTCGCGCAGACGAAATCTTGGCGAAAGGGGTCACTCAAGCAAAGGCCAATGCACAAGCTGTGTCGAGCAACCGTGCAGCTTTCATTTCATCGCTCGCGGTTAAATTTGGCCCGACGCATTTTGAACGCATCAAAGATATAGTTCCGATGGTAGTAACAAGCGACGCTTACCACGCAGGATTCCCTATTGACGGCGTGTTCGTTGCGGACATCCCGATCCTGCACAGCTATCTCTCAAATCACTTCGACACCAAAGTTGTTGTAAGTTCTGGGCGGGTTTCAGAGTCAACCGTTCAATTGTATGAGACTGCTGAAATGGGCCTTGGTTTGCTAGAGGAGTATTTCGCCCGACCGGAGATTATCAAACGCGCAACCGGGCGCCTAAGGCCTCGACGCGTCTCTTACCCTCTAGGAATACAACGGGAGAATGGGCAGGTCGTCGTAGAATTACCAACTTTTGAAGTGGGGCCTAAAGAAGACTCATAGGACTAGGCCGACTACCCCAAACGCCAGCCTACGTGGTCAGCTCCAGTATGTTTTGCTTGAAAACCCCCGCCCTACGTTGAGTTTAGCTGTTTGCAATTAATATCGCCGCCGCTTCAGCCGCGTCGCACTGTAAAGCGCTCGGTCTTAGCCCCCCAGTTCCTCAACCCACTCGGCACGTTAAACTCCCCGCATGAACGCCGACCTCATCTCCGCCTTCGTGCTGCTGTTTCTGGTGCTGGACCCGCTCGGCAACCTGCCCGTCGTGGCTTCACTGCTAAAGCAGGTCGATTCGACGCGACGCGCCCGCGTCGTGGCCCGCGAATGTTTGATCGCCTATCTCATCATGCTGGCCTTCATGTTTGGCGGGCGGCAGTTTTTGGATGTGATGCATCTCTCCGAAATCTCGCTGTCGATTGCCGGTGGCGTGATCTTGTTCATGATTGCCATCAACATGGTGTTCAAGAAAGCGGACGGCGTGTTTGGCGAATCGCTCGATCACGAGCCCTTCATCGTGCCACTGGCAATTCCGCTCATCGCCGGGCCTTCCGCACTCGCCACGGTGATGCTGATGGTATCGCGCGAACCCGCCAAACTCGGTGTGTGGGTCGCGGCCATGACGGCAGCCGTGGTGGTGTCCGCCACGTTGTTGATTCTGGGTGAGAAGATCGAAAAACTCCTCGGCCAACGTGCCATGGAAGCCATCGAGCGATTGATGGGCTTGATCCTCACGGCGATTGCCGTTGAGATGCTGCTGGGCGGCATCAAGCAGTTTTTATTGCAGGTGAAGTGAGCAACCGATAGGCCGCATCGTGGTGATCTAGTTCCCGAGCGTTGCAGCGGCGCAAGCCTTCTACTTCTACAACTCGAAACAGCCTCGGCGACGTCGCACAAATACTTTTCACAAACCCGACACTGGATTAACACCGGCGGGTGGCTATTTTGGGAACTTCTAAAAACCGTCGCGAGCGGGTGAAGTTGGCAGTGAGGAGCGGACACGTACCCAGTGTACGGCGAGCACCGGAACTGACAGTTTCGCCCGCGCAGTAGGTTTTTAGAAGTTCCCTTTTCTGAAATACTACTATTTACGGCCATTTCCAGCCAGTTTTACCTGAAACCCGAGGCTCCTGAGACAATCAACCAAGCAAACAAACAATCGATTATTTGTGTCTCGCAACCGCTACGTGCTTGGATGAAATTACCCCTGCCGCCTCGATGCGATAGTTTATTCACACGCACATTAGTTGATCCACGTTAAGCGTACTGAGCTGGATTTTGCTAATGTTTGAGCATGCCTGAAGTATTCGGATTTGACGCTTATTCCCCCAAAGAGATCGCCGCTCGTGTGCAACGTGCCGGCGTGGCAAAGGCTCGACTGCCGTTGCTGCAAACGGTGATGCTCGGGGTGCTCGCGGGCGCTTTCATTGGTTTAGGCGCGATGTTCTATACGCTTGTAGTAAGCGACACCAGCCTGAGCTACTCCACTGCACGCGTCATCGGCGGCGTATGCTTTTCAATGGGCTTGTTATTTGTAGTGGTGGCCGGGGCCGAGTTGTTCACAGGCAACAATCTTCTCGCGATGGCATGGGCCGAAGGCAGCATCAGTTCATTCGAGTTGCTGCGCAACTGGTTTGTCGTGTGCATCGCTAATTTTGTGGGCGCGGTGTTTATCGCGGCGCTGGTGTATTGGTCTGGGCACTGGACCATGAACGACGGCGCAATCGGCTCAACCTATCTGAAAATTGCCGCGAGCAAAGCCGCACTAGATCCTTTGACGGCTTTTGTCCGCGGTGTGCTGTGCAATGTGCTCGTGTGCATGGCGGTGTGGATGGCCATGGGTGGGCGCACGGTGATTGATCGGTTCGTCGCCATCGTGCTGCCGATTTCGGCCTTCGTCGCAGCTGGGTTTGAACACTCGATCGCGAATATGTATTTCTTTCCTCTCGCGCTGATGATTAAGGCGAATGGCGCATATCCGCACAGCGCGGGTGAAGCCACTATCGAGACCATGCTCTCCAACCTCGGCTTGGTTATCGCGGGAAACTTGGTCGGTGGCAGCGTGCTCGTTGCGCTGGTCTATTGGCTCATTTATCGACGCAGCGCGTCCGATTCGCCGCCAACCAAATGACAGGACACCTTGCAGCGAACAATAGCGGCGCGTCACTGGGGACGTACCACGAACGTTTTCCACAATCCCTGCCACCAGAGCAGAACGGGTGAGCGTCGTCGACTTTGGGAACTTCTCGAAACCGTCGCGAGCGGGCGAAGTTCGTGCCGACGGTTCTGGCAGACACGGGACACGTACCCAGTGTACGGCGAGCACCGCAGGCGCGAAATTCGCCCACGCAGCAGGTTTATAGAAGTTGCCCTTTCCGAAACGCCAACATCCACGGTCATTTCCAGCCACTTTTGCTCGTAACTGCCCGCCCATCGGCACACTCGAAGAATCTCTCGGAAACCAAGCTCACCTTCAACAACGTCTCCGACATCATCAAGCGCGGGACCGAGCGCGATACCTGTAGCTAGCATCTGGCAGCAGAGGTCATCGCCATATTGTGTTGGCGACTGTGCAATTAGTTTGCCAGTCGTTCAGAGGCAACGTCCTTTGTTGCAGCGGGCGACCCATAAAACATTTAGGCGAGCAGTAGCGTCCTATTGTCGTTCATCGAATTCAGTCGTGAATGCGCGGAATCGAAAAGCGCTCGTTACCAGCCCTCAATCCAAAGCGCCCATCAGATAGCACGTTTGCGGATTTACGCTTCAATCGAACGCATACGCTTCAATTCATCAAAAACGCTTCCGCGCGGGCCAGCACCGGATCTCGCCCGTTGGCGCGGTCGTCCACGCTCGGCGCAACCAAGATGTTTGGCGTGTAGTTCCGGCTTGCCAGCGACGAGTCGAGGGTAAACACCTTGGTCGAGCTTGTGTGGCCCAGACCGGTTCGGGCTAGGGTAAAACTGCGCACTTCACCTGTATGGTTCGGTGGGGTGCCGGGCGGCTCGCCGATGGTGGTGGCGTTTGGGTGCCTCAATAAATCATAGAGATTAAATGTTGCCGACGAGAACACGCCATTGTTGATCAGTACTACAACGCGTGTCTGCAATAGGCGCGGGAATGCCTTGGATAAACGAATCATCGCGTTTGAGAAAATGGAAGAGTCCCCGCCGGGATTATTGCGAAGATCGATGATCAGCCTAGGTTGGTCAAGCGCCGCCAATGCGTTCGCCACCGAATCGAAGACCGGATCAATCGGCGCAGCGGCGTCCAACGCACAACGCGAATACCGCAGGTAGACACTCTGACTGGTTGACAGAGGCACCATGAAGTAGTTGCGATCAGGTTGCGATAGCCATAGGGGCGCAGCCGGCCCGTCAGTTCGGCCATAGATCGATTGCCGAGCAGATGTGTCATTGGCCTGCAGGGTGATCGCAAACTCGGCACCGCTGGATGACCGAAGCGTGTATGTCGCCTGCGTGGCGCTGCGCCCGACACCGATTAGTGCAAGCAACTCGCACCGATGCAGCATTGGCGGCGTGTTGAAGGCGTAGCCCTCAGCAGTCGACGCCGAGATATAGGCGCGCAGGCGCGTCGTAATTTCAGTAATGGCGATGCCGTCTATGGCAATAAGACGTGCCCCGAGGCTATTGACTTGCGACGCGGTTATTTGTTGCACCCAAGGGCCGTCACTCGCTGTTGCAAAACGGATGGGCGTTTCTGCTAACACGACCGGTGTGGTACTCACGCCCGTGTGCTCATCCTGCATCAGCGCGGCGAGCCGGATCGCGGCGATTACATTTTCCTTGGCGGACTTGCCGTTTGCATCGGTGGTGATACTGCTGACCGTATTGTTCCATGTGGTGCTGCGCGTAATGCCGTTAGGGTCCGGGTGAGTATTGCGGATGTTGTTCGCCATCGCTGCCAAGTCTTCTGCCCAAGAGTTTGCTGCGCTCGGGCCGCTGGCAAGGCTGACGCTAACACTGCCACTTCCGCCGCCTGCAGAGCAACGCGTCAACAATAACGTAGTGGCAGACGCCAATGCACCAGCGACAAGTTTTCGTCTTACAGGGGAAGTGCCGTCCATAGATTTCCTTTCTTATTCGTTGCGCCGTGTTCAGTACGCTTAGCGGGTACATCAGATACTATCCAGCCCTCGCGCTTTACGCATGTGCTCTTGGTCATGCTGCTGATACATGACTTTTGGCACGGTCGCCTATGAATGTATGCGGATAAACTAGGCGCGAAAATCGCGGGTTCAGCGGCCTGTCGTTTGGCAAACAAGGCCGCACTCACATTCGCATCTTCGATGCCGAGTCCACATTTCAAAGCTGAGACCAACATTGCGCGTCCAATTGCACAAACAAATCAGCTGGCTTGGGTGGATTGGTGTGGTGCCCAGCATGACTATGGCCGTCTTATTGGTCGTCCAAGGCTGGGGCTATTCGCAGTTCAGCGTCGACGGCACTTATCTGCTCTCATTCATCACGACGCATACCAGCAATTGGCTCAGCGGGAGCCCGCTGAACGCGTCGAGTCCAACGACGGTCAAGATTTATTTGGTGACAGAATTTGTCGGCCATACGGTCTATGCGCTGGCATTCTGGAGATTCACCCAGATCCCGGGGCGCGTAACAGACTGGAAGCCGTTGGCACTGTTATTCACACAGTTTGTATTGATCTGGGTATGTCGGCTGGATTTGGGATACTGGACTGTTTTCGCCATCGCCGTGCTGCTGCCCCTTCGGCTTGCGCTTGCTTACTTTCTAGTACTGTTGTCGGGGATTTGGTGCGTGCGCGCCTTGGAAGCTTTTGTTTTTCATTTTTATTCAGAACATAAACCATGGCTTGTGGAATTGACCATGATGACCCTTATGACAGCTATAGCTTTCAGTGTAGGGCGTTTGGTGGCGCGCGAAAAAAGCATGCGCCTTGAGTTAGCCGCCGCAAAGGCGAGGCTTGAGGCCAGCAATATCATGCTGGAACGGACTGCGGGAGAAGCTGAGCGGCTGCGCATCTCGCGCAATCTGCACGATACCGTCGGCCACCACTTGACTGCGCTAAAGTTGCATCTCGATTTGGCCACACGACGGCAAAAAGCGCCCGATCCATCCCTGCAAATCGCGCGGAATCTCTCCGCGCAAGCCCTAGACCACATACGCACCGTTGTTGCAAAGGAACGGCTGGCCGAAGCATTCGACTTGCGACGCAGCTTGGAGGCTCTTAGTGCGGGCATGCCCAACGCCGAACACCGACTACATGTAGATGCACAAATCAACGCCTTACCACCAGCGCATCTTCACACCCTCTACCACTTTGTACAGGAAGCCTTGACCAATTGCGCAAAGCATTCACATGCATCGCTTGTCGAGGTGACCATAGTAATTGCTGGGGAGCATGTTGCCGCGCAAGTGCAAGACGACGGCATCGGTATCGACCAAACCCGTTTCGGCAACGGACTACGCGGGCTCGCCGAACGTGCTGCACTGCTTTCGGGTACGCTGACGATCCGTAATCGTGAATCAGGAGGCGCACACGTGGAGATAATCCTTCCCCTCACCACCGACCTGTCTGCGTCGCAAACATTGGCTGATTGAGGATGATCTCTGTTCTACTCGTCGACGACCAGACACTGGTGCGTAGCGGTATCCGCGGGCTGTTGGAGCTGTCGGTCGACATTCGCGTCGTTGCTGAGGCGGTCGATGCTGCTTCGGCGATGCAGGCCTTACAGCAGCGCGCATACGACATCATGTTACTCGACAACCGTATGCCCGGTGAAACGGGCGTGGAGCTGCTGGAGCGCATGCGCACACAATGCATTGCGGTACCCGCTATCGTGTTGACCACGTTCGACGATGATGAATCGCTTCTGCGGAGTCTGCGTGCTGGTGCCAAGGGGTATTTGCTGAAGGACATCTCGTTCGAGCGCTTGTGCGAGGCGATACGACAAGTCGCCACAGGCGGCACCATGTTTCGGCCCGCGCTCAGCGAACGGGTCGAACGTTCTCTGGCCAATGAGCGCGTAGATCACACGGAGACACGGCCACTTGAGGGCTTGGAGCACCTCACCCGTCGCGAGATTGAAATACTCGCACTCATGGCAGGAGGGCTCAGTAACCGTGAGATTGCCGATTCACTCGGTACCAGCGAGGGTACGATCAAGAATCACGTGTCGAATGTGTTGGCAAAGCTTGGGGTGCGCGATCGCGTGCGTGCGGTACTCAAGGCAATTGACCGTGGTTATCTCTAAAGTTCTGTTGCATCATCGTTTTCGTCTCGTCTTGACTGCGTTCACGCGGATCAGAACCCACGGTACAAACGGCTCCGTTTCAACCGCCTTGTAACGCATTCGCGAACAATACAGGCCAGCTATTTTCCGGCCCTTGTCACCCGTTAGCCAGTTAGAAAATTTCATGGGGCGGTGTTTGAAAGCAGGCGAGTAGGTGAACAGGCGAGCGATTTTTTGTCTGACCGACCACAGCATAGCGGGCTATGCTTCGGCAGCAAGGCGCAAAATTGCCGTCCAATCGCCCACAGGCAACCTCCTACTAAGCAACCGGCGACCCATGAAATATTCAGGCTGGAGCAGGCCGCTCCCGCAGCATTTGAGGTAGTAATCCGTGCTGGTCGGTCTGGCTGGTTGGGGTCAGTCATGAAGCAGACGGTCGCGCGATCACAAAATCACTTGGCAGGTCACAAACGCCTGTGGGACAATTTGCTCTTTGAGTGCAATCGCAACAACAACCGGAGGATAGCGATGATCAGTACGGTCGTGCGGCAGTTAGCACAGGTGCCGGCAGCGGCAGATGGCGCACAGCAAATCCGCAGTTATCAACATAGCCATCTGGCGTGTGCGCAGATTCGCCAGCGAGGCTTGCCGCGCGCCGATCAATTCGCCCTCGCCCCCCTCGGCCTTGAGATCGACGTCCGGCTCGCTGCCCAGGCCGGTATCGGGTCCGAAGCGAGCTTGCAAAAACCCGTTGACGCTGCGAATTGGTACGCGAGCCAGCGCAGCATCACGCGGGCTGATCGGCACCCGACTCAAGCCACACAAACAGCCCTACAGCAACCCGCATGACCACCGTTTCGCCTGCGGAGCCCGCGCCGCGCAAACGGCGCATCCTGCTTTGGGTCGGGCTGCCCAGTGTCGCCATTGCCGTGGCGGCTGGTGTCTGGATTTGGTGGACAGGACAAGCCACGCCGCCCGGCCTGCTGCAGCTCAACGGTCGCATCGAAGGCGATCAGATCATGGCGGCACCGAAAGCCGCTGGTCGCATCGTCAGGATGCTCGCACGCGAGGGCGATGAGGTCAAAGTCGGCCAGTTGCTGGCCATTCTGGCCGACGAGGCGGTCGATGCGCGTCAGGCGCAGGCGCAAGCTGGTGCCGCGGCGCAGCGGGCGCAGGCGCTTGCACTCGACACCTCGGCCGATCTACTACGATCCGAAACTGCGGTGCAGCAGGCCGCCGCGCGGGCCGGTCTGGCAGCGGCGCGGGCCGATCTCGGTCGCGCCCAAGCAGCCACGTTACAGGAGGAGCGGGACCTCGAACGCACTCGCGACCTAGCCGCCAAAGGCTTCCTTGGGGTACAAACGGTTGAGCGCGGTGAGCTGGCACTGCGCAGCGCCCGCGAACAGCAAGCCGCTGCGCAGGCCGCGCTGGCACGCGCGGAGCAAACGCTGCGCGATGCCGAGCTCGGACCGCAACGGGTGCGCGCCCGTTTAGCCGAAGCGGCGGCTACGCGGGCGCAGGCTACGGTCGCCGAAGCACGCGTGCGCGAGGCGGCCAGCCAGAGCGCCGACCTCAACGTCAGCGCGCCGCTGACAGCGCGGGTTTCCAACCGCTACGCCAACGCGGGCGAAGTGGTGGCTGCGGGCACCCCCATATTCGGCCTGACCGACCTGGCGAACGTGTACCTGAAGGGCTATGTGCCCGAGCCGATGATCGGCCGCATTCGCCTCGGACAAGCCGCGCAAATCTGGACTGATGCGTGGCCCGAAGCACCATTCGAAGCGCGCGTCGGCTACATTGCCGCGCGTGCCCAGTTCACGCCAAAGGAAGTGCAGACGCGCGACGAGCGCACCAAGCTCGTCTACGAGGTGCGGCTGTATCCGCTTGCCGATCCGGCGGGCAAGCTGCTGCCCGGCCAGCCCGCCGACGGCATGATCCGCTACGATGAGGCCGCCGCGTGGCAACGGCCGCGGCACTGAGCCGCCTTGACATGCCGCAGGGTGCGGCCAACGCTCGCGTGGCACCGGGAGCCGATCCGCAGCGCGGATACCGCTTGCGCGCAGAGCGAACTTGCCCGGAACAGGTGCCGGTGTCGCTGCCGTGCGGCCTGCCGCAGTGAGCACGATCAATGCGCCCGTAGTGGCGCTGGATGGCATCGGCAAGCGTTACGGCCGCATGTTGGCGGTGGATGATGTCTCGCTAAAGGTGGATCGGGGGCGACTGTACGGGCTGATCGGTGCCGACGGTGCTGGCAAAAGCAGCCTGATGAAGATGGTGGCCGGTGTGCTGGCACACGACTGCGGTACGGTCGAGGTGTTCGGCGTACGTATCGACTCCGAGCGTGCGGCCGAGCGTGTGAAGGCGCGTCTGGGTTTTATGCCGCAGGGCCTGGGGCTAAACCTCTACCCCGAGCTGTCGGTCGAGGAGAACATCGACTTCTTTGCGCGGCTGCGTCAAGTGTCGGCGGCGGAGCTGGCACCGCGCAAGCAGCAGTTGCTGGAGATGACGCGGCTGGCGGCATTTCGTACCCGCGCCGCAAAAAACCTGTCCGGTGGCATGAAGCAGAAGCTCGGACTCGTGTGCACGCTGATCCACGCGCCCGAGCTGATCGTGCTGGACGAGCCAACCACCGGGGTGGACCCAGTGTCGCGCCGCGACTTCTGGGCCATCCTGGCGCAGTTGATCGATGGTCAGCGGCTGACGGCGCTGGTGTCCACCGCGTACCTAGACGAGGCGAGCCGCTTTGATCGTCTGGCGCTGATGCACGTCGGTCGCGTGCTAGCCGAGGGCGAGCCCGCCGAGCTGGTGGCCGCCGCCGGCCTTCGTGTAGCGCAAGTGCAGGCCGAACCTGCCGCGCTGGCGCGATTGGCGGCGCACTTCGCGCAGACCGAGCAGACCGTCGGTGCCGGGCGCGTGGTCGTGACCGCCGACGACGATGAGTCCGCTGTCGCTGCGGTGCGCGCCGCACTCGGTAGCGACGAACACCCTGTCCCAAAGATCGTGATCACGCCTCCCGACTTAGAGGATCTGTTCGTCGCTAGGCTGCAGGCACTCGACGGTACCGCTACTATTCGGCCCGCTCCAGACGCGGATGGCCGGTTCGAACGCAACAGGGATCAACGACCAGAGCGCGCAGATGTCGAAGCGTCGGTCGGCACCCGAAACGCGACACCGGTGCCTGCGCCAGACCACAACGGCGGCACGCACGCCATCGATGCACAGAGCCTGACCCGCGACTTCGGCGGGTTTCGCGCAGTGGACCGCGCCAGCTTCATCGTGCGCTACGGCGAGATCTTCGGCTTACTTGGTGCGAATGGTGCCGGCAAAACCACGGCAATCAAGATGCTGACAGGAATCCTACCCCCTTCGGCCGGCATCGGTCGCGTGGCCGGTGCGGACATGCGCCAAGCCGGGCAGGCGATCAAGGAGCGCATCGGCTATATGTCGCAGGCCTTCTCACTGTACACGGACCTCACCGTCATGGAGAACCTGCTGCTGTTTGCTGGCATCTACGGACTTACACGCGAGCAGGCGCGCAGCCGCGCGCAGTGGGCCGTCGCGCTCGGCGACCTGCACGGCCATGAGCGCGAGCCAGCGGGCCGTCTGCCGATGGGCCTGCGCCAGCGGCTGGCGCTGGGCTGTGCTCTGCTACACCAGCCGCGCGTGCTGTTTCTAGACGAACCTACCTCGGGTGTCGATCCGATCGGTCGCCGCCGCTTCTGGGACACGCTACGTCGGCTGGCACGCGAACAGGGTGTGGCGATCTTGCTCACCACGCATTACATGGCCGAGGCCGACCTGTGCGACCGCATCGCGCTGATGTTCGCCGGTCGGGTGGTCGCAGATGCCACGCCGACGCAACTGAAGGCGGAGTTGACCGCCGAACGCGGGCAACTGCTCGAAGTGAGCGCCGAGCCCCCGCTGGCTGCGCTGGCGGCACTGCGCGCGGGCGGCTTTGCCGAGGCGGTGCTACATGGTCGGCGCCTGCACGTTCTGGCGCACAACGCGGCAGAAGCGGGCACGCGCATCGGTGCCGCGCTCGCCGCCGCCGGGCTGGCGGCAGCGCGCATCGCGCCGCAGACGCTGACGATGGAAGATGTGTTCATCCACCGCGTGCTCGCCCTCGAAGCTGCAGCGCAAGCGCAGGCTGCGGCATGAAGCTCGCGCGCGTGCTGGCGCTAGCAGGCAAGGAAGCGCGCGAAGTGCGGCGCGACAGGCTGTATTTGCTGCTGGCCTTCGTGCTGCCGCTGATCCTGCTGGTGGTGTTCGCCTACGGCATGACCACCGACGTCGAAGGCATCGGCCTAGTGGTGATCGACGAGGACGGCACCCCGGCCAGCCGCCGTTATGCGGAAGGCTTCCTGTCGACCCGCCACTTCGTGCACGCCCGTGCCGACGCAGCCGCTGCGCGGGGCGAAACCGCGCTGATCGACGCGCGCGCGCGCGTGGTGCTGTGGATCGGCCCGCACTTCGAGCGCGATCTGAACGCCGGTCGTCCGGCGGAGGTGCTAGCGCAGATCGACGGTGCCTTCACCACCTCGGCGCGCACCATCCACGGCTATCTCGAAGCGATCAACGCGCAGACCAACGCCGAACTGCGTACCGAAACGGTGGCCGCAGGCGGCGCACGCGCTCCCAGCGCAGCTGGGGTGGTCGCACCGGTACAGTTGCAGACACGCTTTTTGTACAATCCCGAGCTGCGCAGCGTGGTCACAGTGGCACCGTCGCTGCTGATGCTGGTGCTGCTGCTGGTGCCGCCGCTGCTGATCGCGGTGAGCGTCGTGCGCGAAAAGGAAAGCGGTGCTATTTTCAATATCGCCAGCTCGACAGTCACTCGGCTGGAATTCCTGCTCGGCAAGCTGATCCCGGTGGTGGCTATCGGCGTGGCCAACGGGCTGCTGCTTTGGGTGGTGGTGATCGTGTGGTTCGGCGTGCCGTTTCGCGGCAGCGTTCCGCAGTTCGCGCTGGCCATTGTGCTATACGTGCTGGCCACCTCTGGCCTCGGGCTGCTGGTGTCGGCGACCGTGCGCACCCAGCAGGCGGCCATCATCATCACCACCATCACAGCGGTGATCGTCGCAGTCCAGTTCGCCGGCATGTTCGCGCCGCTGGAAACGGCTAGCCCTGTCAATCGCGCGCTAGCGCGGCTATTTCCTGCCGCCGATTTCCTCGCCATCGTGCGCGGCATGTACTTGCGCGGTGCCGGCATCGACATATTCTGGCCGGAGCTGCTCGCACTGGTGGCCTACGCAGTGCTGGTGCTCGCGCTGGCACACGCACTGTTTCACAAGCGCACGACCGCATGAGAGCGCACGGTCTTTCCGAAGCACCTGTCCTGCGGCTGTTGGCGCGAAGGGTAGTCGTATGAGCGGCCTCCCCCAATTTGCGCGAGGCGCGGGCCGCTGGTTGCGGCAGGTGGCAGCATTGGTGGGCAAGGAATGGCGCCAGTTGCTGCGCGACACCGCGCTGGTCGGCTTCGTCGTGTTCATCTTCACCCTCGACATCCTGATTGCCGCCGGCGCGCCGGAGCTCGATCTGCGCAGTGCGCCGATCGGCCTGATCGACCGCGACGGCAGCGTCGCCTCGCGCGAGCTGGCCGGACGACTGCGGGCACCGTACTTCGACGTGCGCGCCGTCGCCGACGACGAAGCGCAGGTGGCGCGCGCACTCGAACGCGGGCAACTACGCGCGGTGCTCACCGTTCCGCACGGATTCGAGCGCGCCCTGGTGCGCGGCGAGACGGCACAGGTGCAGCTCGTGGTAGAGGCGGCCGACTCCAATCTCGGCTATCTCGTAGCAAGCTACACCGAGCGCATCCTGGCTCTGCTGGCGTCCGATCTCGCACCGGCGGGCGCTGCCTCCGACACCCTGCCCGAGGTGCGGCTGCAGGCACGTTTCCGCTTCAATCCGGCGCTCACCGAGGCGTGGTACGCAACGATCTCGGAGCTGCTGACCATGCTGACCGTAGCCTCGATCCTGCTGCCAGCGGCTGCAATGGTGCGCGAGAAGGAGCGCGGTACCATCGAGCAGCTCCTGGTGTCCCCGCTGTCGCCCTTGCAGATCGTGCTAGCCAAGGTGGTGGCAATGGCGGGCGTGGTGCTGGTCGGCTCAACGGTGGCGGTGGGTCTTGTGATGCATGGGTTGCTCGGCGTACCGTTCGCCGGCAGCCCGCTGCTGTTCTTCTCGCTGGTGGCACTGTATGCGATGACGGCTTCGGGGCTAGGTGTCGTGGCGGCGACCTTCGCGCGTAGCTCCGGCCAGGTCGGGCTGATCGTGCTGCTGCTGGTGATGCCAATCATCATGCTCTCGGGCACCTGGAACCTGCGCGAGAGCATGCCGGACTGGCTGCAGGCGGCAATCTATCTGTCGCCGCTGCGCTACATGGTCGACATCGCCTACGGCGTACTGCTTAAGGGGGCCGATCTGGCGACCGTGGCCAAGCCAGCAGCCCTCATGGTGATGCTGGGGCTAGCGTTTCTGGTGGTGGGAACGGCGCGGTTCCGGCGGCAGTTCCGGTAGGGTTGCGCTCCAGCGAGGCTCAATGCTAACGTCGTGCACAGTGACTGATTGAATCTGCAGGAAGTGCCACACCTACCATAACAGGGGATTGGGCATGTGTGCCGCCGTTCAATCGAGCGCGCTGCGCTCTATTGGCGCACGACCGTGCGCCAGCGGTGGTTTGGCGGCAGAGCGCAGCCGCCGCCGTCGCTGGTCATGTTGTCGCCATCAAGGCGGCCTTCAATGACGCGTCGCCCAAAGTGCCCAAATTCAAGTCGCCTTGACGCTAAAGCTTCGGTACAACTTGGCGTCGGCGTTGCTCCTCTTTTGTGTGTTGATTTGATACCTCCATCATAGAAGAGATATGAGTCAACGCCGATTTCTTTTTACAACTATGGTAAAACATTCAGGCTAATGCGTAACGCAGAATGATGCTAGTCATAGAACTCGCAATTTCAACACGACTATGAGCAAAGAACGCTCACCTCGCAGCTCCAATACAGGTGTTTTGAAGGGTCTCCTGTTCGGCGGCCTCACCGGTGCTCTCATCGGGGGTCTAGTAGCGTGGATGGGCCCCCTGCTGATCGACTCGGATCTTTCAGAAAATCGCCTAGTTCAGCGGCTCGCACAGGCCGAGCAAATTCTGACGGCGTGGGATTTATTTGCGCTTCCCGTCTTGATCCTCATCGTCCTAGGCACACACGAAGTCGGACACCTCATTGGCGGTCTGTCGCAGGGAATGCGATTCCTGCTGTTGATTGTTGGGCCGTTCGGCTGGTATGCGTCCGTTTCTGGCGTGAGATTCGATTGGAATACCAATCTCGCGCTCATGGGTGGCATCGCGGCAACCGTCCCAACGAAAATGGGGGCAGATCTACGTCGACAGTTACTAGTGTTGATCGCGGGGGGACCGGTTGCCAGTCTGCTGCTCACGATTTTCGCCGTTGCATTGGCATCGGTTTCTGATCCGCGCTTTGCGGCGTATTGCGTCTTCGTCGCGGCCACATCCTTTGGGATTTTCTTGGTCACGCTCATTCCTGTGCGCTCGGCTGGGTTCATGAGCGATGGCTTGCAGATCATCGATGTATTGCGCGGCGGTAGCGCAGTCGCCGAGCGGACTGCGCTCATGCGGATCTTCGCGCAAAGTCTGGTTGGCATTCGTCCTCGTGACTGGGGGTCTTCCGCAGTCAATGAACTTTCGAGGATTGAGTCCGGAGATCCGCTTCGGTCGACCGGCAGCTCACTTTACTTGCTCTACCGGTCGATGGATTGCCAGAACAACGCCGATATGTTGCGATACTGGAAAATGCTGGAGGATGGCGTCGACGGATACCCATCTGGTTTCAAGCAATCGATTTATGTTGAGCTCGCTATCTGTGCTTGGCTGGCGGGCCACACGGACGCCGTTCGCCAATATCTCAAAGCAAGCAAGGGCGGAATCGTCGAAAAGTCCCGTCGGCTTCTCGCAGATGCGGCGCTAGCCAAACTTGAGGGGCGTGGCCAGGACTGCGAGCGATATCGTCTGCTAGCAATCAAAGCTCTTGAAAAAGCGTCTGACTCTGGACTGAGAAAACTTACGGAAGATCAGATAGCGATGTTGACAGACGGGAGCTAATGAGTTTAGCTGCGAGGGAGCCGCTGAATTTGACCCGGACATCGCGATTGCCCCAAAGCGGGCGTGCCTCGACTTAACAGTTCACCAGAGTCCGCGCACTTGTCGCACACCTTGCGTTCAATTCAAGGCGTAGCGGCAGAATTTTTTGTTTCGCCACCGCCAACGGCTAGCCTGAATGTTTCATGGGTCGCCCATTGCTTAGAAGGGTGTTGCCTCTGGGCGACTTTGCAGCTAAGGTGGAAATTCTTGGCTTAGTTCTAAACTCTAGGAGTTAAACCGTTGGAATTTGCGGTTCGTTTTTTGACTTGCTCACTGGGAAGCGAGTCTCTAGTTGAATGAAAAATATTCTAGACTTTCTTGCCAAGAAACACTCGAATGCTCCTACAGAACTACTCCACCGTCACAGATTTTGCGAGGTTTCGCGGCTTGTCCACATCGGTTCCACGTTTAAGAGCGGTGTGATATGCAAGCAGCTGGACTGGAATGGCGTGGATGATTGGAGAAAGCAGTCCTGCGTGACGAGGAGTTCGGAGGACATGTATACCTTCGCTTTCGTGAAAGTGGCTGTCTGCGTCGGAGAACACAAATAGTTCGCCGCCTCTAGCACGCACTTCTTGCATGTTCGACTTCACCTTCTCAAGCAGTACATCGTTTGGGGCGACAACGACAACGGGCATATTGCTGTCGACTAGTGCGAGTGGGCCGTGTTTAAGTTCGCCGGCAGGATATGCCTCGGCGTGGATATATGAAGTTTCCTTTAGTTTAAGCGCGCCTTCTAGCGCAATGGGATAGTGCATCCCGCGCCCAAGATACAGCGCATGATTCTTCTGCGCAAACAGCTCGGCCCATGATTGTATTTGCGGTTCAAGATTCAGCGCATGCTGCACGCTTCCCGGCACAAAGCGCAATTGCTCAAGATAGGCAGTTTCCTGTTCTGCGCTTAGGCGAGCCTTTGATTTCGCGAGTGATAACGCGAAGGTGAACAACGCGACGAGCTGGGTGGTAAAGGCCTTGGTTGACGCAACGCCAATCTCTGTACCCGCCCTTGTGTAGAACGCCATTGCTGATGCACGCGGAATTGCCGACTCTCTCACGTTGCAAATAGACAAAGTCGCGCTGTGGCCGAGCTGCTTTGCGCGCTTTAGCGCCTCCATCGTGTCAAGCGTTTCGCCGGATTGCGAAATGGTGACGACAAGCTGACGCGGATCGGGTAGCGAATCGCGATAGCGGTACTCATGGCCCAACTCGATTTGGCACTGGACTCGGGCAATGGACTCGATCCACTGCTTTGCGACCATACCTGCGTAGTAGCTGGTACCTGATGCGAGTATGAGTACACCGGTCGCCCCTGCAAAATAGGATTCAGCCTTAGCTCCATATTGGGCAACATCAATACCGTTAGTCAAAACCGCTTCTAGGGTATCGGCGATCCTCTGCGGCTGCTCGTGGATCTCCTTTTGCATAAAATGGGCGTATGGTCCGAGATCGTTTGCATCATCGCTCACTTCGGAAACATGGATGGCACGCTCAACCGGGCTTCCCTGGCGATTCACCACCGAAATCGACGCACAGGTGATGGCGGCAACATCGCCTTCCTCAAGGTACATGACGTTGCGCGTAACTTGTAAGATGGCGGAAACATCAGAGGCAATAAAATTCTCAGTCATGGTACCGCTAGGTCCAACCTTGCCGACGCCGATCAAGAGCGGACAGCCCACTCTTGCGCATATCAGCAGTTCCGGGTGCGATCGCGCCATAACCCCGATTGCATAGGCACCATGCATTTCTCTGGCTGCGATCTGTACAGCTCTGAACAAATCACCAGAGAGTTGAAAATAGTAATGAACCAAATGTGCGATGACTTCAGTATCAGTCTGGGACTCAAACACATAACCGCGTTGCTTGAGCAGGGCACGGAGCGTCTCGTGGTTTTCAATAATGCCATTGTGAACCACGGCAATTTCGCGCTGCGACACGTGAGGGTGTGCATTCGGTTCAGTTACACCACCATGTGTGGCCCAACGAGTGTGGCCGATTCCAATTAGACCGGTTAATTTTTTCGTTGCTACTGCATGTTCCATTTCTGCGACCCGGCCAACTCGTCTGACGCGCGCTATCTCTTTAGACCCAGCAGACATGACCGCCAACCCTGACGAGTCGTATCCTCGATACTCAAGACGTTTTAAACCTTCGGTCAAAATGGGCACGATGTCGCGTGAGGAGATTGCTCCCACAATTCCACACATGGCTAGTTTTTTATTTTCTTAGCGGGGCGCTGCCAGTTCGGAGTTGCTGCTTGCGTCTTTGGGTTGACGATGAGGGAGGCTGCGGCGGCGTCTTTCCAGACGGTGGTCCCCGCTCCAATCGTGGCACCAGTGTTGATGGTAACTGGGGCGATCAGCTGCACGTCCGAGCCGATGTGAACGTTGTCGCCAATAACGGTTCGATGTTTGTTCGCACCGTCATAGTTACAGGTAATTGTTCCCGCGCCAATGTTGACGCTGGAACCCACTGTTGAGTCGCCGATGTAACTTAGGTGGTTTGCCTTTGTACCAGCGCCGATTTCGCTGGCCTTGACTTCCACAAAATTTCCGATGTGTACATCATCCGCAAGCTTGGTGTCTGGACGGATTCTGGCGTATGGTCCGATGCGAACATTGGCACCGATGATCGCGGAGTCAATGTGGGTGAATGGAAGTACGGTGGTGCCCTCGCCTATGTGACAGTTCTTGAGTACTGTATTTGCACCAATTGAAACGTTGCACCCTAGCCATACTCGCCCCTCAACAAGGACATTGACATCGATAGTCACGTCACTTTCGCATACTAGTTCACCCCTGATATCAAGGCGTGACGGATCTAGAAGCGTTACGCCACTTGCCATCAGTTTTCTAGCATTCTCCTGCTGGTAGATGCGTTCCAACGAGGCGAGTTGATCCTTGCTGTTGATTCCGATCACCTCCCAACTATGCTCGGGCGTGTGCGTGTTGACCTTTATTCCCTCAGCAACGGCCATCTCGAGAACATCGGTAAGATAATATTCGCCTTGTGAATTGCGATTACCTAACATCGGCAACCAGCGTGCCAAGCTTGCGGTCGGGCATGCCAAGAACCCCGTATTGATTTCGCAGATAGCTCGTTGGGCAGGAGTTGCGTCCCGTTCTTCGACGATTGCCATCACCGCACCGCTAGCATCCCGTATTACCCTCCCGAGACCCTCTGGGTTCGACACCACGTTTGTCAGCCAACCCACTCCACCCCGCGCTGCAATCTCGACGAGGTTGTTGAGCGTCGCTTCGCCGATCAACGGAACGTCACCGTAGAGGATAAGCGTTGTTTGTGTTTGTGAAACATACGGCATTGCTTGGAGGACAGCATGGCCAGTGCCGAGCTGGGGTTCTTGCTTCACCCAGACTAGACCTGTGTTCGATGAAACTGCAGCACGCACCGTCTCGCCGCCGTGTCCATAGACGATCGCGACTTTGTCGGGTGATAGCGCCTCGGCGACATTAACAACTCGCTGCAACATCGGAATCCCGCCGATAGGGTGCAGCACTTTTGGCAGCGCGGACTTCATGCGCTTACCTTGGCCCGCTGCCAAGATAACGATTGCTAATGATGGCATATTAAGTACTTGCAATGGACATACAGCACCACCATGGGCCATTCGGGCCACAATAAAAAAGGCAGTGGAGAACCCCCACTGCCTGAAGTTTTTACTGCGCCTCTAAACCGTTACGGCACGTTAATGGTATCAAAGTTTGCTCACTTACGCAACTTTCTTATGGCGGCCAGCTGCGCAGCGAGTTGTGACAACTCCGCTTGGACAACTGCCCGCTCTTGGCCACTTTGCCGGTTAGCGAGCGCTTCCTCTGCAGCTTGCTTTGCTTGCATAACCTTGGCCTCGTCAAGATCTTTTGCACGAATTGACGTGTTGGCAAGAATTGTGAGTGCTTTCGGTTGGACTTCAAGGATACCGCCTGACACAAAAACCAACTCCTCGTTGCCCCCGGCAAGCTTGACTTTGACCGTCCCCGGCCTGATGCGCGTGAGCAGGGGCGTGTGCAGAGGCAGAATACCTAGCTCACCGGACTCACCAGGCACGACGACCATCTCAGCGTCACCTGAAAAGATGGATTGTTCTGCAGACACGATATTGACGTGGAGTGTTGCCATAAATGCTTTCGGTTGTTCAGCTCAAGGCGGGTATCCATACTTCACCGCGACCGCGCCAAGGCTTCAATACGTTGGGTGCTCAAAACAACCAACAGGCCCTAACGGGGTTACATAGATTTTGCCTTTTCGAAGACTTCGTCAATGCCGCCGACCATGTAAAACGCCTGCTCAGGCAACGCATCGCATTCGCCATCAACAATCATCTTGAACCCGCGGATGGTTTCCTTGAGCGGCACGATCTTGCCCGGTGTGCCAGTAAACACTTCTGCAACGTTAAACGGCTGCGATAGGAAGCGCTGAATCTTGCGGGCTCGCGACACCGCCAACTTATCCTCAGGAGATAACTCGTCCATACCGAGAATAGCGATGATGTCACGTAACTCCTTGTAGCGTTGAAGCGTTGCCTGCACACGGCGTGCAACCGTGTAGTGCTCTTCGCCAACCACCTGCGGATCGAGCTGGCGGCTGGTGGAGTCGAGCGGATCAACAGCCGGATAGATACCGAGTGCCGCTATGTCACGCGACAACACAACCGTTGCGTCCAAGTGAGCAAACGTCGTCGCAGGACTTGGGTCAGTCAAGTCATCCGCCGGAACATAAACAGCCTGAATCGAAGTGATCGAGCCGGTTTTGGTCGAAGTGATGCGCTCCTGCAGTACGCCCATCTCCTCAGCAAGGGTCGGCTGGTAGCCCACCGCTGATGGCATACGGCCCAACAACGCTGATACCTCGGTACCTGCCAGCGTATAGCGGTAAATATTGTCAACGAAGAACAAGATGTCTTTACCTTCGTCTCGGAAGCGTTCTGCCATAGTCAAACCGGTCAGCGCCACGCGTAAACGGTTGCCCGGAGGTTCGTTCATCTGGCCAAACACCATCGCCACTTTGGAGTCGCTGAGGTTTTCGGCTTTGATAACGCCCGCTTCCTGCATCTCGTGATAGAAGTCGTTTCCTTCGCGCGTACGCTCACCCACACCGGCGAACACTGACAGACCACCGTAGCTCTTCGCGATATTGTTGATCAGCTCGAGCATGTTCACGGTCTTGCCCACGCCTGCGCCACCGAATAGGCCGATCTTGCCGCCCTTTGCAAAAGGGCAGACCAAGTCAATAACCTTAATGCCGGTAGGCAGAAGGTCGACCGATGGGGAGAGTTCGTCGAACTTTGGCGCTGGCTGATGAATAGAGCGGCGCTCTTCCGTTTTGATCGGGCCTTGCTCGTCAATCGGGCGACCGAGCACGTCCATGATGCGGCCTAGCGTGGCTCCGCCGACCGGAACCGAAATCGGTGCGCCGGAATTCTTCACGGTCATACCGCGACGCAGGCCGTCTGACGAGCCCAACGCGATACAGCGCACGATGCCATCGCCAAGCTGCTGCTCAACCTCGAATGTCAACCCTTTTTCGGCGAACGACCTCTGGTCCGAGTCTTCCAAGACCAACGCGTCATAAATCTGCGGCATGTGGTTGCGCGGAAATTGAATATCAACAACCGCACCAATGCACTGCACTACTTGACCGACACTCATGTTTTGCTCCGACGTAGTATTTCGATATTTTTGCTAACTGAAGACTGATCGCTACAGGATCCTAAACGGCCGCGGCACCGCCAACGATCTCCGACAATTCTTTGGTGATCGCCGCCTGACGTGCTTTGTTGTAGGTCAGCTTCAGGTCACCGATAACTTTCTTGGCGTTATCCGACGCCGACTTCATCGCCACCATCCGCGCCGACTGCTCGGACGCAATGTTTTCAGCAACGGCCGAATATACGATCGATTCGATGTAACGCTCCAACAATTCATCCAGCACTGCTTTGGCGTCCGGCTCGTACAGATAGTCCCAAGACGAATCTGGCGCACCGAGCTTGTCACCGGACAATGGCAACAATTGCTCGCACATCGCCTCTTGCTTCATGGTGTTAATGAACTTCGTATAGCAGAGATAAAGGGCGTCAATTTTGCCATCAGCAAATTGATCTAGCTGTGCCTTAACGGGGCCGATCATTTTTTCGAGATGCGGCTTGTCACCCAGGCCGATCACCTGCGACGTCACAGGGATTCCGTAGCGCATCAAGAAACCTAGGCCCTTATTGCCTATCGCCGTAGCCTGCACCTTCGCATCCGCACCTTCCCACTCTTTGATCTTCATGACCATCATGCGCATCGCATTGGTGTTAAGGCCGCCGCAGAGGCCCTTGTCAGACGTAACCATAATCACCCCGACATTCCTCACCACATCACGCTTCTGCAAGAACACATGCTTGTAGTCAGGATTTGCGTGCGACAAATTCGCGGCAACACTGCGAATCTTCTCGCTATACGGTCGAGCGGCACGCATACGTTCCTGCGCCTTGCGCATCTTAGACGCCGCGACCATTTCCATCGCCTTGGTGATCTTTCGCGTGTTTTCAACGCTCTTGATCTTGTTCCGAATTTCTTTTGAACCGGCCATTCTCTAATCTTTCGATTCGCCTAAGACGTTTACCAACACCGCCATACTTTCTAGTACGCGCCTGTTTTCTTGAAGTCGGCAACCGCAGCATGCAGCGCCTTTTCGTCGTCGCCGGACAGCGCTGCCGCCTTTGCTATCGAATCAACTAGCGCACCGTATTTAGCCTTCATGAAATCGCGTAGTGCTTTTTCAAACGCGGCGGCCTTCTTGACGTCCACATCATCCATGTAGTTGTTGTTGACAGCGAACAGAATCAAGGCCATTTCCCAAACCTGTAGCGGCTGATATTGCGGCTGCTTCATCAACTCGGTGACCATCTTGCCGCGCTCCAACTGCTTGCGGGTTGCGTCGTCAAGATCGGAAGCAAATTGTGCGAACGCGGCAAGCTCGCGGTACTGCGCGAGTGCCAAACGAACCCCTGCACCAGTATCTTTACGCTTCATGATCTTCGTCTGTGCCGCGCCACCCACGCGCGATACCGAAATACCCGCGTTAATTGCAGGGCGGATACCAGCGTTGAACAAATCAGTTTCCAAAAAGATCTGGCCATCAGTAATCGAAATTACGTTGGTCGGGACGAACGCCGAAACGTCGCCCGCTTGTGTTTCGATGATTGGCAACGCGGTCAGCGAGCCGGTCTTGCCTTTGACAGCACCGTTAGTGAACTTCTCAACATAGTCAGCGTTCACACGCGCAGCGCGCTCGAGGAGGCGGCTGTGCAGGTAAAACACATCTCCCGGGTACGCTTCACGGCCGGGTGGACGGCGCAGCAGCAGCGACACTTGGCGATACGCGACGGCTTGCTTGGACAAATCGTCATAGATGATCAAAGCATCTTGGCCACGGTCGCGGAAGTACTCGCCCATCGTACAGCCGGAGTACGCTGCGATGTACTGCATTGCAGCCGACTCGGAAGCTGTCGAGGCAACAACGATGGTATAGGACAAAGCACCGCTCTCTTCGAGTTTGCGGACAACGTTTGCAACGGTCGACGCTTTCTGACCAATTGCCACGTAGACGCAGAACATGTCTTTGCCTTTTTGGTTGATGATCGTGTCGATCGCAACGGCGGTCTTACCCGTCTGCCGGTCACCAATGATCAGCTCGCGCTGACCACGGCCGACCGGCACCATGGCATCGATCGCCTTCAAGCCCGTCTGCACCGGCTGGTCCACCGATTTGCGCGCGATCACACCAGGCGCGACCTTTTCAATAACGTCGGTCAGCTTTGCATTGATCGGACCTTTACCATCGATCGGTGCACCAAGCGAATTGACCACGCGGCCAAGTAGTTCCGGCCCGACCGGCACTTCGAGAATGCGCCCGGTACATTTGACGGTATCGCCTTCCTTGATGTGCTGATACTCGCCTAGCACCACCGCGCCAACGGAGTCGCGCTCGAGGTTGAGCGCCAAACCAAACGTGTTGCCTGGAAACTCAAGCATCTCGCCCTGCATTACATCTGCCAAGCCGTGTACGCGGCAAATGCCGTCCGTCACCGAGATCACGTTGCCTTCGGAGCGTTTTTCAGCTGCGGCGGGAAGGCCTTGGATCTTCGATTTAATGAGTTCGCTGATTTCTGCCGGGTTGATTTGCATCTTCGTACCCTAGTTAATCTAGTAAATGAAAAAGTTCGTTGGCGCTGGCTATGCCGTCAGCGCTTGCTTCATTTGGTCCAGCGTGTCTCGAACCGACGCATGGATGACATCATCGCCGACCTGAATTCGCGCACCGCCGATCAGATCTGTATCCACGATAATCGCCGCTTCGACCCGCTTGCCATACTTGCGAGACAGCGCGTCCATCAAGCCGGATTTTTCTGCGTCCGACAACTGCATCGCACTGGTAATGGTCGCCTTGATGACACCCTCATGCTGGCGTTGCAGCTTTGCGAAATGCTCTGCAATAAACGGCAACAGCGATGCCTTGCCACTCTCGATCAACATCGTCAGCAAGTTCGAAATTGCCGGTGCCAGATTGCCTGCCGGCGCAGAAAGCACTGCCGCTTTTTCGGCGACGCTAACTTTCGGGTTGCCGAGGATCGCGAGAGCTTGCGGATTTGACGCCGCAGCACCTAGCACGGCCAACGCATCACCGAAAGCAGGAATGTTGTCCGCCTCAACAGCTGCACGGAACGCCGCCTCGCCATAGGGTCGCGCGACTGTTGTCAGCTCCGCCATTACAGCTGCGCCTTCAATTGATTCAGCATGTCCGCATGGGACTTCGCGTCGACTTCGCGCTTCAGAATCTTCTCTGCGCCCGCAACGGCCAATACTGCGACTTGCTCGCGGAGCTGCTCGCGGGCCTTCTGCAATTCGGTCGCCGCACTCGCGTGCGCAGCGGCAATGATGCGATCCGCTTCCAGCTTGGCTTGCGCCTTCGCTTCATCAATCAGCGACTGCGCTTGCTTTTCATTGAGCGCCTTGAATTCACTTGCCTGATCGCGAGCCTCTTTCAGGATCAGCGACTTCTGCCTCTCACCATCGGCGAGTGCGGCTTTACCCTTTTCGGCTTCGGCCAAACCTTCTGCAATCTTTTTCCGGCGCGTCTCGATAGCCAGATCGATCGGTGGCCACACGAACTTCCACGTAAACCAAATAAAGATCGCAAAACCTATCGCTTGAGCAACTAATGTTCCGCCGATATTCATGACGGCACCTTTCCTGTTCTGAGTTGACTATTCCGAATCAAAAAGAGTCAGCGCAAAGGGGCCAGAAGTGGGTTTGCAGTCGCGAAGAACATCGCAAGACCGACGCCAATAATGAACGCAGCATCGATAAGGCCAAGCAAAAGGAATACTTTGCCTTGCAATGTCGGAATCAACTCAGGCTGACGCGCGGCAGACTCTAGAAATTTCGAGCACATGATGCCCACCCCAATACACGCACCAATCGCCCCGAGACCAATAATGATGCCAATCGCGATCGCGGTGTAAGCCTGAACCATTGCAATATTTTCCATTTATGTTTCCTTTCGAGTACACGCAACAAGTAGTTAATATAAAAATTACTTAGCCAAATTCAAAGACAAAACCAGATCAATGGTGCTCTTCGGCCATCGACAAATAGACCACCGTTAGCATCATAAAAATGAATGCCTGCAGTGCTACGACCAGGATATGGAAGATCGCCCAACCGGCGTGGAGCAATCCTGCGACCAACACACCGCCAACTCCAACGGCTCCCAACATCCCGATAAGCAGAAAGATCACTTCGCCTGCGAACATATTTCCATAGAGGCGAAGCGCCAAAGACAACGGCTTGGAGATCAACTCGATCAGCTGAAACGCAAAATTGAAAGGCCAAAGCAAAGGATTGGCACCAAATGGCGTGCAGAAGAGTTCATGGATGTATCCGCCGATCCCTTTTGCGCGAATGCTGAACACGACAACCAACATAATTACCGACAGCGATAATGCTGCCGTCGTATTGAGATCAGTTGTAGGGACGGGACGCCAGTATGGCGCGAAAAGATGCGTAACCCACGCCAGTGGCTCGATTGGAATGAGCTTGACGGAATTCATGACTAACACCCACATGAATACCGTAATTGCAATCGGAGTCACTAGCGTGCTCTTGCCGTGATACACCTCTTTGACTTGGCCGTTGATGAATTCAATCAATAACTCAACGGCCGCCTGCAATCGACCGGGCACACCAGAAGTCATCCGCCGCGCGACCAGCCACAAGATGCCGAAGGTCAGGCAACCTAACAAAAACGAATTGACGATGGTGTCAACGTTGATCATCCATCCGTCCAAGACCTTGACTTGCAGGTTGGTCAGATGGTGTGAGATGTAGTCAGTAGGGTCTTTGTAACTGGCCATTTTGAGATTCTTCTATCGGTAGCGAATTCAGCGGTGAAACAAAAACGATAACCAATGCGCGAGAAGCGCGACTCCGGTACCGATGATTAGTGGCCCGGCTGCGAACTTCCCCGATGCAAACGCAGCCAGCAGCGAAAGCAAAACCAAGGCCGTCTTCGCCGCCTGCGCGGCTACGTGAACCATTAGCACGGTGCCGCCGGACTTAGCTTTCACCCGCGATGGCCTAGCGATCATTGCATATGCCAAGTTGCCAGCAATAACTGCCCCCCCGCCAGCTAAGGCGGAGATTGCGGCAGTCTGACCGCTACTGGCCAATCCCACAGACGACACAAGCGCTGCAGACGCAACTTGAAATATCAGCACCCGCCGAACACCCGGCTCCAAAAACGATGTGCGCATGTTGCATGTTTCTTAGCCGCCAATGGCCGATCCCGAGCGAAAACACTGATAGTTTCAAATGCAAAGCCAAACGATTATAAGCGCGAGTAGAATTTCAAGTCAAACCAGAATGCGGCGGCGCACCATGGTTAAGCAGAAATATTCTTTGCGTAACCGCATGAAATGTAGGGTTCTCTTTTGCCACCACAAATTTCTCTATGGCGCGCATTGTGATAATGAGAGTGAGAGCGTTCAAGCTAGGACCCAGCCAACCGATGAGCTTTTGCGGAATCGAAAAAATTTGCCTATCCGCCCCTGTCGAATTGCCTAGGCCGCTCCGTTCAGCCTAAAAACCCCCTCAAGAGTTAACAATGCATTCCATGCAAAAAAATAGCGGTCGGATCCACATCAACGACGTCGGCGTAAGGGATGGATTCCAGATCGAAAAGACGATTATCCCGTCCGAAACAAAGATTTCGGTGATCGACCAGTTGACTGCAACTGGCCTCGCAAAAGTTGAGGTTACCTCGTTCGTTCACCCAAAACTTGTACCAAACATGGCCGACGCAGAGGTGGTACTCCGCGAGATCGTGCGCCGCGAGGGGGTCTTGATCACCGCAATTACTCCCAACATCAAAGGAATGGAGCGCGCAATTGCTGTCCACACCTCAGGTGGCAGAATCGATGAAATGAACCTGTTTATGTCTGCCTCGGAAACGCACAACATGGCTAACGTGAAGCGCTCCACATCCGAGTCGCTCGCTGATTTTATGGCTATGGTACCAATGGCAAAAGCGGCGGGAATCAAGCTCAACGGCTGTGTCTCAACGTCTTTTGGCTGCCCCTTTGAGGGTCGAGTCGACGAAGCCCGGGTCATGGGTTTTGCAGAACAATATCTGGAGATCGGATTCGATAGCCTCACTTTTGCCGATACAACCGGTATGGCGAACCCCACACAAGTGGGCCGGATGATGCGCGACGCCAAACACCGTTTCCCAGACGTCGAGATCACTTTGCATTTCCACAACACCAGAGGCATGGGACTGGCGAACGTCCTTGCTGGTATTTCAGAGGGGATCACAAGTTTTGACAGTTCAATTGCCGGTTTGGGCGGCTGTCCGTTCGCGCCGGGAGCAACTGGCAATATATGCACAGAAGATTTGGTCAATATGCTCGACGACATGGGGTTTGAGAGCGGTGTCGATATTGACCGGTTACTGGCGGTGGCCGTAACAATTCCATCCATCGTCGGCCACGAAGTCCCCGGGCAGGTGATGAAGGCTGGCAAAACCATGCACCTACATGAGATACCTCCGCAACTGTATACGGCCTGACGAACAGTGCAGACAAATTAGATCATTGCCCGAATATCGGGGGGCCGGGGAGCGATCGTGACACCCAGTCTTGGCTTGGCACAATTGGCTCGACTACACGCGCTCCCGGAACGAGCCTCGCAGGCGTAGCAGCGAGCCACGCTCGGATCTTTGTCGGGTTTGACACCAAGCTAGCATTTCCAACGGGTTCGCCAGCGGGGGGAAGGTTGGATACCCGACTAGCCGTCAGCCCAAAGATCAAACCTTTGCATTGACGGATGTTTTCACGGATTTTTGCCTGAAAGTCGTTACTCCTCTTTATTTTCCGCCAAAAGATTCAGCTCTGCGATTTTTCGGGTGAGCGTGTTTCGGCCAATGCCGAGCAGGGTTGCCGCTTCAATTCGTTTGCCTGCGGTATGTTCCAGCGCCCTCAATATTAGCGCGGTCTCAAACGCCCGATTCAAGCCATCAAAAATGTTGCGATCCCCGCGGGCCAGCGATGCTGTAACTTCACGTTCCAGTGCCCGCTGCCAATTTGAGTCTGTCACGACGGTCTTGTCGTTGACCCGTACATCAGGGGGCAAGTCTGCTATCTCGACTTGCTGACCTGGTGCCATGACGGTGATCCAGTGACAAATGTTTTCCAGTTGACGGACGTTGCCGGGAAATTCCAGCCCAGTCAAATATGCTGTCGCAGCGTCCGACAGCCGCTTCACATCCACGCCAAGCTCGTGTGCACTTCTTGTCAAAAAATGTTTTGCTAGTAAGGGGACGTCTTCGCGCCGCTCGCGCAGGGCAGGCAGCCGCAGTCGAATGACATTGAGCCGGTGGTACAAGTCCTCGCGAAACAAACCAAGTTTTACGCGTTGCTCTAGGTCTTGGTGCGTGGCGGCAATAACACGCACGTTGGCGGTCAAGGGCAGGTGTCCGCCAACGCGGTAAAACTGTCCGTCAGACAGCACTCTTAGCAGGCGTGTTTGCAACTCCGCTGGCATGTCGCCAATTTCGTCCAAGAACAGCGTGCCTCCCTCCGCTTGCTCAAATCGACCGCGCCTTGTCGTGGCTGCGCCGGTAAAGGCACCTCGCTCATGCCCGAACAGCTCACTCTCCAATAGATCCTTTGGGATTGCTGCGGTGTTGATTGCAATAAACGGCTTGGCCGCGCGCAGACTGTGACGATGCAGCGCGTGCGCAACCAGCTCTTTGCCGCTCCCCGACTCACCGGTGATGAGTATCGTCGCGTGCGATTGCGAAAGCCGCCCAACCGCCCGAAACACCTCTTGCATAGACGGGGCAGAACCCAGTATTTCGGGCGCAGTCTCCGCTTTGTCTGGATCTGATTGCGGACTAACATGGCAAGACTCATCTATCGCTCGTCGGATCAATTCGACTGCGTGGTCGATGTCAAAAGGCTTCGGCAGGTACTCAAACGCGCCCCCTTGGAATGCGGCGACGGCACTTTCCAAATCCGAGTAAGCCGTCATGATGATGACGGGCGTCGTCGGCAACTTCTGTTTTAGCTTTTGCATGAAGTCAAGCCCCGATGTTCCGGGCATCCTGATGTCACTAATTACCACTTGCGGCGGTTGGTCGTCGAGGGCCTCCAGCCCTTCATGTGCTGCTGCGAATGACTTGTACTCGATGCCTTCGCGCGTGAGCGCCTTTTCAATCACCCATCGAATCGACTTATCGTCATCAATAATCCACACCGGTTTCATTACGAATCCTTTGTTTGTTGCCGTGCCGTGTCCGAACAGGCTACGAAGCTCGGTTCACGGCGTAGGTCGTACTTCTTTCAATTGCTCTTTGCTTCTCACTGGAATTGTCACGACAAACTGCGTATTGCCCGGAGCGCTATCAAACTCGATGACGCCAGCATGCTGATTCACAAAACTTTGAGCCAGCGATAGGCCGACGCCCGTACCGCCTTCGCGTCCCGTAACGAGTGGGTAGAAGACGGTGTCTTTCAGCTTCTCCGGTATCCCAGGACCCGAATCACAAATCCGAATTTCAATGGCTAAACGAAACCGTTCGCGAACGATTGTGACTTGGCGCGCGATACGGGTTTGAAATCGAATCCTTCCTGCGCCGCCAGTCGCCTGCGCGGCATTACGCGCAATGTTTAGCATCGCCTGAATTAACTGCTCTCGGTCTGCAAGCAGCTCCGGCATGCTTGTATCGTAGTCACGGTCAATAAATAACGTTTCTGGAAACTCGGCAATCAGGAGTGAACGCACGTACTCGAGAACCTCGTGAATGTTCACCGGCTCTATTTTGGGAAGCCGGTGGGGTGTTAGTAATCGGTCCACGAGGGACTGTAAGCGGTCGGCTTCTTTGACGATGACTTGTGTGTATTCCGAAAAAGTATCATCTGGCAGCTCGCGCTCCAGTAGCTGCGCTGCCCCTCGAATGCCTCCAAGCGGATTCTTGATTTCATGTGCAAGATTGCGGATTAGCTCCCGATGTAGTTTTTGCTGCTCCAACAGTTTTTCTTCTCGCGCAATCTTTAGGTGTTGGTCGAGCGGCTTAAATTCAAGCACGATTTCACCGGTGTCAATTGGTGTTGCAACACACGAGCAATGGAGGGTTTGACCAGCTGAAGTTACGATAGAAAGGCTGGATTCGCTAAAGCCAGATTCAGACATCAGTACTTGGCCTAGCAGCGTAAAGACTCCGCCATCTTGTCTATTGTCCTGAACCACCCTGCCCAACGGCGAGCCAATGGCGTTCCTGCGGCTAAATGCAAACAAGTATTCTGCTGAAGTGTTTGCATGCACCAATCGGAGTTTTCCATCCACTATCATCACTGCTGTGGCAATGAGATCGAGACCTTGATAGTTATTCAATGGCGAGGCATCGCGTAGTTGTTGTCGATTTTGTTGTTTCAAGTTTTACCCTCTCCATCCATAGCAAGTTCCTTGCCAGCGGTCGGCCAGGATGCAAATGAAGACAGTATGCCAATCGCCAAAAAAAAACGCCGAAGATCGTTCGGTCTTCGGCGTTCAACTTCGATCGGACAAACCAATCGAAAGGAGTCTGATTTTGCTAGTTGCCTCCGGGGCCACCAAGTTGCGCCGTCGACACAATTGCGGTTGAGGGCGCTGTGCCAGCCGTCTTCAGCGCGGCAGATCGGGCGGGTGCCCGCAATTGCGCGGTAAGCTCGGCAAGGTTCTCCTCATGGGTTAGCACCCGATCCTGTAGTTCTCTAACCCGCTCAAAATGTCGTTCCACGACCATCTTTGTGGCAGCGTTATCGTCGCCTAGTGTCTGCTTTCCAGCGACCGCGCGCTCTTCAAGGACGATCGCGGCACGCAAAGAGCGCATTGTGACGCTCTTCGATTGCGCTCGTTGGAGAGAAGCTTGCGCCTCACCAAGCAGTTGCGCTTCAGCATCAATCTCCGCCACAATGATGCGGCGGCGAACTTCTTCACGTCGCCGTTGTGATGCAATAGCAGTGTCCGCGCCGCCATGGGTTGCAGTGCCAGGAGTACGCCGCGACTCGCTTGATGTGGCCTTTGGCACAGAGGCCGCTGCCGGAGACGGGCCGGCTACCGATGGATTGGGTGCCATTTGCTGCAATGTTTCGACTTGAGCGGCTGAGGTCTCAAAAGACGTCTGGGACAATGCGCTAGGTTGACGCGCCTCCGCTTCGCTGAGGGTGGGTGGGTTTGGCCGCGCGCCCACTGGTGGCACCTGGGGAACGGCAGCAATCGTGACTGTCTGGGACTTTGGCAGTACGGTCAGCGGGCTCAGTTCGACAACCTTAGCCCCTTTGATGGGCAGGTTGGAGTAGGTCGTCCTGCCCGTCGGATCGACATGTTTGTACACACTAAGACCCTGCGCTAACACGTTTGATGCGCCGAATACTCCGGGAGCCAACGAGAGCAGCAAGAAAAGGCGCAGGAGATTCATACAGATAAGCAGCCTTCTACCAAGGCAGAGAAGTCATACGAGGGCCAATAGTTTGCGACTGAAGTCCGACTATTTCAATCCAATGGATAGTGAAATTCACTAGGGTGGTCACTACCTGTAGGGTTGCCGTACGATTTGTTGGGAAAAAAAGAGCGGCTGTAAAGCCGCCCTTTAGTTCTTGCTTTGTTCAGCACAGGCATTTTTGACTAGGATGAGTAATACATATCGTACTCGACTGGATGCGTTGTCATGCGGAAGCGCGTGACATCCGCCATTTTCAATTCAATGTAGGCGTCGATCATCTCATTAGAGAACACGCCTCCACGGGTCAGGAACTCGCGATCGTTATCAAGATGCTCTAGGGCTTGGTCGAGCGACGAACACACGGTCGGGATTTTTGCGTCCTCTTCCGGTGGCAAATCGTATAGGTTCTTGTCTGATGGGTCGCCGGGGTGGATTTTATTTTGCACACCATCGAGCCCAGCCATCATCATTGCAGTGAAGGCAAGATATGGGTTTGCCGTTGGGTCGGGGAAGCGAACTTCAATGCGACGAGCCTTATCAGATTGCACATATGGCACACGAATCGACGCCGAGCGGTTGCGTGCCGAGTAGGCTAGTTTGACTGGGGCTTCAAAACCGGGTACGAGCCGTTTGTAGGAGTTGGTCCCCGGGTTGGTGATGGCGTTTAGCGCTCGTGCGTGTTTGATGATGCCGCCTATGTAGTAGAGGGCGAACTCTGACAGGCCAGCGTAGCCATTCCCAGCAAACAGATTTTTCCCATCTTTCCAAACTGATTGGTGTACATGCATCCCGGATCCGTTGTCACCGACGATCGGTTTTGGCATGAAGGTCGCTGTTTTGCCATAGCTGTGTGCCACATTGAGTACGACATACTTAAGCACTTGGGTCCAGTCAGCGCGCTGTACGAGTGGGGCAAATTTGGTACCGATCTCGCACTGACCCGCAGTTGCAACTTCATGATGGTGCACTTCAACTTCGACGCCCATGTCTTCGAGCGCAATACACATGGCCGAACGAATATCCTGTAGTTGATCCACTGGAGGGACGGGAAAGTAGCCGCCTTTGACTAGAGGGCGGTGCCCAAGGTTGCCGCCTTCAAACTTCTCTCCGGTAGACCATGCGGCTTCTTCGGAAAACACCTTACATGAACTTCCCGACATATCCACATTCCACTCGACAGAGTCAAAAATGAAGAACTCTGGTTCCGGACCAAAATACGCCACATCGCCGATACCGCTCGCCTTCAGATAGGCTTCTCCCCGGCGGGCAAGGGAGCGCGGATCGCGGTCGTATCCTTTGCCGGTGGAGGGTTCAATTACATCGCAAGTCAAAATCAGGGTAGGCTCGTCAAAAAAAGGATCAAGAACTGCGGTGCGCGGGTCGGGCATGAGCAGCATGTCAGACGCTTCAATACCCTTCCAGCCTGCAATTGAGGATCCATCGAACGCATGACCCTCTGTAAACTTAGCCTCGTTGAATGACTTTACCGGCACTGAAACGTGTTGTTCTTTTCCCTTTGTATCGGTAAAACGGAAATCGACAAACTTGACTTCGTTTTGCTCTACCAACTTCATTACATCTGCGACAACCATGAGACTCTCCTGTTTAAGGTATGCGGAAAACCTGAGACCAGACGCTACGCCCCAGATTTAGCCGGAGTACGTGCGTTTTCGACTAATCAGCACAAAACATGCCACGCGCAGATCTGCCGCGCGCTCTAACGAAATTGCTATTTGAAATGGATTTTGTGTTTTTTCTGCGCTGTTTTGGTGCGTAGTGCCAAAACGCGCTTCATGATGGAGCATCAACTTGGTGCATTGCGTATTTGTGTTTTTCCGACATTGCTGATTTGGGGGCAGAATGATTGATAAATACGCCGTGGTGGGCAACCCGATCAGCCACTCTAGGTCGCCAGAAATTCATGCTGCATTTGCCCGCCAACTGGGGCATCGTCTCAACTACATCGCCATCGAGGCACCGATTGGCGACTTTGCTAAAGTCGCTGAAGAGTTTCGTCTTGGCGGGGGCTGCGGAATGAACGTCACCGCTCCGTTCAAACTGGAGGCTTTCGCGTATTCTACCGAATCTTCCCTCCGAGCTAGGGTTGCTGGCGCCGCAAACACACTTTGTTTCCGTGGTGGCGTTGTTCGTTCTTCGATTTACGCGGACAATACCGACGGCATCGGCTTGGTTAATGACCTCCGCAAGAACCTCAGGCGCGAGCTCAGTGGACAGCGTATTCTGCTTCTTGGGGGCGGCGGTGCTGCACGCGGTGTGATCGGTGCCTTGGCCGATGCAAATCCCGCACAGCTTGCGATCGCGAATCGGACGTTTGCCAAGGCCGCTACCCTAGCAAAGCAATTCACCGCCGAGGTATCGAGGGGTTCAATCTTGGCGATCGAGCCTGACCAACTTGACCGCCTCAGCTTCGACATTGTGATCAACTCAACTTCAGCCAGCTTATCGTCTCCACTGGCGATTCCTGCGTCATGCTTCGCGCCAAATAGCTTGGCCTATGATATGACCTACGCTAGGGGTGTCACGCCATTTCTCCAGTTAGCCGAAAATGCTGGAGCAACCATCACTGACGGTATCGGCATGTTGGTAGAGCAAGCGGCCGAGGCCTTTTTTGTTTGGCGCGGCGCTCACCCAGACACACGGCCAGTCATCGCATCTATTCGGGCCGCGCTTTGAAGGCGTCTGTGGCAAAACACATCAAGAAGACGCTCATCAGCGCGTTTGTTGTCTTCATCTTCATCGTTGCAGCCTTCCAAGCCCACCTGCTTGCAAGTCTCATTTGGTGGCGCAGCCACAATCCAACCACCACCGCCTTTATGGAGTCGCGCTTAACCTTGATGCGCCAAACCACGCCCTCCGCAAAGCTGTTGTATGTATGGATTCCCTATGGCAAGATTTCTGAGCATCTCAAGCGTGCTGTGCTGACGTCTGAAGACGATAAATTTGTTGACCACGACGGTTTTGATTGGGAGGGTATTCAAAAAGCGCTGGAGAAAAACGAACGGCGTGGGAAGGTCGTTGCTGGCGGCTCGACAATTTCTCAACAACTCGCAAAGAATTTGTTTCTTTCGGGTGAGCGCTCGTTTGCTCGCAAGGGCCAAGAAGCCGTGATTACGGTCATGATGGAGAGCGTGATGGATAAAAGGCGCATCCTTGAGATTTATCTGAATGTCGTTGAATGGGGAGATGGCGTTTTTGGCGCAGAGGCGGCGGCCCGTCACTACTTTGGGACGAGTGCAGCTCAGCTTAACGCATCACAAGCGGCACGCCTTGCGGCAATGCTGCCGCGACCGCGTTTTTTCGACAAAAACCGCGATTCCCCATACTTGGCTAGACGGGCCGAAGGTATCAAACAACGCATGCATCTCGCGCAATTGCCATGAGGCTTCCAGAATGGAACTACTGAGCTGGATTTTCTTCGGGCCAGCGAAGCTTATCGCGCTGTTGTCCTATGCAGGATTTCTCGTCGGAGGAACTTTGTTGGCAGGACAGGCAATCCAGACGTTGCGGCTTCGCGGCACATTTAATCGGGATTGGTTTCGGCATTCAGCCGCGCTCGCTGGATTAGTTTGGATAATATTTAATCTCTACGAATTGCAGGTTGGTGCCGTATTTGGTAAGCAACAATTATCCGGCATCGGATTGTTCCGCATCGATTTAGTTGTCATCACACCAATCTTGTACGTTTTGACGGCAGCGGCCATGTTTGCCCAGATTCGCCCGAGCGTCGGGGCTGGCGGGAAAGGATAACGTTCCCGCTGCTAGCTCCCAATCGCTTTATGTATCGATTGGGACGCCTAGGATGATGCCGCTTTCTTAACGATAGTGCCCATCCGTTTGACGTTTGCGGACGGCTGCCGACCTTTTTCTATATCCGCATGATTTGCAAACACCTGCGCATCGCTTGGCAAGATAAATGTCTCAATCCGGTTGGGGTGCACGGTTATGACATCACACCCTACCGGATTGAGATTGACTGAAGCGCTGGGCCCGGTTAGCCCATTGGTTTGATGAGCGGCGTGATGACCGGGGTCACCATCGGTGCGGGCTTTGCTACAGGGGCTGCCTTCTTTGGGGCTGCTTTCTTTGCAGCGGGCTTCTTTGCGGGCTTCTTAGCTACTTTTTTTTTTGCAGCAGGCTTCTTAGCCGCTTTTTTCGCTGCTGGCTTCTTAGCGACTTTCTTCGCAGCAGGCTTCTTAGCCGCTTTTTTCGCTGCTGGCTTCTTCGCGACTTTCTTCGCTGCTGGCTTCTTCGCTACTTTTTTTGCTGCTGGCTTCTTCGCTGCTGGTTTCTTAGCCGCTTTTTTTGCTGCCGGCTTTTTCTTGGCTGTTGCCATGATCAACTCCTTTCGATGGTTGGACCGAATTGCTTGTTTGGACTCCACTCTACTGAATCGAGTCACCAAGACATCAGTTCAGACGAACGATTGAGATTGGCAGTTGCCGAGAACGCTAGAGACGGCGAAACAACCTCACTCCACTCGCGGTTGCCTGCCTAAACGAATCCAAATGCGAGGAATTCATTAGACTTTCGCCGCGAGCACTTGGTGAAGCGGATTCTATTTAAGAATTTTTTTGAACACCAGTTATTCACGCTGTCAACGCTGATTATTTGCGATTGGGTTCGCTATAATGGTATCGACCCCATACCATTCGGAAGCGCCTCGTTGAGTAGTTTGACTTTTCGCCTCGTACGTCTCAATGGCGGAGACACAGCTATCTTACAAACTCCAATTATGGAAGCAGATGTTCCCCGGACAGCAAGTTATCAACCGTCTCGCGTTCGCGCACAATATGAACCCCATATCCGTCGACCATCACTTCGGCGGAACGTGGGCGGGTATTGTAGTTTGAGGACATCACAAAGCCGTATGCACCGGCTGAAAGCACAGCGATCAAATCGCCGGCAGATGCGCTGAGCTTTCTTGAATAACCGAGGACATCCGCGCTTTCACAAACAGGCCCAACAACGTCAAACTCCGTTCCTCCACGGCTGCTGTTTTGGCGGACCGCAACGATCTCATGGTGCGCTTGGTATAGCGCGGGGCGAATCAAGTCGTTCATTGCAGCGTCGACGATCAGGAAGTTCTTGTGGTCCCCAAGCTTGACGTACTCCACTCGGCTTAGCAACAAGCCCGCGTTGCCAGCGATCGCGCGTCCCGGCTCTAGAAGGAGCTCAGCGCTTCGCCCGCCTATCGCGCGTTCCAACGCGGCGGCATAAGTCGTCAGGTCGATTGGGATTTCATTTTCATACGTAACTCCGATACCACCTCCCGGGCATATATGATGTATCTCAATGCCGTCTGCGGCCAACTGATCAGCCAGCGCGACTATCTTTCCCATCGCCTCAACCAGCGGCGTGGCGTCGGTCAGTTGCGAACCGATATGGCAATCTACGCCCACAACCTTGACTCCTGGCATCGCTGCCGCGCTTCTATAGATTGCGCGCGCGCGGTCGAACGCAATCCCAAATTTATTGTTCTTTAGTCCGGTTGAAATGTACGGATGGGTCTTCGCATCGACATCTGGGTTTACGCGGAGAGCGACCGGCGCACGTAACCCCAACGGTATTGCGATTTCGTTCAGCCGCAATAACTCAGATTCTGATTCGACATTGAAGCACTTAATGCCGGCTTTCAGGGCGAAGGCGATCTCACGCGCTGTTTTTCCTAGGCCGGAGAAAACCACCTTACTTGCCTCGCCGCCCGCGCGGAGGACTCTCGTTAGCTCGCCGCCAGAGACGATATCAAATCCGGCCCCAAGTCGCGCCAGTGTATTCAGCACGGCAAGGTTTGAATTTGCCTTTACCGCGTAACAAATCGTGTAGGGACGACCCGAGCGCGCATGACCGACTGCCTTATCGAGCTGGCGATAGGCATTGGTCAGTGCCGCCCGTGAGTAGACAAAGGTTGGCGTGCCAAATTTCTCTGCAACATCACCTAATCTCACCCCCTCAACCCACAGCTCTCCTGACCGGTAGTGTGCACCAAAAACTTCTATAGGGGCCATTTACTTCCCCCCTGAGCTAGCGGCGGGTTTTGGCGTATCGGGAAGACGTAGCGGTCCTTTTTGGCCACAGCCTACAAGCGCCGCGACAAGTACCACCAGCGACAATATGCGTAAAATCTGACGTAATTGCATGATGCACATTTCGGAGTTATTTGGACGATGGTATCACGCGATGACAGCACCCAAAACGACAAACTCGCGCCGAAAGCCCACTATGTCCGCCGATGTTTTGATGCCGGAAACTGAGTTTCACCTGCTTGTTGACGCGTTATTCTTGCGCCTGCAAACAATATTGGACGAAGCGCCAACAAATATCGACAGCGAACTCTCTAGCGGGATTTTGACGCTTTCGTTCGAAAATGGCAGCAAGATCATCATCAATCGGCAAACGCCCAATCGCGAAATTTGGGTTGCCGCAAAATCGGGGGGGTTTCACTTTCGTTCTGCGTCTGTTGGTTGGGTCGATACTCGTAGCGGGGAAACGCTTTGCAGCCTCTTGAGCAAGGTTGTTTCGCAGCAAGCGGGTAGCCAAATATTGATCTCTTTGGATTAGGTGTTGACGAAGCTGGCATCGCCTAGGCAACATTAATAAGCTCCCACAAGCGGTGTCATAGAAATTGTGAAAAGCTGTTGCAGGAGTCAGAACGATATTTATGTATCGACCCCACACTAAAAATACGGGGCTTAAATTCGACCAGTCTTGGTATCGATTCGCTACGTTATTTGGCCAAACGGGCTAGAATTGATTTTGTGGCGTTTGTTTAGATGGCGTCATACCGATCTATTTCCTCGTCGCGAATTTTTAACCTTGGACTTTTGCATGGATAAGAATCCACTTGTGCTGCTGGAACTCGTTGAGCGGCTTGGTAACTTGATGCGAGCAGAAGCGCGACGCGCTGGCTCGGATGAGCAACTCGCACCCGTGCACGTAGAAGCGCTAGTCTATTTGGCCAATGCAAACCGCTACTCAAACACGCCACAGGCGCTCAGCGAATACCTCGGACTAACCAAGGGCACCATCTCACAAAGCCTGCTGCTACTTGATCGACGCGGCCTGATTGAGCGATACCAAGATGACATTGACCGGCGGGTTGTTCGGCTTCGCCTGTCGGCCACCGGAGAGCAGTTCTTATACGACACGCAACCGCAGCTTGCCTGGATTCACGCTTCTCGTGAGATCAGCCCAAACCGGATACGCAACGCCGTCTCGGCTCTTCGCGAGACGCTCACCACTTTCCAATCCGACCGCGGCGGCTCGCCTTTCGGCAAATGCCCGGGATGTCGACATTTCGAGCGCTTGTCCGCGCGCGCATATAGATGTGGACTGATGGGCGATCGATTGTCGGGGCCAGATACTAGGAAAATATGTTGGCTGTATGCGGCCAAAGGTGGTGTGGCCGACGACGACGATTTGTAGGCGGCGAAATTGCGGTGGAGCACAAAAATTGCCGCCGTGATGGTGTCTGGCCTGAATGTCTCTTGGCGACATTTGCAAGCGGTTGAGGGAACGATGGTTTCGCCAGATCGACCACGTAAGGGCGACCGGTATTTGCCAAATGCGTTCAGTCGGAAGGCGCGTATTTGTCAAAAAGGGCTGTCTTCTCGCCTTGCGAACGTGCGGCTGCGGGTCCATCAAAACAGAGGAATGCACCAAATTGGTTTGCCAATCGTTCGGCGGCACGTCCATTGAGGTGCCGGACGATTCATAAAACATTTTTTTTCCAGACCTCGGCGCAACTTCTGGTAGGTGTCGGCCAATTTGCGTGATGGGCTAAAATCGCGACATGATTGGACTATTAATTGTTGCCCACGGCACATTGGGCGAAAGCCTCATTCACTGCGCGTCCCATGTCGTCGGGAAGCGCCCCCTGTATCTCCGTCAGCTCGGTGTGACCGTTCACGATGATCCGGATGCCATCTTGCCACAAGGCCGGGATCTGATTCGTTTCGTGGATCAAGGTGACGGAGTACTGGTGATGACCGACATTTTTGGCGCAACGCCTTCTAACATTGCCTGCAAACTGCTGGATTCCGGGCGTATCGAAGGAATTTCCGGCGTAAACTTGCCCATGCTGATACGTGCACTCACATACCGGGAACGCCCAATGGCAGAGTTAATCGAAAAGGCACGTGCAGGCGGCATCGAAGGCATTATTCAAATGTCTGCAAGCCGTTGTGAAGCGCTGGGAAAAACCATCTAAGCGTCATGCAAAAGCAACACATTGAAATCACCAATAAGCTGGGTCTGCATGCGCGAGCCTCCGCCAAGCTCACGCAAACTGCCGCCCGCTTTCAGAGCGACGTATTCATTAGCAAGGCCGGACGACGCGTGAACGCAAAGTCCATCATGGGTGTCATGATGCTGGCGGCAGGGAAGGGTACGCTAGTAGAACTAGAAACCTCCGGTGCCGACGAAACTGAGGCACTTGCGGCGGTCGCAGAGCTAATCAACAACAAGTTTGGTGAGGGCGAGTGATTTGGTGCGGGGATGGACATGAGGCTTCAACCCTTGTCAGAGGCGATGATCGTCATACTTGTCAACAATCCAAAGCCGAGTAGGCTTCTGGATGGCTTACCGACGCAAATTGGCGTAAAGACTTCCTGGTACAGGCAAGTGGATCAACATTCCAAGGCTGGCAAATGAGTTTTACCATGCACGGACTGGGGGTTTCTGGCGGAATTGCCATCGGCCATGCCCATCTGGTAACGCTTGCGTCGCTCGAAGTTGACCACTATTCTATTCCGGTTGAGTTTGTTGCCAAGGAAATCAAACGATTTGACCGCGCGGTTAAGTTGGTTCGCGCCGAGTTAGACGAGCTCGAAGTTGGTCTAAAAACAGCCCACAAACTGGACACCCACTCTGGCGATATCGCTGCGTTCGTAACGATTCATCGTATGTTGTTGGAGGATCCCGCTATTTCGGTCGAACCTCGCGCAATGATCGAGCGCGAAAAATGCAACGCCGAATGGGCTTTAAAGCTACGCGTCGATGAACTACTCGCACAGTTTGCGGACGTCCAAGATGAATACCTGCGAGAGCGCAAAACCGATGTACGCCAGGTTGCCGAGCGGATCGTATCAGCGCTTACCGGCCAGGGCGGCGCGGTTCCGGAGAAGCTTCGAGAGCGCGCCGAGGACACCATTCTTGTCGCCCACGACCTCTCGCCGGCAGACGTCATCCTGTTTAAGGATCATCAGGTCGCCGCCTTCATCACCGATCTTGGCGGCCGAACTTCACACACAGCGATTCTTGCACGCAGCCTTGGAATCCCGGCGCTTGTTGCACTGCACACGGCCCGCGAGTTGGTGCGGGAGGATGAACTAGTCATCGTTGACGGCACACAAGGTGTCGTAATTGTTGCCCCGGAGGAGACGGTGCTGGCGGAATATCGCCTCAAGCAGCACCAATGGAAGCTCGAAAAGCAAAAGCTTGGACGTCTGAAGGCGGCTACGACCACCACCCTCGACGGTGTCAAGGTAGAGCTGCATGCCAATATTGAGCTGCCTTCCGATCTGGATGCAGTCCGTCAGTCTGGCGCAACTGGCGTGGGATTGTTCCGCAGCGAGTTCTTGTTTATGAATCGCCGCGACCTGCCTGACGAAGACGAGCAGTTTGAGGCCTACAAAGCGGTTGCAGAAGGACTAAAAGGGATGCCGGTCGTGATTAGGACGCTGGACATCGGTGCCGATAAGTCACTTGATCCCGCTCTGGCAACTGGCGGTCATTCGGCGCTCGGCCTCAGGGCGATTCGATACTGTCTCGCCGAGCCGCAGTTATTCAATACCCAGCTACGCGCCGTCTTGCGGGCGTCACGTTACGGCGATGTCCGAATTCTCATCCCAATGCTGGCCTCATGGGTAGAGATCCGCCAGGCCCTCCTTGCCATCGACATGGCCAAAGAGCAGCTAAAGGTGGAGGGCAAGAAATTCAACGACAACATCTTGGTCGGTGGCATGATCGAAGTTCCGGCAGCCGCAATCGCATTGCCGATGTTCCTCGCCAAGCTCGACTTCTTGTCCATTGGTACTAATGACTTGATTCAGTACACCCTTGCCATTGACAGAACCGATGATACAGTCGCCCACCTCTACGACCCCTTGCACCCGGCGGTACTGCATCTTATCGCTAGTGTCATCGAACAAGCGAATCTTGCGAAAGTGCCGGTGGCCGTCTGCGGTGAGATGGCGGGCGATGTTGTTTTAACCCGATTGTTACTGGGGTTTGGATTGCGCGATTTCTCGATGCACCCGGCCAATTTATTGTTGGTTAAACAACGCGTGCTGATGACAAGTGTTTCGCGGATCGCAAAACTTGTCGCCGCCATTATGCGTTCCTGCGACCCGGAACAAACACGTGAGCTGCTCGATCAGCTCAACGCGCTTTAGATGCCTTGCACGCTTGCCGAGCGACTTATCCTGCTTGACTTGGCTCGATTGGAAGTCTCTTGAATCCACTTTTGTTTTCGCCGGCTCACCTTTGCCGTTGGTTCGCCCTGTTCGCATTTCTTGCGCTCACAGGATGCGCTTTGGTGCCGTTTTTCGGCCGCCAACTCAGCGTACCGTATACCGACCTCAATGAACGAATCGGCAAGCGGTTTCCGATGGAGCGAAATATTGCCGACCTGTTGACGGTGACGCTGATGCGCCCTCGGGTTGCGCCAATAACGAATTCAGGTCGCGGGCCTGAAACACAAGCGGCACGATTGTCTGTCACCGTTGATTTGCAGGTCAAACTCCCTTCTTTACTGAACGCCTCGCAGCGTTCTCTTTGGGGGAGCATGACACTTTCTGGCGTACCCCGCTACGATCCAAAGTCGAAAGCCGTTGTGTTGGTTGACGCAAACTTGGATCGGGTTCGCGTAGACAATATGCCGGACGCGTTATCCGCCTCGCTGGCGAAGGCAGCCTCACAGCTCGCCAAAGAGTACCTTGAGACCAAACCGATCTACGCCCTCAACGCCGCGCAAGTTGGCCGGCTTGGCTTGGATGGTGGAAACTCTTCACTTTCGTTTGTGGTACTCGCCGATCGCCTCGTAATCGCCAAGAAATAGCTGTCTCACTGTCCGGACTACGGATTGGCGCAAGATTTTTATCATCACCCGCATCTATAATCGCCCATGTTAATTGCGGGAGCACGGCGTTGGATTTAGCCCTTTTGGTAAAAGCCTTCATCCTTGGCGTTGTAGAGGGGCTGACCGAATTCTTGCCAATCTCGTCAACCGGTCACTTGATACTGGTGGGCCATCTGCTCAATTTCAATGATGAAAAAGGACAAGTCTTCGAAATCTTCATTCAAGCCGGTGCCATCCTCGCGGTCTGTTGGGAATATCGTGCGCGGCTAGTTTTTACCTTTAGAGGCATTACCAAAGAGCCGCGGGCGCAACGATTTGTACTGAATCTGTTCATCGCCTTCTTGCCGCTGGCGATCTTGGGGATGTTGTTCAGTAAACAAATCAAGGCCGTACTATTTCATCCGGTGCCGGTCGCCTTGGCGTTTATCGTCGGCGGATTTATCATCCTCTTCGCTGAGCGCTGGTACAAAGCCCGAACTAAGCGCGAGCTCTTGGCGCTGCGCGACCAGGTGCCAGGGATTGTTGCCCGCCCCATGATCGCCAGCGTGGATGACTTAACCTGGCAGGACGCACTAAAACTGGGACTGGCGCAATGCGCCGCATTGATTCCCGGAACATCGCGATCTGGCGCAACCATCATTGGTGGCTTGTTCTTCGGTCTATCGCGAAAATGTTCAACCGAGTTTTCCTTCTTCTTGGCGATTCCGACACTGTTCGCCGCTACCCTCTACACGTTATGGGAAGCGCGCGCCCTGCTCTCTACCAGCGACATCCCCATGTTCTCAGTGGGATTTGTCGCCGCCTTTGTCTCCGCGTTTATCGTCGTGCGTTGGCTAATCCGTTACGTGTCAACACACGACTTTACGGTTTTCGGTTGGTATCGCATCGTCTTCGGCTTTGTGGTTCTCGCAACCGCCTACTCGGGTGCAGTCGATTGGCGGGCGCACTATTGATCCGGCAACTAAATATGGAAAACCATTTCAGCCATCCCCGTTCCCGCGAAGGCGGGAACCCAATTTTATTTAACGCGACAGATTCCGATATCAGACTCCCGCCTTCGCGGGAACGGGATTTTCTTAATTATTCATATTTTATTGCCGGATGAATAACGTGAATACAAAACAGAACCCCTAATAAACAGGGGCTTTTTCAGCCGAATTTGCTTCAAGATGCCCGTCATTAGACGAGTTTGGGCTTAAGGGCCTGTTCTCCGCCCAGTGAGCTGTCGTATCAATCCAAGCAGTTGCTCCTCCTGATACGGCTTACCCATGTACTTATTCACGCCAAGCTCCAGCGCGTGCTTGCGGTGTTTGTCTGCCGTGCGCGAGGTGATCATGATGATCGGGATGTGTTTTGTTTTGGCATCCGCCCGAACATTGCGCGCAAATTCAAAACCGTCCATCCGCGGCATTTCAATATCAAGCAGGATCACATCAGGCGCGACGTCTTGCAGCTGCTGTAGTCCGTCAACACCGTCCTTGGCGGTTACCACCTCGAAGTTTTCGCGCGTGAGCATTCGGCTGGTTATTTTGCGGACCGTAAGTGAATCATCGACCACCATCACCAACGGGTTGGCGCGAGCAGGCTGTATGGCCTCATCGACCACAAAACCACCGTCTCGAGCGCTTCCCGCGATCGCCTGGGCGAGTGATGGCCCTACAGGTACGGAAACTTCTGCTCCCTTTTGGGTGGTCGTCGAAACGCCATGTTGGTGGTTCTCTCCAGCGGCCGAGGTATTCGATAACCTCGGCTCGACCAACGCGGCTGAGGCTTCGCGGAACACAAGTTGTACCGGATTCATGATCAACACAATTTGTCCCGAACCCACCACCGTCGCGCCGGCAATTCCGGGGATGCGCGCAAGTTGCGGACCAATCGACTTGACGACAATCTCCCGATTGCCAATGATGTCGTCTACCTGCACAGCCGCCCGCTGCTGACCGCTTTTGGCGAGAATCACAAACGCGTGACGCTGGGCTGAGACCTTCGGCTTACCGCCGAGCATTACCTCCATCGATCTGAGCGGATATTTGTTTCCCTTCCAGTCGATTTCGTTCATGTCCAATAACGGTTCGTATCGTTTACCCCTAAACTCTTGCACCTGCTCGATCATCACCGAGGGAATCGCGTAGGTTGCTTCCCCGACTGTCACCATCACCGCCTGCGTGACGGCCAAGGTAAGCGGCAAGGAAATGGTGAACGTCGTACCTTGCCCGGGCATCGACGAAACATCGATGCGTCCACCCAGCGAAACGATTTCATTTCTCACCACGTCCATGCCAACTCCTCGGCCGGACAGCTGCGAAACGGTATCAGCCGTACTGAAGCCAGCGGCGAAGATGAACTGGGTCAACTGAACATCACTCGCGGCCGCGTCTGCAGCGAGCATTCCTTTTGCGATGGCTTTTTCTCGAATCCGCACATAATCAAGTCCGGCACCGTCGTCGGCCAATGTCAGAATGACTTCGTTACCGACTTGACGGGCATCGATTGATATCTCACCGATTTCGGGTTTACCGGTCACTACACGTACGGCCGGCGACTCTATGCCGTGCGCAACGGCGTTTCGCAGCAGGTGTTCAAACGGTGCGGTGATTTTTTCCAGCACCGAGCGATCGATCTCAACACGCACACCGCGGAATTCAAGATTGGCTTTTTTGTCGAGCTCTTTCGCCGCTTGTCGGATCAATCGGTAGAAGCGATCCTGGAGGTTGCCGAGCGGCACCAAGCGGACTCCCATCAGACCCTGTTGGAGGTCGCGGTTCAAGCGTGACTGCTGCAATAGTGCCGCATCCGCCTCATCGAGATTTTTTGCCAGCGACAGCTGAAGCGTCACGACGTCATTCAAGCTCTCCGCCATGAATCGCGTCAACTCTTGCATGCGCGAGAAGCGGTCGAACTCAAGTGGGTCAAATTGCTCGCCTTGTGTCTCAGCCTCTTTAATGCGCGATTGGATCTGCGTTTCGGCCCCGATCTCGATTTCACGCAGCTGAACCTTCATACGAGCAACGTTGTCATTCAAGTCAAGCAACGCTTTTTTGAATGTCTGCAACTCCAGATCGACGCGCGAACGGGCGATCGCCAACTCGCCAGCCTCATTGACAAAACGGTCGATCAAATCTGCATTTACACGCAGCAGCGCATGACGATCACGCCCCTCTAACTTCTCGCCCTCCGCAACAATCTCGGCACGAGCGGCAGCAATCGCTGCTAGTGGCGAGGGCAAATCTCCGATATCCGCAATTGCAAAATTTGCTTCAGGCGAAATATCGATGGTGGGCGCGAGATCGCCTGCGGCCAAACTGTCGAGCACGCCATTAAAGCGGTCCAACCGGTCGTCTATCGCATCAAAGTCTTGTGGCTTTGGTTCGATGACGCGGTCCATATCGATGACGCGGGTTTCCATGGCGTGCGAAAGTTCGCCAAGCCGCATAAGACCTGCCATTCGAGCCGAACCCTTGAGCGTGTGCAGATGGCGCGCAAGTTCGGCGACCGGGGCATGGTTTGCTGGCGCAACGCGCCAGCGACGCAGTGAGTCACCAACCAGCGGCATTATTTCGCGCGCTTCCTCTAGGAAGATCGGCAACAGGTCGAGGTCAACATCATCCTTTAACGCGCGCCGGTCTTTGCCTGATTCAAACTGCTCAGGCTCGGCATTTTTCGCGGCGGCCGTGTTAAAAGACGCCGCAGCATCGAGCGCAGGGATGGCGGCTGTCGGCGGACTGATTGAAGCGAAATAATCGATTGCGGTCGCCGCGCTCGAAGGCGCTGGTTTGAATGCAATCTCCACGGCAGAATCTGCCCCCGCGTCTATGTCCGGAAGTACTCCATCGGGCGGTGCCACAGCGGCGGCGGCCTTTTGCTCGTCAACAGTTTCAGTTTCCCCCCCAATAGCCTCCACCGCGAATGTGGAGACTGCCGCAACCAACGCACTCGTCGAGGCAATCTCAAAAGCTGTCTCCGGCGAGAACTTAGTCGCCGCCTCTGCCGATGGTTCGGCTATCTCTATGGGCAGGAATGTTTCTGGCAGCGGTGCATCAACATCGGCCGCTGTCATGACGGGCTCGGTGGCGACTTCAATTGCAAAATCAAAAGGTGATGGCGTCTCCTCTGTCATCGGTAAGCCCGTAGCCCCCGCGTCGTCGGCAGTTTCGGTATGGTCCATCGGCAACCTAACGGACGAGGACTCGCCGGAACGCGCGTCGGCTTGAAGAGACTCACGCAAAGACGTGAGGGAAGCGACAACATCGGGACGCTGAGCGGGATACTCGTGCGCGTGAAGCGATAGCACCATTGAGGCTGCTACGTCAACACCTTGACGAGTGGCCTCGATGCGTGACTGACTCCAATGCGGCGTCAGCTCAATGACATCTGCCAGCCATTTTTCTAATGCAAACGCCACTTCTGCGATGGAAACGAATCCCGTCGTCCGCGAAGAGCTTGTCAACGTATGCGCGGCGCGCATGAACTCGTACGAGATTGGGCCAAGTGGATTGGCCTCAACCGCTGCAATTTCCCGGCGGAGGGTATCAATATGAGTATTTGCCTCGGCAAGATAAATCTCGAACAATGGCGCGGGCAGGGTGATGGCACCAATGGTTACCTCTCGCTCAGCCCCGGCTGCGGGTGCACCCGACAATACATCGGTCGAGGAGGACAATCGCCCAGTCGTCGCCAACGGTGGCAATTCCGCAAGAAGTTGATCGGCTGCCCTATCTGCGGATACCGCAACGACCGGCAACTCAGTGGTTGGCGCTGATATGTTTTCAGCTGACTGTTCCTGCGCTTCGGTCATCACGAGGTCAAGCGAGAGGCCACTAAATACGTCCGCTGGAATAACGTTCGGTTCGGCCCTTGCGGTAGGCTCCTCGGTCGGCGCGGTTGGTACAGCTCCGCCGTCAACCACTGCCTTTTCAACAGGCTCCCTGTCATTCTTAAGCAACTCGCACAATTCGGTAATGTGCGTACCATCAATTACAGCTGTACCGGATGTCTGAAGGACAGTCACCCAAGCCGAGAACGCGTTTGACGCATCACCAAGCAACTTCAATAGGCCGTCGGTCAAAGGCTTGTCTTCCTTTATCCACTTGTTCATCACCTGCTCACAGCTCCAAGCGACCTCACCCAGATCCAGCAGACCGACCATGCGGCCAGAGCCCTTCAGGGTATGAAAGCCTCGGCGAATAGTGGTGAACGCTTCCCGAACGTGCGGGGACTGCCTGACGACGTCAACACTTGCGCGGATGGTCGCAACAACTTCCGTAGCTTCCTCGAGAAAAATTGCGAGTAACTCCCGATCCACGTCGGCGGCCGACGCATCGAGCAGTCGCACAACCTGTTGCGCTGGTGCCGCTGCCGGTTTGGTTGGCGCAATATTGGCCAATGCGTCGGCAAGCGCATCCTCAACAGGAGCGATCAAACTGCTGTGTAGGTGGCTCGAATCTGCGTCGATTGCTGCGAGAGTCTTGGCAGAGGATATTGCTGCATCCAAATCACCCGTAATCTCGGCATTTTCTTTCAGCTCTAGCACAGCCTCTCGTAGCTGCTCCCTCGGCGCTAACGCATCGGGCTGCTGCTTCCAGTCCGAATACAGCGCCTGCACCTTCTGCTTGTCGACCTCCACATCAACCGAGGAAACGGGCAACGACAGGGGAGATTTCAGCAAGCTGCGCTCAGGCTCCCGCGGCTTCTCGGCTAAACCAAAATGAATCAGCGCCGGCAGTAAAAGCGACCGCGGATCAGCGGAATTCTGCTGCAACGCTGAGACAAATAGTCCCAGCGCCGACACGCCTTCGGCAACCGTTTCCGCCTCCTCACCGGTACCCTTTACCGCACCTGAGGCGAACTGGGAAACACGCTCCTGCAACATTTGATTGAGCGCCGCCGCCTCGTCAAGCTCAAGCATCGCCAATGCGCCTTGCACTTGGGAAAACAGCGGGTAGAGGGTCGCTAGATCAGCAGTTTTTTGCGGATCGCGAAAGAACGCATCAAGGGTACTTTCGATTGTAGACAGGTTGACCTGCACCTCTTGGCCGACTTGGAATATCAACAGACGCTCTTGCGCGCGTTTGCTGAAGTCATCCATCGTTGTGTTGGTCGAAGGGTCAATGTCGGGCAGCGCACTTCCTGACATGGCACCCTTGATGCGTGCGATAACCGCTTGGCTCTGCGCGGGAAATTCATCGGACAATCGGAAGAAATTCTCCAGCGATGACTCTACAAACAATAACGCCGAGGCAACCTCAAGGGCTTGTACTTCGTTAGCCATCAGCCCCTTCTTTTTAAGATGCGGCCCCACCAAACCCAACACGCGCAGCAGCTCCGCCACCCCCTGGTTTGGCAGCGGCTGGGTGGTTTTTGCCAGCAGTTCCCCCTGCTGCACGAACGACTCCAGCGCGGCGCGGTTACCACTGGCGACCTTCAGCCAGCTTTCTTTCAGCGCCTGTAGCTGGTCTCTGAGAGATCGCACCAGAGTTCTAACCGATTCATCAGAGGCCGTATCACTCTCCGGCGCTACGCCAAGCAGCTCGTCTAATCGATACAACAATCTAACGGATCTCACGCGCTCGGTTGTTGCCGAAGATTTTCCAATCACTAACAGCAACTCACGAAACAGCCTTTCCGGAACCTTTTGCACCCCCTCAATGAGCAGTTTTATCTGCTGATCAATCTTCCCAAACAGCTGTACGGCCAAGGCTCCCGATTCAACCGGATTTGCCGCCACCGCATCAAAAAATGCACTCACCGTATACCAAAACGCCCTAGTTGGGGAAGTCACTTGCAACGCTTCAATGGCAAGTGTTGCACTTCGCATATCCCGCGCACCCCCTGCGAGGTCCTTCTCTCGCAACAGCTTTAGCAATCCCGCTTGGTAGAGGCTTCGCCTTTCCCTAATCGTCTCGGCCAACATATCGGCACGTGGCAATGCAACGGTAGTCTCGGGGGTAGGTACCACAACATCCAAATCAGGCGAGAACAGATCGCTCTCAGTCGCTGTATTGGCCCCCCTACCCCGGTTTAGCGCAAGATAGGTGGGTGCCAAAACCATAGGTCGATCTGGTTCGCCCGCCATCAGACTATCCAAATAACTTGACAGGGAGCCCGTCGCCTGTTTTGCGAGTCTGATCCGGTCGTTGAACGTGTGTCGGCCTGCGGGATCATTGAGCGACTCAACCAACGCTTCGACTTCCTCGGAAAAACGCGTCGCTGCGCCTAGCCCAACCATGGACAGGGCACCGGTCACTTGGTGCAGATGTGTGCCAACGTACTTTAGCGCCTTGGCGTCCGCACTGTCGACCGCCAACCTGTCAAGGTTGGTCCTCGCTTCGGCGAGCGAATGCTCAATCTCGGCTTTGACCCACGAAAGGGGGCCGAGATCGACGGACGACGATTGCGGATTCAGTGACATGTTTTGCGCTTGACCGTCGCTACAGCTTAAAGCCGGAAACCGAGGACTTCAGGTCGGAGGCAACATCCGCAAGCTCTTTAATCGAGGAAGCTGTTTGCCGGGTACCGGTCGTCGTCTGACGATTGATTTCAAGAATATCCTGCATGTTTCGCGCCACTTTATTGGCCGAGGCCGCTTGGGTCTGGGTGTCAGACGAAATTTTTTGAATCAACGCGGCGAGACTGGTTGTCACGGAGTCAATCTCCGACAGCGCCTGTCCGGCGGCATCAGACAATTTGGCACCCTCCACGACCCCGGTCGTTGACTTTTCCATCGCGGCCACGGCGTCCTGGGTATCTGCCTGAATGGTCTTTACGATCGCGCCGATTTGTTTGGTTGCCTCGGCCGAACGCTCGGCCAATCGCTGCACCTCTTCCGCAACCACCGAAAAGCCACGCCCTGCTTCCCCCGCCGACGCCGCCTGGATCGCAGCATTCAGAGCAAGCACGTTGGTTTGTTCGGTGATGTCCGAGATGAGCTCCACAATTTCGCCGATCTCTTGTGAGGACTCACCGAGTCGTTTGATCCTCTTGGACGTTTCTTGGATCTGCTCGCGGATATCGTTCATACTCGCAATGGAGTTTTGTACCGCAACTCGACCCTTGTCCGAGGCCGCCAAGGATCGCAATGCAACTCTAGAGGATTCTTCGGCGTTGGTTGATACAGTCGAAAGTGTTTTCGCCACACCCAACACTTGCTCCGTAGTTGATTGAATTTCACGCGATTGCTTATCCGCAGCGTCGAGCAATTGCACTGAAACGGCTTGCGCTTGCTGCGTCTTGGCCGACACCTGCGTCGATGCGTTGTTAACCCCGGTTACCAACGTGCGGAGCTCATCAACCGTGTAGTTCATCGAATCGGCGATAGCGCCCGTGATGTCTTCCGTCACCTTCGCACGGATCGTCAAGTCGCCGTCAGCGAGATCGCCCATCTCGTTGAGCAAGCGCAAAATGGCTTCCTGATTACGCTTGTTCTCAAGCTCCGAATCCGTAGCGCGCCGGCGTTCGGTGACCAAATACAGATATCCCATCAACCCCAAAAATACCAGCATAAGCAGGCCGGATACCGCCGCAACAATCAAAGGCAGAGTATGGCTTTCCGCAGCAAGTCCGACCTGAAGTTGCTCAACACTGCTGAGAAGTTGTTCCGATCCCTGCTGCAAAGCACGGCCAGCTTGACGAGCAGAGACAAGTTTCTGCACATTCTCTAAGATTGGCTTGAGGTTTTCTTCAAATGTGGTGAACACTTCCCGAAGCTTGGCTACGCGCGCACGGTTTTCGCCCGTCGCGGCGGTGACACCGATCGACTCTGAGCCAACCTCAAGGGCTTTCACCAAGTCACGGAAATCGTTGGTGCTTTTACCCATCAGAAATGGCACCTCGGGATCGATTACCTCAGCCCCCAGGATTTCGGCCGCGCCGCGCGCCAGGCGCTCCGCTAGGTAGGTAAGGCGGTTCACCTTTAACACTTGCGCTGGGTTGATGCCACTTTGCTGTAAGGTCGACGTCAGCTGCTGTGAGAGCTCCGAGAGCTCCTCGGCAACTGCGCGGACCTGCGCGACATTTCGACCCAAATTGGTCAAGTCTTTCTGCGCGGCAAGAATCGATGTCGCTGCGTTTGACGCATCCTGATACCGCTTAGTCAACTCGGTTAAGCGCGAAATCAATTCTTCGGAACTGCGCGCAGACGGCACATCGTTGGTGAAGGCAAAACCGCCTGAGTTGAGGATCTCCAGATACTTCTGAAATTCATCCCGGCTATCTTGCAGCTGTACGAAGGACGCCTGGTCACCACGGGCCGCTTGCCCCCCGGACTTCGCCAACCGTTGGGTGTGAAACTGTAGCTGCGACGCAATGTTCGTGTAGGTCGAGATGTTTCCGCGCTGAATTGTATCCACCGCGATCGAGCCCAGCATCAGCGCAAAAAACAGGCCGGCGAGTGTTCCCAGAACCTGCAACTGCGTCTGCATCGGGAATCTGCTGAGCAGCGGCAAGACAAACGTCAAGCGCTCCAATTTTGGTTTTTCAACCTTGTTTGCGGCGACTATCGCGGCGATTTTTTGTGTTTGGTTACCCACCGGAACGCCGGTCGCAGGTTCCGGCCCGGCTTCGACGACCCGACCGATGGTATCTGATGACGCTGTTTTTTTCTTGCCGCCAAATAGCCTAGAAAAAAAGCCGCTGGATATGGGCTGGGCTGCTGCCCCTTCGGCGGAGGCAGCAGTTTTGGGTGGGGCGGTTTTTTCCTTGCCCTTCAAAATAGAAGGGGCCGGTAATTTGAATGCCATATGAATTTCTCCGAACCGAAATTACGACCAACTACAAATAGCGACGGCGACATTTGGACAAACTCTGACCTTGAGGCAACCTGGCGACCACTGCGCGGTCGGTCAGAATTGCGCTGCTCCCAAGGTCGTTTGCGCGGTCGCAACCTCCAGAAACGCTGCGCTCTTCGCCAACACCCCGACGTCCAATTCAAACCAATGCGCCCCATTTGGGTCGCGGTATTGCGCCTTAAGCCAAGGCCTGCCTGCATCCTTCACATCGAGACGCTCGAAGGAATCCGGGTTGCGCAACCCCAGCATCCGATTGACGATGATTCCTGATGCTTCCAACAACCTTTCATTGATCAACACTACGCGCCGTTCCGCACCTTGTGGCGTCGGCACTCCACCCTGAAAAGCCGAAAAGTCTACAAGCGCGTACAGCTTGCCCCGCACATTGGCAATACCTTGAAACCATTGTTTCGTTTGCGGTACTGTGGCCAACGCGGGCACCGGGACAACCTCTGCAACATCGGCCAATGACACAAACCAATTTTCTTCACCCACCTGAAAGCCTAATTTCGACGCGAATGCCCGCAACTTGGATGGATCGCGCAGCCGCTCGGCTACGCTACGCTGGAACTCTCGCAAGCTCGACTTACTTGCCATCGCGTATGCGCTTCTAGCCTAAGGCCTTGATTTTGGAGATCAAATCGGCGGCGTTCACTGGCTTCACGATGTAATCCTTCGCCCCCTGCCGAATGCCCCAAATTTTGTCGGTTTCTTGGTCTTTGGTCGTACAAATAATCACCGGAATATGTTTTGTGGTTTCTTCACGCGTGATCGCGCGCGTCGCTTGGAAGCCATTCAATCCCGGCATCACAACATCCATCAGCACCAGATCGGGTTGGTCGCGCTTTGCCGCTTCAACCCCCTCTTCGCCGCTCGCAGCGTGAATCACTGAATATCCCGCCTTGGTGAGCAGCCCTTCGAGAAAGGTGCGTTCTGTAGGGGAATCGTCCACAACCAAGATTTTTTTTACCGCCATGATTAGTGCTCCATTCGTGCTAATTCAAATGTAGTTTTTCTGTAGGCGCTGCGCTATGAATAGAAACTCTGCCCGTCAAAACCCTCATGTCATATCCTGCTCAGCGTTAGCGACGGCGAGATGGGTCTCCACCGCCTTTAACAGACTGTCCTTTGAGAATGGTTTTGTCAGATATTCGTCCGAGCCAACCATGCGGCCCCGCGCCCGATCAAACAGGCTGTCTTTGGAGGACAACATAATGACCGGCGTTGCTCTATGTTTGCTGTTTTTCTTGATCAGCGCGCAGGTTTGGTAGCCATCGAGGCGCGGCATCATGATGTCGACAAAAATCACGTCCGGCTGGTGATCGGCGATCTTCGACAAAGCATCGAAACCGTTCTCCGCAAGGATAACTTGGCAGCCTGCCTGCATCAGAAAAATCTCGGCGCTGCGACGGATGGTGTTTGAGTCATCAATCACCATCACACGGGTACCCGATATTGACCTTGTCTCAGCCACTCGTGCGCTCTCAGGTTGTAGAGTCGAAAAATGAATTTTGATGTCGCTTCAGAAACGCGGTGCCTGCGCTTTCGCGCGTACGTTATTGACAACGACAATGCCCTCAAATGATTATCGCCGAAAGCCAATTTATTTTCACTTGCGGGTAGCATTGATCTAAGCCAACCGTACGGAAAGTCGATCGAGTTAAATTTCGACCATCTCGAAATCTTCTTTTCGCGCACCGCACTCAGGGCAAGCCCAACCAACCGGTACGTCCTCCCACGCGGTTCCTGGCGCAATGCCATCGTCAGGCCAGCCCTCAGCCTCGTTGTAAATCAAGCCACAGACGAGACACATCCACGCCTTGTTTGCTACCGTATTTGTCGTCATGTTCAGTTGGGGTTTTCGTAAGTTAGGTGATGACAACAAGGGCGGGCGCTTGCACTCGAACTGTCTAGTACCAACACCTTCAATATTCGCCTTCGCATGTCCTACAAATCCAAGGCTACAATACCGCAGTTATGGCTGCATGCGAGGTAGACGATGTGACCTTAGCGCTGAGGGACACGGCCTTTATGGCACTGCGACGATACGGCAATTGTACCCAATCGACACTGACATTCGTCGAATAGCACTTATAACCGCTTTCACTTGGAACCCCCATGTCGGACTTTCAGCGATCTTTACCGGCTGTTTTAACCTTTGCCGCCACTGACCCTTCAGGTGGTGCTGGCTTGCAGGCTGATTTACTAACGTTGGGCAGTATGGGCTGCCATCCGCTATCCGTTGTGACGGCCATCACTGTTCAGGACACGTCTGGGGTTGAAGGCATCTTGTCCATTGATTCGGATTGGGTATCAGATCAGGCGCGGGCCATCCTCGAAGATATCCCAGTTGCCGCCTTCAAAATTGGCGTCATGGGAAGCGTCGAAAACATTGCAGCTATCGCCGAAATCGTGTCCGACTATCCGGAAATTCCATTGGTTTTTGACCCCGTGCTTGCCTCGGCGCGAGGTGATGAATTTGCATCCGAGGAGGCCATTGAAGCCATCCGTGAAATGATCATTCCACAGACAACCGTGATCGCGCCGAACTCTCTGGAGTTGCTTCGCTTGACGCTTGGCGAGGACGAGGGTCGACTCCCTATGGACCGATTGGCACGACGGCTCACCGACCTTGGGGCTGAGTACGTCTTGGTAACCGGCACTCACGAGTCCACTTTGGAGGTCATCAATACACTCTTCGGCGGTGGCGGCATTATCCGCGCAGACCGCTGGCAGCGACTGCCCGGCAGCTACCACGGCTCGGGTTGTACCCTAGCATCAGCGATTGCTGCCACGATTGCGAGGGGTCTGGATATTGAGGAGGCGGTGCGCGAAGCGCAGGAATACACTTGGCACACGCTAAAGTTTGGCTTTCGTCCCGGAATGGGCCAATTCATACCCGACAGAATGTTCTGGGCACGCGATGACGAGAGCGACGCAGAAATCAACGAAGCGCACGACAGCGGGGGGGTGAAGGGCCAAGTGGATTTAGCAACGGCCGAAACGAGGCCCGCCCCGCCCGGTACAGATGGCTCCGGTACGGAGCACTAGTCCAAAATTGCCTAGTTTGCCCAGTTTGCCGGTGAGCCGTCGTCTCAGCGGTGTTTATGCGATTACTCCAGACGAGCTCGACTCCGCCTTGATGCTCAGCCTTTCGGCGGCGATGCTAGAAGCGGGTGTACGAACAATTCAGTACCGGAGAAAACTCACGCCAGTCGCGTCACAACTGATCGAAGCGCGCCAGCTACAGGCACTTGCTGCCGCCTTCGGCGCGAGTTTAATCATTAACGATGATTTGCCACTTGCGCTCGCAGTTGGCGCCGCTGGGGTACATTGGGGACGAGACGATGTCGGCGGCTCAAGCGTTGAATCACTTGCCCACGAAATTGATACCGCGCGCGCTATGGCTGAGGCGGCGGGACACGCTTCCCGTCTAATTGTCGGAATATCGTGTTACAACGATTTCGCTCGCGCCAGGTGGGCAACCGAAGCCGGCGCAGACTATATTGCCTTCGGTAGCATGTTTGCCTCATCAACCAAGCCTTTGGCAGCGGCGGCCCCTGTGGACTTAATTGCCAGCGCCAAGCAGAAGCTTGAAATACCAGTGATCGCGATCGGCGGTATCACGAGAGATAATGTCATGGTACTAATCGAAGCCGGCGTCGATGCGGTCGCGATCATCACAGACCTGTATTCCGCAGCCGATAGTAAGCAAATCGCGGAACGGGTCAAGATATTCGAGCAGCTCTTCCGAATGCGCACCACCACTAACAAAGAGACCATTTGACATGTTCGAGCAAAGCCAAGCGCTCTTCGAGAAATCCCTGCGCGTCATCCCGGGTGGCGTTAACTCGCCGGTGCGCGCTTTTCGCTCGGTCGGCGGTACGCCAGTTTTTTTCCGCAAGGCGAATGGTGCCTACTTGTGGGATGTGGATGGAACGAAGTACATAGACTATGTCGGCTCCTGGGGACCGGCGATTCTGGGCCACGCCCACCCGGAGGTGGTGGCGGCGGTTCAAGCAACGGCACTTGATGGACTTAGTTTTGGTGCTCCCACCGAGGCAGAGTTACTCATGGCAGAGAGACTGTGCGAACTGGTGCCGTCCATCGAGCAGGTGAGACTTGTCAGTTCTGGCACCGAAGCGACCATGAGCGCGATCCGCCTCGCCAGAGGTGCGACAGGCCGGAAAAAAATCATCAAGTTTGAGGGGTGTTATCACGGCCATGCCGATGCACTGCTGGTCAAGGCGGGTTCCGGCGCGCTGACCTTTGGCAACCCGAGTTCGGCTGGTGTCCCCCCGGAGGTGGCAGCAGACACCATTGTGCTAGGGTACAACAATCTGTTTGAGCTGGAATCCACTTTCGCCGGGCTTGGCAGCGAAATCGCCTGTGTCATCATCGAGCCGATCGCTGGCAACATGAATTTTATCGTCCCCGACGCTGCGTATATGCGGGCACTTCGCTCGCTTTGCAGCAAACACGGGGCAGTATTGATTTTTGACGAAGTCATGACTGGTTTTCGCGTGGGGCTTCACGGTGTTCAAGGTCACTTTGGCATCACGCCGGACCTAACAACACTGGGAAAGGTTATCGGCGGCGGAATGCCGATGGGTGCCTTTGGTGGCCGTCGTGATTTGATGGCAAATATGGCACCGCTTGGTGGCGTCTATCAGGCCGGCACGCTTTCAGGCAACCCAGTTTCTGTCGCGGCAGGTCTGAAAACGTTGGAACTCATCGCTCGGCCGGGATTTTTCGAAGAACTGTCGGCTACCACCGCACAACTGTGCGAAGGGCTCACGGCGGTCGCGCGGGAGGAGGGCCAGACCTTCTCGGCGGCGAGTCTCGGCGGAATGTTCGGCATGTTCTTTTCTCCTAGCCCACCCACTTCGTACGCAGAAGTGATGGCGTCGGACCGGGAGCAATTTAATCGCTTTTTTCACGGCATGCTGGCGCGTGGTGTGTACCTAGCGCCGTCAGCATTTGAAGCCGGGTTTGTTTCAAAGGCGCATACGGCGACCGATATCGCTGACACCATTGCTCGTGCAAGCGAAACGTTTCGAAGCCTCGCCAAAGGCTGAAGATGAAAGATGTAGCATCGTCACAAGCTAGTCGGCAATCGCTCATTGAGCATCTTGAGTCACGATTGGCCAACAGCGAGATCGAGCGGGCTTTAGGCGGTTTTGCGCTGGTGTTGATCGAGCTCTATGGAGATGGCGAAACGAGCCGCGAGCCGGGGGGTGCTGAAAAAGCAGAGACGCTCGCGACAATTTCTACGCAGTTGAGAGGGACACTTCGCGATAGTGACTTTTTCGCACAATACGACGAGCGTACATTTGCCGCTGTGATCCCGCAGTTTTCCGATCGCGCAACGGTGGAGAGAATTATCCAAAAACTCAGTATCGCCCTCTCGCGGCCCATGACAATCCATGGCCGCCAGCAAGCAGGTGACTTGTCGCCAAAGTTTGGCTTTAGTCTGTTTCCATCGGACGGAACGACAATAGAGGCTTTAATCGCGCACGCTGAAAAGGCATTTTAGGTCTCCAAGAGACGCTGGCACCTCCGGCAGCAGTGAACATGCCAGCAAAACGCGGCGGCAGTGTCGAAGTCGGAGATCCGTATCGCCTAGCCTGAATATTTCATGGGCCGCCGCTTGCTTATAAGGACGTTGCCTCAAGGCGATTGGCAAACCAATTTGGCTCGTTTCTGTTTTGCTGTAGACGCGGGCTACAGGTTCGCTCGCGGGCGATTGGACGGCAATGTTTCGCCTTGCTGCCGAGGCATAGCCCGCTATGCTGTGGTCGGTCAGGTAAAAAATCGCTCGCCTGTTCACCTACTCGCCCGCTTTCGAACGCGCCCCCATGAAGTGTTCAGGCTAGCGCGCGCGCATCCCGGCAAGGTACTCCGACAGGGCCACCAAGTCACTTTCTTTGAGGCGTGCCGCGATGGCGTTCATTTGCGCATTCTTGCGTTCGCCGCTTGCGTATGCCTTCAGTTGCGCCAGGGTGTAGTCTGGCCATTGACCGCTGACTCGCGGATAGATGGCTGGAATACCTGCTCCTGAGGCACCGTGGCAGCCCGCGCAGGCTGGTACTTTTGCCTCGGCGATACCCACGCGATAGATTAACTGACCGCGTTCAGCCTTCTTCAAATCGCTCGCAACCGCTTGGCTTTTTCCGCGCTGTGCGAAGTAGAAGTCGCCAACGGCTTTCATGTCTTCGGTAGTGAGTCCGGCGGACATGCCCTGCATGATTGCATTCACGCGCTTTCCAGATTTGAAGTACTCGAGCTGCTTAGCGATATACTCTGCCGGCATGCCTGCAAGATTTGGGTTTGCCGGAATCGGGCTGTAACCGTCCGCACCGTGACAGGCCAGACAGACTGAACTCGCAATTTGTTTGCCGCGCTCAAGCCGCTCTGCGTATGTTGGGGAGCCCGCTTTTGTGGGTGTTTTCGCCGACTCAGCCGCACCCGTTGCCGCACCCGCAATGCCCAAGCTTGTTCCGCACACAAGCAGTGCGGCGATCCACGTCTTCTTCATCTTCTATCCTTGTTTTGCTGCCGTTGCAGTACTGTATCCAGATCCGCCCAACTCAAGCAGCGTCGCGCGATACTTCCTATCAATTGTCATTTTAGCTGATCGCAGTTAAAGAGAAAACCATAGCAGGCCCACTTTGAAACTGTTTGCCAACGTCGTCTATACCGCTTCTGCTCACGATCTCGCCCAGCTGCCGCCTGACGTAGGGGCGGAAATCGCGTTTGTCGGGCGTTCAAACGCCGGCAAGTCTTCGGCGATCAACACCCTCGCGAACCATTCGCGGTTGGCGTTTGTATCCAAGACGCCCGGGCGCACACAGCTCATCAATTTTTTTTCTTTGGGGAACGGAAATTCGCTGGTGGATTTGCCCGGTTATGGTTACGCAAAGGTCCCTCCCGCAGTCAAGGCACATTGGGAGCAAACACTGGCAGACTATGTCTCCGGTCGCGAAGCGTTACGCGGCTTGGTGCTGATCATGGACGCACGTCACCCGTTGCGACCGGCTGATGAACGCCTGCTAGATTGGTATGCCCCAACCGGCAAACCCGTTCATTGCTTATTGACCAAGGCCGACAAGCTTACCCGCAACGAGCAAGCCAGTACCTTGAGGCAGGTTAAGGATACCCTGCGGCTGCAGCAGCGTAACGCGTCTGTACAGCTGTTCTCCGCGCTGAAGAAATCCGGGGTGGCTGAGGCTGAAGCACGCATTTCCGACATGCTATATGGGAAAAGCGCCGCGCACGAGAACGGTGCATCATGCCAATGATGCCGCCTTGTCGCTGGCTACCACGCAAATAAAAAGGGGCATAGGTAAAGGGGAGAACCTATGCCCCGAAGCCTTCTTCAAAAGGCCCCGCTCAGGGAGGGAAAGCGGGGAAGCGCGAACGCTTCGTGTGAATAGATGCGCTAGATCTGCAAAAGTTCAAGATTGGCGCGTGTCTTGGATTCGGCGGCGGATAATGAATATCCACCGCCTAGAATATCCACTGGCTTGGCCCGGCGAAGTTCAGCGCATAATCCAACAGCCCGCTATTTTTCAACCAATCCACGTTATGAATATTGGACAATTTCCACAACGGCGCATGCGGCGCCTTCGCCGCACCGGCTTCCTGCGGAGTATGGTGCGCGAGTCGGTGCTCACCGCCGCAGATTTCATCTATCCGGTTTTTGTTCTGGCCGGACAAGGACGGCGAGAGGCCGTTACCTCGATGCCCGGCGTTGAACGACTGTCCCTAGACCAACTCTTGCCCGTGTGCGAGGAGGCCCGAGCCCTCGGGATTCCGGCCGTTGCGTTGTTTCCCGTGATCGAGACATCGCTGAAAACGCCCGGGGGTGAGGAAGCGTTCAACCCAAATGGCCTCGTACCAACAGTCGTGCGAGCATTGAAACAACACTTTCCAGACTTGGGCGTGATCACCGATATCGCGTTGGACCCTTACACCAGCCACGGCCAAGACGGTGTAGCCGACGAGACTGGCTACATCCTGAATGACGAAACCAACGCCATCCTCCAAAAGCAGGCGGTCTCACACGCCGAAGCAGGGGTCGATATTGTTGCGCCGTCGGATATGATGGACGGGCGCATCGGGCAAATTCGCCAAGCGCTTGACGCTGCGGGGCACATCCACACATCCATAATAGCCTACTCTGCAAAGTATGCGAGCGCCTACTATGGCCCTTTCCGCGATGCCGTAGGCTCATCCGCCAATCTCGGCAAGTCTGATAAGAAGAACTACCAGATGGACCCGGCAAACTCGGACGAGGCAATACGCGAAATTGCCCTCGATCTGCAAGAAGGCGCTGACATGGTGATGGTAAAACCGGGGATGCCGTATCTGGACATCGTGCGTCGGGCAAAAGATACCTTCGCCGCTCCGACGTTTGTCTACCAAGTCTCGGGTGAATACGCGATGGTGAAGGCGGCCTGCCAAAACGGATGGCTCGATTACGATAGCGTGATGATGGAGTCGTTGCTAGCATTCAAGCGCGCCGGGGCTGACGGCATCCTGACCTACTTCGCGTTGGACGCTGCACGGTTGGTAACCAAGGCGCGATAGCCGTGCGGCAACATCTGGCGGCAGTAGCCCTTTTGGTAAGCGATTACGACGAAGCAATTGCTTACTACACCACCAAACTTGGCTTCGAACTCCTCGAAGATACCGACCTCTCCGCAACGCAGCCTGGTAAACGCTGGGTACGTGTGCGACCGCGCGGTGCAACGGAAACCTCGTTTTTGCTTGCCCGCGCAACGTCACCCATACAACTTGCGGCGGTGGGCAATCAATCTGGTGGTCGCGTTTTTTTGTTTTTGTCGACCGATGACTTCGCGCGTGACTTCACACAAATGACAAAAGCCGGGGTTAAGTGGGTGCGGTCGCCATCCCGCGAGACATATGGCACGGTCGCCGTCTTCGAAGACCTCTATGGCAACCATTGGGATCTGATCGGGCCGCCCGGGCCACCTTTGCCGCGGTGAAACATGTCGGCTCCGGCATGCGACCACTTAGTGATGCCACTGCCGCCGCGCAATTGTATTGCAGTCGGTGTATCTTATAGGTTGAGGCTCGCGCAACTGTGGGCAATCAACATTGTCCAGCAAGGTAATCACACCTAAGACGCCTCCCTTCGCCCCCTCATGTGCCGGGCAACACTTTGCTTTTTCGGAAAGGAACTTTCATGATTCGTCGCCCCATATTTCTCACCCTACTCGCCCTCCTCATCAGCGTGAGCGTTACGGCCCCACTGATGGCCAATGCTGCCGTTACGGTGACTTTCACCAAAGCTGATCAGTATATCGACGTACCCTTCTCGCCGAGCGACCGCGAGGCAACGCTCAAGACCCTCAAGGAACATTTTCAGAAGCTTGGCAGCAAATTGCCCACCGGACAAGACCTCAAAATTGAAGTGCTTGAAATCGATTTGGCCGGTCGGACGGAGCCGTCACGCATGACGGGTGCCAACGATTTACGGGTGCTACGCGGCGGCGCTGACTGGCCGATGATCCAATTGCGTTACAGTGTGGAGGCGGCTGGTAAGCCACTTAAGCAGGGCGAGGCTAGGATCAGTGATCAAAATTACCTGAACCACATGAACCGCTACCCGAGCAGTGAGCCATTGCGCTACGAAAAGACGATGCTTGACGATTGGTTCAAGAAGGAGATTCTCTCCGCAAAATAGCGCCGGGCGGTCTAGTCGTTTCAAGAAATTGTTGCACTTGGAACTTGAGAGCGCCCAGTAAAGTTCGAAACCCCTTATTTGACGGGCGTTTCCAAGCTATTTTGCCTGAAAACACCCGTCTTTATTAGATTTTTGCTATTTTGTTGAGCCGGCCCTCTTCGCGTCGAGTTGCTGATACTTCTGCTCGTACTTTTTGTTGAGCCGCGTTTGTTTATCTTCCAACGGCAGCTCGCGGCCACCAATATAGATACGCTCAACGTTGGTACGAATATCAAGCGGGTCACCGTCGCTGACAAAGAAATTCGCCAGCTTGCCGACTTCAAGGGATCCCAGTTTGTCGGCCACGCCGAGAATCTGTGCCGGATACAACGTAATCGCCTTTAACGCTTCTGCCCGTGGCAGGCCATAAGCTGCGGCGGTACCGGCTTCATACGGCAAGCTGCGCTCCATGGCCGCGTCAAACGTGCTGCCACCACGCGCGATGGCAAAACGTACTCCCGCCGCATGTAGTGTTGCTGCCAGTTTGAAGGGCGCATCAACATCGTCGTCGCGGCGCAACGGCAGGCGATGCACACTGCCGATGATGACTGGAACCTTGCGCTCAGCCAAGAGCGACGCGATGCGCCATGCATCTTGGCCGCCGATGACCACCAGCTTCAAGTTAAACCGCTCGGCAAAGGCCAACGCATATCGAATCTGCGGTAACTCATCTGCGTAGACAAACACCGGGCGCTGTTTATCCGCCGCACCAGCATTCAGGAAGACCGGGCGCATTGCCTCCCAACGCATATCGATTGGCGTTGCTGGTTCGGCATCGCGAGTACGGTGATACGCACCGGCGGCTTCAAACACATCTTCAAGTGCGCGCAGACGCTGGTTGGTAAGGCGCTCCATTTCGTCGCGTGCCGAACCGGTGACCGCTGTGGGCGGCGCAAAAACACTGGATGACAGGTTGGTACGCATCGAAGGCAGGCTGATATGTAGCCCCACCTCCGCCGCCACACCCATGTCTTCCCAGTTCCATCCGTCGAGCTGAATCACAGCGGAAGTTCCGGCGATCAAACTCGCCGCACCAGGGCGGGGTGCCGCAAGGGCTGCCAGTACACCGTTGGCACGTGTAACGGGGATTAACTCACTATCGGCGTTCACCGCCACCAAGGCACGCGAGTTTGGATTAAACGTCCCCACTTCGGCGCTATCAACAGTCGCGCGCACGGACTGCACCTCGACCAAACCTAGCGTGGTATTGGCGGCGATAAAGCCGGGATAGACGTGTTTGCCGGCTAACGAAAGCACTGTCGCATTAGCCGTATCGGGTACGGCGCTCGCCGCGCCGATCGCGACGATGCGACCTTTGTCCACCAACATGCGGCCATTGGAAATCACGTCTCCGCTAATGGTGTGAAGCGTTGCACCGGTGATGAGCAAAGGCTTCGATTGGGGTGGGGGCGGGATGTTTGGGTTGGCGAGCGCAACGCCCGAACCACCCGACACGGCAAACGCCGCAAAGAACACCGCGCACGAGAGCGCACTAAACAAGGCGGTCGCAGGCGATCGACACTCAGTCGTTAGCGACTGACGAGCCAAGGGGCTTCCCCCTTTGAAAAAGGGGGATAGAGGGGGATTTGTAGTCTCCGCCACGCGTTTGCCGCTCAAAATCCCCCGCTCGATCCCCTCGCTGCCCCCTTTAGAAAAGGGGGCATTCTCACTAAACAGCATTGCTAGAGTGTTGTTTTTCATTTTGCGTCCTCCGTGCACTCATGCCACGCCCCACCATCCCAATAGTTGCTCCTATATTGCTTGGTGTCATGCAACCAACGCTGCATGGCCATAAACTCGAGTGTGTCGCGCACACTCATCGAACCCGACTCAGCCGACGGTTCGGTTGGCGCGCCTGCACCCATTGGGCGGCCTGCGCCTGCACCGGGTTGCGCCATCCTCGCGGCACGGGCAGCTTGGGCTTTCGCGAGCAGGCGTTGTTTGTCTGCGGTGGCCGCGGCGCGGAGTTTTGCGTCGGTTTCTAGATCAAAGTATTTCTGCCCATCAATCCAGGTTTGCTCGGCACGGGCGTTTGTTGAGAGGGGAGAGGTATTCCAGATCACAAAGTCTGCATCCTTGCCCACCTCCAGCGAGCCTGTGCGGTCATCAATCCGCAGTTGTTTTGCGGCATTTGTTGTTACCATCTTCAGCGCTTCGACTTCGCTCACACCACCCGAGCCACCGTAGCGCACAACCTTGGCGGCTTCGGTGTTTAGGCGTCGCGCCAATTCATTGCTGTCAGAGTTCAGCGTCGTTAACACCCCGGCGCGATGCATCAGCGCGGCGTTGGTCGGAATGGCGTCATACACTTCCATCTTGTAGGCCCACCAATCGGAGAAGGTCGAACCACCCGCACCGATACTCGCCATGGCATCGGCGACCTTGTAACCTTCGAGTACGTGTTGAAAGGTGGCAACCGTAAAGCCGTATTCCTGCGCGACACGCACAAACATCAGAATCTCGTCAGCGCGGTACGAGTGAATGTGTACCACCCGTCTCTTTTCCAGAATCTCCACCAGCGTATCGAGTTGCAGATCACGGCGCGGTTCAGCCACCACTTTCGGGTTTGCCCCGCTTTTTTCACGATAGTCCGCCCACCTCTTTTGATATTGCCGTGCGGCGGAGAATCCATCCCGCAAAATTTGTTCGACGCCCATCCGTGTTTGTGGATAACGACTGCCGGCGCCTTCACCCCAATTGGCTTGTTTAACGTTCTCCCCAAGAGCGAACTTAATGCCCGGCTGTGCACCGGCAAATTTCAACCCTTCCGCGTCACTCCCCCAGCGAAACTTAATCGTCTGGCTTTGGCCACCGATGGTGTTCGCCGAGCCATGCAACACGTTTGCACCCGTTACACCTCCGGCGAGCTGGCGGTAGATGTTGATGTCGGTTGCATCCACCACATCGCCGATTCGCACCTCTGCGGTAATCGAGCTGGTGGATTCATTCACCCCGCCAATGACCGCCGTGTGCGAGTGTGCATCGATGATGCCGGGCGTGAGATGTTTGCCCACGGCATCGATCACCATTGCATCTGCCGGTGCCGCCAACGATGCACCAACTGCGGCGATCTTGCCATCACGTACCAACATGTCCGAGCGCTCAAGACGCCCCGCATCCTTAGCGCTACTGCCGGTCCATACGGTTGCATTCTTGATGAGCAAGACTGCGGGTCGCACTGGCCGACCGACGCTGTAGGCACCAAACGGGTAGGTTTCGGCGACTGCCGGTGTAGGTTCTTCTGGTCGTGCGCGGGGCGACGGCTCTTTAAACGCCGCCGTACGTGTTGCGGTCCAGGTGGTTTGCACACCAGTTTGTGCCTCCGCCGTACCGCGCAGAGTGTTGTTGCCTTCGCCTAGCGCTTCGGCGACGATTGTTAGCTTCTCTCCCGCTACAGTTGGTGCGGCCTCCGCAGACGTCGGCGGAGTGGCAGCGTCGGTGGCAGATGCGGTGGCAGACGCGGTGGCAGACGCCGATACGGGCGGCCTCCTACAAGGCAGCGCGATAATGACCTGCCGCGCGCGCGTGGCGATATCGCACGTCTGGCCATCAATAGTCAGTGTTGGACGGGCGCGCGTCCCGGCAACTTTCAACTCGACGGCTTTGCCTGCCACTGTGCCGCTCCAGGTACCGCGGGCATCGAAGCGCTGATAGGCTTCACTCACGTGCGGCTTGCCGTCAACGAAGTTGACTTCGACTTCCGCGCTATCACTGGTGAAGAGGTCTCCACTGGCGACCGTGATGTTGGCGAGCTTGCCAACTTCAAGAGTGCCGATGTTGCTCGCACCAACCATCGACGCCGGCACCGTCGTCAGCGCGGCCAGTGCAGCATCCGCAGGCAGCCCGCGTTTGACCGCTAAGCGCAATTGCGGAAGGAACTCTTTGGCGTCGCGCAGACCGCGCGCGGTCACCGCAAAGGCCACGCCGCTGCGATGCAGATAGGCCAAGTTTGATGGTGCCTGCTCCCAGTGCTGCAAGCCGTCGAGCGGCACATCAATTGCGGTGTCCGGGTTATCGACTTCCGGCGGCACGGGGAAGTTGAGCGGAACAACGACGGGCATGTTTAGCGATTTAAGTTGCGCGGCGCGGCGGTACTCATAACCGTTGCCAACTAACGCGGTCCGCAGATTGAACTCGTCACGAATCTTCGCCACGCGCTGGTAATCCTGCTCGTTCTCCGCCTGATAAAACAGCGTTTGTTTGCCACGCACGACCGCATCAAGCGCCTCAAGTGCGGCGTTGGTTTCGGACCGTTCGCCATTCTTTGCGTTGCTGCCATACCAACGCGCGTCATAAAGTGATTGACGGGCCAAGGCAATGGCACCCATCATCGAATTGGGATAACTCGCGTCGGCGCGAAACGTGCGTTCGTAATCAAACCCGGCGTGCTGTGCCACGCGCGCCTGCAACACCTGCGATTTCGCATCAACGCCGTCGAGCAGCTGAACTAAAGCGCTCTGCCCGCGAAACACACCAACTGCAGGGGCAGCCAACACTGTCGTGAAGCCCTGTTCACGCGCCGCTTTCATCTCGTCGGCCTTCATCTCCAGCGCTGTGGCGACATCGAGATCAGCGCGAACCGAGCGGTTTTGTGCGCCGATGGCGCTACGGGCGGGGGTCGCGACAATGGCAGGTGCAGCAGGTGCGGTGCTAGGTTGGCGCATCCAGGGCGGTAGCGTCGGTTGTGCGGGCCGCATACTGGCGGGAACACCCACCAAGCTGGCGACATCGATAAAGCCGGCGTAGACGCTACGGCCTTCCAGCTTCCACACACGTGCTCCTGCCGGCACAACAACTTCACTACCGATGGCAGTGATGCGACCGTCGCGCATCACCAACGTGCCGTTATCAATCACCTTGCCGGGGGCGATGACGATGCGCGCACCGGTAATTGCATGCCAGCGAGGCGTATTGTCGCGCAGCCCTTCCAGACGATTCGCACTCACCTGCGCGTTGGCTGGCGTCACCGGTAGCGCCAGGCCAAAAATCACACCGGCCAACGTGCTTCCGGTCAATCCAAGCAGCGTTCCACCGATTTGTTGGCGGCGTGGCGTTGATAGTGACGTGACGAATCTACGCACCTGCCGTGACGTTTGACCGAAAAAACTCTGCATTTGCCTCTCCTGTAACTTGGTCAGTGTTGTTATGGTGTTTTTATTGACAGCTTTTTGAAAGATCACTGTATCACGCACAACCCGGCCGATATTGCAGCGCTATTGACTTCTTGAGCAGGCTCAACAACGCAGCCCTGTCGTGACCACTACCGCACAGAACAGGCGGCGGGCGTGTTTGTTGACAGGTGAAGAAAGTGCTGCATGTTTTCGCATTCAGCCGCGAGCGCTAAGCGAAATTCTCGCTCCTTCGGCGCGCGACCGGAGACGTAGCCGAATTCACAGACCAGCGCATCGTCTTTCACGCTTAGGTTCCCCCAGCCGATGATGTTGCCGCGCCATAACATCGGCAAGGCGTAATAACCCAGCTTGCGTTTGGCCACCGGTGTGTAGGCTTCAAAACGGTAAGCCCAGCCCCATAACATCTCAAATCGACGCCGGTCCCATACGATGGGATCAAATGGCGCCAATAATCGAACGTCGTCATCCAGCACGTGGTGGGCCTTACCAATCTTCGCCTCTGCAGGCCAGTACCACGTCACGCCGTCGATAGTGGTTTGCGCCATACGTTCTTTGGCGCGTTTGATGGCGGCCGGTAACTTTGCCTGCCACTGCGGCACCCCCCATCGCAACCGCCCCAATAATGTGCTGATACTGTTTGCCGGAATCGGCGCGTACTTGTTGAGCAACACGTCCAGCAGTTCATCGATTGCGTGATCGATTTCAGCGGCGCTACGTTTCGGGCGGGCCACCGTTGGCAATCCATACAACCGAATGCCCTTGTCGCGCCCGACGATCCGCAGCATGCCGCGGTAGTGCATTCCATCGAGTAGTTGAGTGGTCACGCTTGATGTACCGCCCCACGCGTTGGTCATGCTGCCATGCGCAAAATGCGCATCGACGTCACGTGGATGCACAACGCCGTAATCGCCGACAAAAGCCAGTACGGATGCACTGTGTTTTTTCACCAGCGCGGCCTGGCCACCCGGATAGACACGTGGATGCATCAGCTGATGAATGTCCCGTGGCACAAAACCGTGGTTGATAAAGAAGTCTTCTTCGACGTCGAGTTTGGCGTATTTGGCCTCCAAATCGCCGGCGCGATAGTTTTTCACGCGATGGCGTAGTGTCAGGTCTTGTGCGCGGGCAGGCGCGCGAATGGGATCGGCCTGTACAAAACCCAGCTTAGTAATGGCTCGCGCGAGTGTTGTCGGCGCGAACAGTGATTGTGAAACCGCCATACGGCGGATCGTGTCCAAATCGACAACAATGCGGTTACTCGCGACCATACATCGCCTTAATCGCCGTGAGGTTTTTCATCACGCCTTCGTTGAAGAAGTAAACCTCGCCGCCGACCCCGGCGCGTGTATTTGCCGCGACCTGTGCGCTGATCAGCTCAATCGACGCCGCATAACCATCGGCCAAACGCAACAGCAACCCGGGATGCACTTTGTGATGTAACGCCTTTGGTACTTGTCTATCAACGATCTTGTCGAGTTCGGCCTCATAGCTTTTGAGGTCCTTGCGGTAGATTTGTGGAAAGACTCTATCGACCCAGCCGGCCTTGAACCATGCGGGCCAATCCATCAACCAGTCGTCACGACTCCACGGAAACACCGGCGGCGCTAGTGTGACTTCCATATTCGCTTTGCGGCGTTTGGTCTCGCGGTAGACGCGCTGCTGAAACTCTCCCAGCCGGTCGGCCCGCCACTGCACCCAGCCAGCGTCCTTGTGGTTTGTCGGCGGTGCCACACCGCCGTGCGCAATTGCATATGCCGCTTTCACGTTGTCGTTGTAACCACCCTCACCCGGAAACGCCGGCAGGCGATCGTCGCCTTGGATGCCGGTGATGTCGTAGCCGGCAACCACTTCCATCATCAGCGCGAGCATGAAGTCCTGTACTTCAGCGTCAAACGCATTCAGCCAACGAAACCCGTTTCGAATCAGCGGTGTGCCGTCCGACTTCCGCGCAACCCAGTGTGGCTTGCGTTGCACAATCTCTCGCCCCGGACCATTGTTCACGTCCGTGGCGAAGCCGAACTCAAACCAGGCGTAGATGCGCATGTTGTAGGGCCTGGCGGCTGCGACGACTTCAGCAAGGGGGTCACGACCCGCCATACGCTCATCGACCTCAATGCCGATCAACTCTTTTAGGGTGCGACTCTTGTAAAACGTGCGGCCTTGATTCCAAACCACCACACATATTGTGTTGATGCCTGCTTCGTGCAGCGCGGCGATGTGACGCTTCATGTCCTCCGGCGAACGCCAAAAGTCGGTGTGGGCGGGTTGTGGGATCCACACGCCGCGTAATGGTGCAGCGCTCGCGGTCGGTGTTGTTTGGGCGGTGGCGGTAGCGGCGGACGCCATCGCCAGCGCCAGCAGGATCATTGAAATTGTGGCGAACCACGCTCTCATGCGAAATATGCCAACTTCGATGGACGCGGCAGTTTTTTCACTGCCGCTTCTGCGCGCGAAGCGCTGGCACGATCGGAAAATTCCCGTACCGCTAACACCCGCAGCGGCGGATGTGAACGCGTGTAACGCGCGCCGACGCCGGCTAGATGTTCGTTGAAGCGCCGCTCAAGGTCGGTGGTAATGCCGGTGTACAACGTCGTCTCGCTGTCGCGCGCCTGACATTCCAGAAGATACAAAACCCAGCAAGGACGGGCTTTTTCAGTCATTTTGGCTTGAAAACGACCGCCGATAGGCGACTTTTGCCACCTGCAAATTGCTACTCGCTCGCGGCTTGGTGGTAACCAACAACCCGCTCCACCTCATTTTTTGAGCCAAGAATCACCGGAACGCGTTGATGTAACGCCGTCGGTACGATATCGAGAATACGCTCGCGCCCGGTGCTCGCCGCTCCACCGGCTTGTTCAATGATCATGGCCATTGGGTTCGCTTCGTACATCAAGCGGAGTCGGCCGGGTTTTGATGGATCTTTGTTATCGCGTGGATACATAAAGATGCCGCCACGCGTGAGGATGCGAAACACATCCGCTACCATCGATGCAATCCAGCGCATGTTGTAGTCGCGGCCGAGTGGTCCGGTTTTACCGGCCAACATTTCCTCGACGTATCGTTTCATCGGCGGCTCCCAGTGGCGCATGTTCGACATATTGATCGCGAACTCTTGTGTATCCGCTGGTATCTTCACGTGCTGCTGCGTCAACACAAAGCCACCTTGCTCCCTGTCAAGCGTAAACGTGTGAACGCCAGCACCCAACGTCAATACCAAAACCGTCGATGGACCATACACCGCGAAGCCGGCACAAACCTGCGCGGTACCGGGTTGCAGGAAGGCGGCTTCTGTGGGCTTGTTGACACCTTCAGGGCAACGCAGCACTGAGAAAATGGTGCCGACACTGGTGTTCACATCGATATTCGATGAGCCATCCAGCGGGTCGAACAGCAACAAGTACTCGCCTTTGGGAAAGCGGTGTGGAATCGCGTGTGGACCTTCCATTTCTTCAGAGGCCATCGCCGCAAGATGACCACCCCACTCGTTGGCCTCCAACAGAATTTCGTTGGCAATCACATCGAGTTTCTTCTGCGCTTCCCCCTGTATATTGCCCGAGCCCGCGTCACCCAAGATACCGGCAAGCGCTCCCTTGCCGACCGTCGTTGAGATCGCCTTGATGGACCGCGATACCACTTCAATGAGCAACCTGAGGTCGGCAGGTACGGCCTTGCGGTTGTACTGTTCGTCGATCAGAAAACGCGTCAGCGTGATTCGTTTCATGGGCGCTTATTTGGCAAGCAGGTTCAGGCGCGCTTCCAGTCGGGCGACGTCGTCACGCAGTATTTCGTTGTCACGCGCCAGTTGTTCCAGTTGGTCCTTGGTGATGAAGGCTTCGCGCTCATGCACCAGATACTCCGCCATATTTTCGGCGAAGCGCTGACTGGCTTGGTCGCGCCACTCGGCGATGGATCTGGTCGTGCCAACCGCGCGATGAGAGACGATATCCGCCAGCTTGCCGCCGCCCAATAACCGGCTCAAGTCCTCTTCGATATCCCACTCGACGCCGCGTGCGACCGTCGACAACACATGCGCCAGTTCGCTATCGCCCTCGAAGGCGACTTGGCGAAACGCCGCCGGATCTTTGCGCACCAACCCGCCCAGCGAGGCAAGCGGGATTCGGAATACCACATTTGCGACCGCGCCATCTGCTGCACCCTCACCCACCGCCTCCACCATACCCTGCGGCGTGATACGCAGCTCAATGGCGAGTGGACCAACATGGGTTGCGACGCGTGCGGCCGCGTGGGGCAGCAGCCGCTCTCGCGCCAGCGGGTAGTCCGCCAAGACACGGTTGATGAGTTTGGCAGCCGCAAGATTGGCGGTGGTAAAGGTTCGTTGAGTCACACCACCATTATGACAAAGACAAAGGCGCCGTTCGATTGAACGGCGCCTTGTAATTGTTGAACTGCTCGAAGGCTGTTAGCCGAGCTGCTGAATACCAGCCAACCGCCAAGTCGATTGCTCATCCGACAGGTCCTTCGACACGTGCCAGACTTCGTCAAAGCCTTCGGCCTGACCGTCATCTTCGCGAATGACGCCGGTGTAACGAACACTGGCCACCGCGCGATTGTTCTCAATGACAACTTCGATTACCCGGGCGTCGACCGACACCACTTCGGTTTTCTGTGCGGCGGTGCCGCGTTCCTGAATCTGCAAGGCGAGCTCGCCGTACATTTCGGGGGTTGTAAATTCACGGATGTCGTTCAGGTCTTTCGCGTCGTTGGCCGCTTGCAGTCGAATAAATGCCGCCTTCGAGTTACGCTCAAACGGAATAACATCAAAGTCGGCTGGAATACGCGGTTTGGCCGTAGCCTCGTTTATGACGTCGGACGAAGCGTTGGCGGTTGACAAACGGCTACCGATTTCCGGCGCAGCGATGCGGTTGGTAGTGGTGGCGGGGGCGGCCGACACAGGCGGTGGCGATGGTTCAGGTGTGTATGGCGCGCCGGCACCAGCATATTGACTGTTACCCGAAGCAGGCGCGTTCATGCCACCCATCTCCGCAGCCTTCTTACGCATAAACATCCGAACCAGCATAAAGGCGGCAACGGCCAAACCGATCATCAACAGGATGTCGAAGAATTTCAGGCCATCAAACGCGCCGCCCATAAACATCGCGGCGAGCAACCCGCCTGCGGCTAACCCGGCCAGCGGGCCCAGCCACTTGCTTGCACCGCTCGCAGCGGCTGGCGCGGCGGCGGTGGGAGCTGCACCAGCGGCGGGTGCCGCAGCAGGAGCCGCCGGTTTTGCCGGCGGCGGCGTGGCGTCGCGCTGGATAGATTCTTTCTGTGTCCCGGTGGATTTGCCTCCCCCAAGACGTTTTTTTGCATCCGCGTCGGACATATAGCCGAGCGACACAAGTGTAAAAAGACTTATAACAACTGTGGCCAGAAGTGGTTTCATGGCATTCCCCGAAAAATTGTAGGTGTATTTTTGGAACGAAGACTGTTGCAACGACACTATGACCTGTTTGCGTAGAAAAAATTCCCCTGGCGCACGGCATTCGGTTTTTTAGCGGCCAAGCTTGTATCCGCGATGCAATGCAACGACGCCCGCCGCGAGATTCCAGTACTCGACGTTGGATAAGCCCGCCTCAGACATCATTTGTTTGAGCGTCTCCTGATCGGGATGCATCCGGATTGACTCGGCCAAATACTGATAACTTGCCTCATCCTTTGCGACCCATTTGCCAATCTTTGGCAAAAGACCAAAGGAGTAGGCGTCATATGCCTTTTCGAGCGATTTGTGGACTTTCGAGAATTCGAGCACGAGCAAACGTCCTCCCGGCTTCAACACCCGGGTCATTTCTGACAAGGCGATATCTTTGTGCGTCATGTTGCGCAGGCCGAACGCCACGGTGACGACATCAAACGATTCACTTGTGAAGGGTAATTTTTCGGCATCAGCCAAGGCATTGGGCGTGATTAGCCCCTCGTCGGCCAAGCGATCGCGTCCCACTTTCAGCATCGCTTCGTTGATGTCCGTCTGCCAGACGGTTGCCGCACCAGCTTGTTTTGCAAACGCTAGCGCCAAGTCCGCCGTACCGGAAGCGACATCCAACACGGCTTCACCGGGTTGAACATTGGCCAGATCCACGGTGAACTTTTTCCAGACGCGATGAAGCCCGGCCGACATCAAGTCGTTCATGATGTCATAGCTGGGTGCAACCGAGCGAAACACTTCGCGCACTTTGCCTGCTTTTTCGCCTTCGCCAACCTTTTGAAAACCAAAATGTGTTTCAGTCATGAGTGGTGGTCCCGAGGCGTTTTTTACAGTGTTTCACTATAGGCAGCAACGTGTTCAATTTTCCAAGTGCCGACTGCATCGCGCCGGACGAGTTGATAGGTGGTATTAAACACTTGCGGCAGCCGCTGTTCCCGATGGATGCTCCATTCAAGATCCACCACAAAGAAATTATCATTTTGCGGTATGGCGCTGCACTCGCGGTAGTCGGTCTTTACAAATCCTGATTGCCGATAAATTTCACACAGTTTTTCATTGTTTGTGATCAGCGACTGCTCATCCGTAAACAGGCCGGGGCCAGTGGCGCTGGAGATCATTGAGGGCACTTGGTAGAACGCCGATACATCCCGCCCACTGAGACGATTAAAGGCGTCGCGGTAAGCGTCAAAAAACTCGCGAATGTCGGCAGGCATTTGGCTAGGCTTCGTCACCACGGCTAACCACGACTTGCACCGGCCTGCTCAAGCCGGCTCATGTAGGTGCGCCAATAGTTGTGCTGGTTGACGCCGAGATCGTGCAGATAGTCCCAAGAGTACAGGCCGGTGTCATGGCCATCCGAAAAGGTTGGCTTGATGGCATATGAACCAACCGGCTCAATGCTAGTGATGTTGACTTCGCGCTTGCCGACCTGCAACACCTCTTGCCCGGGACCGTGGCCACGCACCTCTGCGGATGGCGAGTGCACCCGTAGAAACTCGCATGTGAGGTGGAAACGGCTGCCATCATCAAACGCGATCTCCAGTTCGCGCGATTTCTGGTGCAGCGTAATTTCGGTTGGGCGGGGTTCGGCCATAGGTTAAAGGACGCTTTCTGGTGAATTCACCGTTATTGTATCGTGCGGGAAATGCCGAGACGGCATTCACTCGCTCCAGCTGCGCTGTAACATAAGGTTCACAAAGCTGAAATATCATGCATTGGCTTGCAGGATGATTGTGAATTCGACGCACGCATACCCACTTCGAAACCCGAGCTGAGACCATGAACCCCACCATCCTCGTCGTTGAAGACGAACCCGCTATACAAGATCTTATCCAGATCAACCTTGAGATGGGCGGTTATCGCGTGTTGGTCACCCCGTCGGCGGAAGGCGCACTGAAAATCGTGCAGCACGAATTGCCCGATCTCGCGCTGCTCGATTGGATGTTGCCGGGGATGAGCGGCGTCGAACTCACTCGCAAGTTACGTGGTGACAGCCGGACAAAATCGCTGCCGGTTATCTTGCTGACCGCGCGGGGCGAAGAGGCGGATAAATTGCGCGGTCTCGAAACCGGCGCGGATGACTACATGGTCAAACCCTTTTCGCTGAAGGAACTGGAAGCGCGCATCAAGGCGGTGCTGCGCCGCCGCGCACCGGAGCTGACTGAAGACACCATCGAGTACAACGGATTAAAGCTTGATCCGGCTTCACACAAGGTTACCGGCAACGGCCAAACACTCACCATGGGCCCGACCGAGTTTCGCTTACTGCACTTCTTCCTGACACATCTGGAACGGGTCTACTCGCGAACCCAATTGCTCGACTTCGTTTGGGGCGATCATGTGTTCATCGAGGAACGAACAGTCGACGTACATATCCGGCGTTTGCGTTCGGCGCTGGCACCCTCCGGCCACGATAACTTTGTCCACACCGTTCGCGGTAGCGGCTACCGCTTCGCACGCGACGAGTAGTGGCCGTGCAGACCGATCACTTCTTGGCCGCCACTTGAGGCGCGCGGCGTACTATAGTGATTGGAGCCAATCTCGGCTTCGACGACGCTGGGTCTGTTTTTCGTAACCAATCGCATGAGGTCTGCGCACAAACTGCTGTTAACCGCTGCGCTGCGCGTTGCACTACTCGCTGCGTTAGGTGGATTATTGGGCGGGCTGGCCTTTGGCTGGACTGCCGCGTTTGTGATGACGACGTTGATCGTTTTTGCCGGTTTTGCCTATCACACGTGGAAGTTGTCGCAACTACATATCTGGCTGGGTAGTGAATTGCGCGCTGTGGACCTGCCGGACGGATTCGGCACCTGGGGCGATGTGCTTTCAGATCTATACCGGGTTATTCGCCAGCTGCGTACAGAGCAGCAGGCGTTGACCAATTCGCTTGCCCGCTTTCAGCAAGCTGCGACTGCGCTACCGGACGGCGCTGTCATGCTGGACAACGAAAACAGCATCGTTTGGTGCAACCCGGCGGCTGAAAAGCATTGGCACATTTCGCTGTCAAACGACCGGATGCAGACAATCACTTACATTGTTCGAACCCCTGAATTCATCGAGTTTCTTGCCAAACGAAACCTCGGCGAGTCGCTAACACTTAAATTTTCGCCGACGCTGGGTGCCAACAGCGGTCGCGAGGTTTCGCTCGCCGTGCAGCTTGTTGGTTTTGGCGACGATCAAACCTTGCTGCTTTCAAGAGACATCTCCGAGCGCGAACATCTTGAACGGATGCGCAGCGACTTTGTCGCCAATGTGTCTCATGAGTTACGCACCCCGCTCACAGTGATGGCGGGTTTCTTGGAGACGATGCACGGGACAGACATCGCCGGCGGGTCAAAACCCGAGTTGCTAAAGCGCTCCCTCGACCATATGTCGCAACAGACTGAGCGGATGCAGCGTTTGGTCGACGATTTGCTTGCCTTGTCGAGGCTGGAAGATGCGCAAAACAAACTTGCTGAATCGGTGATCGATATGCAGGGCCTGGTACAGGCCTCGGTCAACGACGCCCGCATCATGTCCGGCGGCCGCCACATGCTCACAACGTCACTCTCACCAATTTGGTTAATGGGCAATCGGGACGAAGTTTCCAGCCTCATTTCCAATTTGGTCTCCAACGCCATTCGCTACACGCCAGATAACGGTTCGGTACACGTTAGCTTGGAAATCGTCCCCGCCGCCGGTCAGGCCGGCGGCGACCTTTTGTTCAGCGTGACGGATACCGGGGAGGGCATCGCTCCGGAACATCTGCCACGCCTGACAGAGCGCTTCTATCGCGTCGATCGCGGGCGTTCACGCGCGGCCGGCGGCACTGGCTTGGGGCTTGCCATCGTCAAACATGTGTTGGTTCGGCACGGCGGTCGGCTCGAGATTCAAAGTTCACAAGGCTCTGAAGACCATGGGTCAAGCTTCCGCGCAATTTTTCCGGCCAACCGGGTGATGTCAGAGCAACCGAAACCCCAAGCGGTCGCGGCGTAACGTCGCTTCACGAAATTGTTGCTTGGTCGCCGCAGTTTGTTAGACTCGTGCCATGCCTGCCGACCGCTCTTCCCAACTTTCCTCTCACGCCAGTTACTCGCGTCGATTCACCTTCGAAGATCTTGACATTCGCGGGCAGGTTATCCGCTTGGGGGACGCGTGGCAGACCCTGATGCGGGGCCGCACCTATCCCGAAGACGTTACCCGTTATTTTGGTGAACTCGCTTGTGTGGCCGTCTTTGTGGGCACCGGCCTGAAACATCCCGGTCGCGTGACTTTACAGATCCAAGGCGCGAGCACAAAGACAGCAGAAGGTGGCGCATCAAAGCGCTCAGCGAAACTCGCGGTCGTGGAATGCACCCACTCGCTCGGCCTGCGCGGCATGGCGGCATCTGGCGGTGAAGAAGAACTTGTCAAACCGACCGATGGATTTGCCGAATGGGTTGGCGGCGGCACACTCGCCATGACCGTTCAGAACAGCGACTCCGGGCAAATGTATCAATCGATTGTGCCGATCTCGGGGCTAAGCGTGGCCGAGTGTTTTGAGCATTACTTCGATCAATCCGAACAACTGCCGACGCACCTTTGGCTGGCCGCCACCCCGCGTGGTGCCGGGGCGCTGATGCTGCAAAAGCTGCCAAAGGCGGACGAGCGTGATGCCGACGGCTGGGCGCGGATGGAAATGCTCGCCTCGTCCGTGACTGAAGCCGAATTGGTTTCGATGCCGATAGACCTCTTGTTGAGGCGATTATTCGCCGAAGAAGATATTCGCCTTTACGAGCCCAAGGGCGTACATTCCAACTGTACCCGCGACGAAGAAAAAGTGAAGAATGTATTGCGCTCGCTCGGGCGAGAAGAACTCGAAGGCACTCTTGCTGAATACGGTGAGGTGATCGTCAAAGACGATATGTGTAATCAGGAATATCGTTTCGATCCCGCTGCTATTGCGGCTCTGTTCGACGAGAACAAGGTCGACGAAAAAGATTCGAAAGTCTAGGCGGGGCGAGGGTTTTCAAGCAATATTGGTTGGAAGCGCCCGTACATACTGGTGTTCTAGGCAGGTGTTGCACTATTGATCCGGCAATTAAATATGGCCAACAAAAATTTAGGCGGCGTATTTGACTCGCGGATCTTGGAAGTACGACTTGATACGTTCGGGTTTGCGCTGGAGTTCGCTTAACCAGTAACCAGCAGTGTTTTTCAACTTCTC
>JADCIX010000022.1 GCA_020247545.1 Rhodocyclaceae bacterium | reverse complement strand
TTCGTTATATCCCCAGCACCGCACGCCGCCATTCACCACCGCGCAGCTATGGAAAGCCCCCGCCGCCACCGCCGTGACCCCGCTGGTGAGTCCGGTGACTTGCACGGGGGTGGTGCTATAGGTGGTGCTGCCGTTGCCGAGTTGGCCGTTGTCGTTATTTCCCCAGCACTGCACACCGCCATTCACCACCGCGCAGCTGTGGTATTGCCCCGCCGCCACCGCCGTGACCCCGCTGGTAAGCCCCGTGACTTGCACGGGGGTGGTGCTATTGGTGGTGCTGCCGTTGCCGAGTTGGCCGTATTCGTTATATCCCCAGCACTGCACGCCGCCATTCACGACTGCGCAGCTGTGTCGCTCCCCCGCCGCCACCGCCGTGACACCGCTGGTAAGCCCGGTGACTTGCACGGGGGTGGTGCTATCCGTGGTGCTACCGTTGCCGAGTCGGCCGTATTCGTTATATCCCCAGCACCGCACGCCGCCATTCACCACCGCGCAGCTATGGAAAGCCCCCGCCGCCACCGCCGTGACCCCGCTGGTGAGTCCGGTGACTTGCACGGGGGTGGTGCTATCGGTGGTGCTGCCGTTGCCGAGTTGGCCGTTGGCGTTATATCCCCAGCACTGCACACCGCCATTCACCACCGCGCAGCTGTGGGATTGCGCCGCCGCCACCGCCGTGACCCCGCTGGTGAGTCCGGTGACTTGCACCGGAGTGGTGCTATTGGTGGTGCTGCCGTTGCCGAGTTGGCCCTTGGCGTTATATCCCCAGCACTGCACGCCGCCATTCACCACCGCGCAGCTGTGGCCGAATCCCGTCGCCAGCGCCGTGACCCCGCTGCCGCTGGCGATGGTCAGGCTCACCGCCTGGGTAGCATTGGGTGCCGTGCCGTTGGCCGCCTGCACCGTGAAGCTAAAGCTACCCGATGCGGTCGGTGTACCAGCGAGTACACCGGTGCTGCTATTGAGCGTGATGCCGGCAGGCAGGGCGCCTGCTGAAACTGTCCAGGTCATCGCCGCCGGAACGCCCGTGGCCACAAACGTATGGCTGTAGTCGATACCGACGGTACCTGACGGCGGCGCAATGCTGGTGATGGTGGGGGCCAGCGCTGCGGCGGCGATGGTCAGGCTCACCGCCTGGGTGGCATTGGGTGCCGTGCCGTTGGCCGCCTGTACGGTGAAGCTAAAGCTCCCCGATGCGGTCGGTGTACCAGCGAGTACACCGGTGCTGCTATTGAGCGTGATGCCGGCAGGCAAGGCTCCTGCTGAAACTGTCCAGGTCATCGTCGTCGGCACGCCCGTGGCCACAAACGTATGGCTGTAGTCGATACCGACGGTACCTGACGGCGGCGCACTGCTGGTGATGGTCGGGGCCACTGCCGTTGAGGAGTAATTGATGGTCAGTGTTGTCCCAGACATCGACGTAATACCAGCAAAGTTCACAAGTACCGCGTCGCCCACCAAACTAACCCGACTAGTGTAGTCAGTACCCGTAAAAGACAGTGCGCCAACAGAAGTAATGGGATTGGTGATGTTGGTCAGTCTAAGCCCGTTAAAGGACACACTATTAAACGGGTAAAGCGGCGGCGGCGTAATGATGATTTGGGTCGGCGTGAAATCAATGACAAAGCCAACGTGAAAACTGGCGTATTCGACGCCATCAGAGAGAATCTTTGTCGGACCATTTACTTCAAGAGACGACAGATTTGGGTAGTAGTACTGCGCATTCACCGTCACGGAAGGAGCGATAACAATCGACGCAGTTTGCGTAGCATCCGGCGCGTTGCCATTGGCTGCAACTAGGGTAAAGACATAAGTACCTGCCGTCGTCGGCGTGCCTGAAATCACACCAGATGCCGCGTTAAGCGTGAGACCCGCAGGCAGCGAGCCAGCCATCACACTCCATGTGGGTGTGGGCGACCCGGTCGCCGTCGCCGTATGGTTGTAGGAAACGCTCACCGTCCCGTTCGGCGGCGGACTGCTCGTAATGGTCGGGGCAGTCCCACCCCCCGAGGCCAGCGAGAGTGCGCACGCCGTTGGCACGTTCACGTCTGGGCCTGCTACGCCGCAGAGTTGCCTTGTGCTGTTGCTTCCCCATGCGTACACGGTTCCCGATGCCGTCGCCGCCACGCCGTGGAATTCGCCGCCGGCAATGTGTGCAACGTTCGATAGTCCCGGCAGCAGTACCGGCGTTGCGATCGTACCGCCGGTCGTTCCGTTGCCGACGCGACCAAACGAGTTGTCGCCCCACCCCTTTACTGTGCCGTTACTGAGGAGTGCAAAGAACGTGTAGTTGCCAGCAGCAATGCTCACCACCCCACTCAAGCCTGCGACCTGCGTCGGCGTCGAACCGCCTGGCGCGGCGCTGCCCCACCACCAGACAGTACCGTCACTCTTCAGCGCTAGCGACGTGAAGCTCCCTGAGGTGATTTGTACAACATTGGAGATGGGTACCGTTTGCGGGGCAGACTGCGGTGTGCCACCTGTGAACACCCCAAGCTGACCACCCGTATTCGAGCCCCACGACAGTACAGTTCCATTTTCTACAAGCGCCAACGAATGCTGCTCACCAGCAGCAACTTGCCTGACGTTGCCCAGGCCAGGTACCTGACGCGCCGCCTTGTTACCAATCGTGGGGCCAAGCGCCAAGAGGTCCTCACGACCAAAGCCCCACACAGTGCCGTCGCCTTTCAAGGCCAATGTGTGGTGGTACCGCGTCGAAATGCCGACCGCACCTGAAATACCAGTCACCTGCAGCGGCAACGGCACCGTCGATGCTGCGGGGAGGCCGACACCAGCTCCAACATTGTCACCAAAGCCCCAAGCCCACACTGAGCCATCGGTCTTGAGTGCAACGCCATACCAACCCGCAGCCGCGACCGAGCGCACCGATGCGCCTAGCGTGCCGATGGGACTGGGGGTGTTCACCCCAGTGTTGCTACGACCGAGCGCATCGCCGTTGCCAACACCCCAACTCCACAATTGACCATTGTCGAGCCGCGCAAACTCCGCCGTGCCACCACCACCCAAACGCCGATCAGCCTGCCAGGGTGCGCTTACTGCTGAGGCAATATTGATCGTGTAAGTTTGGGTGGAAGCCGGGGCTACACCGTTGTCCGCACTAACCGTGAACGAGAAGCTACCCGCAGTCGTCGGGGTTCCAGAAATAACCCCAGTTATTCCATCAACAGACAACCCAGGCGGCACAGATCCTGAAGTGCCCCAGCCAGGTGTGGGCGTGCCAGTCGCGGATAGGGCAAAATTGTAGGGTACCCCTACCGTGCCGTTGGGCGGTGGTCCACTGGTGATCGTCGGGGCGCTCAAAATCAGCTGTGGCGGACCAAGCGACACGTTCAGCATGCTTAATTCCGCTGCATTGAGCGCGCGGCCGTAAATCAAGAGGTTCTTGACAAGACCCTTGAACCTAGACCCATTAGCGGGGTTCCAAAACAAGAAATTACGGTCAATAGGGTTGACCTCGGGTGCGTAAAAAACATCGAACAGCCATCCGGGAGTCAGCGGCGGCGTCGATACGGTGCCAACCAACGTCCCGTTGATGTACAACTTAATACTCGGCGCAGGAATGCCGACATCGACGGTCACTGTCGCGCGATACCATACGCCTCTCGAAAGGGGGGTTCCCATGAACACAGTTTCCGGCGGTCCACCCAAATAGGAGGCGCCATTGTTATTCGCACTAATTCGGGGGAGAAGCGCCGGATCGATAGCAAATTCAAGCGACCGATAGAGGGCTCCCAATACGAGCACGGGGCCACCAGCAAATGCGTCGTCCATATTGAAATCGACCGAAACGCTGAACGACTTATATCCGATGCCATCAATGGTCGGCGAGTAGCCAGAGGCTACACCACTCAGAGATAGGCTTCCGCCTGTGACCGTGCCAGGCGTTGAGAAGGGAGCTCCCCCCATCAGATCGTTCGTGGTGCTATCAAAAGGATAGTACGCAAGCAAGTTGTCCTTCGAGACCGGCACGGGCAATGTGAGTGTAGCCTCGGTTGGGGTGACAGCGTTCGACGCTGCCGAGGTCGTGCTGCCCACACCGTTGTCGGCAACCACAGTAAAGGTGTAGGCGGTGCCGTTCGTCAGTCCGGTGACAACGTGAGTGTCACTACCACTCCCACCATTGCTGTCGAAGCCACCCGGAGGATTTGACACAACGGTGTAGCCGACCCGTGCACCACCGCTGAGTTCCGAACCGGTAAACGACACTATCGCGTAGCCATTGTATGCAGTCGCGGTAGGCGTACCCGTTGCCGAAGGCGCACTCCCCGTCACCCCCTCACCCGTCAAGGTAATGGTTTGAATCGACGGATTCATGTTGGTGGTGAAACTTAACGTGGCGGTATTGGTTCCAACCGATGTCGGTTTGAAGTAGATTTGAAAACTCATCTGCTGCCCCGGGTCCAGAGAAGTTGTGCCAGTGACGGGCGCACCATTTTCGTCTGAGCCAAAGCCGAACCACCCATAAACCGTCGACGCATTGGGCCGTATGTCGCCTCCATAACTGGAGCGAAACGCGCCCGACGGGCTGAGTGAAAGCGCTGTGACGATCAACTGCGCTGTTCCCGTGTTAGTCACGGTCAAATACTGGATATCGCTGCGCCCGCCGACGGCGGTAGTGGGAAAATTTGTTGTGCCCGAAACGGTGAAAACCGGGGTCGCCTCGTCGATGACGGTGACGCTGCCGCCGCCGTAGTTCGCCGCATAGGCCTTGTTGGTCGTAGTGTTCACCGCAATGGCGTAGGGTTGGATCCCCGCCGCGACGGTGGTGGTGGTATTGGTCGCCCCGTCGATCACGGTGACGTTGGCACTGCCGCTATTTGCCACATAGACCTTGTCGGTCGTGGTGTTCACGGCGATAGCGAAGGGCTGTGTCCCCGCTGCGACGGTAGTGGTGGTGTTATCTGCCCCGTTGATCACGGTGACGTTATTGCTGCCGGTATTCGCCACATAGATCTTGTTGGTCACCCCATTGACCGCGATGGCGGCGGCACTTGGTGGGATATTGGGTGCCGTGACGGTGGTGGTGACGGTATTGGTCGCCCCGTCGATCACGGTGACGTTGTTGCTGACGATGTTTGCCACATAGACCTTGTTGCTATCGGTGTTCACCGCGATAGCGTAAGGACTCGTCCCCACCGAGACGGTCGTCATGGTGGTGTTACTCACCCCGTTGATCACGGTGACGTCGTTGGTCGCGGTATTCGCCACATAGACCTTGTTGGTCACCGCATTGACCGCAATGGTGTAGGGCTGTGTCCCCACCGCGACGGTCGCGATGGTGGTGTTACTGTCCCCGTCGATCACGGTGACGTTGTTGCTACTTTGGTTCACCACATACACCTGATTGGTCACGGTGTTTATCACGACGGCACGGGGATTCGTCCCCGCCGCGACGGTCGCGATGGCGGTGTTACTGACCGCGTCGATCACGGTGACGTTGTTGCTGATGTAATTTGCGACATAGACCTTGTTGGTCACGGGGTTCACCGCGACAGCAAAGGGATTCGTTCCCACCGTGACGTTGGTCGTGATGGTGTTGGTTGCCCCGTCGATTACCGTGACGTTGCCGCTGTTTTCGTTCGCCACATAGATCTTGCTGGTCATGGGGTGCACGGCGATGGCGCGGGGATTCGTCCCCGCCGGGAGGGTCTGCGCGTTTGCCGATGGATGGTTGAACGCAAGTACACCGATCACGCTTACGAGGAACCAAGACGGTATTCGGCGCAAGAATCTACTCGCTGTGGCCGTTACGCCGCAGCCCGCTGAACCGTTTGCGATGTCAACATTCAACAATTGGTGCTTGTTCATTTGGTTCTCTCCGTGAATCACGAAAATTGGGGTCGGACGAAAATTGGGGTCGGACACCATTTTCCGATTTTCCGTGTAGCCCACGCTGGCGCCGCGCCACCCCGTGCCCTGCATTGCGCTCGGATTCGCGAGGCGCGAAGTGAGGCGCGGAGGGGGACGAAACGCAAGCCGCAGGGCTGCTTCTAGCGCGCACTCATCAACCACGCCGCCTAAACGCAATCGCCCCGGTGATGTTGCCATTTAAGTTGTACTGTACGCCCGCCCCCTGCCCTGTCCGCCCGGTGAAGAACCCATCCAAGCTGCCGGTAAAGCCCGATGTCCCGCAACTCGGTGAGCACGTGATATTAAGCTGGGTTGGCGCAGGCAGACCACCGCCCGGTGACCGTCCGGTGTTGGCACCAAAGGTCATATCGCGATAAATCGCCATGCCTGTCGCAGAGGCATTCCAGGTTTGGTTGGCGATGGTGACATTAAGCGATGCATCTACCGTCCGCGCACTGAAGTTGGCATTCAACGTCGCGGTATTCATGGTGCCGACATTTCCACCAAGGTCGGTTGGCCGTGTCGAGCCGGCGACTTCATAGACTGCCGTTCCGGTTAACGGTAATGTGGTCGGCCCAGTCTGCGCGGAAGCAAAAATGTAGTGCAAGCTTCGATTTGACAACCCCGTCGAGACGCCGCCGATGATGGCGCTGCCACCAGTCCAACGGCCCCACGAGAGTCCGGTTGTGGCATCGAACCCCGAATCAACGACCTGTGCCGTGCCGATTGCGTAATTGGTACTTCCGGCAATGGTGCCGTCGCCTCGTGCGAATGGTCCGCGGAAGGACTGTGCTGCTCCCGCCACATTGATCGATACCTCGTCGGGTCGGTTGATGGTGGCGTAGGTGCGCGAGTAATTGGAAGCCGCTAGCGAAATCGTCGGGTCCGAAATCAATCCGTAAACGAACGGCGCATTGACGTTTTGCGAAGGTGCCTGAAAGGCCACAACACCCGCCACATTTTGGCGCGTCGCAGCGTTGTCATCGCTGAACGAATAACCCAAAATCACCCCCGAAAGCGCGGCCCCCACAAAACTGCCTTCGAGGCTGCCGAAGATCCCAACATTACCCGGTGACGTTTGCCCGTTTACGATTCTGGTAATGGTAAGGCCGTAACCGGTGATGGCAAAAAAACTATTCAACGAAAACGGGACATTGGTAGCCTGTATGTTGTACGTAGGCGCATTTGGCGACGCGGCCATGGAGATACCGAGCGCAGCGTTGAGTAATCGGGCACTGAAGTTCACATCGAGCGTGGCCGTGGTGAGTGTTCCGCTAACACCGCCATCATTGGTTGGCGAGGTGGCACCGATACGCTGATAGGAGACAGTACCGGTGAGCACATCCGACAGATACGGTGGATAACCGGAGCTACCATAGGCAAAGTGAGTAGTCGCCGCCGGCCCATTAAACGAACCGAGTCCGGTCAGCAACAAATTGGATGGTGAATTCCAACGGCCAAGCGTGATCGAAGAATTATTGCCGATGTCGAATGTCCGGGCTTCTGCAATCGTACCGCCGGTAATCGTCGCGGAGGTACCCGCGCCACCGGCGACTGAATTAAAAGCACGCAGACCGGTACCTTCGAAAGTGCTTTGGGCGGCAGTGGCTTGTCCCGAATAGGTCGTGCCGGCACCGGCCAGCACGATATCGCGCAAACCGGTGGGATCCGAGGCGATCACGACTGGCGGAATAATGGGCGTCACAACCGGCGGCGGCGCGGTCGTGTTACCACTTCCACCCGTACTGCCGGATCCTGAACCCGCCGCATTTACCGTCGGCGATGGTGCCGGGGCAGGTGCCGGTTCAGACGCGGCCCCTTGTTTGGTTGAGCCAGCCTCTCCCTTGGCGATCATCGTGTTCGATGAGTTGAGAATTGAGGGCGGCGTGGGGATGCGCTCCGGTGGTTTGCCCGGCTCTACCTTAACCGTGTCATTGGGCAGCGTGATAATAGGCGCGAAGTTCCCTGTCAAGCTTGAGATGATATGGCTACCTTCAATGGTGTGATTGATCGTCACCGGCGGCTTGCCCTCTTCCTCTTCGTGGGCAAGGATGTTGCCAGAGCCGCGAATACCCACCGTCGCGACTCGTGTTTTCATTTGGTATTTGTCGCGGTTAGATGCAGTCAATAGTCCGGTAAATGTCCGCAGCGTGCCGCGCAGCAGCGACAATACCGCACCATCTTGATCCCCCGCTTTACGTTGGTATCGTTCGATACGCAACTGCGAATTCGAACGCAACGAGAGCTTGGCCTGGTCGATCATCGAAAGCTGTGCCATACCATCGGCACCGGCGACGATCAGGTCACCCGGATCAACTTCCACGCCCCGCGCGGCAACGATGCGTTGCCCGTTGCGCTCGACAAACACCTGGCCGGCAACATAGGTAAACGTTCCGCTAGCGGCAAGCACACTTATCGGCAGCAGACTACCGATGAATCCCCCAAACGCTAGACAACCGAATGCAATGCGTTTCAAAACGGGGGCGCTCGCGCATTGCACCGTGGGGCGGGATTGGAGTGGGGGCAGCTCAGTTTGGGTTGACATCATGATTGTTCCTCAGTGGCCCAGGTACTACAGGAATTCGCAGCGGATGGTCGACGATACTTCGTGACGGGTGTAGTCATATATCGCAATATTGGAATTGTTGCGCGACCCAAACCATTGCGCACGCAAGTTACATCCCGCTTGAAACCGCCAATTGATGCCAAGGGTCACGTCTGCCAACTTGTCCCGACCATATTCAACGGTTGTGGCGCGCGCAAACGGACTGTCATCGCGCCGCTGGGAGTACCCGATTGAGCTAAACGATGAGAGTTTTTCGGTGATACCCGTCTGGCCGTAGAGACGAATTCCCGATACCTTCTTTGACTTGTCTGTCACGCCGTCGGCGAGTTTTCGAACGGCGCGGTCGCGTGTGCCATAGCCAGTCAGCTGCATCAACGGTGAGCCCTTCCCGCCGGATGAAGTCAAGAGCGAGATACTGGCGACCGTAGAATTAAAATCTTCGATGTTGTTACGCGGAAATCGCGTTTGCGCGGCTGCGGCACCGAAACTCAACTGGTTCGCACCACTGATTGTATAGCGGTACTCGGTGCCGCCAACCGCCGACCGGCGGTCGTTGGTTGGTTGAGGTTCACCCGGCGCATCACCACGCTGCTCGAACGCGCTATAGGTGGAGTTGAAGCGGAATTGATGTTGTCCCCCATCCCAGATCGCTGCGGCGCGAACCTCGGCGGTACCCGAGTTGAACTCAGACTCGCGCTTATAGCCGCGTCCGCGAAGGTCCGCACCAACATATCCATTCCAACGCTCAGAAATCGGGAACAGCAGGTCAGCCCCCACCCCAGTTCCAAGATAGGGTGCTTTACGTTTGATAGAGTTGCCTGTGGGAAGTACGCCGACCAGATTGAACGCCTGCTGTATCGCCGTGGTGAAATCATTGGGAACCCCGGTGAGGTTGCTGTCGTACCCCAACGCCATCTCGCCCCACAGGCTGAGCATGCGGCGCGCTGCCAGCCTTCGCTCGCTGATCGCCACCAGATATTTATCGATCGCCATCATCGCCGCTGGCGGCGGGTTAAGCGCACGTAGTTTCTTGAAGGTGCCTTCGGCCAAATCCAGCGAGCCAACCGTGAAATAGGCGCGAGCCAAATCTAGCTGTGCGCCGGCATTATTGGGTTGTACTGCAAGCACCCGCTCGAATGCAATGATGGCCTCATCGACCTTGCCGCTGTCGAGGGCTGCCACCCCCAACAGATAGTCATACTCGACATTTCCAGCGAGCACATTTTCCTTTGCGAGTAAATTTAAGTATGCCTGCTTCGGATTCGACGCGGCGATAAGCGCCTTTGCCTCTTCAAACAGTTTGGTGTCCGCAAAGACTGGCATTGCGAGGCAACTTGTGATCAGCAAAAGTCCCAGCAGCGCGGCGTGAGGGCGGCTGGAGGCACCGCACCCAACGCTATCTATTTCGGTTAAGCCTTGCATTTATTGGTATCTTCTTGTTCGCGAACTTCCGGGGGGGGTAACCAACCCTGCCAGAGACGCGATAGTTAGTCAAAAGCGCAAAAGTTCAGGTCCCCAAAAAGTGCTTGCTTGATCAAAATTCACACTTTCGTCACCTGCTGAATGTTAGCCGTGCGGCTGTTGGAAGTAAATTCGTATCCCTCCCGAACGGCCAAATTTGGGACAAATTCGAGATGCAACCCTCAATCAGGGGATGCCCCGCGAGCAGGGAGCACCCGAAAAGGTGCGCAAGCTCGGCAATAGCGGTTCTCGGGCGTTAAAGCTTCTCGCCCCAACGCCACCGATCCCGCAACACTTCCCGCGCAGCATTATGGCCGGGAACACCTGTCACACCACCGCCCGGGTGCGTACCCGATCCGCACTGATACAACCCTGCAATCGGGGTCCGATAGTCGCCGTAGCCAAGTACCGGGCGGGCGGAAAACAGTTGGTCGAGCGACAACGCACCATGAAAGATATCGCCCCCAACCAAGCCAAACTTGCGCTCGAGATCTAGCGGCGAGTGGATTTGCCGTGCGATGACACTTTGACGAAAATTCGGTGCAAATCTTGTGACGGTATCGATCATCAAATCGGCAACCGTCTCGCGATGTTCGTCCCAACTGCCGCCGTCGGGTAATTCCGGTGCGACGTGTTGGCAGAAGAGGCTCGCCACGTGCTGCCCGCGAGGTGCCAGGGAATCATCAACCGTCGAAGGAAGCAAAATTTCAACAATCGGCGCGCGCGACCAACCGTATGTCTTGGCATCAAAATATGCTTGTTCCATGTAGTGCAATGACGGTGCCATGATGATGCCGGACGAAAGGTGCGACCCCACTTCAGGAAGACACGAAAACGACGGTAACGCTGAAAGCGCGACGTTCATTCTGAAGGTGCCTGAGCCGCATTTATAGGCACCGATGCGTTGCGTGAACTCGTCCGGCAAATGGTTTTTGTCGATCAGTTTGCCAAACAGCAGTTTGGGGTTGAGGTTCGACACCACCTTCGATGCGCGCACGATTTCGCCAGATGCCAACCGCACGCCGACAGCACGACCACCCCCAACTACGACTTCTGCGACATCGGCCTCTAGTGTTATCTCAACGCCGCGCGCGGCACATTCCGCCGCCATCGCTTGAGTGATGGCACCCATCCCGCCAACCGCGTGCCCCCAGATACCCGGCTTGCCATTCACTTCGCCAAACACGTGATGTAACAGCACGTAGGCAGAGCCCGGCGTGTAAGGTGAGGCAAAATTTCCGACCACACTGTCGAAGCCAAAACAAGCCTTGATGGGTGCCGACTCGAAGTATTGATCGAGAACATCACCCGCGCTTTTGGTAAACAGATCGAGAACGTCACGGCGCGCCGCCATATCCAGCGCCTTGAATTGTTTGCCGACTTTCCATGCCTGTATCAAATCGGCGATACCACCACCGACGTTGGGTGGCGTCTCTAACAACAAATCCTTTAATACCGCCGCCACACGATCGAGCATCGCGAAGTAGCCGGGCAGCGCTGCCGCATCTTTGGCAGAGAATTTTCCAACTTCGGCTTGTGTGGCGGCGAGCCCACCGCCGACCTTCAAATAGTCACCCGGTTGCGCGGACAGCGGCATGAAGTTCGAGAACGGTCGCTCGATCACTCTCAAGCCGCGTTCATACAAACGCAGATCACGAATGATTTTGGGATTGAGCAGACTGACCGTATAACTCGCCGTTGAGTTACGAAAACCCGGATGAAACTCTTCCGTCACTGCCGCGCCACCCACTACCGAGCGGCGCTCCAACACCCGCACTGTTTTGCCTTTGGCCGCCAGATAAGCAGCACACACCAAGCCGTTGTGACCGCCGCCGATGACCACGACGTCATAGGTCTCGTTATTCACGCGCATGAAATATTTCCGAACATTTTTGTTCGGCGATTATCCGTCATACCCGCGGTTGCCGCGCCGACAAGTGACGGCTGCGGCTGGCGCTGTCAGCCGGCAACTTCCTTCATCACCTGCGTGACATCGATGGTGGACGCCTTCTGCCGAATTTCAGGGAGATAACGCGTCTGCAATTGTTTTGCCTCGCCTAACATGCCGGAGAAAGAGGACTTCAGCGTATCAGCAGAAAGAGTCCGTCCGTTTGCGTAGTAGCGTCTGGCGACTTGGCCAAGCGCGTAGGTGGTGGCAAACGAGAACGCCGAGCCGGTGACGGCGCTACCTGCCATCCGGCCGACGCCGCCGGCGAGCTTGCCGAGTAAACCACCAACCAGGCGGCGGCCAAACTGTTCAACATATTGCGAGGTCAGGCCAACACCCAACGTTGCCAAAAAATCCTTGATGTGGCCTTTATCCAACTCAAAGCCGTGTGATTTACCAATGCGATAAACCATTTTCATTTGCAGCGGAATGATTGCCATCGAAGCGAGACTCTGCGGCAAAAGTTCAAGGGCGCCGTTCAAGATGCTGTAGTTAAGAATCATCTTGTCCAGTTCGGCCTCAGTCATCGTTGAAGCAAACTTCGGTTCAACTGAGGCAGAAATCGATTCACTGGTTAGCAGCGGAGCCGCTGCCATCGCTGCGGACTGTTTTAACACCTCGCCCGCCCGAGATGCTGCCAAGCCAAGAGCGGACTGCAACGAGGCGAGAAAGGCGATCTCAGCCGGAGATAGCGCGCCATCTGCATTACAAACACCAGCCGCAAATTCGTAGGCGAGCGCCCGGCCTTCCCCACTCGTCACCATCGCGGCAGCATCAGCCACGCCAACTTTTTTCAGCAACACGTTTTGGTAGAGGAGCGGCATGTTGGCGCCACTCTCAGCGCCGAGTGCGTCTGCAATACGGCGGATCTCAGCACGCTCTTGATCGGTGTTATTGCCGTCGGCAAATGCGGCCATCATCGCAATGGCCAGTACGCCGTCACGTTCCTGTTCATTCATGTTCTTTCACTCCAAATGGTTGCTGACCAGACTTAGACGTTGTGCCTAGGGATAGTTCGATCGGATTGCTGGTGATCCGAGTAAAAACAAAAACCCTTTATTCGGCGGGCGTCTTCAAGCACAAATACCCCAAACTGCCCGTCTTTAAACGAGTTTATCGCCCAGCAGTCGGATTTTCTCCTGCACACGCAAATCAAATTTCGCCACGTTCACGACCACACGTTCGTGCGTGCCCTCACCGATCAAGTCGCGCTGGTCATGAACTTGGATCGCAAAACTGATCTTGCGGCCCTCGACGTGTGTGACCGTGGCACGCGCCACGATGCACATCCCCACCGGCGTGGCGGCGATGTGGGAGATATTCAGATGTGTGCCCAAGCTTTGGTGCCCCTCTGGCAACAACGCTTCGCAGCATGCTAGCGCAGCGGCCTCAATGACGTTGATCATGACGGGCGTGGCGAGCACACCGATGAGGCCGGAGCCGACACGCGAGGCGGTGTGTTCGTCGCCGACCAGGAGTGTGGACTCGCCGCAAACGCCCACAGAGATTGCAAGATTTGTCGTCATTATTGAGGCCGATTTTGGTGTGGATTCTGCATCGTGGCTAAGTTGCTTTATTCTAATCGTGTGGCCAACAGAATCCCCGCCACAAATCACATCACTTGCAAACCTCATGTCAACAGCGCCAACTGCCACGCTCCCGCCTTACGACTACGTGATTGTAGGTGGCGGCACGGCCGGGTGTTTGCTCGCCAACCGTTTGTCTGCAAATCCGGCCAAACGCGTGCTGCTTCTCGAAGCAGGTGCTGCGGACGATTGGCACTGGATTCACATCCCGGTGGGTTACCTGTTTTGTATCGCCAACGCGCGCACCGACTGGTGTTACCGCACAGAGCCTGAGCCGGGACTGAATGGCAGGTCCATTCTTTACGCACGCGGCAAGACCTTGGGCGGCTCATCTGCCATCAATGCCATGATTTACATGCGCGGCCAGCGCCGCGACTATGACGAGTGGGCGGCATTAACCGGTGATAACAGCTGGTCGTGGGATCAGGTGTTGCCGGTATTCAAGCAGACGGAAAATCACTTCGCGGGGCCTTCGCCAATTCATGGCGGGCAGGGTGAATGGCGCGTTGCCCCACAACGCCTTGACTGGCGCGTACTGGACGCATGGCAGCAAGCGGCGGCCGAATGCGGCATCAGGCCGGTGGCAGATTTTAATGGTGGTGACAACTCGGGCAGCGCCCGTTTTCAGGTCAATCAGCGAGTCGGCATGCGCTGGAGTGCCGCGACGGCGCTCTTGCGGCCCGCCATGACCCGTCACAATTTAACTGTGATGACAAAGGCACTCGCCACTAAAGTGCGTTTGCAGAGCAGCGCTGGCACCCCGCGTGCCGTCGGTGTGGACTTCATACGCGATGGCGAATTCGTCTATGCACCAATTGCCGAAAATGGTGAGGTGTTGCTCGCCGGGGGGGCAATCAACTCGCCGCAACTATTACAACTTTCCGGTATTGGTGCGCCGGACCGGTTGTATCAATATGGTATTCATGCCGCACACGAACTTACTGGCGTGGGCGAGAATCTACAGGATCATCTACAACTTCGGCTGGCCTACAAGGTGCGTGGCGTTCGAACATTGAACGAGTGGTATCACACGTGGTGGGGAAAGCTACAAATGGCAGCACAGTTCGCGCTCTGGCGACGTGGGCCATTAACGATGGCTCCTTCACAGCTCGGCGCATTTGCAAAGTCTGACCCCGCGCAAGTTACCGCAAACTTGCAATTCCACGTGCAGCCATTATCACTGGACAAGTTCGGCGAGCCATTGCACAGGTTTCCAGCCATCACCATGAGCGTGTGTAATCTTCGTCCCACTTCACGCGGCCACGTTCGCTTGCGCACCGCCAACGCAGCAGACGCCCCCGCCATTACTCTCAACTATCTTTCAACCAACGTTGACAAGACCACCGCTGTCGATGCCATCAAGCTGACCCGGCGTATCGCCGCGGCGCCTGCCATGGCACATTTACGACCTGAGGAATTTCTGCCTGGCTCGCGCCATCAAACCGAAGCGGAGTTGATCGACGCGGCAGCGAATATTGGCACCACCATTTTTCATCCGGTCGGCACCTGCAAGATGGGACGTGACGCAGATCATACTGCGGTCGTTGACTCGCGATTACGGGTGCGCGGTGTTGCGGCGCTGCGTGTAATCGACGCTTCCGTGATGCCAACCATCACCTCCGGTAACACCAACTCCCCCACGCTCATGATCGCCGAACGTGGTGCTGCGATGGTGATTGCCGACGCGTCGGCGGCGGAGACACGTAACCGGGTCCACACTTGAATCCGGGCTCATTGAGAATCCCGGTACCGTCAAGTGACGCGCTGTTAGCGTGGTTTTTTGTCAGCGTTTGGGGCGTCGGTTTTATCGCAACCAAAACCGGCCTGCAGTACGCCGCGCCATTCACGTTTCTGACATTGCGCTTTTGTCTGGGGATTGTTTGCCTGTTGCCCGTATTGCTGTGGTTGCGCCCAAGTTGGCCACGCACCAAGAAAGCATGGGGACACGTTATTGTCGCCGGGTTGTTGATGCATGCTATTCACTTATCCGGCAGCCACTATGGCCAATACGAAGGACTCTCCGCCGGGGTGGTCGCCATTATCCTTGCTGCCCAACCGCTGTTGACGGCAATGATCGCCGCACTGGTGTTAAATGAGGCGGCGTCAAGACGTCAGTGGTTAGGTATTAGCATTGGACTGATCGGGGTGTTGTTGGTCGTATGGCACAAACTTGATATCCATGCCATGAATGGCAAGAGTCTCACCGCCGTTTTGGTGGCGCTGATAGCGTTAACCGTCGGCACGTTGTACCAGCGACGCTTTTTGCCGGATACCGATCTTTGGTCGGCCGCCTTCATCCAATTCGTTGCGTCATTGCTCCTGCTCGCGCCGCTGGCGATCGTTGTTGAAGGTGCCAAGGTGGAATGGGCGTGGCAGCTATTCGCGGCGATGCTATTCTTGGTGGTACTCGCTTCCATTCTCGGTGTCAGCGCATTACACATCCTGATGCGCCACGGCCAGGCCACACGTGTCTCCAGCATTCTCTACTTGCCACCAATATTTGCCGTTGCTGCCGAGTGGCTGGTGTATTGCATCATACCGACTCCCCTTACCTTTGTCGGCATCGTCATTGTCTGCGCGGGTGTTTGGCTCGCCCAAACCACCGACCACTGAAAGTCGCCCTTGAAAACACCTATGGTAATGAAGCCGCTGCCCCTCATCATCATTCTATTGATCCTTAACCATGTCGCATCCTACGGTAGCCGTGTGACAGTAACGCTATTTGCCATCGATCAGAAATCATCGGCTTTCACGATTGGTTTGTTAATGGCGCTATACGCGCTGCTACCGGCGCTTTTGTCGGTCGCGTCGGGCCGTTGGATTGATCGTATCGGTGTGGAAAAGCCATTTCAGCTCGGCTCGATTGCGGTCGGCGTCGGCACTTTCGCCGCTTTCTTGTGGCCGTCGATCTACGCGCTCTACTTCACCAGCGTCATCGTCGGTTTGGGATTTATGTTAATCAACGTTGCCGCTTATCACGCCGTCGGAGAAATGAGCAGCGCGGGCGAACGACCGATTAACTTTAGCTACGTCGCTCTCGGTTTTTCGACCTCGACATTTATTGCGCCAATCTTGTCCGGCGTGATCATCGACAACTTTGGTCATCGAATGACGTTTTTGGTGCTAACGCTGTTCACTGTTTTGCCGATCATCGCGTTGTCGTTTCGATTGCTGCCGATGCATCGTCCGCACAAATCGGAAGAAGAAAAACCGAGTGGCCCGGTACTCGACTTGTTAAAAGATACCGAAGTCCGGCGTCTTTTCATCAACATGACAATCCTCACCGTCGCGTGGGACGTTTATGGCTTTGCCATTCCGATCCACGGCTCCAACATTGGTCTCAGCGCCTCTGAAATCGGCATTGTGATGGGCGCATTTGCGGCAGCGACATTCAGCGTACGACTGGCGATGCCATTTCTCGTACAACATATGCGGCCGTGGGGTGTGCTCAAGCTTTCACTATTGGTGGCGGGGTGCAGTTTCGCGCTGATCCCCTTCACGCATCACATCGCACTTTTGATGATATTGATGTTTGTGCTGGGCCTTGGCCTGGGTGCGCCGCAACCGATGGCGCTGACGCTATTGCACGAAACCACCCCGAAGGGCCGCGCCGGCGAAGCGCTTGGTCTGCGTACCACACTGATCAATACATCACAGACGACCATGCCGATGTTGTTTGGTTTGGTCGGTGCCGCATTCGGGCTCGCGCCGATCTTTTGGGCAATGGCGTTTTTTCTAATCGGCGGTAGTGCACTGACCAGCGACAAGCCACGCAAGCACTAGGGTTTTCCGGCGGTCGGCGTTTGCAGCTCAGACAACTTAAGTTCACGCTCCCATAGTTTTTCGCCAGTATTGGAAAACGACCGCATGGTGATCTTGCGTTCGGCTTTACTACCACTGAAGTCCAGCGTGCAGAAGTTGCGCTGCGCGACGAAGGTTCCCTCGACGACTTTTTTGTATCCGCGCTCTCGTTCAACTACCGATGCGATGCCGGACAGTAGTGGCGAGCATGTCAACTCATAAAGTGGATACGTACCGGAACGCTCGGTCTTGAGCAGCTCCGTGAAATGCCGATCACCGGTGAGAAAGATGACGCCGTTAACTTTGTGGTCAACCAAAAATTTGAGGATGTCGGCGCGCTCCTCCGGGAAGTTATGCCAACCATCATAGGTGCTTGCGTCGTTAGTCACCTGGCTTCCGGCGACAATTAACTTGACCGGTGACACGGACATCAAAAGCGAGTTTTTTAGCCAGCGTAGTTGCGCTGCACCCAACTTGGTCTTGTCCTTCGCCTGTAATTCATCGTCATCACGATAGTACCGATTGTCGAGCATAAACAGTTCCGCGTCGTTAAATCGGTAAGTGGTAAACGTGCCCGGCAACTCGGGGAGCCCGTAACTTGGGTTTGCCCAGTACCGTTTGAACAATGCAAGTGCCTCTCCTTTCAACCGATAACTGGAATTGCCATTGTTGGGTCCGTATTCATGGTCGTCCCAGATTGAAACGTGTGATCCGGTGCGCAGCAGCACCTGCTGCTCTGCGGTGCTGCGGTCATAGCGCCAGCGATAACGCAAGCCCAGTTCACTGTCTTCATCGACTTCGCGAAAGTAAAGATAATCGCCACCCCATACCGTCAGGTCGGGTGCCTGGCCCGCCATCGACGCATAAATCCGTTTGTCCTCGGGTGCCCCACCATAAGGCCGTCCGAGCCGGTCATATTTCGTATCGTTGACAAAAGCACAGCTGCCAAAGGCCATCTTCCAATCGGGCGCGTCGGTGCGCCACTGCCACAAGGCCTGCGCCTTAAACGTGAGCGCCTGCGGCACCTTCTGCTCTTTGCCATTGATCATCACGCGATAACCATAGGTACGACCGGGTTCGAGCAGCCCAACCGTGAACTGTGCGACGAAGTCCGTCTCTTCCGTGAGTGGAACGACCGCGGTCTTTAGTCGAACCGGCGTCATCTTCGCGGTACCCAGCTCCCAATATTCGATGTACGCCTGCCCTTTGCCGGTAGCTTGCACCCAAATTTTTGCTTGGCGCATGGCGGTCGCCCCCACCATGGGCCCAGCCTGCAGTTGCGAAGCCATTACGTGGCCTGCAAGCGCCGCGTATGTGATGAGCATGAGCAACAGCCAGAAGCGGTACGGCCAGAATCTGGTGGGTTGCCTTGAGAAAGACAGTAGCGACATGCGGACTTCCTGAGGATGGGTGAAAAACGGTGGACGGCGGTGACGGTCGAAGCGTGAAGCATAGCCGAACTACATGACAAAAGTGCTGCCCTGACGCGCTTGGGCCAGACCCTTACCCCGTGCCCTTACAAAAAAGACTTGCAAAACTTGTGAAACCTGTATAAAAAGTCAGTTATGGAAAATTTAACCGTACGCCAGCAAGAAATACTCGACTTCCTTAAACAATGGATTGCGGAAAACGGCATGCCGCCGACACGCGCCGAAATTTGCGCGGCGTTGGGCTTCCGCTCACCCAATGCCGCTGAGGAGCACCTTCGGACCTTGGAGCGCAAGGGTGCCATTGAAATGTTACCCGGCTCATCACGCGGCATTCGCATCTTGGGTGAAGAAACTGCCGCCAACGACGAGGAGTTTGGACTACCGCTCATCGGCAGTGTGGCCGCTGGTTCACCAATCCTCGCTGCGGAAAACATGGTCGGTCGCTATCCCGTCAGTCCGCTGATGTTTCAGCCACGCGCAGACTATCTCCTGCAAGTGAAGGGCATGAGCATGAAGGACGTCGGCATCATGGACGGCGACTGGCTTGCTGTGCACAAAACCCAACAGGCGCGTAGTGGCCAGATTGTGGTGGCACGTGTTGAAGGTGATGCCACCGTCAAACGCTTGAAGGTGAAAGGTAAACAAGCCTTCCTCGTGGCGGAGAATCCCGATTACCTGCCGATTGTGGTGGATCTCTCCAAACAAACACTCGATATCGAAGGTCTCGTGGTGGGAGTGGTGCGGACAATTTAGGCACATCCACACACGCGGTGGCGGTAAACTGCCGTCCACGCTCAGGCCTGCGCGGTCACCATTGGTGCCGCGCAGCTGCCATTTGCGCCCTAGACGCTGTCCATCTGCCGTCCACTGTTACGAGTTAGAAATTGGCCAAACTCTATTTCCGCTTCGCCGCGATGAACGCTGGCAAATCAACTTCGTTGCTACAAGTTGCACACAACTATGAGGAGCGCGGCCAGTCAGTTGACCTCTACACCGCTCGCGTCGATGATCGTTACGGCGTCGGCAACGTAACCTCGCGGCTGGGCGTCACCCGTGATGCGGCGACCTTCACTGCCGAAACCGATTTCGCCACGATCTACGGTGCCAAGCCGACTCCCTCATGCGTCCTCATCGACGAGGCTCAATTCCTGAGCGAGGCGCAGGTCACACAGCTTCATCGTTTAGCGCACACTTCATCTACCCCGGTGATCTGCTACGGGCTGCGCAGCGACTTCCAAGGCAAGCCGTTTCCTGGCTCCAAGGCGCTGCTTACATTGGCCGATGATCTGGAGGAAATGAAAACGATTTGCCGATGTGGCCGCAAGGCCACCATGAACGTGCGTCTTGACGCTTCGGGAAATCGCATTACCGAAGGCGCACAGGTTGAAATCGGTGGAAACGACCGCTACGAAGCAGTCTGCGCGCGGCGGTTTTATACCGGCAAGTGCTGACACGAGAGATGTCCGGACAAGCGGATTACCTCCTGCCAGCCAGCGCGCATCACTCGACACCGCAACCAGAAATTATGCGGAAACTCGTCGCGACGCTATTTACTTCAATGGACGATGTTGTCGAAGCACCCGACGGCTTCGTGCGTGGCGAGCTGTATGAAGGTCTTCCAGCGGCGCTGGACACCATCGCCCAACTAGAAGCGCAACCTGGCGCGCACTGCATTCGTCTCGCTCAACACGGGTGCGTTAGCCTATCCGGCACGAGAGCTCAAGAAACAAATTTCGGTCTCTAACTTGCGCGCGAATGCCAGACAAACAACATACCCGCGATGCAAACGCAATCGCGGGTATGTTACTTACTACGAACGCTGACGCCAAGCACGCAACAGCGTGACGTGCTCATTTAAACGTGTACTGAAACCCGCCACGGAAGTAACGACCACGCAGGTCATAGAGGGTTGAATCCCAACCAAACGTAGAGGGATCAAACGGTGGCTGACGATCTTCCAAGTTAAGCGCACTGAGATATAACTTCAGCTTCTTAGCGTAGGTGTAGGACACCGACAAATCGGTTGTTAGGTACGAACCAACGCTTCCAATCGTCGTCGGGATGATGGTCGCGTTCAGCTGGCGATAACCGCTAATGTAATTGCTCGTAGTCGACACCGCGAAGCCTTTGTAATCCCAATCGAAGCCCAACTTCGCTTTTGTGCGCGGCAGTGCGCCACGGCCCGGGGAGCCCTGCAACCCGTTGTTGCCAGCATACTGCACCAAGTTTGCGCCGCGTGCCGGCGGCTGCTTGAAGTTGGTCAGGTATGAAGCAACTGAGCGCACCTGCAAGCGGCCCGGGAAGCCCCATGCCGATGGCACAACCCAGCGTGCTTCCGCATCGAGTCCCTCAACGGACACACGCGCCACATTGACGTAGCCGTCAAAAATCGTGGTAATCAAGCCAGCGGAATCGCGAACGATAGCGTTCGGGAAGAGCGCGGCGTTATTGGCGATGAAGCCCGCGCCGTTGATGGAGATAAGATCGCGCTGATCGATCTTGTACCAATCCAACGACAACGACAAGTCTTTCATCGGATCCCAAACTGCACCAATCGAAGACGATTCGGACTTCTCCGGTTTGAGGTTAGGGTTGCCGCGCAAGATCACAGCAGTGCCGCCGGTTGCACCGAGACCAGTGAGCGTGGTGAGGCTCAATGTCGTCGACTGTGTGTTCTCGACGAGGGTTGGCGCGCGGAATCCTCGGTTATACGACATGCGCACCAATACATCCTTACTAGGCGACCATTTCAGGCCAACTTTCGGAGAGACAGCGCTACCGAAGTCGCTGTAGCGGTCTGCACGAGCTGCAGCGACAAGTTCAACCGCTTTCGTGAACGGTGCGCTGACTTCGGCAAATGCCGCGACAACATTGCGCGAGCCGTTGGTGATCGACGAACCCGTGCCAAGCAGACGCCCAGTGCGCGTAAGCGGATCAGGTTGGTCGTTAAACTTCTCGCGGCGCGCGTCGATACCCATCGCGAAGCCAATATCTCCGCCATCGAGTTTGCCGATGGTGGTGGTGGCTTTGATGTCACCAAAGGCAAGATCAGACGTCGAATTGCGCTCGGTGCTCACACGAATTGCCGCCGTTTGCGCCGGAGTGGGAGCTAAGAAGTTGTACGTGCCGTTCTGAATTGCGAGCTGTAGCGCATCGGCATCGACCTGATTCTGACGCTTTTCGTTTATCTTACTCTGCGAAACACCAATCGCACCATCCCATTCCCAGCGCCCCGCAGTTCCATTAAAGCCACCGAGCACGCGGTAAGCGTCGGTTTTGATGTCGTTTTGCACCGCGCCAACATCAAAGAAGGTGTAGCGCAGTTGGTATGCGCGACCGAAAGGGTTGGAAGGATTGGTTGCCGGGATGCGCACGTTGTAGAGGCGCGCCGTCTGCGTGGCGGGATCAAACACTTGCGACGACTGCGTCATCGTCTGCGGCTGCGAAATAAAATTGGTTTTGTTCTGCGCGTACTGCGCTTCGAAGAACGCATTGGTGCCACCCGACAACTCAAAGTTACCGCGCGCCATGCCGCCCACACGCGTTTGCTCAGGGTAGGCAACGATGAAAGGCGTCAGCGAGCCTGCGCAAATCGTACCGGTCGTGAAGAATGGTGCCGCTGGGATCGCGCCGAGATTCAAGCGGAAGCCGTTACCCATACACGTGGTGAATGCCTGACGGCGCACACCTCCCGGAACGCCTGTGGGCTGTACGGTCAAGCTCGTCGGCGAGAACGCCGGGTCCGGTGCCACAGATACCCACGTGCCCGCTGAGGATGTCAAGAAGTTATTGAATAGCGCACCACCAACATAACGGGAGTAGTTTCCGTCGCCGACCCATTTGCTATCGGAGAGCAGCATGCGGTCGCGGTGGAAATAATCGACAACACCAAAGATGTTGTACTTGTCTTTAGCCAGGCTGCCGACGCCGCCACTGATGTTCACATTCCGCTCGTTGAGGCCACCATCGCTACGGCGCCCGGCGTCAGCACCGAACTGAATTCCTTGGTAATCCTTGCGCATGATGAAGTTCACCACGCCACCGATGGCGTCAGAGCCATAAACTGCCGATGCTCCATCCTTCAACACTTCGATGCGTTCAATCGCGCCCTTCGGAATGGAGTTTAAATCGACGAACGTATCTTGATTGTTACGCGCAAATGCATGATTCGCCATGCGGCGTCCGTTGATCAGCACCAGCGTCGATTTTTGCCCAAGGCCGCGTAGCGATACGCCCGATGCACCAGACTGGTTGCTGATGTTAGATTCGTTACCGCTACCACCCGAGTTGACGGTAAGGCCGCGCACGAAGTCGCCAACCGTGGCCACAGCGCTGCGGTCGATTTCTTCACGCGTGATGACCAACACTGGCAGCGGCCCTTCGACGTCGGCGCGCTTGATGTTCGAGCCGGTGACTTCGATCTTCTCGACCTTGGCAGCACCCTGGGCAAACGCAGATGTGGCGGCGATCATCGAACCTGCGATTGCCAGCCCGACTGCCTGGGTGATGTTTTTTATCTTCATGGATGCCTCCGGAAAAATACAGCGGTAGTTGCGATTGTAGTAATTGTGACCTTCACTTTTACTCAACGACGCGGCGCACGGTATCAACCCCACACCGGCCATCTAAATTGTCCGGACAAATTGTATTCCGCTAACTGTACAACGTCAAACAATGTTGCATGTACACAACATTGCGCCACGACACCCGGCTGAAGCGCACGGCGAGCTGCTCGCCAATAGCAAAGCCGCGTTACGTATTCGACGCGGCCGCAAGCGTAGCCTCGCCACCGGCCACTGGTTTTGTCACGATCTTCTGCAACCCCGTAGCGTAGGGTACGACGCGCTAGCCCGCTGCCTGCGACACTTCCTTGATTTCTTTGATTTCGCGTTTAACAAAGAAGCTCATCAAAAACGCCGCCGCGACGAGGGTACACAGGATGTAAAACGCGACATGATAGTTGCCGAACTTGTCGAACAACACGCCCGTGAGCCAAATGCCGAGCCCCCCGGCGATGGCATCCATCATGGTGATGGTTCCCAATATCTTGCCCGCGTCAGTCAAGCCGAAGTTATTTATCGCCTGCAACTGAATAAGGGTATACGCCCCACCCCAGCCAAAGCCGATGATGACAACTGCGGCTTTGACTAAATCTTTGTCGAAGGTGACCAGCAACACCATGCCAATCAGCATGATGAACAGGTTGCCGCGGAATACCCATTTTGGCGGCAGGATGTCTGCTAGGAAACCAAACAAAAATTTGCTGAACAGCCCCGGGATAAACAATAAGCCAAGCGCGTATTTGGGATCGAACCCAAGCGGAATGACATACAGAATCAAGTGCGCGACCACCGCCAACACCGAATAAAAGGTAGCCATCGCGACAAACGAAAGCGCCCAGAAGCTCCGGGTCTTTAAGGCTTCTTTGTAGCGCAAATCATTTGGCGACGGTGCCGCAGCGGATTTGTTCGGCACACCATGCCCTAACGGCACGGTGTTCTTCTCAGCGGGTGTGCGCACCAGCCACCATGTCAGGAGCATGAATACCACCGGGATGATGGCGACGATGCCGAATGCATTACGCCAGCCGTAATCGCCGATCAGGCTGATGATCAGCGGCGGCAACACGATTCCACCAAGGCTACTTCCAACAACCGCAAGGCCAACCGCCGTGCCGCGATGTTTCACAAACCACTGCGAGGCTAGGATTACCGCGATATTGATTCCCGCCATCACCAGAATGATACCGAAGCCAAAGTGAATCGCGTAGAGATGGGTTTTGTCCTGGATCTGGCCGTAGAGAAAATACAGCACGGCAAAAATGCCCAACCCCAACATCATCAAGCGCCGCACACCGAACCGGTCGATCATGGCCCCTGCAAACGGCGCACACAACCCAGCGACAACTAATGTGAGCAGGTCGCGAAACTTCAGTTCACCACGCGACCAGCCGAATTCCTTTAAGAGCGAACTATCAAATGCGGTGATGCCGGTGGTGGTCAGGCCGTTGGTCACTAACAACAGCAGCATGGCCATGATGGCCATCACCCAGGGGTAAACCGTATTCGGCTTGGTGGCCAACGGGATCGGCGTATCGGTCATGGCAAATTCTCCTGGTCGGGCGTTATGTTGTGTTGTTTGCATTGCGACGGTTGGACTCTACTATTGTTGCGAGCGATTCGGCGAGGTTGAGTAAAGCCTCATCCTCGCCAGACGCCATCATCAGTTGCAGGCCGCTGGGCATGTTGCTCGGCGCGCACGGCATCGGCAGGCTGATCGCTGGTGCGCCGGTGAAATTCGCCAGACAAGTAAAGTCGGCTTGGTTGGCGGGTACCGGTGCTGAAAAGGCAAATGCAGTTTGTGGTGCGGTCGGCCAACACACCGCATCCACGTCGGATAACTGCTCACGCAATACTGCCGCGGTGGCATCAATGGCCGCGTGGGCGTTTGAGATGTCCGCCGCCGATTTGGCCGCACCAAAGGCGATAAGTTTGCGAAGATTTGCAGACACGCCGCCATCGTCCTTGGCCAGCAAGTCAGCCAAGGTAACCGAAAGTTCGGCTTCACAAATGAGTAAGCCGGCGCGCCGCGCTGTAGCTAATTTGGCTTGGTCGACTGCACGTTCTGTCAGCTGATAACCCGCACGCGCAATTTGGTCCAACGCGCCTTCGTAGTCACGGCGCACATCGGCGTCGAGCCCGGCACGTGATGCGTCGTCAAGTACGGCTAAGCGAACCGGCTTGACTGAAGTCGCGAGCTTAGCATTGTACCGACGGGCACCGGCATCGTTCGCATCAAAACAGTCGAGCACCGCAAAAACCTCGCGCACATCGGCAACAGTATTGGCTAGGATGCCGACATGATCGAGCCTGCGCGACAATGGTTCCACCCCACGCATACTGATACGACCGTAACTGGGCTTAAAGCCCACCACGCCGCAGTAGGCGGCGGGAATTCGGCACGAGCCCATGGTGTCGGTGCCGAGTGCCACACGCACCATGCCAGCCGCCACCGCCGCTGCACTGCCGCCACTCGACCCACCTGCGGTGTAGCCGTGACGATGCGGGTTGTGCGTCTTGCCAAAGTGTGGATTGTTGGTGACAGCACCAAGTGCGGCCTCTTCCATGTTCACCGTGCCGATAATGCCCGCACCCGCCGCGCGTAACCGCGCCACACAAAACGCGTCCTCGGATGCAATGCGATCGCGGTAGCCGCCGATGCCCGCCGTGTGTGCGAGTCCTGCGACAGCAATATTTGATTTAACGGCAAAAGTCCAATCCTGTAGGGCGTTTTCAGCATTTTTTGCCTGAAACTGCCCGTCGATAGGCGAGCTTGTTGATTTGGCGAACGCGACAAACGCGCCGATCTCGCGATCGCGCTGTTGAATGTCATCGATTAACTTCAAGACGTCCATCACGCTGAGTGGGATTGCAAAGGTTTACTTAAAGCGCTTATCGATCAAACGAATTGGCTTCTGCCGTGTTTCGATGCCGGTCAGCGGGGCAAGTGTGCCGGGCTTGTCCAATGTCACCTTCATGTGCACACCAAAACGCTGCTTCAACAGTTCTTCAAACGCGTCCACCAAACCCGCATCTGCCGCAACACCTGGTTTGACTTCGACGCGCACCGTTAATTCATCGCGCCCATCGGCATCGCGCTCGGCCACACACACAAATTCCCCGGCGTAGGAATTGTTTTGCTCCAGCACCGGCGCCAAACCCTGCGGATAAATATTGATGCCACGAAGTTTGATCATGTTGTCGGAGCGACCGAGGAAGCCTTCAATGCGTTTGAAGCCGAGGTCAATTGCGGAGCCACCCGTCTTCACCGCCGAAACGTCCTTCGTGTTAAAGCGAATACAGGGGTAGATATCATCTTTATACAAACACGTGACGATCAGGTTGCCGTTTTCACCATCCGCAACCGGCAGGTCGGTATCGACGTCGCCAATTTCTACGTACTGCGCGTCTTCCATGACATACAGGCCGTCGTGATCGGGCCCCTCGGCGGCAATCAACCCGGTATCACCAACGCCATACCAATCAAACACTTCACAGTCGCCCCACGACGCGGACAGCGCTTCGCGTGACTCACGCCCCAAGTGTCCGGAAATTCGCTTGACCGGAATATCGCGTCCCGGCACGATGCCAGATTCATGCGCAACTTCCGCAAGTTTCTTGATGTAGTCCGCGAAACCAACGACTGCGGTCACGCTAAAGTCACGCATGATTTGCACTTGCTGCAGGGAGCGCGTCTCCACACCTGTCCCCGCCGACAAAAACACTGCGCGGGTGTAATGCAACACCGCTTCACGCACATAGTGCCCGCCGTTAATCAAACCATGGCCATAGACCGAGTGCACGGTGTCGCCCTCACCTATGCCTTGAAAGGTATAAGCACGTCCAAGCAACAGGTTCTGAATCTCACGGCCACGCGGACCAAACACCAGCGGCTGTGGTCGGCCCGTGGTGCCGCTGGTGGTATGCAAAATCATCGGTGGGCGTGTCGCGTCGTCATAACTATCCAGCCCGTGATAGTCACCTAGCGGTGGCGCCAGCTCGACACTTTCCATCAACTCCGTCTTGGAAAACGTCGGCAGCTTGGCGATGTCTTCCAGACCGCGAATATCTCCTGCCTCAATACCCTTGGCCCCCCACAGCCGCTGATAAAACGGAATCTTCCAGCCGCGCGACATACAGCGTTTGAACAGTGCATCCTGGATGGCAAATAAATGATCGCTGCTGATACCTTTGTAGCGCGTCATGAAATCCGCGCCGATGGGATATTGCTGCTTTAGCGTTTGCCAATCAAAGGTATCGAAGTAGAGGGGCTGGGACATGGGGTGAAGGAAAAGAGGGGAAGGTGAGGAGGTGAGAAGGTGCGGGGTCAGGGCACCATGGTTAGCTTAACGATACTTGATGCATCTTCGGTGCCTTCGATAGTATTGATCGCGGCGATCAATCTCTCGATCTGTAGGTCGGTCAGCGGCTTGGGCGCGTGTTTACAGCATGCGACAAACTTCTCGTGCTGTGCATCACTGGTCATCGGCGCTTCGGGGGAGCCGTACACGACACCGATATCGACAGATACACTGCGACCGCCCGCCAATTGGAGCGTGAGCGCCTGCGGTGTAAGTGCGTTCGGGTTTGTGTTGGTATCGGCGACGATGTTTATTCGGTGCGCCAGTGCCCGCAACTGCGGGTCCCGCAAATTCGTTTCGTTGTATGCGTCCAGTCCAACCTTGCCGTCACGCAAGACCAGCGCGAGTAAATACGGAAGACACAGTCGCGCGTAGTTTGTTGCCATTCCATCGCGATAGGGCCGGTCAACCAATTGTCGAATCAGCAGCGGCGCATGCAACACCACCGAGATCACAGCGTCAGCAGTCAGGTCATGCTCTCGCATCGCAGTTTGCAACGCGGAAATGCCGCCTTGCGCGGCGCGCCCAGTCGGGTAGGGCTTGTGTGACACGCGCATAATTTGCCAGACCTTGCCAAGTTCCGCAAACGCCGCAACGTTGGCGACACCGTCTTCAATCAACGCAAAATAACCGTGCTTACCGTCGATTACGTCGTGTGGTGCTCGGAAACCCAGCTGTGCGAGATCCACCGCACACACAGCGGCACGTGCGGCAAACGCCACCTGTAATGCGAGTGTCGGGGTGCCTTCAATGTGCGCTTGCATCGTGCCTGCGAGCTGGCTGTAAGCAAGCCCCAAAGTGTTTTTGATACCACCTTCATCCATGCCGGCTAGATACGCCATACCTACCGCAGCGCCAAGACATCCACATTGTGCAGGGCGAAAAAAACGAATCGGCTTGGTGGCGGTCATGCCGATCACGGTTGCAACATCGACGGCGATGGCAAGTGCGGCTAAGAATTTTTCGCCCGAAACTTGGCCATTACGTTCTGCATACGCCATCAACGCCGCGAGGATCACCGCCATTGGGTGCACCACCGCTTTTTCATGCACACAATCGAATTCCTGATTGTGGATATGAAACGCGTTCACCATTGCGGCTGAGGGTGCCGGCAGTTTTTCACGGCTGCCCCAAACGCTCGCATCACAATCGAGTCCACCGCTTTTTCCCCACGTCAATGCGGCGCGGCGAACCAGCGAAGATTCTGCGACTGAAGCACCGGCAAGCGCGACACCAATACTGTCGAGCATAAATATTTTTGCGGCGTTGCGTGCAACGAGCGGTACGCTGCTCGGGTCCGCGTGCATCAATACATGCTGCACGATTAACCCGACGTGATCGGCGGCCGCCGGTTTGTGTATCGCCGTGGTCATGTATGCTGCGCTGAATTTTGAGAAACGACGTTGGGCCACAGCGCAGTCCAGTCGGAGACTGTTGTGGACATCGGCAACGCCAGCGTTGCCGCCAGCAAAGCTTGGGTAACCGCGCGCTCAACACCGGCGGCATCAAACAACATGAAGAACTTTGCCTGTAGACCTTCTTGCGAAAGCGGCAACTCGGGGTCGCCCCACGCGTCTTCTTGTAAGTGGTTGAGGACATCACCATTGCTCATCGTGACTTTCAATCGCGCGGCGTAGTGATTAGGGAAAGCGCTGGTTAGGCCGGCATCTTCACCCACACTCACCCGCTCGCGTAACGCCACGACATTTGGATCAGCCAAATTTGAAACCGCAAAGTCGATGAGTTGCGGTAGCTCACCCGCCAAGCCGCGCAGGAGCGTGATCGCTACCGAATGCTGCAAACTAAACTTCGCTTCGGCCTCCGTCGTCGGGTCCGGCTTGTTGCAAAAATCGATGGCGCTCTTGTAGGTCGCAACCTCAATCGCGCGGATGTCAGCCGCCTGCCCTACACTTCTTGTCGCCATGGTCTTGGCGAGCGCCAATGCCGCGTCAATGACGGGATGGGCATGACGACAAGCCGGCCAGGGCTTGAAACTCACATCATGAATCAGCCAACCATCCCCTCGCCCCATTTGCGCGACTACCGCCTGCGGATCGGCGTGATCAGTAGTTGCCGCAAACAGCCCCTGCGGGCCTTCGAGCAATTGTGTCGGGCCGCGCACACCGTTTGCCGCGAGCAGCGCACTTTGCACCCCTGTCTGCGCCGCCATCGCATTGTGCAACGATTTGGTCTCACAAGCTTCGTGCCGCATCTGCCACAGACCACCCGTACGGCTGCCGGCATTAGCCAGTGCAGACACAGTTTTGGCATGATCGAGCTTGAGCAATGAAGCTGCAGCGGCCGCGGCACCAAAGCTGCCACAACTGCTGGTGTTATGAAAATACTTGTAGTGCGACGTTCCCAGTGCGCGGCCGATACGAATCGTCGCTTCATAGCCACGGACAATGGCGTCCAGTAACTCAGCGCCGGACGCGCCAACTTTCTCTGCAATTGCAATCGCGGCAGGCACAATCACCGGACCCGGATGGAGGATCGACGTCCGATGTAGGTCGTCCATCTCCATGATGTTACCCAACGCGGCATTTACTTGCAGAGCGTGCCACCAATCGGCGGATTTACCCGCCACCGTGCGACACCGCCCTGGTTCGGATTCAGCCGCGAGCGTGACAAATCCCTCTGCGGAGGACTGGACCATGCCGAGCTGCGCCGAGGCCAACCAGTCCAGCACATGTCGCGTTGCGCGGCTGAGCGTGGCATCATCAACCGGTGCCGCCAGGCGCGTGGCTAATGTCTCCAAAACACTCGCGCTCGGGCCGGTGCCTGCAGATGCATTGGCGCTGGCTTTTGCGGCGCGGTTCAGATAAATTTGTCCGGACATATTTTCATTATAAGCGCATAATAAAGTTGTCCGGACATTTTGAGACCGTCGAACTGCGGTCGATGGTGATTTTTGTGCCCGCAGTTTAAGCCATCGTATCCTTTGCCTTTGTAATCACCCATTCAATGTCAAAACCCCGCTATCAAACTGTCGCCGACCAGCTCCGCCGGGACATTGAAAAAGGGCGTCACCAAGTCGGTACGCTGCTGCCTACCGAACTACAGCTGTGTGCCGCCTACGAGATCTCACGCCACACCGCTAGGGAAGCGTTACGCGTATTGATCCATGATCGGATGATCGAACGTAAGCAGGGCTCGGGCACATTGGTGATCGCGAACTCGCGACAGCGCTTTAACCATAGCATCAGCTCCGTACAGGACCTGCTGCAGTATGGTGCCAACACGCGTCTGACCATCAAACACACCGAGATTGTCATGGCCGACGATGAGCTCGCCGAATTGCTTGGCTGTGAAGTGGGTAGCGAGTGTATTCATTTGCATGGCTTGCGCAGCACGCAAAAGGGCGAGGCACCGTTTTGTGTGTCCGACATCTACCGCATCGGCAGCAAAGATCCACTCTCGAGACGTCTGATGGAAGTCAGCGGAGCGGTTTACGCGCTTGTCGAAGAATTAGAGATTGGCCATATAGGCATGGTTGAGCAAGATATCAACGCCGCACCATTGCCCACAGAAAACGCGCTAGAACTGGGCGTACCAAAATCAAGTGTATGCCTACGTATCGCACGACGGTACTTCGATCCCTCCGGTAAGCTGATCGTTGCCGCTGTGAACCTGCATCCGGGTTCGGATTTTGTGTACTCGATGTCTTTAAAGCAATCCAAGTCTTGATGTAACACAACCCGTCACTTAGCCTTTGGCATATCGTGCGCGTGTTGGTCTCATCCACATCACGTAATGTTCCGCAGGAGAATCAATATGAGTAGCTGGCCCTCCCCCCCACCTTATTCTCTGGTTGGTAAACACGGGCTATCACCCGTCACCAATCACGATGATCGTGCGCGGTTTAACTTCTTGGCACAACTCAACACCCATCTGGCGACCAACGTCGTCCCCGCTAACGCTCGCGCCTATGAGCTCAGGGTCAAACCGGAATTTGAAAAGGAGCACGGACGCGCACCAAAAGACCGGCATGAAGTACGGCGTGCCATGTTGAAAAACAGTTACTTTCAGACTTGGAGTGCGCTGCGGCGCTCGTCAATGGAGTTGCGTCAACAAAATGGTCGCGAAGTGGTACTTCGGCAGATCGCCGATCTCAATCAACGTGCGGCAGCACTCAACGCCGGCTCACCAAAACTTAAACTCGACCCGAAATTTGTGGTGCCGCCGTACATCGCTAAGGTGGATTTTCACTGCATGCCCGGTGGCTACATCGACGAATTGGCTCCCGACGATGTATCGGCGGCGGCGAACTACGATGTCGGCATTTTTGCCACCACCGCTGGCGGGCTCGGACGCTTAAACGACGGTGCAGGGCACGCGCTGGCCGGATGGCTCAAGAAAAACGCGCCTGAGCTAAAGCCCAAACGTATTCTTGACTTGGGCTGTGGCATGGGACATAGCCTGCTGCCGGTGGCACAGGCGTTTCCTGACGCTGAAGTCATCGCCATTGATGTGGCGGCACCTCTGCTAAGGTTTGCCCATGCAAGAGCCAAATCGCTAGACGTTAACAACATTACCTTTATCCAGGCAAACGCCGAGCAGGTGCCGGAACCGGATGGGAGTTTTGATTTGGTCTTTACCACGATGTTCTTGCACGAGACCTCAAATACCGCGATCAAACGCATCATCAACGAAACGCATCGCCTACTGCGTCCTGGTGGGCTCTGCTTGCATTTGGAGCAGCCTCAATTTGAAGGGCTGCCGCCGTTTGAACAGTTCATGCGCGACTGGGACGCGCTTTACAATAACGAACCCTTCTGGACCCGGATGCACGAAATGGATTTGGAAGCCATGATGGAAGCGGCTGGATTTCAACGCGAAAAAATGTTCGTCTCTGGTGCGCAGGCGGTCGTCGATGAGACGATCTTCGGCAAGCAAAAAGAGGACGTAGAAGACTATGGCCGCAAAGCCAGCTGGCACGTGTTTGGGGTGCGCAAGTGAGCCACCGAGCAGGGGCCCCGCGTTGCGGGGATGCGAGCAAGGCGAACTGGCGCAGGCGAGCGACAGGGTTACGGTTGCATGACGAAAATCAAACGAAGCGAGCGCAAGTGAGCCACCGAGCAGGGGCCCCGCGTTGCGGGGATGCGAGCAAGGCGAACTGGCGCAGGCGAGCGACAGGGTTACGGTT
>JADCIX010000021.1 GCA_020247545.1 Rhodocyclaceae bacterium | reverse complement strand
GACATGCGGGCCAAGACAAAGGGATTTTGCGAAAGCGCAAAGAAGTTTATGAAGCGGCCAAGTGCGGCAAGCCAGGCCGATGGAAGTCAAGGCAGACGCGCAACTGGGATCGCATCAAAGAGGTGTGGCTCAACCCGCCGCAGGAGCATCTGAGGTCGCCAGAAAGCGTGGCGGTAGCCGTTTAGAAAAGCGGACAACTTTCTTGACAAACACCGGCCACATCATTCGCATTAGTTTTTGTCGCGTTTCGTGATATTTAGCGTAGTTTTCGCGCGCCTACAAGTTGTAAGTGGATTTCCTACTTGTTGCTGAGCGGTGAGGCTGACGCATTGTCTAGTAAATGGCCGATATGAGGATGATCGTCGAATATGCAGAATACGTTTCAAGCGAGTAGCTTAATAACTTTCTTCAAATCGTTGGCTTGAAAATAGCCCACTCATCTGCGATATAAGGGACCCATCATGATTACCAATCAGCAATTGATGCAAGAGATTCAAGAAACCAATATGTCCTACCTGATGCTCGCGCAGCACATGCTCCGCGAAGACAAGGAGCAGGCGATGTACCGTTTGGGATTATCCGAAGAGACTGCAGAGATGATGGCGCAGCTTACTCCTAGTCAAGTGTTGAAAATCGCCGCCAGCAATATGTTGATGTGCCGCTTCCGCTTTGACGATGATGTGGTTTGGAATCTGCTTACCTCGCACAGCAGGCGTAAAGTTACAAACGACGCTCCGAACGTAAGTGGAATTCATGCCGGTATTTTAATGGCTGGGAAGATCGCGGACTCTCATCGGATGGCTGCATAATGAGCAAGAAGTCCGTCATTGGCGAAAATCGCGACATATCGCTCGCGATTGATTTGATCAAGCTCGGGGCCAGACTCCAGGTGCTAGAGTCTGAAACAAAACTTTCTTATGAGCGTCTGCTGAAGCTCTATAAGGAAGTAACCGGGAAAAGCCCCTCTAAAGGAATGCTTCCGTTTTCGACAGACTGGTTCATGTCTTGGCAACCAAACATGCATTCGTCGTTGTTTATGAACATCTACGAGAATCTCTCAAAAAGCTGCGAAATTGATGAGATCGACGCCATTATCAAGGCCTATGAGCTGTATGTCGAGCAGGTCAAGTCCCTTGGCATGGAGCCGATCGTTTCGATTACTCGAGCATGGCGCCTGGTGAAATTCACCGACGCCGGGATGGTGACGTTGAGTACCTGCAAGAAGTGTACGGGTGCATTTGTAAATCACTCGTTTGAAATTGATGATGATTATGTTTGTGGTCTATGCGCTCCTCCGCCACGGGCTGGAAAAGTCTCTCGCAAAAAAGAATCTGCAGATATGGATGCCTAAGTACCGCGAGTTTTGAAGACGTCTGGTCGGTAGGTCTCTTAAGTAGGCCCGTCGGCATAGGGAGGTCTGCCTTAATGACGAATACATTAAGTGCAAAACGAGCATGACTGATCATACAAACCGGGCTCCTGCCCGGTTTTTTTTTGGTTTCCACTCAAGTCGAACTCACAGTGGCCGAAATTATCAACACTCAGTCCGTTATGTGTGCTCGCTGGCGGGCACAATTTGGTCACCGAAAGTTCAAAGGCGCTCATGCTCGTCATCATTGGATACATTGTAGTTGTGGGCTCCGTTATCGGTGGCTTTGTTGCGCATGGCGGTAGTGTCAAGGCGCTTTGGCAGCCATTCGAACTGGTCATCATCGGCGGTGCCGCGATGGGTGCCTTCATTGTCGGTAACAATGGCAAAGTCCTTAAATCAACATTCGGTGCCTTGCCGTCAGTACTCAAAGGATCCAAGTACACAAAACTCCGTTACTTGGCGTTGATGGCGCTCTTGTATGACCTTCTATCAAAGATCCGTAAGGAAGGCATGATGTCCATCGAGGGCGATGTCGAGTCGCCCGACCAGAGTCCCATCTTTACCAAGTATCCAGAAATTTCGGTTGACCATCACTTGGTCGAATTCATCACCGACTACCTCCGATTGATGGTTAGCGGCAACATGAATCCTATTGAGATTGAAACATTGATGGATCAAGAGATTGAGACGCATCACCACGAAGGCGCAATTCCGCCCTCGGCAATTCAGAAAGTTGCGGACGGCCTGCCCGCCTTTGGCATTGTCGCGGCGGTGATGGGTGTGGTGAACGTGATGGGTTCGGTAGGCGAACCGCCTGCGATCCTTGGTGGCAAGATCGGTGCGGCGTTGGTTGGAACTTTTGTGGGTATCTTGCTGGCTTATGGTTTTGTTGGCCCGCTGTCGGGTTTACTCGAACAAAAACTTGAGGAGGGCACAAAAGAACTCCAGTGCGTCAAGGTCACGCTCCTTGCCAGTTTGCAGGGATACGCGCCGCAACTGGCTATCGAGTTTGGACGCAAAGTGCTGTATTCAACCGAGCGCCCAACTTTTGTCGAACTTGAAGCCCATGTGAAGAAGAAATAGCCATGGCTTCGAAGGACGCAAAACAACCCATTATTGTTATCAAACGTATTAAGAAAGGGCATCACGCGCATCACGGTGGTGCGTGGAAAATTGCATATGCAGATTTTGTGACAGCCATGATGGCGTTTTTTCTATTGATGTGGTTGTTGGGGTCGACGTCGCAGGGAGACCTCAAGGGTATCTCAGACTATTTCAACGCGCCGCTCAAGGTGTCCATGCCTGGCGGTCGCGGCGCGGGCGATGCGTCATCCTTGATCCAAGGTGGTGGTACCGATATCAGTCGGCGCGAGGGGCAGGTAAGAAATAGTGATTCGGTATCAGTTCAACAGAAGCGGGCGACACGTGCCGCACGGATGGAGGCTCAACGAATCGAAGCCCAACGTCTCACGGCATTAAAGGCGAAGGTTGAGGCAGCAATTGCTTCTACGCCTAAGTTGGCGGAGTTTGCACACCAAGTGAAACTGGACCTAACCCCTGATGGGTTGCGTATCCAGATTGTTGATGAGCAAAACCGCCCGATGTTCGATTCTGGATCCGCAATTGTTAAACCTTACATGCGCGATTTGCTGCAAAACATCGGACGCCTATTACAGGAAATGGACGCACGCGTAACTCTCTCAGGGCACACAGACAGCAAGTCTTTCCCCAACGCGCAACGCGGCTATTCGAATTGGGAGTTGTCGGCTGATCGCGCAAACGCCTCCAGACGCGAGCTGCTGGCCGGCGGCCTGTCTGAGGAGCGAATTTTTCGCGTGATCGGACTCGCCGCAAGCGTACCAATTAACGCAGAGGATGCTGCGTCGCCGACCAACCGTCGAATCAGTATCATCGTGATGAATAAAGAGGCAGAAAACAGGTTGCTGAATGGGTCCGAAACCAAGGATGCAAGCGATATGGACGACGTTCGGGACGCGCTGGACCGCTCGGCGCAACCGCAGGTTGTTGCGGACGCCGATGCAAGTTCTTCGAAAGCCAAGGGCGGAGTTTTACGCGCCTCACCGGGTGATCCCGCACCGGTTCCAACCCTAAAGTAATTGTCGTTTTGACCGACATAGCATTTAGAAATAGTTAAAGGAGAAATCATGAGTCAATCCGTAGATATGAAGTTCTTGATTGTCGATGACTTTTCGACAATGCGGCGGATCGTTCGGAACTTGCTTAAGGAAATTGGATACACGAATGCCGACGAGGCAGAGGATGGTGCTGCGGCATTGGCTAAACTAAAGGGGGGAGGCTTTGACTTTGTCGTATCCGACATAAATATGCCGAACATGAACGGATTTGAGCTACTGGCGGCGATTAAGGCAGAGCCTGCCCTCAAACATCTTCCGGTTTTGATGGTAACTGCTGAGGCAAAGAAGGAAGACATCGTCTCCGCAGCTCAGGGAGGTGCCGCCGGCTACATAGTAAAGCCATTTACCAAGGCAACTCTAGAAGAAAAATTGCAAAAAATCGTACAACGTTCACAAACTGCGCAAGCAGCCTAGGGGGATAAAATGCAACTCGATCCACAAAGAACTGACGATCTAGACGCTCTGTTTGAACATACGGCTAGCTCGCCCAGTGCACCGATACAGCCAGTGGCTGCAACAGTAATTTCTATGAAGCCCTCCGCAACTGCCGTTTCGGTACAAGAGCCATTCGACGTTTTCCAGCGCATTGGCAGCATCACACGTAAATTGCATAACGCACTGCAAGAACTAGGCTACGATAAACAGATCGAAAATGCGGTTAATTCCTTGCCAGATGCCCGGACTCGGCTCGATTATATTGCCCGGCTGACTGGGGATGCTGCTGAAAAAGTATTGAACACGGTCGACGCAATCCAAGGTGAGCAGGATCAGGTAGACAAGTCGGTCGAGAAGCTGCGCGCATTGTTGTCGCAGACGGGAGCACCAGAGTCCCCATTGGCGAACGAACTTAGTACCTTCCTTGACGGCTACAGCGCCTCCAGCGAACGCCAACGTGCGTATATGACAGAGATCATGCTCGCCCAGGATTTTCATGACCTTACTGGCCAGGTGATACGCAAGATTGTCAGCGTTGCGTCGAATCTCGAAGAGCAGCTCGTCACACTGTTGCTCGAGGCGACTCCCCCGGAAAAACGGCCATTCGTCGAAAGTGCCGGGCTTAGCGGGCCAGTGGTCGATGCCCAAGGCCGCAATGATGTCGTCACCAACCAAGCGCAAGTTGATGATCTGCTGGAATCTTTAGGCTTCTAGACTGAACATATTGTGGGGCGCGTTTTAAGGCGGGGAGCAGGCGAGCGAGTTTTCGCTTGACCGCCCACGGCATAGCAAGCCGTGTTTGCCAAATGCGTGCCAAATGCGTGCGGGAGGAGGGCCCGTGGTTGACAAACACGGTGCCATTCAGTCGCCCGAGAGCGAAAGTGCAACTTGCATTCGCCGCAAACGAGGAGTCATCCGATTTGGTTTGCTGATCGTTGAGAGGTAACACGCCCCGAAGTAGCAAGCGACCCGTGAACTATCTAGGCTGGCCCGGCCCGTAATTGGCGGGTAAACCGTTCGGCTTCGGCGTATATCCAACAGTGGCTTAACACCCCGCCACCAGTGCGCGAGGCTAGGCTGTGCACATCCGACGAAATAGGGGGCGAAAAGCCTCGTTTTCGAGGCTTTTCACAATTCGCTGGTTTTCATAATGTTCGACAAGCCCTAACCGTGTCGACATATGTCATCAGAAGATCATGATCAGCAGGACAAACACCTACCTGCGAGTGAGCAAAAAATCAAAAAGGCGCGCGAGGAAGGCCAGGTCCCGCGGTCGCGTGACCTCGCCAGCCTCTTGCTGTTGGGAGGCGCATTTGTGCTGTTTGCAACGACTGGCGGGGAGTTGTTCACGCAGTTGGCCAGCTTGGTCTCGCAGGGGCTGACCATTGATCCGAGCGCGGCTCGTGATATCGAGAAGATGTCTGCACAAGCCGCCCGCCTGTCGAGCAATGCGCTACTTCTTTCCGTACCGCTGTTATTCCTACTTGTGGTCGCTAGTGTCCTAGGCTGCGTTGCCGTGGGCGGCTGGAACTATTCCTTGCAGGCCATCCAGCCGCAGGGTTCCCGGATAGATCCGATCACTGGTTTTGGTCGCATTCTATCCAAGCAGGGATTAGCCGAAAGCTGCAAATTGACCGGATTCGTGCTTGCACTGGCGTGTGTACTGGCACTTGTCGTGTGGGTCAATCGGGAAGGTACTGCGGACTTGGCGGCCATGCCGATTCGGGCGGCATTGTCTACTGCCGGATCAATGGTTCTGACGTCAGCTTCATGGTTGATCGCCATTGTTTGCGTTATTGCGGCCGTGGATGTGCCCTTGCAGAGCTGGCGATACTCCTCTCGCTTGAGGATGTCAGCGGAGGATCAGAAGCAGGAGATGAAGGAGAGCGACGGTGATCCCCATCTGAAGGCGAAAATTCGTGGCCAGCAGCGCCGCGTTGCCATGAGCCGGATGATGGATAACGTCGCTACCGCAGATGTTGTGATCACCAATCCGACCCACTACGCAGTTGCGTTAAGTTATCCGGAGAATGCTTTCGGCGCTCCACGGGTAGTGGCGAAGGGCGCCGACCTGATCGCGCAACGCATACGCGAAACCGCCGCAGAAAATAGAGTGCCCCTGCTTGAAGCGCCGCCACTGGCGCGTGCGCTTTATCGCCATACCGAGATCGAGCAGGAAATTCCAGCCGCACTTTATCAAGCGGTGGCACAAGTACTCGCCTACGTTTTCCAGCTACGCCGTGCACGCCTTGAGCTTGGCGTTGAACCCGAAGCGCCTACAGAGATCGATGTCCCCCCCGGTATGGACCCGAATGAGGCCACCAAATGATGCTGGCGTTTAGATCATCGTTGGCCAAGCTAGGCTTTGAGGGTATGCCTGTGCAGGCATTAGCAATTCCTGCCTTCGTGTTGGCCATTCTGGCAATGATGATGCTGCCGTTGCCAGCGATCCTTCTGGATGTTTTGTTTACTTTCAATATTGCGCTTTCCATCGTTGTGTTAATGGTCGCCGCATACACAAAAAAAGCGCTGGACTTTTCAGTCTTCCCGATTGTTTTGTTACTGACGACATTAATGCGTTTGTCGCTGAACGTCGCTTCGACCAGGATTGTGCTGTCGAATGGACACACTGGCCCTGATGCAGCAGGCAAAGTTATTGAGTCATTCGGCCACGTTATGATCGGCGGAAATTTCGCCGTGGGCATCATTTTGTTCGCCATTCTAATGGTGATTAACTTTATCGTGATCACCAAGGGTGCTGGTCGTATCGCAGAAGTATCAGCAAGATTTACCCTTGACGCGCTGCCCGGCAAACAAATGGCAATCGATGCTGACTTAAACGCCGGCGTGATTGATCAGAACCAAGCCCGCGAGCGCCGTCGCGAAGTTTCCGATGAGGCGGATTTCTACGGCGCGATGGATGGCGCGTCCAAGTACATTCGTGGAGATGCGATCGCCGGTATCTTGATCCTCTTTATCACCCTCATTGGCGGCATGGTTATCGGCATGGGCTGGCATGGTCTGGCCGTATCCAAGGCGGCAGAAGTTTATGTGTTGCTGGCAATCGGTGACGCGCTGGTGGCTTCGGTACCGGCAATGATCATCTCGATAGCAGCCGGATTGATTGTCACTCGCGTCGGGGGGGATGACGGTGAGGATGTAGGCGGGCAGATGATCCGCCAAGTATTCTCTATTCCGAAGGCACTTGCAATTAGTGCTGGAGTCATGGCGCTATTAGGCATCATCCCCGGTATGCCGCATCTCGTATTTCTTCTCATTGCGGCTTGTTGTGGCTACGCGGCGTGGTATATGCAGAAGCTTGCAAATGAAAAAGTGGCTATGGCAAGCGTACCGGTTGAAGACCCAACATTGTCGCCTGGGCACAATCAAGAAGCCAGCTGGGAGGATCTACAGCCGGTTGACCAGCTTGGGTTGGAAGTCGGATACCGCCTTATTTCGCTAGTCGATAAAGGTCAGGACGGAGAGCTGCTCAAGCGCATCAAAGCGATTCGCAAAAAATTTGCGCAAGACGTTGGATTTTTGCCACCCCAAGTTCACATCAAAGATAACCTAGAAATGAAGCCATCGATGTATCGCATCACGGTCAAAGGTGTTGTGATGGGAGAGGGAGACGTGTACCCGGGGATGCATATGGCAATCAACCCGGGTCATGCGACGGCTGTCATCGAGGGGACTGCCGCGAAGGATCCAGCGTTCGGCCTTCCGGCGATATGGATCGAAACTAAAAACCGCGAGAGCGCCCAGTTATCCGGTTATACCGTAGTAGATGCGAGCACTGTGATTGCAACACACTTGTCACAAGTCTTGCATTCACAGGCAGCCCAGCTTCTTGGTCGTGTAGAGACGATGGCCTTAATCGAACACTTCTCAAAGGTTCTGCCAAAGCTCATTGACGATGTTGTACCTAAACTGGTTTCGGTTGCGGTGTTCCAAAAGGTGTTGCAGTCGCTGCTTGCAGAAGCGATTCATATTCGTGATCTTCGCACCATCATTGAAGTATTGGCGGCAGTTGCGCCGCGAACCCAAGATCCCGCCGACCTGGTTGCAGCATGCCGTATCGCACTGGGCCAGTCGATTGTCCAGCAAATCTATGGTCGCACAGATGAGCTGAGGGTCATCGCACTTAACCCCGACATTGAGCGCATGTTGTTGAATGCCGTCAGCGGCGGCGATGCAGAGTTTGTACTCGAACCCGGGCTAGCGGAGATGATTTTCCAACGCGCGACAGAATTGTCTGATCAGCAGGAAAACGCGGGCCTGCCGCCCGTTCTGCTAGTGCCGGACCGCCTACGAACACCTCTTGCAAGGCTGTTAAAGCGGGTTGCGCCACGCCTTCGTGTGATCTCACATACAGAAATTCCAGACACTAGCACCATCCGCGTTGAGTCTGTTCTAGGAGCGAACTAATGAGTGTTCAAAAATTTTTTGGTAAATCCTCCCGCGCTGTTTTAAAGGAGGTGCGCTCGGTACTCGGCGATGACGCAGTCATTATCTCGAATCGGACAAACGGCAGTGGTGTCGAAGTTCTCGCCATGGCGGGAAATGCAATCGACGACCTTGTGGAGTCGGTAGATACACAAGCTGAGCGCCGTACATTGGACAGACCGCAGATGTCAAGCGAGCCGTCGCAACCAGAAAGTTTTGAAAACTATCTGCGCCGCGCTAAACGAACAGCCGACAAGCCTGTACCAACCATAAATTCAACCACAAATAGCGGCTACAACCATTTGCGTGCGCCGATCGCTAGAGCTGCAGCTGAGTATGAATCAGTATTCTCCGCACAAATGGACAACCCCGCTCCATCCCCGTTTGATACAAGCGTTCAGTACGCAGATGCGTGGGCCGCAAATCGCCACGGGTCGGCAAAACCTCCGCTGGATAAGCGCACTTCTACGCCTTCAGTGTCTACCGTGATGGGGCCTTCGCCTAGGCAGGTACCAGTCGAGCGCGCGAGCGTTGCCGGAGCGTTGTGTGGAGAGGTTGATACAGCGCTCGAAATGGTGACCGGCCAGACCAATTTACGCAGTCCTGACTTGATGGCTGAGATACGCTCCATGAAGGGGTTGCTTCAGGATCAGCTTTCTCAAATTGCGTGGTCGGACAATACTCGGCGTAGCCCGGTGCAATCGAAGGCCTTGGCCAAACTCCTCCATGCAGGTTTTTCACCCGCGTTGGTGCGCCCCTTGATCGAAAAACTGCCTAGCGCAGCTGACGATGTGATCGCTGCTGAATGGGTGAGTCAAGCGCTGAATCAGAATCTACGCGTTTGTCGCGCAGGTGAAAGTATGGTTGATCGAGGCGGCATTTTTGCCTTGGTAGGGCCGACCGGCGTCGGGAAAACCACCACCACCGCAAAACTCGCAGCGCGTGCAGTCGTGAAGTTCGGTGCAAAAAATGTGGGCCTCATTACGGTCGATCATTATCGCGTCGGTGCCCATGAGCAATTGCGCAGTTTTGGCCGGATGTTGGGATGCCCTGTGCACGTCGCCCATGATGCCGAGACCTTGACTGATTTGTTAAATGGCATGCGCACCAAACACCTAGTATTGATTGACACTATCGGTGTCCCCCAGCGGGACCCGCTTCTCAATGAGCACCTATCAATGCTCATGGGCGCGGGTATTGAGCGCGTGCTTGTTCTGAACGCGTCTTCTCAGTTGGAAACACTTGAGGATGTGGTTTCGACTTGGCGCGGACCTCGCTGTACACGTACCATCATCACCAAAATTGATGAAGCGGTAAAACTCGCCGGCGTTGTCGATGTTTGTGTCCGGCACAAGTTGCTACTGGATAGTGTCGCCAATGGCCAACGTGTTCCGGAGGACATACATGCCGCAAACAGTACATTGTTGGTTGATCGCGCAATGAAGGTTGTTTCATCACCGGTATTCCGAATGGACGACGACGAGATACGCATTGTTGCGGTGCAATCGCGTCCAGTTGCCGCTGGAGCAACAGGTGTTTGACACGGTTGTCGAAGCGTCGTTGCACGACCAAGCTGCGGGTCTACGGGCGCTGACGCGCAAGGCCTTACGGGTGTTGCCCGTGACATTTGCTGCGCGCGGGGTTGGACATACGACCTGTGTGGTGAACCTTGCCGCAGCATTATCTGCGACCGGGTTACGTGTCGTGGTCATCGATGCTGGGAGGGCGATGATTGCGCCATCGCTCGGGCTCAAAGCGAGGTATGACCTATTGCATATTCTGACTGGAGAACGGACGTTTGCAGAAACGATTCAGTTGGCGGACACTTTTTCCGTTCTACCTGCGGCGAAAGGGCTGGATGAGTTTAGTCAGTCGGGGTCTTTGGCTGGCGATCTTTTCGGTGCCTTTGCGACTTTACCTACGCCATTTGATCTAGTCGTGCTCGCCGCACCGCCTGATACGGTTTCACAGCTCCTCGGCCCGTCAAGCGACGTGCTGTTTGTGCTCAATGACGAGGCCGATTCAATCAAGGCCACCTATGCGTTTTTGAAGAAGCTTTCGGAAATGAGTGGCTTTCAAAAATTTCAAATTCTCTTTAACGACGTGCAAGACCCCACGCGGGCCAATGACGGTTATGCGAGGTTGGCGGATGCGGCAAAGCGATTCTTTAACGCGCATCTATCCTTAGCCGGCATCGTCCCCCGCGATTCTGCACTGCGCCGCGCGGGCTCGTCGCTTGGTCACGTCTTCCAATCTGGAAGTGCTAGCGGTAACAGCACTGCGAAGGTGGCATTTTCGCGAACTGCAGTAGACATCGCGAGCTGGCAGCTACACGAGTTTTTTGCAGCAAAAGCATAGGAGAGCAACAAAAATGTATACCCGAACCGGAACACTCAATCGTGAGACCTATGTGTCTCAATACGCACCGCTAGTGAAGCGAGTGGCACATCAGATGCTTTCAAAACTGCCGGCAAATGTGGAGGTCGACGATCTTATCCAGGCTGGCATGATCGGCCTAATGGATGCAGTGGAGAGATTTGAAGAGGACCACGGGGCAAAGTTCGAAACGTTTGCAAGCCAGCGTATCCGCGGCGCGATGCTTGATGAATTGCGTGCTGGTGATTGGCTGCCCCGCAGTGTCAGGCGCAACCAGCGGACCATCGAATCGGCGATAACGACGCTTGAGCATCGGACCGGGCGCCCGCCGACTGAGACTGAAATTGCTCGCGAGTTGAGCATGGAGTTGGCACAGTATCATGAGTTGTTGTCGGATGCAAAAGGGGCGCAACTTTGCAACTACGATGAGGCTGATGTGGGCGACGACAGTGAAGAGTTTTTTAGTCGAGGTGCGGGCGACTCGTCGTCTGATCCGTCGAATCTGCTTGCAGATAAGCGCTTCAAACTGTCGCTGGTGAATGCCATTGAGGCGCTGCCTGAGCGCGAGAAAAACCTCATGGGCTTGTATTACGAGCAGGATCTCAACATGAAAGAAATTGCGGCTGTGATGGGAGTGACCGAGTCACGCGTCTGTCAGCTTCACAGCCAGGCTGTTGCGCGCTTGCGCGGTCGTCTGAAAGGGTGGTGACACGGTGGCCGACAATCCTAGCCCGATGTACCTCGGGTCGCCCGCTGTTTCTGGATACGTTGCCTCGGAACGATTTGCAAACCAAGTTGGACGTTCGCTCTGTTGCCGTGGACGCGGGCTGCATGCACTCTCCCGAGAGATTGGGCTGCCATGAATCTGCCAAACATACCCCCGTCTCGGGTAGCGTAGCCGGATAGGTTGCGGTCGGTCAGGCGAAACATCGCTCGCCTACGCACGCGCTTTCAGACGCGCCGCCATGAAATCGTAAGGCGAGGAGACCAAAGCTATCGATAACCAGGCTAAAGATGCCAGTAGCGGCGCAAATCCACACCCCACTCAGCGGGATCTTCGTCGGATTCAATGGCGTCGTCGGTTTCGGCAAGATCGATTGGCAGTGGTGTGATGTAAGCATCCTTCGTCAGCGAATAGAAGGCCATGACTTTGGGTTTTGTCGAGTTCAGTGCATCTTGTTCTGACACAACTGCCAGATGGCCGGAAGAAAGTCGTACAAGTGAGCCAATCGGGTAAATCCCTACGACCTTTATCAATGCCTGAGCGACGGTTGAGTCAAAGTCGATGCCTGCGCGCTTGCGGATCATCCGCAGCGCCGCCGTCGGTGCCATTGCGCTGTGATAAACACGCTGCGAAGTGACCGCATCATAGACATCTGCCACACTTGCAATGCGGGAAATTAGCGATATTTCATTGCCGGAAAACGCCTCAGGGTATCCCGATCCGTCGAGCCTTTCATGATGATGAAGTACCGCATCGAGCACGGTTTCCACCGTGTAACCAGCCTCAATAAGGGCATCGTATCCCAGCCTAGGGTGGGCGCGCATGATTTCCCCTTCTAACGGGGAGAGAGAACCGGGTTTGTTCAGTACGTCTAACGGAATGTACGCTTTCCCGACGTCGTGCAATAAGCCGGCTGCGCCCAGCATGCGTAACTGGGCGGTATCCAAGCCAAGTTGTCGGCCCAAGCCAATCATAAAAATGCCGACGCTCACACAATGCATAAACGTGTAGTCGTCGCGGCGTTTGAGCGACGTCAGCGAAATCAAAGCACTGCTGTTGCGCAAGATGGAATTCACCATGTCGTCAGCCAGCGTCTCGACGCTTTGCATGGTCCCCAGCTGCCCTGCTCTTGCTTCGTGCATTAGGCTGCGGATGACCTCACTCGCGCGTTCGTGAATACTCCTTGCGATGGGTAGCTCTGATTGATAGCTTACAGGAGCGCCGCCGGTGTTGAACTCTGCTTCTCTCATCCTTGGAGCGGAGGGCGGGACTTCGATGATTGACGACGTGTCGTCCAAATCTCTTCCCCGGCTCGTGTCGATCGTGACCTGTTCCCACCCCGCCGCCTGCACTTTGCGCAGGGTGGCATCATCTGTGATGAGTAATCCATTGCCAATGAAGGAATGGTCAAGCCAGCTGATTCGTTTCAGATCAACGTACATACCCGCTTGCAGCTTGTCCAGGGGAATCTGTTTTAGCATGATCTGGCTACACCCCCGACTGAAAAATAGTAAAAAATGAACGGCCTCGCAGCGGATTCATGATGGAGCGCTCTGTTTTCAATAGTTGCCGTCATTCTGGCCAGTTTGCTGGTTGTCACGCGTGTCAATCAAGGGAGTTGATTGACTGCGCTAGCCGGACGATATCGTCAGGTTTGATCGCAAGGACTTTTAACAGGTTGGGTTCTATTTCTTCCCATCCGTCGATAACCGAGTTGCCGCAGCCAAGCGCGTGAAGTTGGTCTACGAGGAATCCAAAAGCAATCAGTCGCTTAATTGGTATTGAGGCCGGCGCGTGGGCAGATGCAAAATACCTTGGATCGTGGTGGTAGTAAATTGCAAGCGCCATTGTTTCTGGCAGGCACCAATCCTTTGCCAGCACGTAACCAATCTGGTTGTGAGAGTTTTCAAACTCCGCTTTCTCGGCCTCGATCATGTCAAGAGCGAGCCCGCCCCGATGCGCTGCCACAAATGGGGCGTATCGTTCATAACGATTGATCATGACCGCCTGCCCGGCATTACGAAACAACACAAAGCTTCGAACTTCTTCTGCGTCAAGGCACCGAACTTCTGGCGCAACCCGACCGGCGATCTCACAAAGACTTGCGGAATCGTTCCAGAATTCCTGCATCAGTCGACCGGATTTTGAGGCGAAGGTTTGGCGAATCATGAGTCGCGCGATTAGGCTTGATGTGTTTTTTAGGCCAATGATTGAGACGGCATGCTGTAGGTTGGTTGTCTCGCGGCCAAGGCCATAGTACGGCGAATTGACGGCACGTAGGATACTGGCGGCCAGGGCAAGATCCTTGCCGACCAGATCCCCCATCCTTCGCAGATCGGCGTATTCGTCGGCCATCAAACGTGAGAATTCGTCGATAATCTTCGGGCATGGGGGTAGACGCAGATCGCGGGCGATTTTCTCACTATCGAGTTGAATCGCTACGAGTTCGGGGTCAGTCCCCATCGAGCCTGCGGAGAGTGGCTCCTGCTGCTGCCTTCGTTGCGCGACTTCCATGTTTTTCCCATTTACAAGTACAGGCCTGACATTGTCGGGTTCAGGTTAAGAGCTTTATTGCTGATGCACCTATCGGCTTTGCCAATTACGCGTGGCCGATGCTTCCATGCCCGCTCGATGAGTCCTTGAAGCCCGTTATGCCATATCCACCTGTCGTGTCGATTGTTGAGCCGCTAAGCACGGTGCGTCGCTGCTCCAGGCGACGCGTCTGGTGCGCGACTAGCCTTGCCGTAATGCGATTGATCTCGATCGCTTCGCGGGCTTTGGCAACAATCAATTCGAATAGATCACGTGCACCGGGACCGGCGGTTTCCAGGCGCTCGCCGAGTTTGGCGGCGGAAATGGGTTCACCGAGCTCCCGCTTGGTTGCACTTCGCGCACGCGTCAGTTCCTGCAACATGAATTGCTTTTGGCCAGCCAAATCCGTAATGGTATCCGGGTCGGACTCCGCGAGCGCGTTGTTTTCTTGCTCCGCGAGAGCCACGTACTGGCAGAGGATGTGGTATTCAACCTTGAGCAGATCGCGAAGCGGCTTCCCGTGCTTGTTAGAGGGCTGATCCATGGTAATCCTAGCTGGGCTTCATCGAGGCGAGCTGTTTGGCCTCGGCAATGAGTTTGTCGGCAACCGCCTCCGCGTTAACCCTAAATGTGCCGTTGTCTAGTGCGGCTTTTAAGGCTTCGACGCGTTTTCCGTCGAATGCGGTAGTGGCGGCGTAGTCCTTTGATAGCGCCTTAAGTTGCTCGGAGAGGGGGGACAGTTTGACTGCGCTCTCGCTGGCAACGTTGGATTCCTGAGGCGCGGCCTTACCCTTTTCGAGCGCAGCTTTGGATGCTTTATCGAAAAGCGTAGTGGGTGCTAGTCCGTTGAGCTTGGAGATCGACATTTGTTACTCCTGATAAATATGCGCCGCATGGACGCACTCCCGAATTATTTTCGGCACATCTAAAACAAACTTTAGGGTTTTTGAGAAACATCTCTACGTGGCATTTTAAAGGTGTATTTCAGCAATTCGGCCGGGGCGGGCGATACCGGTGACCACACGGCCGCTCTCCACGCGCACCTTAACTTGTTGCCCTGCGGTCGCCGAATTGAGGGCAAATCCTTCAGAGGTAATGCTGAACCCGGTTCCGGTCGCGTGAACCCGGACTTGATCGCCGCTTTGGACGACCGGCATGGCGCGCAACCAATCCTCACGCACAATCACGCCGCTGGCGATACTACGGGAAAGGATCTTGTTTTCAATGCTGGCCAAGTCCTGAACCGGTCGCCCAGGCTCGTTCGTGAGCTCAAGCTCTTGTTCACGCAGGTCGTCATGCTGAATGCGTTGACCCGCCTCGATGCTGCGAGTGGTGACTAAAGCTGAGCCGAACACCCGGACTTGCACCGGGATCGATACGCTCCAGAACGCGCCAGACACACAACGCAAGCCAACCTTGCTTTTACCCCATAGTCGCGTACCAGCCGTGAGATAGGCTTCGGTGCGCCCGCACGGCGCTAAGTTAAGGCGGGGATCGAGCTGACCGACATCGACCTCGATACGCCCGAGAATCTGGCTGGTTTGTTCCTCGATGAAACGCTGTATCTGGGTCTCAATGGACTGGTCTGCTGACCGGGATGTCGCCCCATTCGCGCCACAGGTGCTGCTCGCTGAAACAAAAGCCAACGCGATCAATAAGTTAAGTAGCGATACTGCGCTCAAAAGAGGCTTTCCAGTAGTGCCTGCAATCGTCTTCATACAGCTTCCCCTGCCTTTTAAAGATAAAGCAGTCTATGCCTGCCTCGGCAATGGCTAAGTGCCGAATAACAGGCCAATCCCGCCTCTTTTTGACCGTTCTGCGATTTGGCAGCTCCTCATAATCAGCGTGACTCGTACCAGTTTGCGTGTCTGCCCGACCGAACGATGTTGGCAGAGATGTTAGTAACGAAATAGAAGGAGCTAAGGATGTTGAACCGGATTACCTCACAGTTTGATTTCAACGCGGACGCGCTTAAGCTGCGTAGCGAGCGCCAGCGGGTTATTGCCTCGAACATCGCCAATGCGGACACTCCCGGCTTTCAAGCTCGCGACTTCAACTTTCGAGAAGCACTCAGCAATGTGAGGCGTGAAACCACTACATCTGTTTCCGCATTTTCGGCCGACTCCACCGGTTCTTTAGCAATAACCAACCCGCGCCACCTTTCGAATACAACTCTTTCCACCTCTTCGTTTGTTGGAAAGGGTACCCAGCTCAAGTACAGCATGCCAATACAGGGAGCTTTTGATGGCAATACGGTTGACGTGCATCGTGAGACGGCAAATTTTGCGGAAAACGCTGTTCGTTATGAAGCAGCGCTTCGGTTCTTAAACGGGCAGATCAAGACAATGGGGATGGCCGTCAATGGGCAGTAAGCGTCAATGACGCTATAGCAAAACAGGTGAGGTAAAAATTATGTCTCTATTTAAAGTTTTTGGTGTCTCGGGTTCCGCGATTGCTGCGCAAAACGTGCGGCTGAATGTCATCGCTTCCAACCTCGCAAACGCCGACAGTATCGCTGGTCCCGACGGAAAAGCCTACAAGGCGCGTCAGGTCGTTTTCCAAACCCAGCTCGCCGACTTCAACGATCAAGCCTCTGCCGGTGTAAGAGTGGCAGGTGTTAACGAGAGTGAAGCCGAGGGCCGCAAGATTTACGACCCAAAAAATCCACTGGCGGATGAAAGCGGCAACATCACTATGCCAAATGTAAACGTCATCGATGAAATGGTCAACATGATTGAGGCTTCGCGGGCGTATCAAAACAACATCGAAGTCATGAATACGACCAAAAGCCTTCTGGCAAAAACCATTGCCATGGGTAGCTAAGGAAAATCCGAATGTCGTTTGATCTTGGTGGAATTTCCAATTTTTCGAGTACATCTGCGGGTATTACCGCTAGTACGTCCAAAGCGGGTACTTCAAGTGATCGTTTCTTGACGCTGCTGGTTGCGCAGCTCAAGAATCAAGATCCGCTTAACCCACTTGATAACGCCCAAGTCACGAGCCAGATGGCGCAAATCAGCACGGTACAGGGGATCGAAAAACTCAACGGCACCATGGGCACGATGCTCAATCAGATTCAGGTCATGCAGGCCGGGGCGCTTACCGGCAAGGATGTAATGCTCGACGGTAACACATTGACGCTCGACGGCCAAAGCGCCGCGCGTGGCGGATTTGAAGTGCCGGAAGGCGTTTCTAACGTCAATATTGAAGTTCGTAACCCACAGGGCGCAGTAGTCGCTACCATTGCGCAGCCCAACACACCGGGCATGCACACGTTCAATTGGACGGGGGCAACGGGTTCAGGAACAGCCGCACCTGGAAACTACACCTTCACCGTTTCAGCCATCTCAGCCAGTGGAGCGGGAAACCTAAATACGTTCATTGTTGATCGAATCAGTGGTGTGATCCCAACTGCATCCGGCCCACGTTTGAATCTAGCAGGCGGTTCGATCATAACGATGAACGCGATTCGAACTATTCTCTAGTTCAGTCCCAACATTTCAACTTTCAATCTTTCTGAAATCCACCTCTATCGGAGAAAATCATGAGCTTTCAACAAGGATTATCAGGGCTTAACGCAGCTGCCCGTAACTTGGACGTCATCGGCAATAACGTCGCGAACGCAAACACCATCGGCTTTAAGCAGGCGCGTGCTGAGTTTGCCGATCTTTATGCAAATACGCTTGCATCAGCAGAGCGTTCAACGATCGGTCTCGGTGTAACCACCACCAACGTTTCGCAACAATTTTCGCAGGGCAACATCTCGAGCACCAGTAGCCCTCTGGATATAGCAATTAGCGGCGGCGGCTTGTTCCGGGTATCTAACAATGGCTCAATTGCCTATACACGAAACGGCCAGTTTCAAATTGACAAGAGTGGGTACGTGGTCACGGGCAACGGCGCACGGTTGAGTGGGTTCCCAGTAGACGCGACCGGCAAACCAACAACCGGCGCACCGGCCGACCTGAAAATTTCTGCCTCTGACATCGCGCCGAAGCCGACGTCCGAGATAAGCTTTGTAATGAACCTAGACTCGCGCAAAACTGTACCAACCGGCACCTTTTCACCGACTGACGCCTCGACTTACACCAGCGCCACTTCGCTAAACGTCTACGATAGCCAGGGCAACGCACACACAGTGTCGACCTATTTGGTCAAAACCGCCACGGCAAATACCTGGGATGTCTACGCCACCCTTGATGGTGCCAATGTCGGTGCCGGTAAAATCGGCAGCTTGGTCTTTAAAGCGGACGGCAGCCTTAATGTCACCGCCTCTGCCGTGCCGTTCAACGTCGCCTTGACGACTACCAACGGCGCGTCTTTCCCAACTAGTATTCCGGTCAACTTCGCTGGTACAACGCAGTTTGGCAGTGCGTTTGGTGTGAACGCAGCAAATCAGGACGGTTATGCCGCAGGCAAGCTAATCGGGCTCACGGTTGACAACGGTGGCGTTATTTCGGGACGTTACTCAAATGGCCAAGCACAGGTGCAGGGCCAAATTGCCTTGGTGTCGTTTGCCAATATGCAAGGTTTGTCGCCGACGGGGGGTAACCAATGGGTTGAGTCGTCAACCTCAGGCGCACCTCTGGTTGGCACGCCCGGCTCGACAAACCTCGGCATGTTGCAGTCGGGTGCGGTGGAAGAGTCCAACGTGGATCTGACTGCGGAATTGGTCAACATGATTACTGCACAACGAAACTACCAAGCAAACGCGCAGACCATCAAGACGCAGGACCAAGTGTTGCAAACACTCGTGAACCTACGCTAGTTGAAGTAGCGGTGGTGGATTGAAGATGTTAAGTCAGGAGAGCGGCCGATGGACCGAATGATTTACACCGCAATGGCGGGAGCACGCCAGCTGATGGTGCGGCAAGAGACACTTTCAAACAACCTGGCGAATGCCTCCACGCCTGGTTTTCGCGCAGATCTTGACGCGATGCGTGCTGTGCCACTGCAGGGAAATGTGGGCATCCTAGATTCTCGAATCAGCGTCGCATCAACCACGCCTAGTGCAGATTTTCGGCATGGCGCAATTGAAGCCACGGGTCGTGATCTCGACGTTGCAATCGTCGGTGATGGCTTCATCGCGGTGGAAGGTCGCGATGGCCGTGAAGGGTATACGCGCAATGGCGGGTTTGACGTTGGTGCCGATGGCATTCTTCGTACACGCTCAGGCTTGACGGTACTCGGTGACGGCGGCCCCATCACGGTGCCTGAGAACGCAAAGATTGAGATTGGACGCGATGGCACGGTGAGCGCCTTTGTCGCGGGGAACGCCAAGAATGGCAACACCCTTGGTCGTATCAAGTTGGTGAATCCGCCGACGGAGACATTGTCGAAAGGTCTTGATGGATTGTTTCGCGTAAATGGGGGAGGAACAGCGGAGTCCGACCCAAACGTCCGGGTGGTGCGCGGATCGATCGAAGCCTCAAACGTCAACGTCGTTGAAACCATGGTGGGCATGATTGCACTTGCGCGCCAGTTTGAGCTGACAATGAAGACGATATCGAACTCAGAAGCCAACTCTCGCGATTCTGCGAAATTACTGCAGCCAAACAGTTAGTCAAGGAGCAACTCATGATCAGATCACTGTGGATTTCAAAAACTGGGCTTGACGCGCAACAAACGCAGATGGATGTGTTATCGAACAACCTGGCTAACGTCAACACTGCAGGGTTCAAGCGTTCCAAGGCGGTGTTTGAAGATCTTCTTTATCAGAACATCCGGCAGCCGGGAGCGCAGTCATCCCAGCAGACAAATTTACCAACCGGGCTACAGCTGGGCACCGGTGTCCGCCCTGTGGCCACTTCTCGCGTCTTCACGCAGGGCAACTTGCAGCAGACCGGTAACAATCTCGACATGGCTATCAACGGTAATGGCTTCTTCCAAGTACAGATGCCGGATGGCACCACTGGCTACACGCGCGACGGCTCTTTCCGACTCGATGCCCAGGGACAGTTGGTGACTTCAAATGGATACCCGCTTATTCCCGCGATGACCATCCCACCGACTGCCCAGTCGGTAACGATCGCGCCAGATGGCACTGTTTCTGTCACCCTGCCTGGCACTGCCGCGTCCACCCAAGTCGGCACGATTCAGTTAGCCAATTTTGTTAATGCGGCGGGCTTGTCGGCGGTGGGGCAGAACTTGTTTACTGAAACCGCATCTTCTGGCACACCGAACACCGCTAACCCCGGCGCTAGCGGTCACGGTACGCTTAGTCAGGGTTATGTAGAGACTTCAAATGTAAACGTGGTCGAAGAGCTCGTATCGATGATCCAGACGCAACGCGCGTATGAAATCAACTCCAAAGCTATCAAGACGTCCGACGAAATGTTGCAGCGACTATCTCAGCTGTGATGTTATGCGCCACTTCTGCTAGAAACGAACTTTAGGATTCCGCAGACGTAATGCTGCGGAATTTGGTGCGGAAAACTCACCGGTAAATCTTCCCGACAGAAAAGTTGTTGCGCGATCTGGCCAGTGAACATGCCGTCATGCCTGATCGGAGCAATCTCTGTGGCTGTAGTCAAGCATGACAGTCGGCTGTTTGAAGCATCTACGCCCCCTATCGGCAAAGCTGTGAACCAGCACCTTTTTATCCTGCTTATTCGGCTTTGCCAGTTGACTCCGCTGGATAAAGTAATGGGAGTCTCGTCAGAGGAAGTCGGCAATGCAATCGATCTATTCGCAGCAATCCAAACCCCAAGCCTACCGCCGTAACGAAGAAGCCGAGCTTTTTAGCCTCTGGCGCTCTTTGGTGCGCGCCGCAATTGTGTTGATGTTCTTTCTCGTTTTTTCGTCGCTGGTGACCGGCTGCTCACATATCGAGCCGCGAGTTGAAATTGTCATGCCCACCACTTCCGCTCCACGCCAGGAGACCCCGGTTCCGGTGCTTAATGGTGCCATTTTTCAATTGGCAAACGTGCCACGCCCGTTGTTTGAGGATCAAAAACCCGGTCGTGTGGGTGACATTCTAACGGTAGCCATTGTTGAGAAAACCAGCGCATCGCGCTCTTCAAAATCGAGCTCCGCCAAAACCTCCGACACCAAGGCGGCGGTTCCGACACTTGCTGGGCTGCCAGGGAAGTCATTCCTCGGTGCGCAACTTGCCGCCAATGGGGCCAACACCTTTGAAGGCAAAGGTGAGACCGCGAACGATAACACCTTCGCCGGTACGCTAACCGTGACGGTTATCAGCGTACTGCCGAATGGAAATCTGGTGGTGGCTGGAGAAAAACAGATCGGTATCAACCACAACACCGAGACGATTCGTTTTTCCGGGGTGGTAAATCCGCTGACGATCCAAGCCGGTAATGTAGTCCAGTCGCCGCAGGTCGCAGACGCGCGCTTGGAGTATCGCGGCAAGGGCTATATCGATGAAGCGCAGCGCATGGGCTGGCTACAGCGCTTTTTCCTGAACGCATTTCCCTTCTGATCAGTCACAATGTTAACGCCGCAAAAACTGATGAGATCGATGCTGATTACTACGCTGATGATGCTGGTGATCAGTGTCAAGAGCAATCTCGCGCAGGCTGAGCGCATTAAGGATATTTCGACTGTACAGGGTGTGCGGACCAACCAGTTGATAGGTTACGGATTGGTGGTTGGCCTTGACGGGTCGGGCGACCAGACTACCCAGACGCCATTTACGGTACAGAGTTTGACCAACATGTTGTCGCAGCTCGGCGTGCAGCTGCCGCCGGGCACGAACTTACAGTTGCGAAACGTTGCTGCGGTGATGTTGACAGCGAGCTTGCAGCCGTTTGCAAAACCGGGGCAACAGATCGATGTAACGGTTTCGTCACTTGGCAATGCGAAGTCTTTACGCGGCGGCACGCTTCTGTTAGCGCCGCTAAAGGGGGCGGATGGCCAAATTTATGCCATGGCACAGGGCAATGTCATCATCGCCGGTGCTGGCGCGTCAGCGGGTGGCAGCAAGGTGCAAATTAACCAATTAAATGCTGGGCGAATTCCCGGTGGCGCAACCGTTGAACGCGCTGTGGCATCGCCGTTTTCAACTGCGGAGTGGCTGCACATTGAGCTAAACACCGCAGATTTTTCAACCGCGAGCAAGACCGCAGAAGCCGTAAATCGGCGGATGGGCCCAAGCACTGCGTCTGCTCTTGATGGTCGCGTGATTCAAGTTAAGTTTCCGCAGAACGCCGGCGATCGAGTTGCGTTTATGGCCGACCTAGAGAATCTTGAAGTGGAAAGCGTGTTACCGCCAGCACGCATCGTAATCAACGCCCGAACCGGTTCTGTGGTGATGAATCGCATGGTGACACTTGAGCCGTGCGCGGTATCTCACGGCAATCTCTCGGTGACAATCAACTCAACGCCTCAGGTAAGTCAGCCAGCGCCGTTTAGCCGTGGCGAAACGGTGGCAACGGAGAAGAGCGAGATCACCGTCAAGCAGGATCCGGGGCAGGTGTTGCTGCTGGATGGCGGTGCAAAACTTTCCGATGTGGTGAAAGCGCTGAATTCGATCGGTGTGACGCCGCAAGATTTGCTGGCTATTTTGCAAGCGATGAAGTCGGCAGGTTCGCTTAAAGCGGATATCGAAGTTATCTGAGTCTTTTCAGAACCCATCAATATGAAAAATTCCATTTCAAACGACCAGTCGTTATCGTTCGATGCAAGATCGCTTGGCGACCTAAAACGTTCTGCGGCATCAAAGCAGAGTGGGGCGATAAAAGAGACGGCAAAGCAATTTGAAGTGCTGTTTATGAACATGCTCATGAAGTCGATGCGCGATGCGTCGCCGAAAGACGGCATCATGAATTCTAGTGCAGGGGATATGTATATCGGTATGCTCGACCAGCAGTTCGCGCAGAAGATAGCAGCGCGCGGCACTGGTCTGGCCGATGTGATCGCGCGACAGCTCGGCGGTGTCGGCGCGGCAAAAGACGCGGAATCGACTAAGGCCGCGCTGTCGGGCGAAGCGAGGTCGTTGAACGAGTCCAATCGGACCGATATGCCAGCAGGCAGCAAAGGAAGGCAGCAAGACTTGCCGCCGAACGAAGGCAGATCGATCTCCGTGCGTTTCGCTGAAAACAACGGCTTGAATAGACTCGTGCGGGCGCGCCAACCCGCAGCGGAGACAACAGGCGTTGAAACTACAGGAGCGGTCGCATTAAAGAAAGTGGGCCACGCGGTAAGTGCAATTGGTGGGAACCTAGAAAGCGTCGCCGATAAGACGGCGGCTTTCTTTGATCGGATGAAAGTCCACGCCAACGAAGCTGCCAATGCCAGCGGCATTCCGGCGAAGTTCATATTGGGGCAGGCGGCGTTGGAGTCAGGGTGGGGCAAACGCGAAATTCGCAACCCGGATGGCTCGACTAGCCACAATTTGTTTGCCATCAAGGCGGGGAGCAACTGGACTGGCCCCACGGTCAGTGTGACGACTACCGAATACGTTAACGGTGTACCGCGCAAGTCTGTCGAGAAGTTCCGCGCCTACTCGTCATACGCGGAAAGTTTTAAGGATTACGCCGCGTTAATCACCAAGAGCCCGCGTTATGGTGCGGTTGCAGAAAACAGCGGCTCGGTGGAAGGTTTCGCCACGTCACTACAGCGCGCAGGTTATGCGACAGACCCGCGCTACGCGGAGAAATTGTCGCGTACCATTAACCACGTGATTGCCATCGCCAGGGCCAGGACGGACGCGCCTGCTACCGGCTGGAATCAAGTATAGGCCGGGTAGCCACTTATGTCATTGCTAGGAGTAGGTTCTTCTGGGCTGGCCGCAGCGTATGCAGCAATCAACGCGACCAGTAACAACATTGCCAACGTCAATACTCCCGGATACTCGCGGCAGAATGTCGTGCAAACCACAATGCCCGGGCAATTTTCCAGCGGCGGTTTTTTCGGTCGCGGCGTTACCATCGAGTCCGTTCGGCGAGCATTTGATGCGCAGGTGAATGGTCAAGTGCAGTTTAGCGAGGCGCAGTCTGCAGAAGCGGCGACACAATCGCGGTTGATGCGGGCGGTTGATGAATTGTTCGCTACAGACGACGTGGGTATGGGCAATGCACTGGACAACTTTTTTTCTAGCATGACACAAGCCTCGTCGCGGCCAAGTGATATCGCATCGCGGGCGGCGGTGATATCGTCTGGACTGGAGCTGGCGTCACGCTTGAATCAGGCTTCCTCACAAGTCGATGAGCAGGGCAGAAATGTTGATCTGGGTATCCGCGCCACAGTCGTACAAATCAATTCGTTGGCACAAAAAATTGGCCGCTTGAATGACGCCATTTCGCTCGCTCGTGGCAGCGGGCAAATGCCGAATGACCTCTTGGATCAGCGCGACGAGGTTGTGCGACAGCTCAATACACAGGTCGGTGTGTCAACGTTGGAGCAGTCAGACGGTAGCCTGAATGTATTTGTGTCGAGCGGTGCCGCCTTGGTTGTTGGCAATACACCCGCCTCGATGTCGATCAGTTTCGATCCGACCGATCCGCAGAAACAATTGGTAGGTTTGAGTTCCGCCAACGGAGCCACAACGATCAACCTACAGCTAAGCGCTACAAGCTTGAACGGTGGCGCTCTGGCGGGGCAGATGAAGTTCCGCGATATCAATTTGGTTGATGCCAAGAATGAGTTGGGTCGATTGGCTACTGCAATCGCGAGTACCTTTAACGCAATTCACGCGGCTGGAACAAATATGAATGGTGCCGCGGGACAAGCGTTGTTTACATTGCCCGCACCGGTGGCGATGCCGAGTGCGTTGAATACGGGTACGGGTGCCATCTCTGTGAGTGTAGCGGCGGCCTCCGGACTTAAGCCGAGTGATTACCGCATCGACTACAACGGCAGCCAGTACACGATTACACGCTTGCAGGATGGTACCAAGTCGACCACGGCCGCGCTGCCAGTTACGCTGGATGGCATCGCTATTACGCTAACCGGTACGCCAGCTGCGGGAGATAGTTTCCAGTTGCAGCCGGTGCGCAATGCTGCGGCCGGTATCAAGCTGGCGTTCAGTGATCCGCGGACCCTTGCCTTCGGCTTGTCGAACGCAAGTGGAGACAATCGAAATGCACTCGCGCTAGCTGCCGTTGCCGAGCAGGTGACACTGGGGGGGCTGACGTTCTCGCAGGCGCTTGGCGAGATTTCTGCCAAGGTCGGCGCGACCGCGCGGGGTCTTGAAACTAGTGCATCCATCGCCGACAAACTGCTGACACAAGCGCGAAGTGAGCAATCCTCAGTTTCCGGAGTAAATCTTGATGAGGAAGCCGCCAAGTTGATCCGATACCAACAGGCTTATCAGGCCTCGGCTAAGGTGATTGCCACAGCACAGACACTGTTTCAAACCTTGATTGATATGGGGCGCTAACTTGGCGCGCGTAAAGGAGTTTTGACATGCGTATAGGCACAGCATTTGCCCATCTTTCGAAGAGCGCCACGATTATGGATGCACAGGTCAAGATGTATTCCACCCAAAATGAACTTGCGACTGGCAAAAAGGTGAGCGCACCTTCGGACGACCCGGTGAATGCGTCACAAATTGTGACGGCGCAAGCATCGGTTGCGCGGCAAGCATCATTCTCCACCAATCAGGCTTACTTGGAAGGAGAGTTGCGACAACTGGAATCCACGCTCGGCTCGATTGGTGACACCATTTCAACTGCACGTGAGATGTTGGTCGCCGCTGGCAACGGCATATACAATGATGCCGATCGCCGCAGCATTGCCAACAACCTAACTTCGTTGCGTGCACAGTTGGTGTCACTGGGCAACACGCGCGGCTCTGATGGCCAGTATCTGTTCTCAGGCTTCCAGAGCGGTACAACACCTTTCTCTCAATCCCCCAGCGGCATTGTTTATGCTGGGGATTCAGGCACCCGTGGGGTAATGGTTGCAAGTGGCCTGGCGATTCAATCCAACGCCGACGGCCAGAGCCTGTTCATGCAGATCCCGACGGGCAATGGTACATTTTCAACTGGCGTTGCAGCGACTAATACCGGTAACGTCAAAATTGATACCGGCACGGTCACCTCGACAGTGGCACTCACTGGACAGAACTACGAGATTCGTTTCACAGGGCCGGCAACCATCGATGTGGTGAACACCACCACCAATACGCTGGTGAAGGCCCAAGGCTATGTTACCGGGCAAGCGATTAGCTTTGACGGTATGCAGATGACGCTGGCTGGAACGCCGGCGATTGGCGATAAATTCGTTGTGACTCAGGGGCAGACGGCCAGCGTGTTTGATGCGATCGACCAAGCCATCTCAGCACTCAACACTGCGGTACTAAACGACACCGAGCGCGCCAAGGTCAACGACGCCGTCAGACAGGCATCTGCCAGTATTGAACAGGCCTTTAACGTGGCGCTGGCAAAACGCGTAGAAGTGGGGGGCAGGATGACCGCCCTTGATACCGCCTCGCGGGTTGGCGAGGGTCTAGTGTTTGAAAACAAAGCGCTGCTCAGCAAGTTGCAAGATGTTGACTACGTCGAGGCAGCGTCACGTTTTGCCTCGCAACAAACCGGGCTACAGGGCGCACTTGCCGCCTACGGGCAGACGAGCAAGATGTCGCTATTTGATTACTTGCGCTAAACGTTCCGCCAGTGTTGAGGCTAGGAGTCTGCGTGGCAGAAGCCGTCGTGCAGTGCTATTCGCCAGTTTTGCGGCGGCTGGCTCTGGGTTTGACCGCGGTGCCTTCCACGGCGATGGAGCCCGGTTTGACCAAGCCGCATTCTCCCGCCAGGGTGGGTGTCGTGGCCGGGTAAAACGGTTGGTTGCGAGAGCCGCACTTTCCACGGCGGGCGTGGCATCGTCCACGCTCAAGGCGGCCCACCGTGTCGCTGATGTGGTGCGCCAGATGCCCTTTAGGCAGCTATCTTTGCAAAGTCTACAGCAGTAACACCTACGGCGTTTGAACAGGTGGTTGTTTTTATGTTTGTCAAGGCGGTGATGAACATATCGACTCCCCGTCCGCATCCATTACCTCGGCTGCTGATGTACGTTTGCTGTGAGTGGATCTCGCCACCTTGGCCGACTGTGGGCGGGTAAGAGCGATGCACAGGAACGACATGCGGCATAGACGCGCAGAAACGAAACTACAACCTCGTTCATCGGCGGGCACCTTAGAAGAAATCCCCGAAAGACTGGTCGATGAACGAGTTTTGTCGATTTGTTGCTCTAGGTAGTTACTCGACTACGTGTCTTGCGCTATTTCACGATAGATATACAGCTCCAACATACGCCGCAGCTCCGGATCCAGTTGTTCGAATTCACAGCCTGCGCGGTAGATGCCTTTGTTTTTGTCATTGTCGCCCGTCATGTTGTTACGAACGACAAGATCGAGTTCAAACAGCGTCGGCGTGGCATCGATAGCGAGACGAAACGCAACCGATAAGATCGCTTCCTTTTCGCCGAGCTGTTCCGTCGATTGAATCAGCATGCCGGAGAGGCTCAGATCACGGATCAAACAAGGCACCCTGGCCAAGCGACCCTTTAATCCGACTGCGGCGATAATTTCTACCGGAATTCTTGATGACTTGCGTACCGGCATCAGCGTGACTTTGGCAGGATAAGACAAGTGCAGATAGGGGAAGGGGGCCAGTTGCGATTTCAATACGACCGTATTGAATGAATACGCGTTGCGTTTCTGGAAGGCGCGACAGTGATATTCTTTGCCCTCTTTGATATAGGCAATCGCACCATCCTTAAGCGGGTGCGTAACGATAATTGACTCTTTGTCGAGAAAGCCGACCAGCTTCACCACGTTACGTTCTTCCGGAAACCCATCCGTCGATAGTTGCACCGCCATCCCGACTTCGAACTTCGCGTTGGCGATGGTGACGCCAGGTGTGCCGGTGTCACTAAACTTGCCCGGTGCCGCAAAGGTAGGTTCCTCCTCCCCGCCGCCCTCCGGGATTGCTCCGTACGCGCCTGTCGTCGACTCCTCGGCAGGTCGAAACAAACCTATTTCAATCAGTCGCTCAATCTGGCTCATAGATTCCACCACAAACCCCTGCCTTAGCAATAGTTTGCGAGAACGATCATAGACCGGCCACGGCAGTGGCTGTCCAATCCTTACGTCATGTATACGGAGTGGGGAGAGATAGACTGGCATGGTGAAGATGTCGGCAGCGTCACTCAAAGCTTTAGCCTAGGCGGCGTAGGACCTTACCAACGGTGAGGTTTGGTTGCGGGCCAAGATAGCATTAACCCGCTGCAAATGACTATTCAAGAAGCGGAGTAAAGTCGCTGCTGTGGACGCTTTTTTCGCCAACCACGTATCCTTCCGACCTGCCGAGTGCGCACCTACTGAAGTAATCGTTGCTTCTCCCCAGACTTCCCAGTACTAGAGCTAGACCATGATTCTTTACGCTGAAGACAACCGCTTAAATCAGATGCTTTTCCAAGCCTACTTGGAAGAGCGACCGGAATATCCTGTGGTGATTGCCGAGACCGTGGAAGCCGCAATCGAAGAAGCACAACGTGCACGACCCTTGGTCGCCTTTATCGATCTTGATCTCAACGGGCGATCGGGTGTCGATGTCCTGGTCGCGTTAAAAGCGATGAATGGTGCCGGGCAGACGCCAATTTGGTGTGTGGCCTTGACGGCAAACTCCGGTCCCGAACACGCCGAACTCGCACGCTCCCAAGGGTTCGATGATTTTTGGACCAAGCCCATCGAGCTTGCCGGAACGATAAGCAAGATTGATGCGCTGGTTCAGCGGCTACGATAGCCAATGCCTCGGGTACCCTGCGCGGTACCGTCCTGGGTCGCCTGCTGCATCAAACCACCGCTGTTCCCGTATCCGCCTGTTGATCGTTCCGGAACAGGCAGGTAATTACCATCTTTATCACCCTAATGAAGTTGAGCGGGCTGCCGATATTTCATGAGGCGATGGGTTTTTTTGATCCGCCCCTAGGCAGAGGTCTGATATACCTGCCGACGCCCAGAAGGTGTTGAAAAGGAACAATCACGTCACGTCGATTCATGTCGATGCGACCATTTTCGCAATTTGGCATGCACAAAGTGCGGGGCTACTCTCATGAAAGCCAGTGTTACAACAGATAAACGCGTCGTCTCCAAACCGGTTTCCGCGCCGACTCGTTTGCTGCATGCCAGCGACCCAAAGGCCGCCATTGACGCGCTCGATGCGAGGTTCGCCAAACTCGGCATACTAAAAATTGAACGTATCGTCAAAGTGGACCAGAAGGATTCCCCTAAGCTGTTTTACAGCAGCCGAGGTATCGACCGCAACGACGACAGCTTCGCCGCGTTCGAGACGGAGGGCCGCGTGACGGGCGACCACCACGCGACTGACTATGCTGGATTAGGGCGGCAAGAGCCGACCCGCATTGCAGGCGTTGCCATGCTGGCCGCTCGAGCTACGCATTTGATCCACCACGATGTCGCTAAAGATTGGCCATAAAAAACAACGCTTATTCGAGCATTATCACGCCCCCTAATCCAACACAATCGTACAACGTCGTACAACATAACTTTTCCGAAACACCCTTTTTAGTGAGGCTTTTATGGGTATCAACGAAACCGCATTGATCGAACATTCATTGACATCCGCTGGTCAGCTCGCCGCAATGGCGATGCCTGCTGGTGAATACCTGACGTTCCGTCTGGGTACCGAGGAATACGGCATCGATATCCTGAAAGTTCAGGAGATTCGTGGTTACGAACAGCCTACGCGTATCGCCGGGGCACCCGCCTTTCTCAAGGGGGTGGTGAATTTACGCGGCGTGATCGTACCCATCGTTGACCTGCGGATTAAATTCGGCTTGGGCAGTGCCGAATACAACTCCTTCACGGTGGTCATTATTTTGAACATCGCCAAGAAGATTGTTGGGGTGGTGGTAGACCAAGTATCTGATGTGGTGGCACTGGATTCCAAGGATATTCGCCCTGCGCCGACGTTCTCGGAAGCGGTGGTGGAATCGACCTTCATCCAAGGCATCGGTCAGGTGGATGACCGCATGTTGATCCTGACTGACATTGAGCGTTTGCTAACAGCAAGCGAAATGGGCTTGGCATTTGAAGTCCCAGCCTAAATTTTTTTATTGATACTCCACTCCTATCGAGGTAGTAAGATGAATATGTTCTCAAATTTTTCAATTGGTAAGCGGTTGGGCGCTGGATTTGCCCTTGTGCTTGGTTTCCTGCTCATCGTGATTGGCGGCGGCGTCACACAGTTGAACCTCGTCATGGGGAAACTGGAGAATGTGAATTCGAATACCCTGCCGTCGATCAGTGCGGTGGCACACATGCTGGACGCGATCAATCAGGCGCGCCGCTTTGAATTGCGTGCGTTGGGCGCAAGTGACGTGGCAGAGCAGAAGCAGGCCTACGATGATGCGGTGATCGCGAAAGGGGCTTTAGCCAAGTGGGCGAAGGCCTATGAAGCCCTACTGTCTGATGAAACGGATAAGCGTCTTTTCAAAGACGCCACCATAGCAGGGGAAGAGTACTTTGCGACGCTCGCCAGCGCGAGGCCAGTCGTTATGGCTGCCACTGAAAGCGCTGAAAAACGTGTCGCCGCCTCGAACGCCGTTATCAAAGGTACCTACCAGAAGTTTAAGAATGCTGAATCAGCGCTGACTGCGCTGGATCGGCACAACACAAAACTGGCTGGTGAGGCAAATACTGCTGCGAAAGCGGCTTACGCCAAGTCGATGACGATGTTTATCGCGATGGGAATTAGTGCCGCTTTGGCAGTGATCGTCCTCGCGTGGTGGATTACCAGATCAATCACGTTGCCCTTGCATGAGGCGGCTCGGGTGGCCAACCAAATCGGTGCGGGAGACTTGAAGTCGTCATTCACTATCCTCAGTAAGGACGAAGTTGGTCAATTGATGGTGGCGCTGCAAACTATGGTCGGCTCCCTGAAAGGCATGATTGGTGAAGTGAAGTCCGCTTCTGAGCAGATTGCCACGGCGTCATCTGAAATCGCGCAAGGAAATGCTGATCTATCGTCGCGTACCGAAAATCAAGCAAGTTCGTTGCAACAGACGGCAGCCTCAATTGAACAGCTCACCAGCACGGTGAAACAAAATGCCGACTCGGCGCGTCAGGCAAACCAACTTGCAGCGGCGGCGTCTATGGATGCCAGCCGTGGCGGGGAGGTTGTTAGCCAAGTGGTTACAACCATGACTGATATTCAGGACTCATCCAAGCGCATCGCCGACATTATCGCTGTCATCGACGGTATCGCCTTCCAGACCAACATTCTGGCACTGAATGCGGCTGTGGAGGCTGCACGTGCGGGTGAACAAGGCCGCGGGTTTGCGGTAGTTGCCAGTGAAGTTCGTACGTTAGCGCAGCGTAGTGCGCAGGCGGCCAAAGAAATCAAAACTCTCATTTCCACCAGCGTCGAGAAGGTCGACATCGGCAGCCGTTTGGTTGGTGACGCTGGCAAGTCGATGGTGGAGATTGTCGCCAGCGTACAACGGGTGACAGACATCATCGCTGAGATTTCTGCGGCAACGACCGAGCAGTCACAAGGAATCGAGCAGGTGAACGTCGCGGTGAATCAGCTCGATACCATGACGCAGCAAAATGCTGCGCTGGTGGAGCAAAGTGCCGCAGCGGCGTCCAGCCTCAAAGATCAGACAATCAAACTCAATGTCTCGGTGTCGAGGTTTTCGGTAGACGCTAGCGACTCAGGACCGTCAGCAAATGTTCCGCCCGCCAAGGGTGCCGCACCATCAATGTCATATAAGCCTGGTGCTCCTAAGGCATCTTCACCCAAACCCGCCGCCAAGGCCATCACCAAGCCCGGCACCAAAACTGCAACTACCGCAGCTTCTAGGGTGCCAAGGATGGAAACCGTAAAGGCCTCATCTCCAGCGACAAGCTCTGTCGCGACGGCGAAACCTGTTGCGGTGGCTGCTGCGGCTACCGGTGCGCCAAGTAAGGCGGCCAGCAGCGACGAATGGGAGGAGTTTTAGGCCCTCTTATCGGACCCTTCAAGTAAACGCAGGTCGTCTGCGCATACTGAGGTGAATCCAAGGCTTCAAGGAAAGTATCTAAACAAGGGCGCGTGACGCCCTTGTTTCGTTTCCAAGTTCGGCTGTAGGCGCTGGCCGCGCTGCGTACGACAATGCGCGGTGGATTTGGCGGTGACTGGCAATAGCATCAATCGAGTATCGGGGCCTGATGTGAGCAGCGAAGCAAAGATGACCCAATTCAGCCTTCCGGCCGTAATTTCTTCCAAGTTCGGGGTTGAAACGTGACGCACCGAAGCGTTCATAGCTAGTGCTGGCGCGGTAAGTTTCAACCTATACTTTCCATTAGACCCAATTTCTAATGGAAGTCATTAGCGCAAGTCATTGATTGGAATGGTATTTAGGGTTTTGTTCAGCTAATCTACGCTATCGCGTATTCGGTGCGGGGGTTTGGATCGAATTTGACCTGTGTTTTACCGACAAAGAAATCACCGCCTGGGGCGGTATGGGCATCATGAAACGCATGCTTGACCACCCGGGATTTGAGTCCGTCCTTGCCGCTGCCGGTTTGCCGCAGCCTCGCAGTAATCGCAGTTATCGTCCTGAGCAGCTCATCACCCAGTTCATGCTCTCGGTCTTGTGTGGTGCCAATCGTTTTGAGCACGGAGAAATCGTCCGCCATGCCCCCGTCCTCAAACGACTATTCAGTTTCAAGCGCATGGCCAACTTCAAAGCGGTCATACGGCTGTTCAACAAGTTTACGCAAGCCACGAATGAGTCGGTGATGGATGAACTCTACCGTTGGCTATTCGGCCAACTGTCGATCAATGGCGTCACCCATTAGCTGGCCCATGTCAAGTAAGCGAACGAATTTCTCGCTGTTGATGCGATCAGGTTAATCGAAGTACTGCTCCTGTTCCAAGTTTCTTCATCACATCCGTTTCTTCGATACATTGGCTGCCTACTCGGGTAAAACCCGAATCGCGCCAGTCACCCATCAGGATCAAGCCGCGT
>JADCIX010000020.1 GCA_020247545.1 Rhodocyclaceae bacterium | reverse complement strand
TTTCGTCTAGGGTAAGGTCCGAACGTTTCATGGCAGTGTCCTTTCGTCTTGAGAAACAAAAGGGTACCGCCGTTCGATACCTTACCCCCTAAATCAACCCCCTAAAGGTCGTCGACATTTGCTGTTGAATTCACGTTTATGTTTTAAGATGCCCGCCAACGCTAGTGTTTTTGCTTTGCCCTGCAGTTCTGTCTATGCCCAGCGCCAACCGTGTTTACGGAAGTACCGCGCAGCAGAACAGACAAACATACCGATATGTCTGGCCCCTTTGCGCGACGCGTTACCACCCGCGTGAACGATACGGCAGCCCGGCAAGCGGTCAATACGACTGATCTTCGCGACGCGTTGGCTGAGGTCGAAGTCTTCAAAGTACATGAAGAACCCAGCATCGAATCCGCCAACCTCGCGCCATACACTGCCCCGCACCAGCAACCAGCAGCCAGAAACGACCGCGCAACCCTGAATGGGCGCATCGTAGGCGAGATCGCTGTAATCATAGCGGCTTAGATATCGAGCGAAGCGCGTCTTTAGCCAGCCCGGCGCAAAGCCGCGCAGCGCGAGCGCGAAAACGGCGGGGTCGCGCTTAACCAAGAACTGCGACGTTCCGTCGGGTGATGTTGCGATTGGCGTGACCGCACCGCATGCAGCATCGTGGTCAAGATGGGTCAATGCGCTGGAGATGGCGTCCACGGCAAGCTCAACGTCCGGGTTTAACAACAGCACAAAATCTGCGCGCGTTCCCGCGAGGCCGGTGTTGTTGCCTGCGCCAAAGCCATTGTTTGTCGGCATTGCAACGTAGGCGGTGTTGATTGCGCGTGGGCCCGGAACTGCCCAGAGCGCGCTATCAATTACAGATTTAAGCTGTACCGCCTCGCTGCTACTACCCGCCGCAGCACACTCGCCCGCGCCGTTGTCGACGATTCGTACATCGACTGAATCGATGAGGTTGTTCTCCCGCGCATGATCAATGGCCGCCCGCAAACTTGTGAGAGTTTTACTGAGCCAATGGACATCCGAGTGATAGACAACTATACAAACTACGAGAGAACGGAGCATCGGAAAAGGATATCACGCAGCCAACGCAGAACCGTTTTCTGACACCTGGCACCACGCGTATTCTGGGGGACAACGAGGCTCGCATATAATTTTCTCCCGCCGCTGTGTGTGTGCCTCGAAGGTCCTTACCTTGTACGTCCAATCATTTTCTAACTCGCCTTGAATACTCCCTAGTCGAATGTCGTAGGGTCGCTACCCTGCAACTAATGCGGCTTCAATTCATTAAACTCTTGAATTCCCACCCTCGGCGGCACGTGATCCAGTTGCATCAAACCAAAAGCGAGTCCAATGATATGAATCGCAAAATGAGGCAATGGCGGCTACCTAGTTGTGGAACCAAACACTTCCCAACGTCACTCTGTCGACGCCGCCGCTGATGTCATATCACATGCAGGTTGCTGTCCTGTTGGCCACTATTTCCATATTTTTCGCCCCGTTTCGGGCGAGCGCGGGGCTTCGTGCCTCCGCACTGTTGGTGGCACTTTTGTTGCTGATTTTTTTGTGGTGGAAAACGCGCGTACGAACCATTGAATTCCCGAAAGGGGTCTTGTTCCGAGCATCTGTGCTAACGTGGGTTGCGGTCGTGTTTTTTTACTCACTAATCGGGCCTAACTGGTCGTTGAGTCTCGTTTCATGGCGAGGCGATGTTATAACGCCACTACTTGCCGGGATTGTCTTCTACTCGCTTGGCCGATCTCCTCGTATCGTCGCGATTTGGCTAGTCGCGCTGTTGGTGGGCCTGTTGGTGCTGACAGCGATGCTGCTGATCGAACCCTTTCAGCCAGGAATCGCGACCTACGCCCCAAGATACGTTAACGTTGGTTGGCTTTCGACTTGGCTGGTCATGTTGGCTTCGCTGCTGCCCCTTGCGTGGCTTCTGCGATGGCCCAAACCGGGGCTTGCGTTGTGGCTCGCGGCTCTGGCCACATGCGTCGTTGTGGCGGCTGCTTGGCTTACCGCAAATCGAGTGGTTTGGTTATGTTTTGGTGTCATGTTCCTAGCCTACTTAACGATGAACAAGCGAAACGGGGTGCTTAAGAGCTCGGCCAGGATAGCCGCCTTCGTCCTTTGCCCGATTTTGTCCGTGGGTTTGTTCTACGCAGCTTCGACTGCGCGTGCAGCGTACTACCCTGAGGCAGGGAATGGGGTCGTGGGCATGCTTCGGCAGGATGATAGATATCTCATTTGGGAAGCGGCGGTACGCACCATTGCGGAACGCCCTTTCACCGGCTATGGGTTTGCGACAGAAGAAGCAAAAAATGCACTGTCAATGCGCTTTGCCGAACCTTGGTTCAGGGAGCACTTCAAGCAAGCGCACAATTTCGTCTTGAATGCGGCCATCCAAATGGGGATTCCCGGCGCGATCGCAGTTTTGGTCTTGTTTGCTGGGATTGGCTATGGATTTTTGTGCCGTCGACACCTATCGCCGCAGGTTTGCGCGGTCGCGGCGTGTGGCGTCGCCCTAGTCGGAGGGGTCTTTCTACGCAACATGACTGATGATTTCTTCAGCCGGCATGCGGCCTTACTGTTTGGGGCTTTGGTCGGCATGTTGTTTGCCATTTGTGACTGGCGCGACCCGACGATGTATGCCACGGCGTGGGAGACGTCGTCACAGCGGCTGAGAGACGCCGAAGATACGGCGGCCTGAGAGATGCAGAATCGTCACTCGTCAACAGAACTTCCCCGCGAATGAAAATACTCATAGTCAAACGCGACAAAATTGGCGACATGCTGCTAACAACGCCAGCCTTGCGCGTGCTGCGTGCGGCGCTCAATGAGACAAGTCCGGGAAGTGAAATTCATTTGCTAGCAAGTGGCTACAACGCTTGGGTAGTCGCAGAAAACAACGACGTTGACCATTTGTGGACGTATCAGCGTGTCCGTACGGGGCGACGGGTCGACTTCCGCGCAGCGTGGGGTCAACTCAAGCTGTTCTTTGCCCTTCGTCGTGAGGGGTTTGATGTGGCGATTGCAGCCGGCGGGAACGAGTCTCCGCGGGCACTCAAGCGTGCGTTAGCGGTGGGGGCTAAGCGAACAATCGGTTATACGAATGAATCGATATGGCGAAGACGGCTCACGGACTCGATGTTGGTGCCAGTTGCGGGTCACGAAACCCTGCGGATTGCAAACCAGCTCACCCCGCTAGGCGTTGAACTCCCGCTGCCTCTCCCGCCGCCGGTTTTTGAGTCCTGTGCTGGATCGCGTGAATTTGCCATTGCGTTTATGAACCACCATCAGCTGGAGGCAGGAAAATTCGCGGTGATCGGTACAGGCGCGAGATTCCCGGAAAAGCAACCTTCTGCGTCACAAATACTCACTTGGGCAGAACATCTATTCAATTGTTACCACCTCAAAACCGTGCTTGTTTGGACGCCCGGTGGTACCGATAGTCCCTTGTACCGTGGAGATGACCAGCTTGCCACGGAAGTGATGCGTTCAAAGCCCGACTACTTAATCGCATTGACGCCCGCCAGCAAGGATGTCCGTAAGATCATCGCCGTCATTGCCCAAGCAAGAACATCCATTTTTCCGGACAGCGGCTTGATGCATTTTGCGGCCGCAACACCTGGCGGTGTGATCGGGCTCTTTGCGAGCACTTGGGCTGAGCCAGATCAGTGGGCTCCTGTCGGCGAACGAGCTCGGGCAATTGTTAATCGCCTCGCACTTGCGGAGTGGCCTGACCACATTGTGATTGATGCCATTGGCGCCCAATTGAACACTTCTAACGTACTGGATGGTTAAGGAAAGTCAGCAGCATCGATTGTGAATGTCAGCAAGCGAGGAGCATCGGCTCTACTCGACACGCACATACCAATCATCAACGTCGGAGAGACTTTCAAATTTCCTCACGTAACCATGCTGCGTAAGCAGGGAGAAGATAAGCTCTCTGGCAGGCGTGAAGTTGTGCTCACAAATAATGACGTTGAATCGATACTTATCAAAGTTGAAGGAGTTCAAAATTTCGAACTCACTACCCTCGGTGTCGATCGAGAGAAAATCAATTGTGTGAGGCGCGCCAAATTTGACCAACATGTCTTCGAGCGAGATCGTCCTCACCTCATATACCCGCTTGTTTTTTCTTGCATCCTGATGAAAATCAGCAACGCCATACTCACCGATGGTCGAGAGCTCGGGATTGTCTACTTCGTGAAAGGTTAATGTCGAAACCGAATCGCGCCAAACGCAGTCAGTTTCAATGTGGCACTTTCTATTCTTTTGCAAGGCCTGATGCCAATATGTCGCTGGTTCAGCTAGGATCCCGTTCCAGCCAAATTCGTGTTCTAGGAGATGGCTGTTGCTGAGGGCGATGCCATTTGTTGCGCCGAACTCTACAAAGAATCCATTCCTCTTGAAATTCAATTGCGAGAGGACAAACAAGTCTTGCCGATGCTGAGACATGGACTTGTGTCCGTATCTCAGTAGCCCGATGGAAGTTTTAATCGGTAGCAGCCACATTAGATCCGTATGCTGCTTAGCCCGCCATTTGCTTCCTGAGCGCAACGGCAGACGGATCTTGTAGTACAGATGCAAAACAATTTGTAGTAGGGTCTTAATCGGATTGAAGTGAGTTGTATTCATGTTTGGAGGCCCGGGGCGGAAATCATTCTGCGGCTGTACTGGCGAAGTGCGGGCGGCGCAAGCTTGCGTAAACACCGTCAGCAGCGAGCAGCTCGCAAACACCAGGGGTGGCGGTCACATTGTTTTTCATCGAATTCACTGGATCAATGTACGAAATCAGAAGACACTCGGGAAGCGCGGCTTCTGGCCGAGGCTGTGTAAAAACAGAAATGTAGCAGAGCTGAGTGGGGCGCATTTTTTTCATGCGCGCAATTTTTGACGTCAGATTTTTGCAATCGCGCCGAAGTAAGTCCTCAAATCATTGCGTGCTGCGCTTTTATTGCCTCTATCAGCGGCTTTATTCCCATAATCTTCATCATTCGCTTCAGGTTATACGCCAGCACATGCAAACTCATCTCAGTACTGACACGCGGTAGTGTTCTTGTCAGGAAATGGGTGGCACCCATCCACGCTTTGAGCGTACCAATGGTGTGTTCGACGGTCGAGCGCCTGACATTCGATGCGTCCGGCATCGCCTCCATCCGCTTCTGCATTCGCTCAATCACCTCCTCATGTTCCCAGCGACTGATGTGACGGTAGTTGCTAGGCGTGCATTTCGCCTTGATGGCGCATTTCGTACACGCCGAGGGTGTGATTGGAACGACGAGCGACACGAGATTTAGCCGCCAGGAATGCCTGCTATTCGGCGGCGCGAAGGCGTGCCGTGACCTTATGCAGCAATTCGATTTCCCCGATAGCGAAGGGACAACAAATGAGATGAGCGGCCTAACCTGAACATTTCATGGCGGCGGGTTGGAAAGCGGGCGAGTAGGTGAACAGGCGAGCGGTTTTTTGCCTGACCGACCACAGCATCGCGGGCTATGCCTCGGCAGCAAGGCGGAACATTGCCGTCGAATCGCCCGCCAGCGAACCTGCAGCCCGCATCCACAGCAAGGGAGAAACGAGCCAAATTGGTTTGCCAATTTTGCCAGTCGCCCACAGGCAACGTCCTGCTAAGCAACCGGCGACCCATGAAATATTCAGGCTAGTACAAGTAAAGCTTGTGGATGACAACTCGCACTCGACCGAGCGTAAGCTGCCCGAATGAACCGTCAGTTACCGCCTGCGTCGAAATCTTCGATGGCTGATACAAATGGATTGCGTACATCCGAACCAATGTAGAGTTGAACTTAAGGTAGCGCCATGAGGAAAAGGCCCCTGTTCATTTGCTGATACTGGCTTCGTCCATACAATCCCAGCAAGCGCAAATGCCGTTTGCATTTTCCCCTTCAACTACGTTTCACTCAGGATTGGCGAATGCTTTCAGGCCAATCTTCCACACTCCATTGACCCTGTACAAAATGAAGTAATCAAAGTAGACCGTTGTCGTCCCAATCTCGATCTTGACTCGCGCGACACCTGCGGGACCAGAGACATTAATCCACTCGATTGTACGCTTGACGTTGTTGACATAACTGGGCGGCTGACCCTTGAAATTTTTGGTCGCAAACTCCTCGCCGCTCATGGAAATCAGCGTTCCTTTGCTTACACCCTCGAAGCGACCACTCGGCCAAAAAGTATCTCGTACATTTTCAGCCTTGCCGGAGTCGGCTGCCCGGAAATACTCTTCGACAGCTTGCCTAGCACCTGACACATCTACTGGAGACGTGGGGAGAGAGCTTTGGTCGGCTAGTGCAGCGCTTAAATTGGCCGTCTGCTGTCCCTTTGCCAAGAAGGGTTGACGCTCAAAAAGAGTCTTGCTCTCTACGACACGGCCTAACTCCTTCATCCCAGCGCCGTTTATGCGCACCTCTTTGTGCGCCGCCTTAATCGCCGCCCAGCGCTGCTCGATACCAGCAAAGCCTCGCTCATCGTTGTACGTGACCATCACCAGCGCGTTCCAAGTGCCATCATCGCTACCCGTATCTAACCATTCATAGTTGACGAACAACCCTTGGCGAACTGCCTCTGCATCCATTGCAAACCAATTAGACCGCACGTAGCGCTCAAGCTGGTCTAACTTACCAGGCTCAGACTTAAGGTAGGTCATGGTGACAACTCTGGCCGGCGTTGAAGCAGCCACTACTGTCTGCGAACTGGCGAGGATTAGGAGTGTCAGCCCTATACTGACTAAGGTCATAAATGGGAGTCTAGGTGAGAAGATCATAAAATTCCTGGATAAACCGACATTGGGGGAGGGGGATTGAACGTACGAGTCACTCGTCGTGCTATTTTGCGAGGCGGCGTGAGCAAACAAAAGCAAAATGTTTCGTTGGTGGCCATCAAAAAAATTGATCATGACTACTTCACCAAAGTTTTCTCTTGACGCGTTAACAGTATTGGAGGCGGTCGCTCGTCACTCTTCATTCGCGAAGGCAGCCGAAGAATTGCACAAGGTGCCCTCAGCAATCAGCTACAGCGTGGCCCAGCTTGAGCTCAGTCTTGGCATTCAGTTGTTTGATCGAACCGGGCGAGCCATCAAGCTCACGCCCATCGGCGCTGATTTTCTCCTTGAGGCCGGACGTCTTTTACGCAGCGTGAGCGACATCGAGCGGCGCCTCACACTACTCGCTTCAGGGTGGGAAGCAGAGCTTCGTATCGCGGTCGATACCGTTTTTGGCGTGAAAAGCTTGTATCCACTACTGCCCGCATTCGATGCATTGTGTTCAGGTACGCGACTGCAACTACGAGAAGAAGCGTTCGGTGGATGCTGGGACGCACTCGAAGCGGATCGCGCCGACATCGTCATTGCCGGTATGGGAGCAGGAGGCATCCCGCCGGGCGGTGGGTATGCAGCGTGTCCGCTGGGCACGCTGTCATTTGATTACGTGGTGGCGCCAGACCATCCGCTCGCAGCGCTCGCAAAGCAGGTGGGGCGACCACTAAGTGATGCTGAAGTGCGAATGCACCGCGCGGTGAGTGTTGCTGACACCTCTAGATCTCGCCCGCCGCGCACCATTGGCCTACTCGCCGGACAAAACACCCTGACAGTCAGCACCATGGGCGACAAGCTCGCCGCACAGTTGCAGGGCTACGGCGCCGGCTTCCTGCCTCGCCACTTGGTCCAATCCGAGATGCAGCGCGGGGCCTTGGTTCGATTAGATGTCGAGCAACCGCGTCCGCAAGCGGCATTTTGCTTGACTTGGCGCAGAGATACGCTCGGCAAATCGGGGCAATGGTGGGTACAGCAGTTCGAAATGCGCACCCCGGCAGCAAGCGCTTTCTTTGCTATGTTCGATTGCTCAACCTGATCTAGGTGACTTCTAAGTGACTCTAATACCTTGGATGCTCGTCTTGCCAAAGCACAGTAGATCGGCAGGCGTTGCGCCATGGCGGATTGTTCAACCAACACGGCAATCGGATCATCAAGCGCGTTGATCGCCCCCTGAGTTCGAGCATGCGTTTGGCGTCAATGGCGCTACCGTGATCAAGGCCAACGGCCACGCGATATCAGACACTGCCAATATCAATGGCCATGTGATGGTGGTTTTGCATGTTGATGCACAGAATTGCGAATGAAGGCCGCATGACGACCGTTATCGGCACGCCATCGAGACGGAGGCGGGGGCGGCGAGGCAGGCAGACATGTCGACCCGGAAATACATCGAGCCTCTTGGTTTCTTAGCAGTAGTAGTCGAAGGCACGTCAATGAGACGTGGCTAGTTTGCTATTCTGGTCCGCTTGTATCGCGGTCGCGCGCCGAAGTGGTGATCGCAAGCTTCCCAGGCGACGTTCACGATCTCGCCGTGTTCGGGCCACCTCGATAGGTTCAATGGCACAGGATTAGGCACGGGCAGTTCAGCACCTGACCAAGTCTCGTTGATGACCCGACTGCGATCCAGAGTTTCGACGAGCTCGATCCTGGCCTTGGGGCGGAACGCGCTGTCCAGCGGATTCTTGTTGTCCACACCGTTGCTCTGGCTCTCGTCGTCGAACACGCTCAGAACCCGTCCATCGTCCGTGAGAAGCAGGTAAACGAGGCCGCCGTGCTCAGGCTCCTGGTAGCGCTTGACCGCCACGATGTCGTAGGTGGTTGCATGAACTTGGTCGCCGCTTAAGGAACGGCGGATCTGCCCAATCGCTCGCACCTCACGGACCTTTTCATGCACGGCCATCCCGATACCGCCCACAAGACTGCCGACGAGCCCATAGGGGGCTGCCCAGTCCAACCAGCTAGAGGCAACCGGGCTGGCGAGCAGATGTCCCGCGACAGTGACGATTCCCGAAGCGATCAAAAACAGCGTCATCAGCCCCATGGCCATGCCTGCTGCGTATGACAACAGGTCGCGGTCCATCCACCCAGATGTCGCCTCAGGCATGCGCTTGCTCACGGCCGCGCGCTCCTCGGCAGTGATTTGGCGCGTTAACTCAACGGTAGGCATTTGGTTTGAGCATAGGGGTTTCACCGGCAATCAGCAAGGGCCGGAAGAGGTCCGGGGAGCGGGGTGCGAGGCTTGCGAATAAGAAATTCAACCACACCGGCTCAAGCATGGCGCGGGTTTGACGCTTCGAAACACATTCGACCTAGGCAGTTTATTAATAACGCGGCCTTTGTCGCTTTTGTTCGTTTGCACCCCGCCATGCGGTGAATCAGGACGCCATCGGCGACAGCCTGGCCGAAAGAACCGGACTCAAGAAACGCCGTGGCCCTTGATGTAGGTCTCCAGAAAGCTAATCGTGTGCCCCATCTCACGAATGATGTCCTTGACCACATCCCCGATCGAGATCACACCGACAACCTTGCCTGCGTCAAGGACCGGAAGATGGCGAAATCCGCGCGCGGCCATTAGCCCCATACACGCTTCAAGCGGATCACTTAGCTTGACAGTCATGGGATCGCGAGTCATGACACTGCTGACCACCGACTCCTTTGCATCCAGCCCCGGCAGCAGAACCTTTATGGCGCAGTCGCCTTGCGTGATGATTCCGACCAGAACACCGTCGTCAATCACCAGAACCGACCGAACGCGGTTGTCGCGCATCAATTGTAAGGCCTTGAATACCATTTCGTCAGAACGGACATGTACGAGGGTGCCGTTTTTTTGAGCGAGTGCATTTTTTACTGTGTTCAATTGAAGTCCCCTTATCTTGAGCAGGTCTGAAAAACAGAAAGGTAAGCGATACTGGTGGCTAATGCTGGACTCATCTGTATCGCCGACTAACAGTATTGTCGTTCATGAGGTTTAGCGGAAAGTTTGATTTTGAATATGAAGCTGTTTTTGCGTAACCCTGTTGTTGGAGATACGCAAACGATTGGAGAAAACGCACTCGCCCGTCAACAAATAACGCAAAACGTAATTCCGTCCAGCGGGGTTAGGCGCAAACACGCAACAGCTACGTCCCAGCAAACTGCATTCTGTACAAACCAGCGTATACGCCATTTGCAGCGAGCAAGTCGCGATGTGATCCGGCCTCAACAATGCGCCCGCTGTCCAGCACCACAATCCGCGATGCGTTTTCAACGGTGGATAGACGATGTGCAACAACAATCGTCGTGCGACCTTGCATGAGGGTATCCAACGCTGTTTGCACTGCTCGCTCGGATTCGGTATCGAGCGCGGAAGTGGCCTCGTCCAACAGCAAAATAGGCGCGTCTTTGAGCAGCGCCCTGGCAATCGCCAAGCGTTGACGTTGGCCGCCGGATAACTTGGCACCGTTCTCACCGATGATGCTGTCATAGCTTTGTGGGAGCGCCTCGATAAAGTCTGCGCAATGCGCCGCTTTCGCCGCCGCGATGATTTGGTTATGCGTCGTGCTTTCTTCTCGACCGTAGGCGATATTGGCTGCAATGGTGTCATTGAACAACACAACATCCTGGCTAACCAACGCCATCTGCCGACGCAGATCATGTAACTTCAACTCGGGTAAGGCGATGCCATCTAGCGTGATGCGGCCGCTGGTCGGGCGATAAAAGCGAGACACCAGATTTACTAGGCTTGACTTACCGCCGCCCGATGGTCCGACCAGCGCGATGGTCTCGCCATGGTGAATAGTGAGGCTCACATTGTCGAGCGCAGGCTGTGGCTTGTTTGCGTAATAGAGCGACACGTTTTCAAACGTGAGCGAGCCCCGTGCGCGTTCTATCGTCTTAGTACCTTCGTCCAATTCGGGTATGGCATCAATCAGTGCAAACACGCTTTCGGCAGAGGCTAATCCACGCTGAATCTGTTCGTTCACACTCGAGAGCGCTTTGATTGGCGTCATGAGTGTTCCTGCCGCCGTAATGAAGCCAATAAATTCTCCCACCTCCATGCCGGTGCCGAGTGATTTGCTCGCGGCCAGATAGACGATGAAGGCAATTGCGGCGGAAACAACAAGATGTGTGAGCGGTGTTGCTGCTGCCGCAGCCGCGCTTTGTTTCATATTGAGTTGGCGAATCCGGTTTGCGGCTGCGTCGAATCGCTTGCGCTCGTAAGCCTCACCCCCAAATATCTTGACCACTCTGAGGCCGCGTATCACTTCCTCAAGTACGTCGGTAATCGCAGCGTGCGCAAACTGGCCCTGGCGATTGATTTCCCGCAAGCGTTTGCCAAATGCACGAATCACCAATGCCATCACTGGCACAGTGACAAACATGATGAGGGTAAGCTTCCAGTTCAGGTAGAACAAGGTGGTTAACAACATGCCGAGTGTCGCGAAACCACGTACCACAGCATTTAGTGCGGTGGTGGCGGCGGCTTGCAATCCGATCACATCGTTGGTCACCTTCGACATTAGGGTTCCAGTCGATAGGGCGTCAAAGCCATCCATCGGCAGCCGAATGATGTTTTCGAACATACGATTACGTAAGTCGAGCATCATCTTGTTGCCGACCCATTGCATCCCGTATCCGGCGATGAAGTGTGAAAGGCCGCTTAAGAAAAAGATAATGACGATGCCGAGCGCCGCGTAAGCCGCATATCGTTCGTTGCCTTCCACAAACAGCTCATTGATGATCTTGGTGAGATACAGCGCTACCGAGCCTTCCACCACACCACCGACAAGCATCGCCAAAACCGCACCGGCAAATACCCATTTGTAGGGAAACACATAACCAAGCAAGCGGCGATACAACGCGGCAGACGAGGGATGGCCAGTGGGCGGGGTTTGGTTCATCTCGCTATTTTACGTGCCACCGGTGCCCAATAGCTTACGGTAGAGCGCAACGTAGTTCGCAGCCATCGCGCGGGGTGTCAGTGGGGCAACCTTCGCGGCGGCGTTTTTGCCCATCTGGTTGTCGCTCATCGCCGAGGCGAGTGACGCTTCAATGGCATCGGCGATCGCCGGGGTATCGAGGGCGTCGACGACAAAACCTTCCATGCCGTTGGTGATCAATTCCGCCGCACCCGAGCCTGTGCTCGTGATCACGGGCAGCCCACACGCCATCGCTTCCAGGCAGGCGTTGGGCAGCGGGTCATACAAGGTTGGCAACACAAATATGTCGGCCGCTGCGTAGAACGGTCTGACGTCATTCACGCCACCAACAAACGAGACCCGGTCGGAAAGCCCCAGTTGATCGGCAAATGACTGGAAGCGTGTCAGATGTTTGTCGTGACCGACGACAACGCCGCGCACACTTTCACGCGTCAAACGCGCATGGCCGGATTGATCGGCTAACCCCATCAGAAATCCGATCAAGCCTTTACGCTCGAAGCCTGAGCCAACGAATAACGCGACCGGTGCGGCCTTCGGGATTCTTAACGACTTGCGCGTCTCGGCGCGATGCAACTCACGTAACCCTTGGTGGAAGACCGTTGTGTCCACGCCGGAGAGAATGACGCGCAGTTTGGCGGGGTCAATATCGAAGTGCCGAGAGATGTCGGCTTTGACCATTTGCGAATTACAAATGACGGCACGTAGTTTTGGCGACTCAAACATTGCCCGCTCGGTGGTCAACAAGTAACGGTGATGTGGGTTGAGCCGAACGCCCAGTTGCTTCAAACCGCCGCTAACGCGCCGACGGTGCTCCAGCCAAGTTGCGTGGACACCATCGCCGGCGCGAAATACGTCACAGCCAACAATGCGTTCGTGTGATTGCACGAGGTCGTAGTGCGTGTGGGAAAGATGTTGTTGAACAGCAGTCGCAAAACTTTTATCGCGACCGGTCGAGGTGAAAAAACGTGGATTGAGGATGACGTGATCAACTGCAGAAGCTCCGCCGCTGGCAGCACTGGTTTCGGGCCACGCACGCGTCAACACGGTCATCGATACACCCTCGTCCGCGAGGGCAGACACCGCTGTTTGTACGAACCGTTCGGCACCACCGAAAGGGTTGTATTTAGCGCGTATCAACGCGATTCTGAGCCGCCGGTCAGCCCCGGCGTTTGGCTGTAATTCAGCCGGCGAGGAGTTCATTGACCGCGTCGTGGACCTGTTTCACCGGTAGCGTCACCAGACAATCACTCACTTTCGAGCCACCGCATCCATCATTGCCGCAGGGGCGGCAAGAATGCTCAGAACGTGTTGACGCCACCACGCGAAACTTCACGCCCCACGGGCCCCAATGTTTTTCACCCGATGGGCCAAACATTGCGATTGTTGGCGTCTGCATTGCAGCGGCAATATGCATCGGCGCGGAATCAACACCAACAAAGGCGCGTGCGCGTGCCGTGAGCGCCGCCAACTCCTTCAGCGACAACGAGCCGGTAAGGTCTACCACCGGCGCTTTGAGGTGCGTCTTGATGGCGGCCACCATTTCGCGTTCGTCAGCACTCGGTGCGGCGGTCAGCACGACACGATCTCCCTGCCGACCCAGTTGCAAAATCAGCTCGGCAAATTTTTCCGGAGGCCAGGTCTTGAAGAACCAACGCGAGGTCGGATGCATGTGGATAAAACGCTTTCGCTCGACGCCATGGGTTGCCATCAATGCGTCTACTCGCGTTTCAGCAGCGGTGCCAGGCACGAGTACGAGGCGTTTTTCTTCCTCGGTGGGGTGAATGCCCAAACGCCTGAGGGCATCGAGGTTCTGCTCAACGGTGTGGCGGAAGGTGGTGCGCGGCAGCGGGAAAGTGTGGGTGAAACTCGCGCGCCACCAGCCGGAATTGCGTCCTTCACTCATGCCCGCTTTTCCCATCTCCGCTCGCGGCGCGACGGAAATTTTTGGGCTGAGAATACGGGTTAACCAGGCACCACGCGGGTGTTCGGTTAAATGAAAGACGATGTCGTAGCGACGCCGGCGCAGTGTGGTGACGAGATTCCACTCGGCCGAGACCTGGCCGAAGATGCCAAGGTGCTTCCATTCGCGGTCGATGGTGTGCACCATTGAGACGGACGGGTGTTCCGTCAGCATCTCACGGGTATCGGAATACACCAGCGCGTCAATCTCTGCATGTGGCAGCCGATTCTTCAGCGTTTTGAACACCGGGGAGGACAATAACACGTCGCCTTGATGGCGAAGTTTGACGACCAGGATACGGTGGACGGATTGGGGGTTAAAGGCGAGCTCAAGCATCCTGCGACGATAGCAGAAATCGTCACCAATGCGACATTTTGGTACGGGGTGTGTGTCTCCGCGCCATAATGACCGTTTCCAAATTTTGTCCTTGGGCCGTCATGAACGCTTCTTCGTTGAAATCCCCGATCAAATCTCCACTCAACTACGCAGCGATTTCAGTGGTTGTGCTCACTCCCCTTGTCAGCCAAACCGCGTCTGCACAAGCGGGTTACTACCGGCAAGCCACCATTCAAGGCGACACGGTGGTGTTTGTCGCCGAAGGCGACTTGTGGCGGGTACCGGTAACGGGTGGTGCCGCCCAGCGCTTGACGACACATCTTGCCGAAGAGTCGCTGCCGCGGATCTCAGTCGATGGCAAGTTGGTCGCCTTTACCGCGCGTTATGAGGGCCCCGCCGAGGTCTATGTCATGCCGACCTCCGGCGGCTTGCCGACCCGTTTGACCCATGAAGGAGACAACGCTCGGGTGCAAGGTTTCACCCCGGATGGCAAGGTGCTGTACACAACGGCGCGCTGGTCGAGTAAGCCGGAGCTACGCATGTACGCAGTGGACGTCACCACCCGCGCTGTCACGCCGTTGCCGTTGGCGCAAGCCGCGGAAGGCTGTTATTTGAAATCCGACTTTGTTTTTGCACGCCTGCCGGCTGGCTCCGATAATGTGAAGAACTATCGCGGCGGCTTGGTACAAAACCTGTGGCGCTTCGATGGTAAGAATGAAGCAACGCCGCTGACCGCTGACTACCCGGGTGCCAGCCGGCAGCCGATGTGTGCCCGCGATCGCATTTACTTTTTGTCTGATCGTGATGGGACGATGAACGTATGGTCGATAGCTGCGGCGGGCGGCGACATCAAACAGCACACGAAACACCGTGATTTTGATATTCGGGGTGCGAGCATATCGCCTGACGGCAAACGTATTGTTTATCAGCGCGGTGCTGATCTTTCGGTGTTGGACACGGCGATGGACAAGGATTCCGTCATTCCGATCACGCTGCAATCCGATTTCGAACACACTCGTACACGCTGGGTGAAAACGCCTTGGGATTTTGTTACTGCATTGGAGCCTTCTCCCACCGGCGACCGCGTGGCGATCACCGCGCGTGGGGAAATATTCGTGCTGCCAGTCGGTAACGGACGCCGTGTTGAGTTGTTACGCAACGCCAATATCCGAGCCCGCGACGCCGTGTTCTCCCACGACGGGAAGTCGGTTTACGCGTTTTCTGACAAATCGGGTGAGTTTGAGCTGACGCGTTATCCGGCGAATGGCGTGGGTGCGGCGACAACACTGACCAAAGACGCCAACACGTTGCGACGTGGTATTTATCCGTCGCCCGATGGCAAATGGGTGGTACACGACGACAAAACGCGTAACTTGTTTTTGACCGAAACGGCCACTAATACCACTCGTCAAATTGATCGCAATCAGTTCAGTGAATACAACAACATCAGCTGGTCATCCGACAGCCGCCACATCACCTTTAGCAAGGAAGCCGCCAACCAGTTTGAGCAGCTCTATGTGCTCGAAATCGCAACGACCAAACTGACCACGCTGACCTCTGAGCGTTACGATGCGCGGCATGCAGCGTTTTCTCCCGACGGCAAATGGCTGTTCTTTCTTGCCAACCGCAACTTGCAGAGTGTCGTGACGAGCCCGTGGGGCCAGCGCGGACCGGAACCATTCTTCGACAAACAAACCCGCATTTATGCCTACGCGTTGGATCCCACCGCGCGCTGGCCGTTTCTGCCGCGTGATGAATTGCAACCACCGCCGAAGGTGGACGCCAAACCAGAAGCCAAGCCCGACGCCAAGCCGGCGGATGCGGCAAAACCGGATGCTCCGAAGGCTAACGACAAGGCGAACAACAAGGCTGAAAACAAAGCTGAGACCAAACCAGAAGTGAAGGTATTGCCCATCGCGTGGGAAGGTGCGCGCGAACGGCTTTACGAAGTGCCGATTGCCGCCGGCAACTATCGGGAATTGAGTACCGACGGTAAACGCCTGTTTTTCCTGAGTCTCGATACTGGTGATCGCAAGACGGCGCTTCGTTCCGTGGCCATCGAAGCACCGAATCCGGCACCGCCGACCGTCGATGCCTTTATGGAAGATGTTCGCAGTTATCGCATGACGCAGGATCGCAAGAAATTGATGATCCGCAAGGCGAACGACGTGTTTGTGTTTGATGTTGGCAAAGCTGCGCCTCCCCCGCCCGAGCAAATCAAGTTTCAAGTCAACACACGCGATTGGATGATTCAACTCGATCCGCGCGAAGAGTGGAAACAGATGTTTGTCGATGTGTGGCGTATGCACCGCGATTTCTTCTATGACAAGAACATGCACGGCGCGGATTGGGCGACGGCGCGTGCGCGTTATCAGCCGCTGTTGGCGCGAGTGACGGACCGCGCGGAGCTCAACGACGTGATTGCGCAAATGACTTCCGAAGTTCGCGCATTACACAGCCAAGTTGGCGGGACCGACATTCGTCGTGGCCAAGACACAATTGACGTCGGCGGACTCGGTGCGCGCGTAGAAAAAGTGGCTGACGGCTTTAAGGTCGTGCAGCTGTACGGCGGCGATGCGGAATTGCTGGAAGAGCGTAGCCCGCTCGCGAGGTCTGAAGTTAACGTACGTGTTGGCGAGACGATCGCGATGGTGAATGGTGTGTCGGCTACCGGGGTTGCCACGCTGGGTGAGTTGCTGCGCAATCAGCACGACAAACAAGTCCTCCTTACGATTTTGGGCGCTGACGGTAAGCGACGCGATGTGGTGGCGACCGCGATTGACCCTGCGCGCGAACGTGCGCTGCGGTATCTGACTTGGGAGCGCGAGCGTAAAGAACGTGTTGAAGCGGCAAGCCAAAACCGGATCGGTTACGTGCACCTGCAGGCGATGGGTCCCAACGACATCGCACGTTGGGCGCGCGAGTTTTATCCGGTCTTCATGCGCGAGGGCTTGATTCTCGATTTGCGCCAAAACAACGGCGGCAACATTGATTCGTGGATTGTGGAGAAACTCCAACGCCGTGCGTGGCACTTCTGGCAGTCACGCCGCAACGACCAAGCAACATGGAATCAGCAACTCGCCTTCCGTGGTCACGTCGTGGCCTTGATCGACGCCAATACCTATTCAGACGGCGAAACCATGGCGCAAGGTTTGCGTCGCCTCGGCATTGCGCCATTAGTCGGCATGACCACGGCTGGCGCGGGAATATGGCTCACGGATTCAAACCGTCTGCGCGACGGTGGCATTGCCCGTGCGGCCGAGCTGGGTGTGTTTGTCGACGACGGTCGTACCCGTGAGTGGATCACTGAGGGGGTAGGCGTGAAGCCAGATGTTGAAGTCGACAATCTGCCGTTCGCTACCTTTAAGGGCGGCGATGCGCAGCTTGAGCGGGCGATCAGGATGCTGCAAGACAAGATGGCAAAAGAACCGATGGTGATGCCGGTCGTTCCGCCGTTTCCAGTGATGAACAAGCGGTAAAGTCTAATATCGACGGGCGTTTTCAGGCATTTGTGCTTGAAAGCGCCCGTCTTTATTAGTGTTTGTATCTTCTGTTATTTCCCGGTGAAGCGCAGCGTGATTTGTAACTGACGGCCCAAGGTGTTGTAACCACGCGCGAGTTCGTACTTGCGATTCGTGAGATTGCTGCCTGTGATGTCGACCGACCATTCGGGGTCTATGCGGTAGCGCGCAAAAGCGCTCCAGAGCGCATAGCCCGACATTCGCGAGGTTGGCGCTTCGTTGGCCGAATCGAATCTTGCGCCACTCATCGTTAAATCAGAACCCAGCTTCCACGCGCCGATGGTGGTTGAGCCGCCAAGGGTGCCCAGCAACTTCGCACGACTGCGCAGCCGTTTGTTGGTGTCGGCATCTTCGGGGCGTTGCGCCGTGATACGCGTGCGCCAATCAATGCCTGCCCAATTGGTGTCCACGCCAAGTTCCCAGCCACGAATGCGCGCGCGGCGTATGTTTTGCGGGCGCGAAGTTGCCGAATCAAAAGCGATGAGATCCTCGATCTTGTTTTCGAACACCGCCAGATTCAATTGAAACGCCTTGCGTGTCAGTCGCCAGCCAAATTCACCTGACTCGGATTTTTCCGGACGCAGCACCGGGTTGGAGAAGCCGGGAAAATACAAATCGTTGAATGACGGTGCACGAAAGGCGCGGCCTGCGGAGAGGTAGACGAGCTCGTCTTTCCACAGCTGATATCCCCATGACACGCCGCCAGTGCTGCGGCTGCCAAACTGGTCCTCTTTGTCGTGGCGCGCATTTACCGTCAGTGTTTGTTCACCGACTTTTTGGGAGATTGAGCCAAACACAGAGTCGGTTGTTCTGGTCTTTGAGGTGTAGTTGGTCGTTGCAGCGACTTTCTCATTTCGTCTTTCGAAACCCAGCAAGGCATCGCCGGCAGGCGTCGCAAGTTGGTTCTGCCAAACAAACTGATCTTGTGTTGTTTTGAATTTGCTTGGGAAGTTCGACGCCACGATGCTGTCGTCGCTGGTTGAGCCGATCGTCAGACGCGACTTCCACCAATCGGCGAAGTTGTTGTCCGACGCCAGTTGCGCGCCCCGCAGCGTCTGGGTGCTTTCTGCGTTGTTGCCGGGGCCCGAGTCAAAGCGGGTTTTGCCGCGCGACTGCCAAGCTGAGAAAGAAAGAATTTCACCCTGCCACAATTGGTGCGTAAGTTTGAAGGCGGCTCCGGTGTTTTCGTATGCGTCACGATCCGGGTTGAACGTAAAGCTGCCAGCCAAGGGGTTGGTGGCGGAGGGTGCGTCGATGGTGCGACGACTCGCGGTCAACAACATGCGAGTTTCGCCGAGTAAACCCTCGATGCTAGCTTCAGCCTGACGAGCGGAAAATGAGCCTATTCCCGCACTTGCCGTCAACTTGGTGTCTTTATCTGCTGCGCGATTGCCACCTTTACGTGTGAAGATTTGAATCACGCCGCCGATTGCCTCAGAGCCGTAGAGTGAGGACATTGGCCCGCGTACCACTTCAATGCGGTCGATTAAGTCGAGTGGGATGTTCTCGAACGCGGTCGCGCCGGAGGTGGAAGATGCAACTCGTTGCCCATCAACCAGTACAAGCGTGTGGGTGGCGTTGGTTCCTCGAATGAAGACGCTTGAGGTTTGGCCTGGGCCACCGGTGGCGCGAATGTCGATGTTGGCTCGCCGTTGAAGCAGATCAACAAGAGACGGCGCGCCTGCTTCGTCGATGTCGAGTCTTGTGATGACGGTGACTTGGGCCAATACTTCGTTTACAGACTTGGCAGTACGTGTGGCGGTAACTACCATGTTCTGCGCGCCTATTGGCGACTGTGCGGCTGCCGGTAGAGCGGCGGCTAGAAAGAGAGAACCTAGGAGCGAGCCGAGAACTGCATGCTGCAACTCTGTTGTGTGACGTGGCGGTTTGGGGGCTGACTGTTGTGTAACGAACAAATGGGCGTGTTTGGTGGTTTCCATGATTGATGGTTGATATGTCGCAAGCGTCCCCGCAAGCAACGAAACAATTCGCCGAAAAAACTAAGCAAAACCAAGCTTGGCTTTGTGTCGACGCCGCGTTGGTTACATGGATCGTGTCGCCAACGATGCGAAGGCCGGTATCCGGACTGATGGATTGGAGTTCGGCGGTTAGGCCGGCTCCGACAATGTTTCCTTCCCAGGCCAGTGCGGCACCCAGTGGTACGACAACATTGCTTAATCCAATCACCGTTGCGGGGGCAGTGTGCGAATATGCCGACGTTGCGCAGTACGCACTTCCCGTTTAACTTGACGTCGCTAAAACAAAAACGGCGACTTCAAGCACCTTGCATACGCGCATTCTACGCAGTTGCGGAGGACTGCCCGATTCAAAGCAGTCCTGCTACGACTAAAATGAACGGATGCGGGATTCAACCTCAAGTGCTGACCGTCCCTTGTCAGCCACGCAACTTAAGACACTTCGGTCGGCGTACGAGCGCGCTACCTACCCATCTGTATCGGCCCGTGGACGATTTCTGGGCCTAAGTTCGGTTGGACCGAGATCCCCAAGGACATGAAGATTCCTCCCGCTCTCGAACGTGTCTCGTTTTTGCTTAAGCGAGATGCGCGTAAGCTGTTTTTCCCCTTTCGTTGGCAAAAAAAAGCGGCGATCTCACACGAGAAAATCAAGTTCAGCGCGTATCTTTCTGTCTACAACGACTGGGATCTTCTGGCACCGGCCCTTCTTTCGATTGCAAGTTACGTTGATGAACTCGTGGTGGTTGATGGGGCATATGAATGGATGGTGCCGTACCTTGAAGCGATCGGCAGCGACCCGTTGCGTTCGGATGCCCGTGTTTACGCTGCACTGGATGCCAGCGGGATCCATTACCGTACGATTAACGGAACTTGGAAAAATGAGGCGGAGAAACGGGTCGCTGGTTATGAGGCTTGCATTCATAGGTACGTGTACCGGATCGACGCCGACGAGGTTCTGTTCTTCAACGACGAGGCGCTGGATGCCTTTCTTGGCAGCGGTTGTGCGGTCGCTGAAATGCAGATGCCACTCTATGCCGCGCCCGGCTGGATCGTACGCTCCACGGGCTTACGTGGGTTGGTCCGAAAAATTCCAAGCCAACTGTGTCTCTTTGATACAAGAAAAATCTCGGCGAGTACGCACCTAAAGTATTTGTGGCTGGTGCTGGCGGGTGAATCGCCTGCACCACAGGACGATTCGACCTTTGCCGTCTTTGAACGCCCAATCGCCTTCTGTGCACATCTTTCTGGCTGGCGAACTGCCGAAACCGCAGTCAACCGGGCCGTTTTTTACATGCTGAATTGGATGCGCCATCATGAGGTTTCATGGGTGCCGGCACCAAATGGCTCTTCGAATGGTGATTTTGAAGTTGTCTTCAGAACAATCCCTGCAATGCGGATTCGGAATGCGCTCAAGCGGGGGAAAATCTCGCTCGGAACAATCGACCTCTCGCCGGGTGAGGCATTGGCAGGATCGCCGCTGTCATCGACACAAGAGCAAGCGTTTGCTGGTCTCTATGCGTTTTTTCTTGATGGGTTAGCGACGCAAAATCAGGAAGTCACCAGCCAGCAGCAGACCCTGATCTTTGGTGAGCCAGTGTTCCTCGACATTTCGACTCAGGCGGCACGCAGCGCACTTTCAGCAGATGGCACCGTAACGATCACGACGACAGTACCGTTGGCGTCGCTCACACTTCGTATCCATTCGGTCGTGACAATTTCCCCTTTCTGCGTGGTTGAAGACTTGCCACACGTCATAACTGGCAGAAACTTCTCTTTCGAACTACCTGCGGTACCGCCTAGCGACAAGCGCTTGTTGCGTCAGGCCGTGGAATTCGTTGGATATTTTGGCGAGGGTGGTGCAGGCCGTGGCTTCTGTGAGTTCATCGTGAATACACCATCATAGCTACTGGAAGTCGCTGAGCGACTCCATGCCGGGTATGGCATGGTCGTCAGCTGACGGCCACGGGGCTAGCGCCGTAAATCGAAATTACCTTCAAAATCTTTCCTTGTGCATTGACGCGAAACGTGTTTTTCGCTACGCTATGAGTCTATGGAAGCCGATATCCAACGCTTTGAGGAAAAGCTCAGCCACTTTGTCACGTTATTCCAGCGCTTGCGCTCGGAAAACAATGACTTGCGCCAGCAGCTCGCCGCCAAGGGGGATGAAGTGAAGCGGCTAGCGGAGAAGTTAGATCACGCGAAGATGCGTATCGAAGCCTTGGTAGAGCAGTTACCAGAAGCTGAGAGCGAACAGTCATGACCAAAACTACTGATGTCAAGGGTATGGCAATTTCAGTCATGGGCCGCGAATTTCGCGTTGCCGCGCCGCCCGGCGAAGAGCGTCAACTGCTGGCCTCTGTTGACCTGCTTAATCGCAAGATGAAAGAAATACGCGACATGGGCAAGGTGGTCGGCAACGAGCGTATTGCCATCATGGCAGCCCTGAATTTGGCGCACGAGAACTTGCATACCCTGGGTGCTGCGCCAATAATCCCGCGAAATGAACGCGAAAACGCACCTTCCTCAACCGTTTCGACGATTGACGAAGCGTATGTGAAGAGTAGAATCGCTGTGTTCGAATCGATTTTAGAAAAAGCCGTTGCTGAGCAGGAAAAACTTTTCTAAGCTGATTTGAGTTGGTGTGGTTTGTGCTCTCCTACTGTCGTACGCAGTTTGTTGCGACCTGCGGGTGAATTTGAGCGTTCGCTTGGTGCTTACATCCTTTGAACCAATAGACTTTATGTCGATGGTTGCGCGCCCAAGTGTTGCCGGTGTGATCGCCCCACGTGGGTGAACCTAAAGGCAACCGGTGTGCTTCCTCCCTTGAACTTCGCGTTCAAGGTGCGGCTTCAAGCGAACCCTCAAGTTCACCCTTATTTTTTGTTGTGTTTTTTCCCTGCTATCGATGGCTTATTGGTTGATGAAGTCGGAGCCGTCGGAGTTTTCCATCGACGATCTCGTCAAGGCGAAAAATCAGACAGTTCCTTGGTTCGGTGTTCGCAACTATCTTGCGCGCAACTACATGCGAGACCATATGCGCGTCGGGGACGACGTCCTCTTTTATCACTCGTCCTGTCCGGAGCCGGGTATTGCAGGGCTGGCAAGAGTGTTGTCAACGGCATATCCGGACGAAACGCAGTTCGACAAAAAGAGTAAGTACTTTGATGCAAAAGCTACTCGGGAAACGCCGCGCTGGATGTTGGTTGATGTTCAACTGATGCGTAAGTCTAGGCTACTTTCTCTAGCAGAGTTGCGCGATACGCCCGCATTACAAACCATGGTGATCCTGCAGCGGGGCAATCGATTGTCGATCACGCCCGTCACGTCAACGGAATGGAAATCGGTGGTCAAGCTGCTCGGCAAGTAATAATGGGACCGCGACGCCGCGCTTGATTGCGCGATTTGTCCGCCTCATAAGCATCCATGTGGTGCTTTTCCACCGGCCTTTTTTAGTCGATTCTTTCTCTGCATCCTGAACTCCAATTTTTGCTGATCTACCTGCTCGCGGGCTGCTTCGTGGGTTTTTTTGCGGGCCTCTTGGGCATTGGTGGTGGCGCGGTGATGGTGCCCATCCTCTCGTTGACGTTTGTGGCACGGGGGTTCTCCTCCGAGCATGTGATCCACATGGCGCTGGCCACCTCGATGGCCACCATATTGCCCGGGGCGTTTGCGAGTGCACGTACGCACCACAAATTGGGGGCAGTCAACTGGCTCGTCGTGCGGCAAATGGTGCCGGGAATTTTGCTGGGAACCGCATCAGGGACCATCTTTGCCTACTTTTCAAACACCGCATTTCTGAAGTCATTCTTCGTTGCGTTTATATGCTTTCTGGCGTTTCAGATGGCATTTGGCGTCAAGCTGGCTTCGCGTTTTCAGCGCGATCGTGGGCTGCCGGGCTGGTTGGGTATGGCGGTTTTCGGCACCGTCATGGGCTTTGTCTCAGCGCTTGCCGGTATCGGTGGTGCGGTGCTGAGCATTTTGTTTCTTACATGGTGCAACGTGCGTTTGCATGATGCGATCGGCACGGCCGCTGCGATCGGATTACCGCTTGCATTCATTGGCACAATTGGCTTCGTTGTAACCGGGCTTGCCGACCCCGCGTTACCGAAGTGGAGTGTTGGGTATGTGTACCTGCCAGCGTTTTTCGGTATTGCGTTAACAAGTTTTTTTGTCGCACCTTATGGCGCACGCCTCGCCCACCGACTTCCTGTTGACACGCTTAAGAAAATTTTTATGCTGTTCTTGATCGCGCTCGCCATCAAGATGGCGATCTCGGTTTAGCGGCAGGCGCTAGAGGCCGTTCCACTCGCGCATCACGCGTTCGAATATCTCCACTGACTCATCCACGCGCCGGATTGAGCACCACTCGTCTGTTTGATGCGCAAGTTCTGGCTGGCCCGGTCCAAGAATGATTGTCGGCACCTCGCCACAACCGTTCGCGACATAACCACGCTTTAAGTCAGCACCGTCGGTGGAAAACATGATGGTCTGTGGCGCGGTGATTGAGGGCTTGTTATTGGCAAACGGCGTGGTCGCGGCGAATACACTCTCGATCCATTCGTCTGGTTCAGAGTAGAGCGGTGGTGTTTCCACGATCTTGCGTAATGTACCAAGGTCGCCAATCAAACTTTGAATGGAGTGGCAAAGGTGCACATGATCAATCCCGGGCACGGTGCGCATGTCTACTGTCATCTTCACGGAGTCGGGGACCGAGTTCGTATTCAGTCCGCCATGGATGGTGGCGAGGTTCATGGTTGGTTTACCCATTACATGATGACAATCCGTTCCGCAGTGATGTTTCCAGTCGAAGTGCTCAAGCTCGCTAACGACCTTGTTCATCTTCAAAATCGCGTTCTCGCCTTGTTCCGGCATCGAGGCATGTGCGGTCTTGCCACGGCTTTCGATTTCAACCCAAATCAATCCTTTGTGACCAACATACGGATAGTTTGCAGTGGGCTCGGCGACTACGATTGCCCCCGCGCGATCGAGCAGCTTGGTGTCAGCGAGAAACTTTGCGCCTTCGCAGCCAACCTCTTCCGAGGCGGTTAATACTAACGTGACGCCCGGCTTGTCCCTCAAGTGTGGTGCCAGGTTGATTGCGGCAATAACAGACGCGGCAATGCCACTCTTCATGTCAGTGGATCCACGACCGTAGAGCAGATCACCATCCATTTCCCCTGCGAAGGGATCCTTGGTCCAGCTAGCGGCACCGAGTGGCACGATGTCGATATGCCCTGTGAAACATATTGGCGGTTTCTCCTGCCGCCCACCGATGGTTGCAATTACACTTGTTCGTGCCTCTGCAAATTCGTGGTATGCGACGCTGAATCCAGCATCTTCCAGCAACCTCCCCAGGAAGCGCGCACAGTCGCGTTCCATACCCGGAGGGTTGATGGTATTGAAGTGGAGTAAATCGCGCGTGAGTTGGACTGGCCCCGAATGTGGCATTTGTATGTGCTCTCGTGGACGGTAACGACATCTTAACAAAGCACGCTGATGCTAGCCTGAACATTTCATGGCGGCGCGTTCGAAAGTGGGCGAGTAGGTGAACAGGCGAGCGGTTTTTTGCCTGACCGACCACAGCATAGCGGGCTATGCTTCGGCAGCAAGGCGCAAAATTGCCATCCAATCGCCCACAGGCAACATCCTGCTAAGCAACCGGCGACCCATGAAATATTCAGTCTAACTGCTGCGGCCCAGTATTCGCCTTGGTGCTGCCTTGGTGCTATAGGGCAGTAAGCTGGAAAAGGAACTGCGCACCCATGACCTACCCCTGGTGTGCGCCCTAAGCTATGTCGCGGATCCGCCCGTAAACCGTTGCTGCGCTTCAGTCAGTTGTGCACGGTCGTAACGACTACTTGATTTGGGAAACGCGCTCAAGCGTTGCATATGTGAATCAAACAGGGTGATCTCAACAGGCGCGTCGTCGAAAACAATGTCGTATCGAATGGGCGGTGGGATCGATCGGCCTCGGCGATCTTTTCCCTCGCCCCTACCATCACCCGCGCCCATCCTTGTGGGAGAGCCGCCATGAATCTCGAACAGCACGTCTTCGTTGAGCAAAAACAATTCAAATGCCTTTGCGTTAATGCCAATGAGATCCAGCTCAATTGCGCTGAATTCATTAGCGGTTCCCGTTAATACCGGACCGCTAATCCAGGGCGAAAAATCTTTGAGCCACTGCATGGTGCGCAGCGCCGCGCCGCGCAGGGCGCGCAGCGCCGCAGGCTGGGTTTTACTCGCGAACAAATTGTTGTATTGGCGCAGCGCGGCTTCAATTTCGGCATTGTCGGGGAGCGCGTTTAGGCCGGTGTAACCAACTGAGTGTGCGGCCTTCAGCTTGGCCAGTTGGTAGTCAGTTAACCCCTCCGCAACAAGGCGCGCCGCAGCTTGTGCTATCGTTTGATGCCGTGCAGCTTGCCCGGCATCGAGCCCCGATGATGTCGACACTTTGGAGCGTGTTTTGCTGCGGCGACGCATGGTTGTCTGGGTATTCCGCGTAATAAGAAGCAAGCTAGAAAATTTGGTTCTTAACTTCTTCCGAAGGCTTATTGGCCTCCCGCAACGCCGATGGCCCTTGCGCCTCGTTACCGGCATTTTCGCTATAAATATATTCAACGGCGGGCTTACCGTCTCTTGTTTCGCTCCCAAGCGGGACCAGAGTAATTCCGGTCGGTGGTTCGAGAGGTGTCTCTTTCACACCTTTCATCGAGCGAGCCATGTAGTACATCCAGATTGGCAGCGCAGCCTGTCCACCGGTTTCGTTGTTCCCCATGTCAGTGGGATTGTCAAACCCGATCCAGGCGATGCCTACCTGCGTTGAGCTATAACCCGCAAACCATGCATCGATGTGGTCATTTGTGGTGCCGGTTTTCCCGGCAAGATCGTTGCGGCCAAGACTCATCGCTCTTGCTGCGGTACCGTAGCGCACAACATCACGCATGATCGAGGTCATGATGAAGGCGTTTCGTGGGTCTAGTACGCGTTCTGCCGTTTTTGCGACCGCTTCATCGGTAGTGGCGATGGCAGGGGTTGCTTGAAACAAAAGAGCACCCTTGTCGTCGGTGATTTTGGCAATAAAGTAGGGTTTTACTTGGAATCCACCGTTGGCAAAAATCGCGTATGCGCCGGCCATTTGCAGTGGAGTAGTCGATCCGGCACCCAGCGCCATCGTCAAGTAGGGAGGATGTTGCTTCGCATCAAAGCCGAAGCGGGTTACGTAGTCTTGCGCATATTGCGGGCTGATTGCTTGCAGCACACGGATTGAAACCATATTTTTGGATTTTGCGAGCGCCTGGCGCAATCGCATGGGCCCCTCGTACTTTCCGTCGTAGTTCTTGGGTTCCCAGATTTGCCCTCCATTGCGGCCCGGGTCGAAGACAATTGGCGCGTCGTTCACGATGGTTGCTGGCGTGAAGCCCTTTTCCAATGCCGCCGAGTAGATGAAAGGCTTGAATGACGACCCCGGTTGTCTACTCGCTTGGGTAACATGGTTGTATTTGTTTGCAGCAAAATCAAATCCGCCCGCTAGCGCTCGGATCGCCCCGTCGATTGGGTCCAACGAAACGAATGAGGCTTCAACTTTTGGTAACTGCGAGATCGATAGCGCGCCCTTTTCATCAATTGCGAGGCGGATCACCGAGCCTCGCACAATCTTACCAGGCCCGGCTTTTTCGGCCAGCGCCCTTGACACAAATTTCAAAGCGTCGCCGGTGAGCACCACGTTTTCGCCGCGCTTTGTTAGAGCAAGCACTCGCTTTGTATCAGCACTGGTAACAACTGCGGGCATCAAATCGCCAATCACATCTTTGTCAACGAGCGCCTCTTCGATCACATCATCCGCTTCGCTTTTGTTGTTTGGGAGACTGATGAGACCCTCAGGACCACGATATCCGTGGCGCCGATCATATTCCATCACGCCTTTGCGCAATGCCAGCGTGGCGGACTCTTGATCGGCTTTGCGAATCGTGGTGATGACGCGAATGCCGCTCACATAAGCCTTTTCGCCGTACTGCTCAAAAATCTCCTGCCTCGCCATTTCCGCAACGTATTCGCCGCTCACCGAGTACATCTGGCGCTCACGGTTGAATTTCAATACCTCTGCGCGAGCGGCCGCCAGCTTAGCTTCATCAAGAAACTTCAGCTCACCCATGCGTCGCAAGACATATTGCTGCCGTAGCGTCGCGCGCTTCAGATTATTAAACGGGTTGTACTGCGAAGGCGCCTTTGGCAAACCGGCCAACATGGCAGCCTCGGCGGCACTAAGTTGTGATACGTCCTTGTTGAAATAGACGCGACTGGCCGCAGCAAACCCGTAGGCACGGTTACCGAGAAAAATGTGGTTTAGGTAGATTTCGAGAATCTGCTCCTTAGATAGGCTCGACTCAATTTTGTAGGCGAGTAACCACTCCGACACCTTTCTTGTAATGGTCACCTCGTTTGTAAGGAAAAAGTTGCGGGCGACCTGTTGAGTGATAGTCGATGCCCCACCCTTTGACTTGCCGGCCATCAGTGCTGCCATGCCAGCGCGGGCCAGGCCAAGCCAGTCGACGCCGCCGTGCTGGAAAAAACGTTCGTCCTCAGCGGCTAGGATCGCCTGCTTCATGACCGGAGGGAAGTCCTGAATTCGTACGAACGAGCGCTTTTCCTCTCCAAATTCGCCGATGAGATCACCTTCGATAGTGAAGATTTTCAAGGGCAATTTTGGCCGATAGTCTGTGACAGCGTCAATCGAGGGCAAGTTAGGGTAGAGCAAAACTAGCGTCAAGGCGACGATGCCTAAGGCAACAAGTACCAGGGACCCCAACAGAATGAGGGGGTAGAACCACCAACGAAGTACCATGCGTAACGGACCGAGGACGCCAACCACGCCCTAAAGTGATGAAGAGTTGCGATTATATCGGCAGCCCTCGACCCGCCAGCTGGTTCAACCGCGCAAAGATGGCGACATTCTGACAACCAAAGAGAACGCCGACCCTCTCGGTCGACGGAGCACTGCGACTCGTCGCTTTCGCGAAGAAAGTCTCAAATGGGGCTCGAACGGGGGTGACCTGCCAGCCCAAAATTTCTAAAAAAGCTTTACACGTCCGCTACTTGCTGCTAGGATTTAATGTGAATTGTATAAAGTCGTTTGTCTAAAGCCGTCTGTAATCAACTTAGACTTTATCGGGGCGGTACGAGATCTGGGTCCGAGGTTGCATGAAAAAGCGGTTGCCCCGGGATATTGATAAACAAGTGCTGCGCGCGGTCAATCCACAAAAACGGCATTGCATCGGTGAAGAAATTCCACCTCACCCACATGAAGGTGTAGTCCTCCATGCTTAAAGAAAAACTGGCGGATCAGTTCGAGTTCCTTCGATCAAAAGCGCCCCCGCTGATTGGGGTGGACATCAGTTCGTCTTTCATCAAGATGGTCGAAATCGCAGAAGTCGGTAAGGGGCTCTACCGTGTCGAGCGGTACGTCATCGAGCCTTTGCCACGTGACACCGTCTCCGACGGCAATATTGCGAATATTGAAGCGGCTGGCGAAATCATGAGGCGTGCGCATAAATTGCTCGGCACACGCATCAAAAACGTTGCGCTGGCTCTTCCGGCTGCCGCAGTCATCACAAAAAAAGTACTGTTGAAAGGCAACCAGCGCGAAGAGGATATGGAATATCAGGTCCAGTCCGAGGCGAACCAGTACATCCCGTTCAGCTTGGATGAAGTGAATCTCGATTTTCAGGTTATCGGCCCGGCACCGAATAGCGAAGATGAGGTTGAAGTTCTGATTGCCGCCTCAAGGAAGGAAAAAATCGAAGACCGCGTCGCCGTTGCTGAGGCTGCGGGTCTAAAGACAATCGTCATGGATGTCGACTCGTATGCAGCGTTAGCGGCTTTCGAGATGATTAAGGGTTCCGCAACGGGTATCGAAAACAAAGACGTGACAGCCATCATCGATATCGGGGCGCAGACGACGCGTGTGACGGTAATGCACGAAGACCAGCAGGTGTACTCGCGAGAGCAGCAGCTTGGCGGCTACCAGCTAACCCAAGACATTTCTCGACAGTTTGGCATGCCAGTTGAGGAAGCAGAAGTTGCCAAGAAAACCGGCGGACTCCCAGAAAACTATGGCCCAGATGTGTTACAACCTTTTAACGAGAAGATCGTACTCGAAATCTCGCGGGCACTACAGTTCTTCTTTACATCAACACAGTTCAGCACAGTTGACCATATAGTTCTAACCGGCGGCTGTGCAATGCTGGATGGCCTAGAAGAGATGGTGGCGCAGCGTACCCAAGTCCACACGTTAGTGGCTAACCCGTTTGCGAATATGGCGTTGTCCGCAAAAATCAAGCCGCGACAACTGACTGTTGATGCCCCTGCCCTCATGATTGCTTGCGGTCTTGCGATGCGTAGGTTTGATCCAGCATGACTCGCATAAACCTACTACCCCATCGCGAGGAAAAACGAAAGGCACGCCAGCGGCAGCTGGCGATGTTAGCCGGTCTAACATCCGCGATGGCTTTAGCGCTAAGCGCGCTACTGTGGGTTGTCTTTACCGCCCAGGTCGATAACCAAAAGTCGCGCAACCAGTACCTGAGCGGTGAAATTGCGAAACTTGACAAACAAATAGAAGAAATTCGGAAAATACGCGAGGAAACCGCTTCTCTTCTAGCGAAGAAGCAGGTTGTTGAAGGCCTGCAGAGTAACCGGTCAGAGCCGGTGCAATTACTCGATCAGATGCTGCGACAGTTGCCAGAAGGTTTGTATCTCAAGTCGATTCGTCAATCCGGCAACAAGATAAATGTGACTGGCTATACGCAGTCGCAAGCGCGTGTCTCGGCATTCATGCGAAACATCGAGGCCTCCCCATTCCTTGAAAATCCAAATCTTATCGAGATAAAGGCTGTGACGGTCGCCGGCCAGCGCGCCAATGAGTTCAATCTTGATTTCTTCGTTAAGCGGGTGAAGGCGGATGATAAGTCGGGTGCCAAAAAAGGTGCCCAGCTTGCTCCTGCAAAACCGCCGGAGAAAAAAGTATGAACAAGTGGATCGAAGAATTAAAACAGTTAGACCCGAAGAACCCGGGCAATTGGCCGTGGCCCTTTAAAGCTGGCGGGTTGTTACTACTTTTTCTCGCCGTTCTCGCGGCAGGCTGGTTTGGTTTGTTCAGCGTGCAGCTAGAAGAACTCGATAAGGAAAAGCGCAAAGAAGCTGAACTCAAGAATACCTTTCTCGAAAAGAAAAAGCTGGCGGTAAACTTGGAGGCATATCAACAGCAACGTGCGGAAATTGAGCAGTCGTTTGGTGTGCTCCTGAAGTCGTTGCCCACGAAGTCAGAGATCGAAGCGCTGATTATCGACATCAATCAGGCCGGGCTAGGACGCGGTTTACAGTTTGAACTCTTCAAGCCTGCGCAAAACGAGAATATCACCGAGTTCTATGCGGAGAAACCAGTCGATCTCAAAGTCACGGGAAATTACCATGATCTTGGCGCATTCGCGAGTGACGTTTCCAAGTTGCCGCGCATCGTGTTGCTGCATGATCTAAAAATTGAAAACGTAAAGGACGGGCTCCTTTCGATGGAAGCGAAGGCAAAAACTTATCGCTACTTGGATCCTGAAGAGATTGCCGCGCAGCGTAAGACGGCGAAATCGGCAGCAAAACCGGGAGGCAAGTAATGATTTCCTTCCGACATAGACAAGTGCAGGTTGCGGTGGCCGTGCTGTTGATTCTGGGCGGGTGCGGAGAAGGCTTCTCGGATTTGCGCTCATTTGTCAAAGAATCGGAGAAGAGCGTAAGCCGCAAGATTGAGGCGCTACCGCAGGTGAAGCCATTTGCGCCATTTGCATATGAGGGGTTTGATCTCCCTGATCCGTTCAAGCCGAGAAAACTGGCTATTAAGCAAGAAAACGCAGGGGCGAATGCACCGGATTTAAATCGCCGTAAAGAGCCGTTGGAAGCCTTCCCTCTTGAACAACTGCGGATGGTGGGTACGCTCTACCAGTCTGGGACAATGTTTGCACTCGTTCGCGCCGAACGAACACTCTACCGGGTTAAGAAAGGCAATTATCTGGGGCAAAACTTCGGCTTGATCGTCGATATCACCGATTCCGAAATCAAACTGAAAGAAATTGTTCAGGATACGGCAGGCGATTGGGCAGAACGCGAAAGTGTTCTGCCGTTGCTTGAAGGCCCTGCTCAGGGAGGAAAATAAAAATGCAAGCTACGCTTACTCAATCGAGATTCCGACTGCCGGCGCCGGGTCTTGCGACGACCGTTGCAGAATTGTTTGGTATCGTGATTCGCCTTGCGACCGCGCTCTCGTTGACGATTGGCATCATCGGGGCAGCTGGTTACGTGACGGACGCAAAGGCGCAGCAACGCAACAGCCTCGAGTCAATTAATGCAAGCACCCAGGCCGGTGGTAAGGTGATTATTCGGGCGACGTTTAAGTCTCCCCTGAGCGCGGTGCCAAACGGTTTCTCCGTGACAAATCCGGCAAGAATCGCGATCGATTTGCCGAGCATCGTTAACGGCCTCGGGAAAAATGTTGTTGAAGTTGGCCTGGGCGATGTGCGTACCATCAATGTCGTCAATGCCAACGACCGTACACGTCTTATCATAAACCTCACAAAGACGCTTACCTATTCCGCTGCACTTGAAGGTAGGAATTTAATCCTCACGCTTGACGGTGGCGCGCAAAGTGCTTTAAAGGAAACTACGCAGGTAACCCGATTTGCAGAGCCTGCGCCGGCCTCGACCGCGACACGTCATTCGCTTCGCGATGTTGACTTCCGCAGAGGCCCCAATGGCGAAGGCAGGGTCATCGTAGATCTCTCCTCAGCAATGACCGGGATCGACATCCGCCGGCAGGGCAAAGTCGTGATCATTGACTTCGTCAACACAACCGCTCCGAAGAATCTGATTCGCAGACTGGATGTCCTAGATTTTGCGACCCCGGTGAGAACGGTTGACGTGATTGACCAGGGCGCAAATTCCCGCATGATCATCGAACCGCGTGGTGTGTGGGAGTACTCTGCGTACCAGACCGACACACAGTTTATTGTGGAGGTAAAGGCGATTAAGGAGGACCCCAACAAATTGGTTCAAGGCACCGGTTATAGCGGAGAAAAGTTGTCTTTGAATTTCCAGAATATTGAAGTCCGTGCTTTGTTGCAGGTAGTCGCCGACTTTACCGGGCTCAACATCATCACGTCGGACACCGTAGGCGGAAGCCTGACATTGCGCCTAAAAGACGTTCCTTGGGATCAGGCGCTTGATATCATTCTTCAGTCTAAGGGACTCTCGAAACGCAAGAACGGAAACGTGGTTTTAATCGCTCCATCGGACGAGCTAGCAACAAAAGAGAAGCTGGCTCTAGAAGTTGCCCAGCAAACAACCGAGCTTGAGCCATTACGAACAGAAACCTTTCCTCTTTCCTATGCCAAAGCTAGCGATGTGCGCGGACTATTGAGCGACGGCCAGCAAAAAATTCTGTCTAAGCGCGGGTCTGTAACAGTAGACGCGCGGACCAACAACTTGTTTGTACAGGACGTTCCAGCGCGGCTTGATGAAGTACGACGTCTCGTTGCACAGCTTGATGTGCCTGTGCGCCAAGTCCAAATTGAAGCCCGTATCGTGATCGCCGACGACAACTTCCGCCGCCAGCTCGGCGTACGGTTTGGCGCGTCAGCCGGCTTCACTGCAGATGGACGCAACATCGGTGTTTCAGGCAGCGCTAGTCAGGCCAACAGGATCGCACGTGGCACCCTTCCGACTGGCTACTCGGAAGGCGACCTAAACGTAAATCTTCCAGTCGGTGCCGCTGGTACCCTTGGCCTTACGTTTTTGAATCTTGGAAATGGTAACGTCGTTAATCTTGAACTATCTGCGCTGGAAGCAGACAACCGCGGCAAGGTGGTTTCCAACCCGCGTATCGTCACCGCAGATAAGCGCAAGGCAACAATTACGCAGGGTACCGAGATCGGCTTTCAAACGCAGGCATCAAGCGGTGGTACGACGACCCAGTTTAAACCCGCGGTGCTCTCCCTTGACGTAACGCCGCAAATCACGCCGGACGACAAGGTCATCATGGACCTTGATATCAAGAAGGATAGCGTGGGCGCGCTAATCGGTGGTATCCCATCGATTGAGACACGCACGCTAAAGACCCAAGTGCTTGCCGATAATGGCGAGACGGTCGTGCTTGGCGGTATCTATGAACAAACTACCCGCACCGACGTCACCAAGGTTCCCCTGCTGGGTGACATCCCGATCCTGGGCAACTTGTTCAAGCAGACGACGAAGCGTGATGAAAAGACGGAGTTACTCATTTTCATTACACCGCGCATCATCAAGGAGCAACTGTCGGTTCGTTGAACGATTGATCGAAAGGTCGTCCAACGGGGCGCTTGCAGCGCCCCGTTGTGTTTTTTGGATGGGTAGCATGACTGTTTCAAGAAATGTGTTTCTAGTGGGAATGCCGGGTGTTGGCAAAAGTACGGTAGGTCGCCTGCTGGCAGGCGCGCTCGACCGGGAGTTCATCGATAGCGACGAAGAAATCGTCCGGCGCAACGGAGTTGAAATCGCAACGATCTTTGAGATCGAGGGTGAGGCTGGCTTCCGCGAGCGTGAAGCGGCGGTGATCAATTTGTTCACGATGAGAAGTCCGATTGTCCTTGCAACGGGTGGCGGGGCGATACTGCGCGAAGATAGTCGGCGGATCCTACGTGAGCGTGGACTGGTGGTATACCTTCGGGCGAGCCTAGATATGCTGGAGGCTAGGACACAGAAAAAGCGCGGCAACCAGACGACATCGCGTACCCGCCCACTTCTTGAGGGCCCAAATCGTCGTTTGACGCTGGAAACATTTCTTGCCGTGCGGGGCCCCCTTTATGAGGAAACTGCTCACGTCATTGTTGACGTAAGCGCGGCACCACGGGGAAAGTTTCTACAAACGTTGCTTGATGCCATCGATGATGCGACTTCAGGTCGTGCTACACCAACCAGCACATAACGCCGCGTCGGAAGTTTGCCAAAACCTTCATTAGCCAAAGCGGCAGCACCTCTGCGACAATGCAGTCCCAGTCAAACGCAATTTTTACAACCCTTAAATGTCTACTGAAATCTCGGAAAGAATAGCTCGCGTGAAAGTCGAGCTAGGCCATCGCAGTTATGTAATCGACATTTCTGCTGGCCTGCTCAGTCAGCCCATCCCGTCTAACGTTCTCGAGGGAGTCAGCAAAGTTGTCTTGGTCTCGAACAAGGTCGTTTTTCCGCTTTATGGCGAACTGCTGTGTGCAAATATCGCGGCAAGTGGCCTTTCCGTTGAATCGGTTGTGCTGCCCGATGGGGAGTCCCACAAGGACTGGCACACTCTAAACCTTATTTTTGATGCACTTCTCACCAGCGCGAGCGACCGGAAGACCCTGCTGGTAGCCCTGGGCGGCGGCGTTGTAGGCGACATAGCCGGCTTTGCTGCGGCGACATACCAACGGGGTATCGCATTTGTGCAGGTGCCAACGACACTTCTTGCGCAGGTCGATTCGTCGGTTGGAGGCAAGACAGCAATCAACCATCCGCTCGGCAAGAATATGGTCGGTGCCTTCTACCAGCCGAAGTATGTGTTGGTCGATACGGACGTTCTGCAGTCTCTACCGGACCGGGAATTCAAAGCGGGACTTGCAGAAGTCATCAAATACGGCGCAGCGCTTGATGTGAAGTTCTTCGATTGGATTGAAGGCAATATCGACGCGCTTAATGAGAGAATGCCCGCTGCGCTGGCATACGCCATTCGCCGTTCCTGCGAAATCAAGGCTGGCGTTGTTGCCGACGACGAATTTGAATCAAGCAAACAGGGTGGACGCGCTTTACTGAATTTTGGTCATACGTTTGGTCACGCTATTGAAGCTGCGCTTGGTTATGGTGCTTGGCTACACGGCGAAGCAGTGGCTTGCGGCATGGCGATGGCCGCTCGTTTGTCAGCGGAACTGGGCAGAATTTCCACTGGCGACATGCAACGAGTTCTCGATTTGATCAAGCGTGCGGGCCTGGTTGCCGAGTTGCCACCGATTGCCGCCGACACGATGTTGGCTCACATGTCGCGCGACAAGAAAAATGAAGCTGGCACGATCAAGTTAATCCTGTTATCGACGCTCGGAGTGTCGTGTATTGATGCAACCGTTTCGCGCGAAGCGCTTCTTGCGTTCCTTCGACGCCAGCGCGCTTAGTTTCGTCGCTAGCCGCGCAGCTCCCCATTCAAACGAATTACGGCAATATCCACGTAGGTTCCGCCGTGACGAAAGCCGGGTTTGAAAGCGATGGTGACGCCTCCAGCGTCCACGCGCCCAAGTGCAGAAAGTGATTTATGCAGTGATTCCCGGGTCACTTCCCGCCCGGCTCGTTTCATTCCTTCCACCAACACTTTTGCAGCGATACAAGCTTCAAGAGCGGTCACCGACATTGATTCATTTTGGCCAGCGGCGCGCCAGGCTTCCGTACATTCTTGAACAACGGGCACTTGAAGCTGGTTGGGTGCTGGTACGGTAAGCGCCACCGTAATACCTGCAGCGTCTGGGCCGAGCGCCTTGGCAACTTGGCTGGCTCCGGCAAATGAAAGCGCAGTCACCGAATAGGGGCGCTTTATCGACTTGAGTTGTCGAACCATTTGTGCGACCGGGGCATATAAAGTTGTCGCAAGCACAATCTGCGGGTTTGCGGCGATGATCGCGTTGATCGCCTCAAGTGGGAGGTCGGCGTTGCGTTTAATCGCTATCGAACTCGGTTGCTTGCGAAATTTGGCGAGCACCTTTGCGGCGGTCGCAAAATTCTGCCTGCCGATGTCGTCATCGTAGTGCAGCACCGCCACCTGTGTCACGCCAAGTGGGGCCCAAAACCCAATCAACGACTCAATCTCTTCCGCATAAGTCACGCGAATCGTGTAAACAAATTCATTCTGTTTGCGAATCGCATCAGCGCCGGTAAAGGGCGCAAAGAATGGGACTTTCGCCGCCGCGACGGCCGGCATGGCTGGCACACTGAGTGTCGACGACGCAAAGCCAAACAGGGCAACCGCACCTTTCTTTTGAATCAGCTCTGTCGCATTTTCGCCGGACTGCTTTGCTTCGTTCTTGTCGTCGAGTGTGACCAACTTTATTGCGCTGCCGTTTATACCGCCGGCATCGTTTATTTTCTTGAAGTAGGCGAGTGCACCCTTCCGGATATCGTTCCCAAGCTCGGAATTTGCGCCCGTCAACGGGGCCGACTGGCCAATTACGATCTCCGCAGTTACGGTCGACGCATAGGTACCGAGTGCGCCGACGACAGTGGCGACATAAAGTCTGAAGCGAAGCGAAATCAACATGGCGATTCTTGTAATTTGCGTTAAATATGTTTTATAGCACAAGTAAAAAATACGAGCGCCCACAGAAAACAATGTTAACGCAAAAAGGACTCGCTGTTTTGTCGCGCGTCTACTCTGCGTCAGCGCGAAATACCCCCTTAAAGCTGGTGTAGTGGGTTATTGCGTATAGCGGAACAAAGATCAGGAGCCCAAGTCCCCACGGAATGAGCGCAAGAAACAAGAGCCCCAGCATAAGTATTCCGAACATGGCGAGTGGCACAAAGTTGCCAATAAGAGCAAAAAAACTCCAACGTATAGCGTGTGAGGCGGGCATCGGCTGATGCGCGATCAGAGCGGCAGTGAACCAGAGTACACCTTTAATCACGAATACCGCCGCCGCTGCGGCGAACCATTGCCACCCTAGCGGCGAGAAAGCGGCCGCAATCGCCTCGACAGACGGATTGTTTCGATCAATTGCCTTCAACGCGTCGAAGAAACCAAAGGCACCCAACGTCATCATGACGGCAAGCTCAGCGAGAAGCGAAACCGAACCAACTTGAATCAGCGTCCGACCACTCAGGCGGAATCCGGCAAACAGGTGTGCGGTTGATGTAGGCAGCCCAAGAGCCTGATCGCGACACGCCAATACAAATCCGGCAAAAAATGCTGGCTGTGTCATTGCCATCAGCGGTGGGCCAACTAGCGGAATCAGCGTTATCAGCAACGAAACAAGCAGCCAAGCAGAGGTAAGCGAGATCCACGCAAGTGGCCGCGCCCAAAACATCGTAAATGCTTCACTAATCCACGCTGCACTGCTTGCAGCGGAAACATCAACGACGCGCATGATCTAGTCTGGCAGTAGTGCGCAAGTTTCCCTGCCTTGGGCAACAAAATAGCGCAACAAGTTTTCAGAAAACAGATGGTCTTTTGTGTGTGTCAGTGTAGATGATCTCGGATAGTAGTGGTAGCCGAGCCTTCCAAGCCATGTTCGAAGCGCTGCTGCTCGAAGCATCTGCGGCCAAGCTTCTCTTTCGGCCAAAGTGAGCCGTCTTACGCTAGCGTAACCTGCTAATAAAGCTCGCGTATTTTCGCCGTCAAGTCTTGCAACCGGGTAGGCGCTGAAATCAAGGCACCAATCATTGACTGTTATTGCAACATCCCACAACAACTGCTCGTTGCACGCAAAGTAAAAATCGATCATCTGCGGCTGATGCAGTTCGTTCCAGAGAACGTTGTCACGAAACAAGTCGGCGTGGACGATTCCGCGTGGAAGCCGGAGCTCATCAAAGCCGGATTGATATCCGACTTCACTTTGGATGAGCGCATTTTCCGCTCGTGTTGCAAAACCTTCAAGGCTCTCCGCCTCATGCCGCCACCATGCAAGACCACGCCAATTCGCTAGTGACATCTTAAATGAAGATGTAGCAGCATGCATCAGCGCCAGCGCCGTGCCGACTACAAAACAGTCCTCAGCCGTTGGGTGTGCAATATCTCCGCCCGAAAGCCGATGTACGAGGGCGGCAGGTTTGCCCTTTAGATTTTGCAATACCTGCCCGTCACTGTTGGCGACCGGTGCGGCGCAGCGCACACCTGCTCGATGCAAGTGTTGCATCAGTTCCATATAAAAGTCGAGATCGGCGCGGGGTATTTTCTCGAATATGGTCAGCACATATCTACCACTCGTGGTGGTAACGAAGAAGTTGGAATTTTCAACCCCTGCCGCGATGTCCTGAAAATCGATAACATCGCCGACGTTATACGGGGCAACAAATGCGCGCGCCTCGCCTAGAGTAACTGGGGTGAATACACTCATGCCGGCGTTTTGTGATGGTGTACCATCACCAAGAGTGAATTACCCACATTGGCACTGAGATTTTCGTGCCGGGTTCCCCGGCCGGCACAAACTTTCCTTCACCCTTTTCATCTATCATGATGTAGCTAGGACCGGTTTTTGGTTTGACGATCATTTTGTACAACTTTCCCTTGAGCCGGTACTCAGTCACGGTCAGGGTCTCGGCATCACCGGCGCGCGTGGTCACTTTATGGTCGCGATCGAAGTCCGCCTTGGTTTTTCCTTTAGGCAATTCGGGGAGCACGAGACTATCAATGACCTCTGCATTGGCCGGACGACGAGGCTTTTCTTGCGTGGATTGCGCGTTGACCGTGAGAGCCAACATAAGCAACATTATCAATAAACTGGTTTTCATACTGCCCTCCAAATTGGCGCGGAAATCGCGCATCGCTATAGGCTCATTTCCAACGCCTTTTCGTCGGCGTTTGGACGGATTGACCGGTTGGTGTAGTGTTCGAAGATGGTGCGGACAACCTCGTCAGGGTCATCAATGACTTTAAACAAATCAAGATCCGCCTCGCTGATCACTTTTTCTTCCAGCATGCGCGTCTTAATCCAGGAGATCATGCCTGCCCAAAACTCTGAACCGACCAAGATGACTGGAAATCTGCGCAGCTTGCCAGTTTGAATAAGTGTCAGCGCTTCCCATAGTTCGTCCAGAGTACCGAAGCCGCCGGGCATGACAACATAGGCTGACGCATGTTTGACGAACATGGTCTTGCGTGCAAAAAAGTGCTGAAAGGTGAGAGAAATGTCTTGAAAGCCATTGCCACCTTGCTCATGCGGAAGCAGGATGTTGAGTCCGATAGACGGCCCTTTCCCCTTCAACGCACCCTTATTTGCAGCCTCCATGATGCCTGGGCCGCCGCCGGACAGAACGCCAAAACCAGCGTTGGATAGTTTCAAGGCAATTTGTTCGGTAACGCCGTAATACTTATTGTCTTCCTTCAGGCGCGCACTACCAAAGATCGCCACCGCAGGCGAGATTGCGGAAAGTCGATCTGATGCCGATACCATTTCCGCGATAATGTTGAACATCCACCAAGACTCACGCGCAGATGTGAGGCTCTGTTGACGCAACTCTGGGTCTGCTCTCTTGGGGATCTTGCCGCCGGCGAGCCTGACTGATTCAACTGTCTTATCCTGATTTCCCAACGTATTCTCCAATGGCTGCGATGTCACAACTGCCCGATCCTGAAGCGCACGCTGCACTTTCGTCACCGTCAATTCGCAAGCGACTGCTGCTTGTTGATATATCGAGCTATTTCTACCGTGCATTTCACGCGATGCCAGATTTCAAAAGCCCATCTGGTGAGCCGACCGGCGCGATCTATGGCGTGGCCAATATGTTGAACCGTTTGCGCGACGATTACCCTGCCGATTATAGCGCCTGTGTTTTCGATCCAAAAGGCAAAACGTTTCGAGACGACATCTATCGTGAATACAAAGCCCAACGCGCGCCGATGCCCGAAGATCTGGCCCATCAGATTGGTCACATCAGAGAAGTTTGTGAGGCGCTTGGCTGGCCATGTATTGAGGTTGCCGGGATGGAGGCTGATGACGTTATCGGTACGCTTAGCGTCCATGCCGCCGCTCGTGATGTGGAGACAGTCATCTCGACGGGCGACAAGGATTTGGCGCAGTTGGTGAACGACAAAGTCACGCTGGTAAACACCATGTCGAACGAAAAACTCGACATAGCGGGTGTGATTGCAAAATATGGCGTTCCACCAAATCGTATCGTCGACTACTTGACCCTGATGGGTGACGCAGTCGATAACGTTCCTGGCGTAGAGAAAGTTGGGCCCAAAACCGCAGTGAAGTTGCTTGCCGAATTCGGCACACTCGACGGCGTGATCCAAAACGCAGAAAAAGTTAAGGGCGTCGTGGGAGCCAATATCGTTAAAGCCCGTGATTGGTTGCCGACTGGCCGTCTGCTTGTAACAGTGAAATGTGATGTGCCACTGCCGTTTGATTTCGACACTATCGACCATAAGGCGGTGGACATTTCGCGTTTGGATATGCTTTATGAGTCGTTTGGATTTCGCACCTTACGCAATCAGCTCAAACGCGGCGACCAACTTGGCGCGAAGGAGCAGCCAAGCGACGCAGAACCGTTAGCCACCGCCAACGATGCCGAAGGCTCAGCCACAGGTGTTTTTCGGCAGGCAAACAAGGATAGTGGTGCCTCGCGTTGGATATCTAGCGAGCCATCCGCCCGGCAAACACCGTTTGTCAGTACGCGCCACTATCTCACCATTTCCAATTTGGCTGAACTTGCCAACTGGGTCGAAAAACTCAATTCGGTTGGCCTCGTATGTCTGGATACGGAAACAACCAGCCTTGATCAAATGCAGGCGAGCATCGTCGGTATTTCGTTCGCATGTGTGGCGGGAGAGGCGGCGTATTTGCCGCTGCGCCACAACTATCCAGGAGCACCAGATCAACTGGATTTCGATGCTGCCATTGGTATGTTGCGGGTATGGTTGGCAGATCCTACTAAGAAGAAGCTAGGCCAAAACATCAAATACGATTTGCACGTGTTTGCCAATCACGGCATCGATGTGCAGGGTTATGTGCACGACACGCTGTTGCAATCGTATGTATTGGAAAGTCATCAGCGGCACGATATGCAATCGCTCGCTGCACGACACTTGGGCGCGAACGATTTGCTCTCATTCGAAGACGTCGCCGGCAAAGGGGCGACGCAGATCAGTTTTGACCAGGTTTCGATTGAGACTGCGACCAAGTACTCGGCGGAAGATTCGGACGTAACGCTGCAGTTGCACTCCGCGATGTATAGCCAAGTCGCTGCGGATCCAAAACTCAAGTACGTGTACGAAGCCATTGAAATGCCGGTTTCACGCGTGTTGCTGACAATGGAACGCAATGGGGTATTGATAGATGCGGCGCTCTTACAGCAGCAATCGTCTGAGCTCGGCCTCAAGATGCTGGAGTTGGAAGCGCGGGCGCATGAGATTGCCGGACAACCGTTCAATCTTGGTTCTCCTAAACAGTTGGGCGAAATCCTATTTGAGAAACAAGGTATTAAACCGATTAAGAAAACGCCGGGTGGGGCTCCGAGCACGGACGAGGAGACGCTGGAAAAATTAGCGCTCGACTATCCGCTACCTAAAGCAATTCTTGAATACCGCAGTATTTCGAAGCTGAAGAGCACCTACACCGACAAACTGCCGCGAATGGTGAATGCAAAGACCGGCCGTGTGCATACCAACTATGCCCAGGCCGTTGCGGTGACGGGACGACTGTCGAGCACTGATCCAAACTTGCAGAACATCCCTGTGCGAACAGCGGAAGGCCGACGTATTCGAGAAGCCTTCATTGCGCCGCCGGGAAGCGTGATTGTCAGCGCTGACTATTCGCAGATCGAACTTCGTATCATGGCTCATTTATCCGGCGACCAAGGTTTGCTTGAAGCGTTTGCAAAAGGAGAGGACGTGCATCGCGCGACGGCGGCCGAAGTATTTGGTACCACACGCGAAGAAGTTTCCAGTGAGCAGCGCCGTTACGCCAAAGTGATTAACTTCGGCCTCATTTATGGCATGAGCGCATTTGGGCTCGCCGCCAACTTAGGCATCGAACGCAGTGCGGCAGCAAGTTACATTGACCGATACTTTGCGCGTTATCCCGGCGTAAAGGCCTATATGGACCGCACCAGAAATGCCGCGCAGGACAGTGGTTATGTCGAGACAGCGTTTGGACGGCGACTATGGCTGCCCGATATCCGTTCCGGCAACCAGGGGCGCCGCCAAGGTGCGGAGCGCGCGGCGATCAACGCGCCCATGCAGGGTACGGCGGCGGATCTCATCAAACTCGCAATGATTGCGGTGCAGGGCTGGCTTGAGACCTCAAAACTTCAGACCAAACTCGTCATGCAAGTACACGACGAATTGGTGCTGGAGGTCCCTTCAGGCGAGTTGGACTTAGTAAAAGCTAATGTGCCGGGCCTGATGACCAATGTCGCGAAGCTCGATGTGCCGCTCGTTGCGGAACCAGGCGTCGGCATTAACTGGGACGAAGCGCATTAATTGGCTTGGCCGGGAAGCTGGCGCGAAATGCCGCTACTTCCCAATAGCGGCAACCAAACCTTCCGGATCGGCAACGCTCACCCACAACATTGAGTGTTTCTTGAAGCCAAGCACGCGCGGGATTTTCTTCATGAACACGATGCTCACACCTCTTTTGTGATTGGTGCCAAAGGTGATGCCGTCGTCAGTCAGGCTCAAGCGTAAGCCGACCGCAGTGTACCAGCGGTGTGGCCCGGTGATTTCAGTAGACGCAACGTTTGTTAGCGTGGTTTCGATGCGATAACGACCGAACGTGGCAACAAGCGCACCTTTGCCGGTGATCGTAACGCCGTCAGCCTTCGTCACGCCGAGCGCAAGAAAGAGTGGTGCCCACCGTGTATCAAGGCGATATGGAAAGTGTCTGGGTTTCAAATGAGTGGAGGCTGTGGCGTATTCCCTGCTTTACCGCAGACTATCTCGCGTTGGCGCTTAGTTCAAGTTCGACGGCTGATTGGTCTAGTCAGACGCTTTCTGGCTGGATCGACCGAGCGTCCAAACTCCACCTAAGCCAAAAGACGCACCGCCGTTTTTGATGTGTAACGGACTCTCGGTATTTGCACCGCGGCCGGCAAAGTCGTAGCGGGTGAATGCAAACAGGCGAATATCATTGGTGAGTTTGTGTGACAGCGTGAACTGAACGCGTGGCGTTACCACACCAGATTTCGCCACATATACGCGACGTGTCGGCGTGGCAAAGGCGCTTGGCACGCCATACAAGTATTCGTTAAATTTGCGGTCACCAAAAACGACGCTGGTGCTAGCACCCAGTCCCCAGCCGGCACCAATGTCGCGGTTTTCATAGGCTAACCTTGGCTCAACTGCAAATCCACGATTTTTAATTCCATCCTTCAATTCAAATACACCGCGCAACGGTAGGTCTAGCCTCACCACCGAGCTAGGCGTTGGGCGCGCAACATTGACACGCATCCGGGGACCGAATTCAAACTGAAAGCCGAGGTCTGGCATCCCTTTACGTACCGCGACGTCGTCGCTGGATGCTCCAAGAGAACCGGCAAAGCCCACGTCAAATTGAACCGTTCTAGTTTTGAGCAGGCGCGCACCAACAGTATCTTCATCAGCACGTAAGATTGGTCCGCGATAGATGAACCACGGCAAGATCAAGCCCCGGCTTGTTCGGTCCGCCGCACCCGGATAGGCGGGGCTGCTGACGCCAATGCCCGATAAACCTGCTTCCCAAAGTGGCCGATCAATGGACTCCAAATTCGGTTCAATTTGTGCGTTCGCAAGATCGCAAAATGCTGTGCAGGTGAGCGCGACAGAGATGGCCAAAAAAAGCGGCGTGCGACGCGAGCGAGTGGTCATTTTAGTTCGTCCAGATTTATGCAGCTGCCATTGCTGAAGTGCAGCCAAGTGGGGAATTGTGAGCGTTCGATTGAGGTGGCGAGAAGAGTCATAAAAACGCTGACGTTGGACAATCAACGGCGACGTCACGTCTTTTCGCCACAGGTAGACCTGCGTCCCCGCTCAAAGTTCAGCATTCAGCAGAAGACGTTGGACGTTAGGCTAAATTCTGCGTGTGCTCGCCACACTTGGCCCTCGTGGGGTCGAGGTGCCTAGGCACCTCGACTACTTCGCTACAGGACTAGCCGCAGGGCTCGTTTTCGGAGCAGGCTGCGGTGCATCCACCGCGATGATCGACACAATGGTTAACGGTGGCCCGGCAGCGAGCAGCGATTTGGTCGCTGCAGATACGGCGAAGGCATCCCGCTTGTCCTTCGATTCAAAACTCAGCAACACGACGCGGTTATAGAGGGCATCACCTTCAAGCGGAATAACTGCCGTTGCACTAAACGGCGCAAGCAAGCGCGCACCAGTGGCTGTTGCGGAGTCAATCCAAGCCTGCGCAGCGCCTACATCCGAAGAGCCGACAGCCGGTATGGACATCGTGCCGATCAGCAATGCTCCCGCATCAAAGGGCGTAGTGTTGGTGATAGCCTTCAGCCCCACCACGGTGAAAACGCCGGCACCATCGCGAAGTCGGATTGCTTTGCGGTAGGCGTCGCCCCACCAAAATGCGTCGATGCCCTTTTGGTCTGCCCAGCGTGCTATGACTGCGCTGCGTCCTTCGCAGAGCCCATATACACAACTAACACCCCCGCCCGGACGGCCAATGCCAATGTAGTGTCCACCGGTTTCGGCGTAAATGGGTGGCAAGGCAGCCGAGTAGGCGATGATCTTGTTGCGGTCGAACGAGCGGCCCAGTACGACCAAGTATCCGGGCGCGATCGCTTGCGACTGACCTTGTGATGGGGCTTGCGCCAGTGCCAATATTGATGTGGACGCGACCGCCACTGCGAGTGCGGCGAGGCAGCAACGTGCGATTGGGTTGATGAGTCGTCGGTTCATGTTCTATTTAGTAAGACAGCGCGCAGCGCAGAAGGTCGATTCTAGTCAACTTCGGCGTCAAGCCGGAACGTTTGATATTTGACGACAAATTATCCATATCCGGCAGATAATTGCCGAATGGAAAGCACTTCACATCATTCGGGCGCTATGTATGGCAATGGCAATGGCTCACTTGCGCTGCGCCGTATCGGCATTGATACGTATCGGGAGAATGTCGTCTACATCCATCGTGATTGCGCCATCTACCGCGCGGAGGGGTTTCAAGCATTGTCTAAGATCGCTGTTACGTCCGCTGGACGCCGACTATTAGCGACACTTAATGTAGTTGATGATTCGGAAATAGTGACGCCAGAACAATTGGGTTTGTCGGAACAGGCCTTCGTAGAGATGAACGCGCCCGAAGGCGCGCGGGTCCATGTCGCACATGCCGAGCGGCCATCTTCAATGGACGCGGTGCGGCGCAAGATTGGGGGGGAGCGACTCAGTCAGCTGGATTACAAGAACATCATTGATGATATTGCAGGACATCGATTTACGAAGACCGAGATCGCCGCCTTTGTGGTTGCGACGGCGCAAAATGAGTTGGATCGCGAAGAGGTTTTCTATTTGACTAAGGCCATGGTGGCTAGTGGCGAACGCCTGGCTTGGCACGAACCGCTGGTTGCCGATAAACACTGCATCGGCGGTATTCCCGGGAACCGGACATCAATGCTGCTAGTGCCAATTCTTGCGGCGCATGGAATGTTGGTGCCAAAAACCTCAAGCCGGGCGATTACCTCTCCTGCTGGCACGGCCGACACCATGGAAGTCTTGTGCGAAGTCGACCTGCCGCTTGATCGCTTGCAGTTGATCGTTCGTGAACAACGTGGTTGTTTGGCGTGGGGTGGAAAGGCTAATCTCTCGCCGGCAGACGATGTACTGATATCGGTCGAGCGGCCCCTAGGCATTGACTCACGCGGCCAAATGGTTGCATCTATTCTTTCAAAGAAAGTTGCCGCAGGTTCTACGCACCTCTTGATCGATATCCCGGTTGGGCCTAGTGCCAAGGTACGACATATGGCAGAGGCGCAGTCGCTGCGGAAAGTGTTGGAGTACGTTGGGCATCGACTGGGACTGCAGATGGAGGTGATCATCACCGATGGCAGGCAGCCAATTGGTCGCGGCATCGGGCCGGTACTTGAGGCCCGTGATGTCATGCTGGTGCTGCAAAACGACCCTGAGGCCCCGCATGACCTCAGGCAAAAATCCCTAAGACTCGCCGGTCGAATCATTGAATTTGACCCTGATGTCCGCGGGGGCGAGGGGTTTGCCATTGCGCGGGAAATTCTTGATTCCGGGCGGGCACTGAGCAAGATGAACGCGATCATCGATGCGCAGGGCCGTCGGCAGAAACCATTATCATTGGCTAGGCGGACCATCGACGTGTTGAGTCCCTCCTCCGGGGTTGTTGTTGCAATCGACAATTTCCAGCTTGCGCGTATTGCACGTTACGCCGGCGCACCAATGGAGAAGGGGGCCGGGGTGGATTTGTTTCGGAAGGTGGGTGATACAGTTGCTGCGGGAGACGCGTTGTATCGCGTCTATGCCGAGTATTCTGCAGACGAGAAATTCGCACGTGTGTTGAGCAGCGACAACAGTGGCTATACCATCGGCCGCATTGAAGATATTCCACGTGCGTTTGTTGAGCCATGACAACGAAGACGATGGTCATCGGATTCCCTGTTGATGCCGAGTGTGCCAATCGTTTCGCGGCCGCAGTCGGGGCCGGCTTCGCAACTATCGCGCGGCATCAGTTTCCCGACGGCGAAACGCGGATTACACTGCCTCCAGTATTACCTCAGCAGCTGGCCATCTATCAGTCGCTGAATAACCCGAACGCAAAACTTGTCGAGTTATTGCTCGCGGCAAAGACCGCGCGGAGAAACGGCGTAAAGCATCTGACGTTAGTTGCGCCATACCTTTGTTATATGCGGCAAGATACGGCGTTTATTCCGGGTGAGGCTATCAGCCAAACCATTGTTGGTGAATGGCTGGCACAGCATTTCGACGCTGTTCTCACGGTTGACCCGCACTTGCATCGTGTTCATCGGCTTGCGGACGCGGTGCCCGCAAAAAATGCGATTGCCCTATCTGCTGCGACCGCGATTGGGGAGTTTTTGTGCGAGCAAAATCGTCGAATAGTACTCATTGGCCCTGATGCCGAGTCCGAGCAATGGGTGAGTATTGCCGCTGCCGTTGCAGGGAGTGAGTTTGGCGTGTGTCACAAAGTTCGACGCACCGACCGTGCAACGACCGTGGTGTTACCAGAGATCAGCGTTGCTGGTGCCAGCGTTGTTCTTGTCGATGACATCGTTAGCTCTGGTGGAACGCTAATGTCAGCCGCGCGCGCATGTGTGGCAATGGGAGCGGCAAGGGTTGATGCGGCCGTGGTGCACGCGCTGTATGGCGATGAGGTAACCGCCGAATTGACATCCTCAGGCATCACAACGGTCTGGAGCACGGATTCTGTTGTGCATCCGACAAATACGATTTCTCTCGCCCGTTTGCTCGCATCAGGATTTAAAGATTTTGTGCAATATCCTCAAGACACTCGCGCCCCTTTGCGGTGACCACGTAGTGTCCCTCGCTTGTGTCGGCGATATGTCCCTTGCGACTTAGAAATTGCGCAACGTCGCTATCAAGCCGTGTGGTCGGCTCGTCCGCAAGGGCTTGCAGGCCACGAATGCAACGATTCACAAATAGCGCCTCGCTGCCTTTGTCCGTTAACGCATAAGTTCCGTCCCGACGCGGGATCAGAAGTTTGATGCCGACGAGTTTTTTCGCATTACGCCCGATACATGCGCTTGGCTTAGACCCCTTCGACATCTTGCTGACTTGCACCAGCGCATCCATTTCATCCCTGCTGAGACCGCTGATCATTTTTGTGTCCATCAAGTGTCGGAGGTGCAATGGTACGAGATAAAGGCGTTGCGCGCGAGGAGATGACGGTGATCTTGCGCGCGCCAAACAAAACGGCGAACCGAAGTTCGCCGTTTGTTGAGCCTGCTATGTTTGCTGGTGCTGGATCTACGGTTGCTAAACCACCGGGACCGCTCCCGAATGAAGTGTCTTCGCCTACTTCAACCGCGTAGCGGTGATTACGATTGTGTCGCTGACAATTTTAGTGGTGGCGGGAACGCTCGACTGTGCCTTTGTCAAGGTGCTGGCGGTTCCGGTGGCTTTTGCATCGGCGCTGCCACTAAACATGGCTACGGCGATAGTGAGAAACATGCCTGCAAGCAGGGTGGTGCTACCTACGTTGTCTTTGCTGATTGTTTTGGCGTTCATGATGGTTTCCTTTGGGTTCGGTTGGTGGTTTGTATTGCGTTTGTTGATGTGGTTACTTTACGGACGCGACTTCTTGCTCTCAAACGCCTTCCGACGGATCGCAAAAATAGCGGCGCGAATTGAAGCGGGAGGCGATGATTCGAATTTGTTTTCCTGCGAGCATCGCGCAACACGAGTAGTATTTTCGACATGACACGTCGAAATCAGGAGAAATCACGATGAGATATGGGCGAATGTTCGCACTGCTGTGTACTGGGTTGCTGTCTGCGTGTGCGCAGGTAACCCAAACCACTTCTTCACTATCGAGTCAGAAAGGCGATTGGTTTGTTTTTCTTGAGACAGGCAAACCGACACCGCCCGACAAAGATGCGGTGGCGGCAATGCAGAAAGGGCATCTTGCCAATTTCGGAAAATTGTTCGGCGAGAAGAAGTTATCTGCGGCGGGGCCGCTCACCGATCCCACCGGGTTGAAGCGTGGCATTGTGGTGGTGAACGCGCCAAATTTGGAAACCTTACGGGGTTACTTTAAGGCAGATCAATACGTCAGTGATGGCTACATGACGTTGAACGCCAGACGGGCAATGGCGCAAAAACCACTCAACACGGTGGGGATTGATCCGAATCAGATAGAAGAGGGTCGCATCATTCAAATTTCAAGGACGGCGATCGTGCTCGATGCGGATACGGATACCAACGGCAAGGCGTATCTCCAATCGCTTGTCGATAATCAGTTGGTTGGCGCTTGGTACACGCTAGCCGACGGGCCGGTGGCCGAAGTTCTGTTCGCTCGCGGGCGGGACAGCCGGCGCCTACAAGAGATTTTTGCCCGACATCCGTGGGCAAGCGCAATGGGTGCGACCGTGGCCGTTTGGCCGCAGTGGCTGAGTAAAGGTGTGGTGCCTTGAGTGTAAGTGACGGGAACAAAACAAAACGGCGGACTTAAGTCCGCCGTTTTGTTTTGGCATCGCGCCGCACCTATCTACAACACCGGGACCGCTCCCAAAGTTGCTGTCGCTTATTTCAGGCGCGTTGCGGTGATGATCAGTGAGTCGCTCAACGTCTGGTTGGTGTTCGTTTGTGTCACAGCCGTTGTTAAGGTCGCGGAGGCGTCAACCGCCTGCGCTTGTACATTCATGCCGCTGAACACAGCCGCGCTGATACTAAGGATCAGCGCTGCGAGAAGAATGGTGCTGCCGGTGTTGTCCTTATTCATTGTGGTGGTCTTCATTTTGTTTTCCTTTGGGTCGGTTGGTGGTGTTGCGCTGTTGATGTAGAGACTTTAGGGTTCTTATCGCTGACGTACGACCGGATTGCGACGAATTGCCAAATACGGTGCGCCAGCCGACAAAAATGCCGACAGGTTTGCTAAACGAAGTTGAAGCTCGAGGCCTCTGCGGCCCGCAAGACCGGGTTTCAGGATTTATATCTGAAATTCAAGCTTCAATTAAAAACTTGGAAGTAGGCCGAGACGGTGGGGCCGGTGCGGTAAACAAATGGCTCATCAACTGAAGAAGGAGGCCGTATGAAAAGAGTCGTTGGTGTAGGTGGTATTTTTTTCAAGAGCCCGGATCCTAAGCGGTTGCAGGCTCGGTACCGAGACCATCTTGGGCTGGAAGTCGCCGAGTGGGGCGGCGTCGCGTTTGGGTTAGATGAGCAACTCAAGACCAACCCCAATGCAGTGGTGGTGTGGAGCCCGTTTGCACATGACACGTCCTACTTTGAACCGAGTACCGCGTCGTTCATGATCAACTATCGCGTCGAGGATCTTCACGCGCTACTGAAGCAGTTGCGCGAGGAAGGTTGCCAGGTCATGGATAAGGTCGACGAATCCGAATATGGCAAATTCGGTTGGGTCGTTGATCCCGACGGTAACAAACTGGAGCTTTGGGAACCGCCACCCCCAGCGACAAAGTCTTAGGCGAAGGGTGCTACCTGGCGCAAACAACGGCCAGAAGCTCCGAGAAAATCGAAAAGTCGTCTACTGGCGGGCGTTTTGAAAGGTATTTGCTCCAAGATTCCCATATGTGCTTGGGTTTGCCTAAACAAGTGCCTGCCGAATGCGCCGCGACAGCGCGTCAAAGGTGATCACCATAACAACGATTGCAATCAAAAGTGTGGACAGGCGACCCCACTGGAATAGTGATACCGCTTCGGATACCAGCAGCCCAAGGCCACCGGCACCGATCAGTCCGAGCACGGTGGAGTCGCGGATGTTGTACTCCCACAAGTAGAGGTGGTTGGAAGCAAAGGACGGCATTAGGGCCGGCCAGACGCCAAAAATGAGCACCTGGAGTGGCGTCGCGCCGGTGGCGCGGATGGCTTCCACGCCACGCATATCCAGTGCTTCAATGGCCTCACCGAACAACTTTCCACAAGTTCCCATCGAGTGTAGTGCGATGGCGAGTACACCTGCCATCGGGCCGAGGCCGATCACCCCAACCAACAGCAGGCCGAAAACCAGTGTGTGAATTGATCGACTGACATCGAGGATGCGACGTGCCGCCCATGCAATCGGTGCAGGAGCGCGCATGTTTTTAGCGGCGAGAGTCCCGAGTGGGGCACCGAGTAGTGCTGCCAGCAGCGTGCCGAGAGTGGCGATTTGAAACGTTGTCCATATCGCGCGGCCAACACCCGCCAAATACTTTGTCTCAGTCTCCCGCTGATTTTCGGTACGAAGCAGTCGGCCTTCGTCGTTACGAAACTCGAGTGCGGCGTTGCCAAACCAAACATTGACAAACGAGGGCACCGACAACTCTTGTGCGGTTGATTTCAGATTCTCCCAGGGTTTGCGGCCAAACGAAAAGTCACCCGCCTGGATCAGGCTGGCCACACACGCAGCGATGAGCAAAGCATAAAGTGCGAGAAGTGTTGCGGACCAACGCGATGAAAAGCGCGCGTGCCGTGTTGCTAAAGAAGCTGAAACCGCAGCCACTGGGCGGGTGGACGCACTGCCGCTTCGCGCAGTTGTAGTTGTCACAATCGACACCTTGGTTTCACCGGCTACCGACATCAGTTGATCCTCGTTGTGAACAGCGTATGGGCTTCGATGGTGCGATTCTACTTTTTCGGTTGCAACCAACCCAGCGCCAAGGCTGCGTCCTTGATCGGCGCGTAGTACTTGTTGTCCTTACTGACAAAACCCGTGTAGTTGTTTGGCAAAAGGTTTGGCTGCGACTTCATCACTCCGCCAATTTCTTCCAGAGCCGCGGCTAACTTCGCGGTGAACGCCCTATCTTTCGCCAGAGCGGCGGAAACGGCAAACGCATCATTTGGTAATGGTGCCGAAGTCCAAATGATTTTTGAGTCTGCGGCTTTGATCAACCCCTGCTCGATCATCGCGTCACGATTACGGTTGTAGTCGGCGCCGGCGTCGAGATCGCCTCGCGTGACTTGAGTCTCAATTGCTTGGTGTTTAGTGTTGATCACTTTGGAAAAAAACTTCTCTGGCTCAATCCCACGCTTGAAGAACTCATGCGACGGAATCAGAAAACCGGAAGTCGACCCTTTATCACCAAAGGCAAATGTTTTGCCTTTGAGGTCTTCAATCTTGCTGATGCCGCTCTTGGGGTTCGTGATCATGATGGCGAAATACTCCGGCTTGCCCTGGTAGAGGATCGTTGAAACCACCTCGGCTCCCGCATTGTGGTTTGCCAATACGTAACCCCAAGGTCCCATGAGCGCCAAATCCGTCTCCCCGGAGGCCAGCGATTTTGCCAAACCTTCCCATGTATCGACCGTCCGCAGCTTTACCTCACGCCCGAGTTTCTTCGACAGGTATTCGGCGAGCGGCTTATAGGTCGCGTCGTTCTTTTCTTTATCAGGCTGGAATAGCCCGACGCCAAATTCAAGCGGCGCAGATGTCTGTGCGGCGCTGACAAACGAAACAACAGCCAACGCAGTCACCGCGAAAAATGTTTGAGCGAAGTGCAAGGGTTTGAAATTCAATTGAAAGCTCCAGAGAGTCGATTGGCTGATGGTTGGGGCTTCGTATTATTGACGAGACCCGATGTGTCGCTTAACTAATCGCGTTACGCCGACGAAGTTTGGCGTTCGCGCTTCAACCGCAAAACAAAAAACCAATTGACAATTCTTGTTATTTCGATAAAACTAGAAATATGGAAATGACCTCGAACGATACCAAGCAAGCGTTGTCCGCGCTGGCGGCTTTAGCGCAAGAAACACGCCTCGCGATCTTCCGCCTATTGGTCGAAATTGGACCAGAAGGATTACAGGTCGGCGCTATCGCTGATCGACTATCGCTGGCGAACGCAACGCTTTCTTTTCATCTAAAGGAGCTCGCAAATGCGGGGTTGATCATCGCCGCGCCAAACGGCCGCGCGATCATCTATTCGGCAAATTTCGCTGCGATGACCGGGCTTATCGACTACCTGACCCAAAACTGCTGCGCGGGTTCAGTTTGCTCGACGACCATTGCCTGCAAACCAAAGGTGTTGAAAACCGCAAGTGCAACAAACACTAAAAGGAAAACCGCATGAAACGATTTCACGTTCACATCGCAGTGGCCGATCTCGAAGCGTCGACAAAGTTCTACGCGGCCTTGTTCGGCGCACCGCCAGCGGTCGAGAAAAACGACTACGCAAAGTGGATGCTCGACGATCCGCGTCTCAACTTTGCCATCTCAACACGCGGCAACGCCATCGGCGTAAACCATCTTGGCTTTCAAGCCGATAGCAATGAGGAGCTCGAAGATATCCACGCCCGGCTACAGACGGCTGATGCGGCAATCGTGCTGGAAGAGGGCGCAAGTTGTTGCTATGCAAAGTCGGACAAATACTGGGTGACCGATCCTTCCGGCATCGCATGGGAAAGTTTTCACACACTTGGCACGATTCCCACCTTCAATGGAAACGTAGATGCGCAAGCTACGACTGCAACTGAGGTGCAGGCAGACGCCGCCGCGTGCTGCGCGCCCGCTACTCGGGTTATGAAGGTCGCCATGCCAACGATTTCTGCCAAATCAACCAAGGGAGCTTGCTGTGGCTGATCGTTTCTTTAACGTTCTATTTCTCTGTACCCACAACTCCGCGCGCTCGGTGATGGCTGAGGCGATTTTGAACAAAATGGGCGCTGGTCGTTTCCAAGCTTTCAGCGCAGGCAGTCATCCAAAGTCGTCGCCGAATCCATTCGCCCTAGAGAAAGTAGCGCAGTTGGGCTTTGATCCGAGCGCATTCAAAAGCAAGTCGTGGGACGATTTTGCGAAACCTGGTGCGCCTGAAATGGACATCATCATTACCGTGTGCGACAACGCTGCGGGTGAGGTTTGCCCCGTCTGGATCGGTCATCCCGCAACCGCGCATTGGGGCTTTCCCGACCCGTCAGATGCAGAAGGCGACGACCAAGCCAAACGCGTTGCGTTTGAACGGGTCTTTCAGTCAATCAAACACCGCATCCAGTTCCTTGTCAGCCTACCAATCGACAAATTGGAGCACCTGGCACTGACAAGCGCGCTGAAAAAAATTCACGTTGATGCTGCTACCGCAGGTACCAACGAAACAACCACAGCCTGATGGCATCTTCACTTCCACAGCGCCTTGCGGCCGAGGCGCTTGGCACCGCGTTTCTGCTTGCCATCGTGGTCGGCTCCGGCATCATGGCCGAGCGCCTCTCGGGCGGCAATGTCGCGGTCGCACTGTTGGCAAATACCATCGCCACCGGGGCCGGTCTTGTTGCATTGATCCTGACCTTCGGCCCGGTGTCGTCGCATTTCAATCCCGTTGTCACGCTCATGGATGCAGCGACTAACGCGATGCCGTGGCGCGAAGTGCCAGCGTATCTCATCGCGCAAGTTGCTGGCGCGGTGGTCGGTGTTTGGTCGGCACACGTCATGTTCGCCGTTGACGTGTTACAAATCTCGACCAAAGTACGCAGTGGCGGAGCGCTGATGTTTTCAGAATTTGTCGCGACCCTTGGTCTTCTGGTGGTGATCGCCAGCGTGGCGAAACATCGCAAAGAAGCGATTGCCTGTGCGGTCGGCTGCTACATCACTGCTGCGTATTGGTTTACCGCATCGACGTCCTTCGCCAATCCCGCGGTTACGATTGCGCGTTCACTTACCGAGTCGTTTGCCGGAATTCGGCCAGCTGACGCGCCGTGGTTTATGGCGGCGCAGTTCTGCGCGGTTTTGGTGGCGATATTCGTCGTGCCAAGACTGTTCTGCCAGAACACAAAAGTGCAATAGGGACGGGCAGTTTCAGGCAAAAAATGCTGGAAATGCCCGCCAATAGGCGAGTTTGTGCAGAATTTGCTTACTGCGAGCGCGGCAAACAAACCGTCATGGCTTGGCCCTGCTTGTGTATTTCGAGCAGGCCGCGTTTCTCCGCGTCTTCCAAAATTTTGCCAAACGCTTTGTAACCAAAAGCGGATTCGACGAAGTCAGGACGACGACGCTTCAGCGCGAGCTTTACGTTTGACGCGTGAACCGCATCCAAGTCTTTTTCGCTCATCAACGCTTCGACGGTGTCGACTACTAATTCGATTGCCTCCAGACTGCGCGCATCATCTGTTGCATCTTGTACAGAAGGCTCATCTGCCGATGCTTTTTTGTCCGGTGAGCGTTTGGCTTGCTGCTTCTTCGCGTTCGCCTCCCCCACTTTTTTGGCAGAGGCTTTTTTGCGTGCCTCCTCCGCCTTCACCAGGTCGTCGTAAAAGATGAACTCGTCGCAGTTTCCCACCAGCAAATCGGCAGTTGAGCTGCGCACACCGACACCAATGACAATCTTGTTGTTCTCACGAAGTTTGCTGACCAGTGGTGAAAAATCCGAGTCGCCGCTGATGATGACAAACGCATCCACGTGTGCCTTGGTGTAACAAAGGTCGAGCGCGTCGACCACCATACGAATGTCAGCCGAGTTTTTGCCCGAATCCTCGCGTTTGGGAATATCGATTAGCTCGAATGCCGCCTCGTGCATGCCCCTCTTGAAATCCTTGTAACGTTCCCAGTCACAATAGGCCTTTTTAACGACGATGTCTCCTTTGACAAGCAATCGCTCTAGCACCTTACGGATGTCAAATTTGGCATGTTGCTCGGTGCGTACCCCGATAGCAACGTTCTCGAAATCGCAGAATAAAGCCATGTTCTGAATTTCATTATCGGAGGTAGACGCCATAGATGTCTTGGAAGGTGAGCGGTGAGGAAAAATGAGGCACAACGAGCATGCTACAACAATCAAGGCGCTAACACGGAGCGCGCCAAACTGCTCTATGTCCGCCTGGTCCTGAGATAGGTGATCAAGTGTTCAGCCATGCTGTTAGCCAGTTCACGTTCGGCGACAAACACCGTGCCTGCGCGTTCACGCGTGAGCAGGCTTGCCTCCTCTTCGCTGCCTGCGCCGAAATCAACCCGAATGACGATCTCGATATTGGGGTTCAACGTGCGCGCAATTTCAACCATTTTGCGAACCTGCCGCGTATCGGGCGTGGCGATCACCAGTGCCGCCGCGCGCGCTACATGCGCCTGAACCAGTGCCAAGGGGTCATTCGCGTCGCCGCTTACGGCGTCAATACCCTGCGCACGCAACGCCTCAACCACCTCGCGTTGTTGTTCGACGACCACGAAGAACATCCCGTTTGCCGCAAGCGCCTCACCGATGCGACGGCCGACTCGACCGTACCCCACAATTACAACCTGCCCACTCAGGTGTGAGTGCGGGGTGTCCATGGGTAGCGCCGCCAGTGGGTCGGCCGGACGTTCGAGGCGCCGTGCAAGAAATGAACGTGCGCGAATCCATGCTTGAGCAGGCTCGATCGCGGCAAAGAGCAGCGAGTTGCAGGCAATGGAAATCAGCGCGCCGGCAAGCACCAAGCTTTGACCGACCGGCGGCACGATTTGCAACGTCACCGACAGCCCGATCAAAATGAACGAAAACTCGCCGATCTGGGCCAGGCTGACGCCGACCGTCAGTGCTGTGTTGAGTGGGTATCGCAACAGAAGCACCAGCAGGACGGCTGCAACGGTTTTGCCCAGCATGATGATCGCGACCACGCCAAGAACTTTTAACGGCTGTTCGATCAAAATCCTCCAGTCGAACAACATACCGACCGACACGAAGAACAACACCGAGAACGCGTCGCGCAACGGTAGCGATTCTTCCGCTGCGCGGTGACTCAGGGGGGACTCACGCAGCACCATGCCCGCGAAAAAAGCGCCCAGGGCAAACGACACACCGAATAGCGCCGCCGCACCGAAGGCGATACCCAGCGCGGCGGCGATCACGCATAAGGTGAATAACTCGCGTGAACCAACCGCCGCGACTGCCCACAGAATGCGTGGAAACAGCTTGCGCCCGACCACCAACATCAGTGCAACGAACGCTGCGACCTTCAGCAGCGTAATGCCGAGTATGCTCCACACATTTGAGACATCCCCGGCGGCAGTTGAAGCGATGACAGGCGCTTTGCCGCCCAGCAAAAACGCTAGCGGCGGCAGCATCACCAACACAATCACCATTGCGAGGTCTTCCACGACCAGCCAGCCGACGGCGATTCGCCCGTTGCCGGACTCAAGCTGGCCGCGCGTTTCGAGTGCCTTGAGCAACACAACTGTGCTGGCGACCGACAACGCGATACCAAACACCACGGCCGCGCCCGGCGACCACCCCCACCAAATAGCCATACTCGCGCCGAGCAGGGTTGCAACAAACATTTGCACGATCGCACCGGGAATGGCGATACGTTTGACCGACATCAGGTCGCCAAGAGAAAAATGCAAACCAACACCAAACATGAGCAACATCACGCCGATTTCCGCGAGTTGTGTCGCCAAGCCTACATCCGCCGTGAATCCCGGCGTGTGCGGGCCGATGAGTATTCCGGCGATCAGGTAGCCGACCAGCGGTGGAACCTTTAGCCTCGCCGCAATGTAGCCAAACACCATGGCTAAACCAAGGCCTACGGCGATCGTGCTGATGAGATTGATTTCATGGGGCATCGCAGATGGCCTTAGAGGTGAAAACGTTGACAGTCAAGGTAGACATAGCGAGAGTGCGCTAGCGTAAGCCTATAGACGCGAACACGGGAGAGTGGTTCAGCTGCATTGCTTCCGCCGGACTGAAACAATCGCTCCTCAAGGAGTCGCCTCCTTGCGAGAGGCGAACAGGTTTAGCGCACCGCTTTGTACATCGCCAACGCCTTTTCGCGCTGCAGAGCGTGATCGACAATCGGCGCTGGGTAGTCGCGGCCCAATACAAAGTTGGTCGCTTGTGCGTCCATCGGGGGCAGGGTCCAAGGTGCGTGGATAAATTTATCCGGCAGGTTGGAAAGCTCGGGAATGTAGCGACGGATGAACTTACCCTTTGGATCAAACCGCTCACTCTGTGTGATCGGGTTGAATATCCGAAAGTAAGGCTGCGCATCACAACCCGTCGAAGCCGCCCACTGCCAGCCGCCGTTGTTTGCCGAAAGGTCAAAGTCGTTGAGGTTGTCGGCGAAGTATTTTTCGCCCCAGCGCCAATCGATCAACAAATCCTTGGTCAAGAAGCTTGCCACGATCATTCGCAGCCGATTGTGCATATAACCGGTTTGGTTGAGCTGGCGCATGGCCGCGTCAATAATCGGATACCCGGTACGCGCTTCGCACCACGCGGCGAACAGTTCTTGGTCGTTTTGCCATGCGAGCTGATCATATTCGGGCTTGTAGGCGCTGACAGCCGCGTGTGGTGAATGCCAGAGGATCTGAAAATAGAAGTCGCGCCAAATGAGCTCTGCGAGCCATGTCTCCGCGCCGATGTTCTTGCGGCGCACCGTTTCTGCGTGCGCGACCGTCGCCAGCTCGCGGATGGAAATGGTGCCAAAGCGATTATGTGTACTCAGATACGAGACGCCTTTGACCGCTGGAAAGTCGCGGGCATCTTTGTAGTCCGCGATACGGTTAATGAAGTCGTCCCTAAGTTGCGCAGCACCCGACATGCCGCATGTCAGTATCGATTTGATGTTAGTCGTCTCGAAACCCATCGATGCCAATGAGGGCATGGCGGCGGGAGAGTCGACAGGTGCTAGCCGATCGAGGAGCTGCTCGCTGGGAAAAGGCTTGAGATCCGCATCACTAACCTTTTTCAGCCAGGCATTTTTGTAGGGTGTGAACACGCTAAACGGCTTTCCCGCCAACGTCAGAACTTCGCTCTTTTCAAAAACCACCGTGTCCTTAAACGCTTCAAAGCCGATGGAATGTTTGTTGAGTTCCAGGGCAACTCCGCGATCACGCGCGATCGCCGCCGGCTCGTAGTCCTCGTTGGTATACACCGCATTCACGCCAAGCTCTGCGGCAAGCTTGGGAATTTCGCTCTTGGCCGACGCGTGACGTACGATGAGCCCGCCACCATTGGCGACGAGCTGTTGGTGAACTTCTTGCAACGACTCCCAAATAAATTCGACCCGCCGATCCGCCCTGGATGGTAGTTTGTCCAAGATGTCGCGGTCAAAGATAAACGTGCAGTAAACACGCCCACCAGATTCAAGCGCGTGATAGAGCCCCGCGTTGTCAGCTACGCGCAGATCGCGCCGAAACCAGAACAAGACACTTTTCATAGGAGATTTCTTGTCAGCAATGCGCCAAAACGCTGGCGCGCATAGGGGGATTCACGTAAAATTTCATTTTGATGGAAACCATCAATTTGACCAACCATTTTTTAATCGCCATGCCCGGCATGGCTGACCCGCATTTTTCCAAAACGCTGACTTACATCTGTGAGCATTCGGACAAAGGTGCGATTGGGTTGGTCATTAATAAGCCGATCGATATCACGGTCGGCCACCTATTTGAGCAGGTCAATATTGCCCTCGAAGATGACGCCGTGAAATACGACGCGGTCCATTTCGGCGGCCCTGTGAAAGTCGAATGTGGTTTTGTCCTGCATCAACCGCTGGGTGACTGGAACTCGACCCTGAAGATTGATGAGGATATCGGCATGACGACGTCGAAGGATATCTTGGAAGCCATCGCCCGCGGCGAAGGCCCCAACCGCGTGCTCGTGACGTTAGGGTACGCGGGATGGTCGCCGGGCCAGCTTGAAGAAGAAATTAAGCGAAACGGCTGGCTGACGGTTGAGGCGGATGCAAATTTGATTTTCGACCTTCCCCCCGAAGACAAGCTGCTGGCGGCAATGCAAAAGCTGGGGTTCCATCCGGCGATGTTGTCGGATACGGTGGGGCACGCTTGAGCAGCGCCGCGCAGTTGGGAATTAAGTCAGGGTTGACAGAGCACTCCACAGTCATGGGTTTTGATTTTGGCGAGAGACGTATTGGTGTCGCAACCGGCAACGTGAGCATTGGCTTAGCCGCACCATTGACCACTATCCACGCCGCATCAAATGTCGATCGGCTTGCGGCGATCGCAAAACTCTTTAATGAATGGCAGCCGGATCAGTTTGTCGTCGGACAGCCGCGCCACGCGGACGACCAGCCGCACAAAATTGCACACCTGGCGAAAAAATTCGGCAATCGTTTGCAAGAAAATTTCAAGCGACCTGTGGTCTACGTGGACGAAACGCTAAGCTCTACCGAGGCCTCGCGGCAGCTTGTTGAGAGGGGCATTACGGGTCGAGAGCAAAAGGACAAACTTGACGCGTTCGCGGCGGCAGTGATTTTGCAATCGTGGCTGAACGAATATGCAGTGCAGGCACAGGGGGACACAAACCATGCAGCTTGATGCGGAACAGCTGATCACCGTACTGGCTGAGAAAATCGGAAATACCACGCCAGATATTGGTGTCGTTGGTATCCATACGGGTGGTGTTTGGGTGGCGGATAAACTCGCCGCCAAGATCGGTGCCACACGGGTTGGTCGCGTCGCGGTCACGTTGCACCGCGACGATTACGCAACCCGCGGTTTACATCCGCAGAAGAACAAGACGGAATTTGGCTTTGATGTTAATGGCCAACATATTCTGCTGGTCGATGATGTGCTTCAATCCGGGCGCACGGTCCGCGCCGCTCTCAACGAGCTGTTTGATTTTGGGCGACCAGCCAGCGTGAAGCTCGCGGCGCTGGTCGATCGCGGTGGGCGTGAGCTGCCAGTGCAGGCGGATTACATTGCGATCACAATGCCGCTGGCGGGCTCGCAGAAACTCGAACTCACCAATACGGGTGGTGCGCTGCGATTCGAAATTCTTGAAGGTTGAAAGACAAGGTAAACCGGATGTTGACTGTGAATCCCCAACTGACGCCTGACAAAAGACTCAGACACCTACTCACCACAGAGGGTCTGCCCAAGGCCATCATCGAAAACATTCTCGATACCGCCGATCAGTTTGTCTCCGTTGGTGATCGCGAGGTGAAAAAGGTGCCGCTACTGCGCGGAAAGTCGGTCTTCAATTTGTTTTTTGAAAACTCCACGCGCACCCGGACCACTTTTGAGATCGCCGCAAAACGCCTTTCGGCCGACGTCATCAATCTCAACATCAACGCCTCGTCAACTTCCAAGGGTGAGTCGCTGGTTGACACGATCGATAACCTGATCGCGATGGATGCAGACATGTTCGTCGTGCGACATGCACAGTCAGGCGCGGCGCACTTAATCGCTAAGCATGTCAACGCAGTCCGGCCGAACGTGGCCGTCATTAACGCCGGGGACGGGCGCCACGCCCACCCGACGCAGGGCCTGCTCGATATGTATACGATCCGGCACTACAAAAAGTCCTTTCACAATTTAAGCGTTGCCATCGTCGGCGATATCCTGCATTCGCGGGTTGCGCGCTCGGGAATTCATGCGCTAACCACACTCGGCTGCCCGGATGTGCGGGTGATCGGGCCGAAGACTTTGATCCCAACGGAATGTGAGCGGATGGGTGTGTCAGTGCATCACGACATGATGCGCGGCATCGAGGGCTGCGACGTGGTGATGATGTTGCGCTTGCAAAACGAACGTATGGAAGGCCCGCTGCTGCCCAGCGCACAGGAGTTTTTCAAGAGTTATGGGTTGACCGCAGAAAAACTCGCACGCGCCAAGCCCGATGCGATTGTGATGCACCCTGGTCCAATGAATCGTGGGGTCGAGATTGAATCCACGATTGCGGATGGCAGGCAGGCGGTGATACTGCCGCAGGTCACGTTTGGCATCGCGGTGCGGATGGCAGTGATGTCGATGGTCGGTGCAGGCCGGGGAGAGTCCGCATGAAACTAGAGATTCGAAATGGACGCCTGATTGATCCCTCCATTGGTATCAACGCTCGTGATGAACACGTCAATTTGTACATTGAGGACGCCATTGTTTCTTCAGTGGGCAACGAAGCGCCGAGTGGTTTTGTGGCCGATAAAGTCATCGATGCTGCGGGCAAGGTCGTCGCCCCGGGCTTGGTTGATTTGTGCGCGCGCCTTAGAGAGCCTGGTTATGAACATAAGGCAACACTCGAGTCAGAACTCATGGCGGCTTCAGCCGGAGGGGTCACTTCGCTCGTGTGCCCGCCCGACACCGAGCCGGTGCTTGATGAGCCGGGCTTGGTGGAAATGCTGAAGCGTCGTGGCTGGACGCTGAATCAAGCCCGCATTTACCCGCTTGGTGCGTTGACGGCGGGTCTGAAGGGGGAAAAATTAGCCGAAATGCTCGAGCTAGCCGAGGCTGGCTGCATCGGTTTCTTTCAAGCGGATCGACCGATTGTTGATACGAGTGTGTTGTATCGCGCGATGCAGTACGCTGCAACTTATGGTTTCACCATCTGGCTACGGCCCGAAAATGCATTTCTCGCGCGTGGCGGTATTGCGCATGATGGGGAAGTTGCATCGCGGTTAGGTCTTGCGGGTATTCCGTCTAGTGCAGAAACGGTTGCAATTGCCACCATCACAACCCTGATGCGCGAGACCAGAGCGCGGGTCCATCTGGCGCGGCTTTCTTCTGCGGCTGGTGTTGAGCTCGTGCGTCGAGCAAAGGGCGAAGGTTTGCCGCTGACAGCCGACGTGGGTATCCACCACCTGCTGCTCACCGATCGCGATATTGGTTACTTTGATTCGCAGTATCGTTTTTCCCCACCGCTGCGTTCGCCCTCGGATCGGGATGCATTGTCTGCTGGTGTGATCGACGGAACAATCAACGCCATTTGCTCGGATCACACGCCGACCGACGAAGACGAAAAAAATGTGCCGTTCGGCGAAGCCACGCCCGGTGCCTCGGGCCTCGAAATGCTGCTGCCGCTAACGCTAAAGTGGGCCGAGCATGCAAACGTCCCCTTGCCAACCGCACTTGCAAGAATCACCGTCAATGCCGCAGAGGTACTCGGTAAGTCTCAAGGGCGATTTATTGCAGGAGCGCCAGCTGACGTTTGTATTTTCGATCCGCGCGCATTTTGGGCCGTCACCCGTGAAACCCTGGTCTCGCAGGGGAAGAACACACCATATCTGGCCCGTGAAATGCAGGGCAAGGTTACGCATACAATTTGTGCAGGGCGCATCGTTTACACAGCATAAGTCGCTCCCTGGTTTTTTCGATTCACACCATAACGCACTGGATGGGCGCGCGATGAATTCACTTCTTGATTTTGCAGGACTGCCCAAATTTCATTCTTTTTCCCCCGAACTTGTGAAGCCCGCCATCGACGAGTTAATCGCAGATGCAGAACGGGTGGTGGGGCAAGTCACCGCTGCGAATGAAGCGCCCACCTGGGCCAACGTGGTGACACCGATTGACGATGTCACGGAGAAGTTGGGACGCGCTTGGGGCGTGGTGGGGCATCTAAACGCGGTGGTGAACTCTCCGGCGCTGCGTGACGCGTACAACGGCATGTTGCCGACCATCACACAGTTCTGGACACAGCTTTCGCAGAACGAGGCGCTGTTCACAAAGTACAAGCAAATACGGACATCTTCAGACACATTTGCCGCAAACGGCACGCCGGTCGGCGACTTTGGGGGTGACCTCACCGCGGCGCAAATTCGAGCCCTCGACAACGAGATTCGTGACTTTCGCTTAGGTGGCGCTGAGTTGAGTGCGGAAAAGAAAGCGAAGTTCCAAGCTATTCAAGAAGAGCTCTCGACGCTGATGTCGAAGTTCAACGATAACGTGCTGGATGCAACGAATGCGTTTGGACATGTAGTCGTTGACCAATCCGAGTTGGCGGGGCTCCCCGCAGATGTAATCCAAGCGGCAAGCGAATCTGCCAAAGCCGATGGTCAGGCCGGTTGGAAGTTCACATTGCAGGCACCGTCTTACATGCCTGTGATGCAATACGCCGACCATCAGCCGCTGCGGGAGCTGATGTACCGCGCCTATGTCACAAGAGCATCTGAGCTTGGCGCAAAAATCGAGTGGGACAACAGTGCGGTGATCAAACGCATTCTCGAGCTACGCAAAGAGTCTGCCTCTTTGCTGGGCTACAAGAACTACGCTGAAGTCTCACTGTCCGCAAAGATGGCAGAAACACCGGGTGACGTCGTCAATTTCTTGAACGAGATGGCGTCCAAGTCGCGGCCGTTCGCCGAGCAGGATTGGCAGGAGCTAACGGCGTTCGCTTCTGATCATTTCAACATGTCTGAGGTCAACGCTTGGGATGTCGGATATGTTTCTGAAAAACTCCGGCAGCAGCGATACGCGTTTTCAGATAATGACGTTAAGCAGTACTTCCCGGAGAGCAAAGTCATCGCCGGCCTGTTTAGAGTCGTAGAGTCGATCTACGGCATCACGTTCGCAAAATCTACGGCGGAGACGTGGCACACCGACGTACAGTTCTATGATGTTCGCGACAAAGATGGCGCGCTGATCGGCCAGTTTTATTTTGACCTGTATGCGCGCGAGAACAAACGCGGTGGCGCATGGATGGACGACGCGATCAATCGACGTCGGGCGCATGGAAAGTTACAGCATCCGGTTGCGTTCATGACCTGTAACTTCCCGGCACCCGTTGGCCGTGGTGATCAACAGCGGCCGGCGTTGTTCACACACGATGATGTCATCACGTTGTTCCACGAATTTGGTCACGGGTTGCATCAGCTGCTGACTGAGGTCGACGAGTTGGGCGTGTCGGGCATCAACGGCGTGGAGTGGGATGCGGTCGAGCTGCCGTCACAATTCATGGAAAATTTTTGCTGGGAATGGGATGTGCTGCGCCACATGACGGCGCATGTTGAGACGGGCGAACCGTTGCCACGATCGTTGTTTGACAAGATGATCGCGGCGAAGAACTTCCAGGCGGGGATGCAGTTTCTGCGGCAGATTGAATTTGCACTGCTTGATATGCAGTCGCATACTGACTTTGATCCGACACGCGAGGACATCATGGCGCTGGTGCAACGCGTCCGCGAGCAAGTCGCGGTAGTGCAGTATCCAAGCTTTAACCGGATGCCACACGCCTTCGGCCATATCTTTGGTGGCGGGTATGCCGCCGGTTATTACAGCTACAAATGGGCCGAGGTGTTGTCGGCTGATGCATACGCTGCCTTTGAGGAAAGTGGTGTGCTTAATCAAGAGACGGGGGCGAAGTTCCGCCGTGAGGTGTTGGCCCGTGGTGGCAGCCGACCTGCAATGGAATCTTTCATCGCGTTTCGTGGGCGCAAGCCCGAAATCGAACATCTGCTACGCCACAACGGCATGAAGTTGGCCGCTTAACGAAACTTGTTAGATGCAAATGGTGCACAGCGCACGACGGCTGCCGCTCCCGCGAAGGCGGAAGCCTAATCTTGGTCATCAACCGGTTAATCACAAACTTGGATTCCCGCCTGCACGGGAATGACAACAATGAAACTCGCTACATGGAACATCAATTCGCTAAATGTCCGTTTGCCTCATGTTCTGGAGTGGTTGAAGACATCCCCGGTCGACGTGCTCTGCCTGCAAGAATTAAAGCTCGAAGATGCAAAATTCCCGCTGGAGGCTATTGAAGATGCCGGGTATCACGCCGTTTTCAACGGCCAAAAGACCTACAACGGCGTGGCAATACTTTCGCGCAGTAAACCCGAAGACGTCGCCAAGGACATGCCGGGTTATGCGGATGAACAAAAGCGCGTCATTGCGGCAACGATTGATGGCGTGCGTGTCGTCAACGTTTACATTGTGAACGGCCAATCGCTTGATTCTGAAAAATATCAGTACAAGATGGCGTGGCTGACCGCGCTGCGCGGCTACATGGCAAATGCCATTGCAGAATTTGGCGATGTGGCGCTGCTGGGCGACTACAACATCGCACCGGAAGATCGGGACGTGCACGATCCCAAAGCATGGGAGGGCCAGGTGTTGGTGTCGGTGCCAGAACGCAAGCACTTCGAGGCGCTCATTGCACTTGGCTTGGTCGATAGCTTTCGACTATTCAAGCAAGCCGAGAAGAGCTTTACGTGGTGGGACTACCGGATGAATGGTTTCAAGCGCAACTTGGGATTACGCATCGACCATATCCTGCTCACGAAAAATTTGGCGGCGGAAACGAAGGGCTCGGTCATCGATGTCGAGCCGCGCAAGCTCGAGCGGCCGTCTGACCATACGCCCGTTGTGACCGATATACACTCATGATGCGTTGGCAGCGCGCATTCAAAAGGAAATGGGTCATCGCGACGATCATCGTAGTTTGTATCATTCCGGTTGCGAGTTTCATCGGAGCCAAACTGAACCAAGCCCCGTATAAAATTTCACCGCGCCCCATACCAAGCCAAGCACTTCTTGATGATGCTGCGCTTGTGCGGCTTGGACCGCGTCCTGATGTCAAACAAGACTGGCAGCGGGACATCGCGGCAAGACAGATGCCGATCCGTTCCCTGTTCAGCGATGATTTTTCAGATTTGCAATTCCTGAAGCCGCTGCTGAAAGACAAGCGACTTGTAATGCTTGGTGAGAGTAGTCACGGTGTCGCTGAATACAACTGGATGAAAACAAGGTTGGTTCGCTTTTTGCACCGCGAGGTAGGCTTTGATGTGCTTGCGTTCGAAGGCTCAATGACGGGCTCATATTTCGTTGATAAAGAGCTTGGCAGCAAGACTGCGGGACAGAGTCTGCGAAACGCCGTGTTTGGCACTTGGTGGACTGAAGAAGTACAGGACACATTCGAATATCTCCGCGCTGCCCGCCAGCAGGGAAATCCACTAACCCTAGCGGGTTTTGATATTCAGAACAGCAGTACTCATGCTAGCACCAGCGCCGCGAATCTCTTCAAAAAAATGTTGGCGTCACTGGAATCCCCGCTGCTCGCCCGAGTCGACGAAGTGGAGAAAGCGTTGTCCGACGCGTATTTGTCACCATCACCTTCCGCGCAGGAGGTGAGTGAGGTTGCCTCGTTCTACCAGCAGGTGCTGGATGCGTTGAACGCGAAGCGTTTGCGCTTGGAGACGGTGTTCATGGCGGAGCCAAGCCTGGTTTCACTCACGTTGCAGGAGGTGCAATCGAGAATCAAGCTCGCCGAAATGCTGAGTTTGAAGACGCGTGATCCAAAGCGCTCCAACGATGTGCGCGATGCCGCAATGGCGGCGAATCTAAATTTCTTGATGGACAAGATGTACCCCAATCGAAAGGTGATCGTCTGGGCGCATAACGCGCATACCGGCGCAGGCTATCCTTGGCATGGCGCTTGGCAAGGCGTCAAGGGCATGGGTGCTTGGATTGCCGAAACACGGAAGGCCGAGACGTATAGCATCGGTCTGTTCATGGGAAAAGGCGGGCAGGTCACCAACGCGTGGACTAGGCAAGTGACCACCTTCACGACGTTACTAGAACCCAATACTCTTGAAGGGGTTATGGCGAGCACCAAACGCAAGATGAGCTTTGTGGATTTTTCGCAGGCGCGTCCCACGACCGGCAATGATTGGATGTTCACGCCTATTGATGTCAAAGACTGGGGCACGATGCCGATCAAGTTGGTCCCAAGAAACGTGTTCGACGCGGTTTTGTATATCGATGATGTAACGCCACCAAAATACTTGTTCAATCAGTAAGCGCGTGCGGCTTGTGTCGTTTTGAGAGTCCGTCGCGATTCTAATCGGATATTTGCAATGATCGCGTTGGCGCTGAGTGTTGTGCAAGCTGGTCATCACGACCAGCCGAGCCTAGCGCAAACCGAAGAATGCCTAGTTCAGATCAAGCATCAACTCGATGTTCTGCATCGCCGCCCGCCCGGCACCTTTACCCAGATTGTCGAGCCTCGCCACTAAAATCGCCTGTTCCGCCTTTGGATTGTCAAAGACGAATAACTCAAGCTGATTGGTGTGGTTGAGCGCTTCGGGATTGAGCTCAGCCGGTGGCTCCGCTGAGTACGGTTTGACATCGACAAACTTTGATCCCGCAAAGTGGTTCGCGAGTGCGTCACGCAATGTCGGCCCGGCCACTCGATTGGGCAGTGACCAAAGGTTGAGCGGTACCTGTAGCAACATCCCCTGCTTAAAACTACCAACCGAGGGTGTGAACAGCGGCGCTCGTTTCAACATCGCGTAGCGGGTCATCTCGGGTAGATGTTTGTGATTTAACTTCAGCCCATAGTCGATGAAGCGTGTCTGATTGTCAGGCGCTTCAAACTGCTCGATCATCTGTCTGCCGCCACCTGAGTAGCCGGAAACGCCCCAAGTGGATATCGGAAAATCCGCCGGCAACAATTCTGCTTCCACCAGCGGGCGGACCAAAGCGATGAAACACGTCGACCAGCAGCCGGGGTTTGCCACACGACGCGATTGCTTGATGCGTTGCGCCTGGCCAGTGTCCATTTCCGGAAAGCCAAACGTCCAATCAGGCAATACTCGGTGTGCGGAGGAAGCATCCAGCACTTTGGTGTTGCCGTTTTCGATCATTGCAACGGATTCACGAGCGGCGTCGTCAGGCAGGCACAGTACGGCAATGTCGACGGCGTTCAAGAGACGTTTGCGTTCAATCGCGTCTTTACGCTTTTCCGGCGCAATGCTGACCACCTCGACGCCACCACGGTCGAGCAACAAGTCACGAATCAACAGACCGGTTGTGCCGTGCTCGCCGTCGATGAATACGCGTGGAGTGGTCATTTAGAATATTGGACTTAGACCGCAGCCAACAGTGTTTCCGCGTTGGAAACTTCGAACTTGCCGGGGCCTTCAACATTTACCAGCTTGACCACGCCGTCGTCGACGATGAGTGCGCAACGTTGCATGCGAACGCCGAAGTTACGCGCTGTGAGGTCGAGTTCCAGGCCAAGTGCTTTGGCCCAAGTTGCTGAGCCATCACCAAACATACGAATCTTGCCCTCAGTTCCCTGCTCTTTTGCCCATGCACCCATGACAAATGGGTCATTCACCGACACGCACCAAATTTCATCGACACCTTTGGCTTTGAAGTCAGCGTAGTGTTTCAAATATCCCGGCACGTGCTGTGCCGAACATGTCGGCGTGAAAGCGCCGGGAAGGCCGAAGATGACGATCTTCTTGCCTTTGACCAGATCCTCGACTTGGAATGTATTCGGTCCTAATGCGCAGCCTTCAGTTTCCACCGCGATGAATTCGCTGAGTGTGCCGCCTGGGATTTTGTCGCCGACTTTGACCATGATGTTCTCCTGTATGGGGTAAGTTGAGAAATCTGCTGTGCTATGTGGAATAGGTAAATGAATCTGCAAAGAACTCATTTTCTGGCAGACCTTGCTGTATAAATGACAATTTAGCGGCATCGATCATCGCTGGCGCGCCGCAAGCGTAGATCTGATATCCGGCGAGGCTATCAAAATCGTCAAGCACTGCTTGATGCACGAAGCCCGTTCGTCCTGTCCAATTATCCTCCGCTTTGGCGTCTGATAGCACTGGGATAAAGGTGAAGTTCGGATAGACCTTCGCCCATTCGGCGGGCAGGTCTGGCATGTATAAGTCAGCACGCGAACGACATCCCCAGTACAGCACCATTTCGCGATCAATGTGTTTGAAGAATGCGTGCTCAAGCAATGCCTTAATCGGCGCAAACCCAGTGCCGCCGGCAACTAGGATGATCGGTTTGTCGGAATCTTCGCGCAGGAAAAACGAGCCTAGCGGACCTTCAAAGCGAAGAATGGCCCGGTCGCGCATGTCGTTGAACACGTAATTTGTGAACTGCCCATCGGGTACGTGGCGGATGTGGAGTTCAACAAACTGATCACGGTGCGGTGCGTTCGCAATCGAAAAACTGCGCCGCTTGCCATCCTTCAACAGGATGTCGATGTACTGTCCGGCAAGAAACTGCATGCGTTCCTGCGCCGGAAGTTTAAGGTAAAGAATGGCGACATCAGCCGCCGGCTTCTCTACCCTTTCGACGCGGCATGGCAGGGTGCGAATTTGGATGTCGCCTGTGTTGCCGATTTCCCTAATCTCCAGTGTCACATCGGAACGCGCCTTGCCGACACAAAACAGCGCCTTGCCTGCGGCCTTTTCCTCGGGCCGTAAGGTGCGCTCCTGATACTCGCCGTAGTCGAAATCGCCCGCGAGCAAGGTTCCCTTGCATGATCCGCATGCGCCGTTTCGGCAGCCATACGGTAGCCCGATGCCTTGGCGAAGCGCGGCATCGAGAATGGTTTCATCCGATGTGGCCTTGAAGGTGTTTCCAGAGGGTTTCAGCGTGACGGTGAATTCTGTTGCCATGATTCGAAAGTTGTCGCCGCTGTGGAGTGCGCGGCCAAAAAAAGACCTCTACTATACTTTGCCGATATGACGAAAGGAATTGCATCAGTGGGGACCACGCCAACCGTATTGATCGCAGGCTTTGGGGACATCGGCGAGCGGGTGGCTAGGTTGCTTTCTCCGTCGCACGGGGTCATGGCGCTAATCCGCAACCCAGACCGGCAGGCCGCCGTAAAGAATGCCGGTGCACAGCCGTCGCTTGGTGATCTTGATGATGTGGCGTCGCTTGGGGCAATCGCTGGCCTGGCGTCCACCGTCTTTCACTTCGCGCCGCCGCCGAATAGTGGCGCAGACGACCCGCGTACCGCAAATCTACTAGTGGCACTCTCGGCGGGGGTTTTGCCCGAGCAGGTTGTATACATCAGCACCACCGGCGTCTACGGCGACTGCAAGGGCGAGTGGATCGACGAGAGTACGGGTGTAAATCCAGAATCCGATCGGGGCCGACGCCGTGTCGCCGCCGAACAGCGTCTGACTGTTTGGGCACGCAACAACGGCGTAAAGCTGGCAATTCTGCGTGCCCCTGGGATCTACGCACTCAATCGACTCCCGCTAGACAGGATTCGCGCGAGAACGCCCGCCATCATCGCTGCGGAGGACTCATGGAGTAACCACATCCACGCCAGTGATCTGGCGCGCGTCGCGGTTAGTGCGTACGAATTTTTGGCGGGCGGCGGCTCTGGTCTTGAGCGCCTTGTGCTCAATGTTGTTGATGATAGCCAACTAAAGATGGGCGACTACTTTGACCTTGTGGCCGACCACTTCAAGCTCGAGCGACCGCCGCGGGTTTTGCGTGCCGAAGCGGAATCAAAAGTGTCGACGGCGATGTTGTCGTTTATGCGCGAATCACGACGAATCCGGAATGAACACCTAAAGACCGTGCTGCGTTTCTCGCTGAACTACCCAACTGTGGGCGACTTTCTTGCCGGGTTGGCGGAAAGTGACGTTTCTAATCGCGGCGAAACTCCCCTTCGATGACGCTTTGGTTGCCGCTGCCGGCGGTGCACGGCCGGGTGGGTGTTGGTCTAGCCTGAGGGCGCGAAACTCCGCCACGGGCGAAGGCTGGCTCTCGGATTGGAATCAACAAAATTGCAAGTGCCATGACATCCGAAATGAAACCAGGGAAAATCAGCAACAATCCGGCGATCACGGTACGGAAGCTATCCACCAAAGCCGAAATTGAAAACTGTCCCTGAGATAGCGCCAGTGCGAGCCGCGAAACGAGCGAGAACCTAGCTTGTTTAATCAGCACGACACCAGCAATCGCGGCAAAGACTAGCCAGGCAAGCACCCACACGCCGCTGCCGTGTTCGCCGGAAGCAAGCTTGAACAACAGGGCACCCTCCAATAAGGGAAAGCCCATTAAAATTGCAAGGATAGCAAGACGCATATAGATCCAATTGTGAACAGTGACTCATCGCCTGACAACGGTTAAGTGTGTGCAATCGTCGTAATTACAACAGGTACCGGGAATATCCCAACTGGGCGCAGCGCTGACAGGTAGACAGTTAAGCTCGGAATTTCGTACTTACACTTACACTTACTTATATCGGCCCTTTGATCGGCGAATTTAGCCGGGTACAGGATAGGCGGGTGATTGGCGGTAAAGTGTATCGGTGAGTACCCGACCCGTCGATAGTTTCTACCAGCACCTCGATCACTTCTTCGGAAAAACAATGCCTGCTCCAATAATGCGGCCCTCTTCAAATAAGTTAGCACTCGCTCTTATTTTTTTTACTATTACAGCGCTTGGCAATTCATTTGCTGTCCCTGCCGCGCCGCCAGCGATGAGTGTGTTTTCGTCGACTTCTCCGTCGACAAATGAGGTACTAGATCCTGCGGTGGCTTTTCAGCCCCAGTTCCGTATGCGTGATGCAACCAGTGCGGAAATCAAGTTTGATGTCGTGCCAGGCTATTACCTTTATCGGGATCGGATTCGTGTTGAGGGAGTGGTGGTCGAACCACAAATCGGCGGACGCGGTGGCAAACCCCGACAGGGTACTGACACTCCAGGCGCGGTAACACCGCTCGTAGTGGCCATGCCCGTCGGACGGTTTGTCGACGATCCAACGTTCGGTCGAGTGGAGATTTATGACCGAAGCGTTGTATTGCACGTCGACCTCGCGGCGTCGGCTGCCACCCCGAAGTCTGTAGGTGCAAACAACAGGCGGGTGGCGGGAAAGCTACCAACCATGTTCCGACTGACGTCGCAAGGCTGTGCTGCCGCTGGCGTCTGTTTCCCGCCTCAGCAGCACGAATTCGCGCTCCCCGCGACGGTCAGCGGTTCGCGCGAAGCCCGAACAACCGAAAGTGCATGGGTGTTGCCAATTGCTGCCGCAGCATCGCTGGGATTCGGCCAGCTCAAGAAACCGAGTGCGTCAACAATCCCGTCGAAGTAGCATCTTGAATAGTCGACGCGCCACTCTCGTATTTGCGAGCATCGCCGGGATGGTCATTCTGCTTCTGTTCGGTGCTGCATTGCTTGTCGGTCGACTTGAGACCGAGCCATCGGTAAGCAATGCCGTTAATCGCGGATCTGACGCGACTGCTTCAGTCATTTACGCCACATCTTTCCCAGATTTAACGGGAAAGCAACAACCTATCGCGCAATGGAGTCAGCGACTCCTTATCATCAACTTTTGGGCAAGTTGGTGTGCGCCATGCTTGGAGGAAGTACCTCTTCTCGTGCGCATGCAACAAAAATATCAGGGTCGAGGGTTGCAAATCATAGGTATTGCGGCAGATTCTCAGTTAAATTCCGCTAAATTCACTCAAAAGCTGGCAATTAACTATCCAATACTGCCCGATGAAAGCCGTGCAATTGCGTTCTCAAAGCGGGCGGGTAACCGACTAGGGCTGCTACCTTTTTCAGTTGTATTGGGCGCGGACGGGCAAATCGTCATGACTAAACTGGGGGTATTTAGCGAGCCAGAGCTTGAAACTCTCATTATCAAACATCTGCCAAAGCGCTAGTTTGTTGCTAATTTGCAGTAATTTCGGCAAAAACGAGACAAATATTACGATATCGAAAAGACACTTAGTACTGCAAAGAAACATTTGATGATTATTTAGGCAAATTTGCTGGGAATGGGAGGGCTGAACTGTGTGGAAGATGTTCGCCTGATCCCGCAGTCATTAAAGTGCCGCAAAGAATGCGCAACTTCGCCCAATTTCAGGCAAACTACTTGGATGCAAAGTACGATAGCAACCCAAATTTTAGTATTGCATGGCCCAAACTTAAACTTGCTTGGTAGCCGCGAGCCTGAAGTTTACGGCACAGATACCTTGGCGGACATCAATACGCGCCTCGCGGCAGTTGCCGCCGGTGCCGGCTTTGGCTTGGATGCGTATCAGTCAAATTCAGAGGGTGCGCTGATTGATCGAATCCATGCAGCAAAAAGTCTCGGTACCCGCTTCTTCGTCGTAAACCCCGGTGCCCTAACTCACACCAGTATCGCCTTGCGCGATGCTTTGTTGGCGGTAGAAATCCCCTTCATTGAAGTACATCTTTCAAACATACACGCGCGGGAACCCTTCCGGAGCCATTCCTATCTATCGGATAAAGCCGTGGGGGTGATCTGTGGCCTCGGGGCAACCGGCTATGAATATGCTGTGCTCAGCGCGATTTCAAAGTTAGGTGGTCGCTAGTTAATCAATACAGACGCGCCATCGCTTGAGTTCGCACGCCCAATCACGCGGAGCAAATCGGTTATGCAACACAGCCGAACAAAACAATAATTAGTGGCAGGAGACAACGCACATGGACTTACGCAAGATAAAAACCTTGATCGACCTTGTTCAAGAATCAGGCATCGCCGAACTGGAGATCACCGAAGGCGAAGAAAAGGTGAGAATCAGTCGCCAAGGTGCTCCAGCCCCCTCGCCCCAATATGTGCCACAGATGCCTGCGCAAGTGAATTTGCCGCCAGTCGCTGCAACGGTGGCTCCGGTACCTGCGGCTCCTCAGGAGCCTGCTGGTCACACGTTGAAGTCGCCAATGGTGGGAACGTTTTACCGCTCGCCTTCGCCCGGCGCGTCGCCCTTTGTCGAGATTGGCCAAGCAGTAACCAAGGGGCAAACGCTGTGCATTATCGAAGCGATGAAGCTGCTAAATGAAATTGAATCTGATACGGCAGGTGTGGTCAAGGCCGTCGTTGCGGAAAACGGTCAGCCGGTCGAATACGGTCAGCCGCTTTTTATCATCGAATAATTGCGGGGAATATCCATGGCGGTTTTTGGCTCTAGTTCCCGGCCAGGGGGTATGTTTGAGAAAATTCTGATCGCAAACCGCGGTGAGATTGCGTTGCGAATCCAACGAGCCTGCCGCGAGATGGGCATCAAAACCGTCGCAGTGCACTCAGAGGCCGATGCCGACGCGAAATACGTCATGCTGGCCGACGAATCCGTTTGTATCGGGCCGGCACCCTCAAAGGAGAGCTACCTGAATATCCCTGCGATCATCAGTGCAGCCGAGGTCACGGATGCGCAGGCAATTCATCCTGGGTATGGGTTTTTGTCGGAGAACGCCGACTTTGCCGAGCGCGTCGAGAACTCCGGATTTGTATTCATCGGCCCCAAGCCCGAGAACATTCGTATGATGGGTGACAAAGTCCAAGCAAAAGCGGCGATGCGCAGGCTTGGCGTTCCTTGTGTGCCGGGGTCGGAAGGTGCGTTGCCCGATGATCCCAAAGAAATGCGCAGAATTGCTGCCGAGGTAGGTTATCCGGTGATTATCAAAGCTGCCGGTGGCGGTGGCGGTCGTGGAATGCGGGTGGTGCACACCGAGGCCGCATTAGTAAACGCAGTGCAGCTGACCAAATCTGAGGCGCAAACGGCGTTCAGCAATTCCATGGTCTACATGGAAAAGTTCCTAGAGAACCCGCGGCACATCGAAATACAGGTCCTTGCCGATGAGCACAAGAACGCTATTTTTTTGTGGGAACGCGACTGCTCGATGCAGCGACGTCACCAGAAGATCATTGAGGAGGCCCCGGCACCGGAGTTAAAAGCGCGGATTCGCGACAAAATTGGAGAACGCTGCGCCGAGGCCTGTACAAAAATGGGCTACCGTGGTGCGGGCACCTTTGAGTTTCTGTTTGAAAACGATGAGTTTTATTTCATCGAGATGAACACCCGTGTGCAAGTGGAACATCCTGTAACCGAGATGATCACCGGCGTGGATATTGTTCAGGAACAGGTAAGAATTGCCGCTGGATACAAGTTGCGTTATCGTCAAAAAGAGATTCAGCAGCGTGGCCACTCGATCGAGTGCCGAATCAATGCCGAAAACCCGGTGAGTTTTGTCCCTTCACCCGGACGCATCACACGTTTCCACGTGCCGGGTGGTCCCGGTATCCGGGTAGATTCGCATGTCTATGCTGACTACTTCGTGCCGCCTCACTACGATTCACTCATTGGCAAGGTGATCGCGCACGGTGATACGCGCGAACAGGCGTTCGCCAGAATGCGCGTCGCGCTATCGGAAATGGTCGTGGAGGGTATTCAAACAAACCTCCCGCTCCATCAAGAACTGCTCAATGACGCCGCCTTCATTCGCGGCGGGACGTCAATACACTTTCTTGAAGAGCGTATGGCGAGGTTGAAGAAAATCTCTGGCGACGCAGACTAAGCGCCCATGCCGTTTCTTTCAATCTCGATTGCACTCAATCGAGAGCAGGCAGATCTCTTCGGGGATCTGTTGCTCCAAGAAGGTGCCATCTCAATTTCCGTTGAAGATGCCGACGAAGGTACGCCCAACGAGCGTGCCATCTTTGGCGAGCCCGGTGCAACCGGCGGCCTTTGGCGTCATTGCCAGTTAACCGCGCTCTTTGATACAGGAACAGATGGCGTTGATGGTATCGAAGCGATGTGGCGTGTTGCATCGTTACTCGATATTGATGCGCTCAATTTTGCCCAGTCGACGGTTGATGACATCGACTGGGTGCGCGAGAACCAAGCGCAATTTCCGCCGATTCAAATTTCTGAGCGAATCACGATTGTGCCAAGTTGGCACGAGGCCAGCAATCAGTCGCCTGACGCGATCAATATTTCGTTAGATCCTGGTGTAGCGTTTGGCACAGGCAGCCATCCGACAACGAGGCTTTGCTTGCAATGGCTTGAGGCGCATGTCGCCAATACTCCGGCTGTGCTTGACTATGGTACCGGCTCGGGCATTCTCGCCATCGCCGCGATGAAGTTAGGGGCACGCGAAGCGATGGGGGTTGATATCGACCGCGCGGCCGTGGTTGCTGCAAAACACAACGCGAGCCAGAATGCAACGCCAATACGTTTTGAAACAACCGACCATACTCTCGACTACGCCGCCGACATAACTGTTGCCAATATTCTGGCGAACCCACTCAAGGTGCTTGCCCCGTTACTGGCGCGCTACACGCGCGTAGATGGACAATTGGTGTTGGCCGGGATTCTGAATGAACAGGCTGATGACATCATCGCGATTTATCAGCCATACTTCGATTTAACCGTTTGGCGCCAATCGGAAGGCTGGTCGTGTATTGCCGGTCGACGAATCGCCCAGTCGAACCAAAAAAGATCCTCCGCAAGAATCGCCGCATGTTGCTAACAACCTGTCCTAATTGTGGCGCAAAATACAACGCCTTACCTGAAACACTCAGTGTCCGACAGGGGCGTGTCATGTGTGGACGGTGTCGCACTGTGTTTAATGCCTTCGAATCGTTAGAACGGATTGAGGATGCTGACGCCGATGAGGCGCTCGACTATGTCGTGGTTGATTCCCAGTCTGCGGAGGCTCATGCGGTAGCGCCGTTGTCCAATGGGACGAATGCGCTGCTGTCCGTTGAACCTACCAAAGCGGATAAAGCGCTACCTGCTGATCGTCGCGACGCTGCTGCGCTTGATAGCGGTAGCGAAGCGCACACAAAGCTGGAGCTGTCAGGGCAGATTGTGCCGTCGGACAACAACCTAGACGAGGCAACATCGGCTGTCATTGGACAACCCTATGCGCCATCGGCGTCTGGATTGGCCTGGGAACGCGCTCGCAGCGAAGAGGCACCTGCAAAGTCAGCCATGCCCAAAGCACTCGGCCCGCCTATTGCCGTCGCTACCGACAACCCGCTGATCGGTGGAGCATTGCCTCGGTCACCGTCAACGTTGGATGCGTGGACATGGCTGGCCGCCGTTGCGGGAATGGCTTTATTACTCCAATCGATCTATTTTTATCGCAGTCAGATTGTTCAGCGTTATCCGCAATTACGTCCCGCGCTCACCGCCGTCTGTGGGGTGATAGGCTGTAGCGTTACTTGGGGGCGTGATCAAACGATGATCAAGATTGAGTCTTCCGATCTGATCGAACCGCCAGGTCGCCCCGGCAAGATGTTGCTTACGGCAACGTTGGCCAACCGCGCCGCAACGAAGCAAGACTATCCGGCGCTGGAGGTCAAACTCACTGACGCAAGCAACGCAGTAATCACCAGTCGGGTGTTGATGCCCTCGGAATATCTCGGACGCACGCCCGCACAAGAGGAGGGGTTGGCACCGAACGGCGAGCTCTACATCAATCTAAATCTCGAGCTGGTTGGGAAGCCGCCAGCTTCTGGTTATGGGCTGACAGCGTTTTATCACTAGTTTATTCATTGCAGCGAACCGCTCGCTACTTTGTTTCCAGTGTATCGCCCTTTACAAACATCCACGTCCTTGTAATGTGGATGATATCGGTATCGCGCTTGATGCTATCGGGAAATTTGTCGTACGGTGCCGCCAGCTGAACAATGCGCTTCGCGGCATCATCCAGGATGCGTTTGCCAGACGAGCGATTGATTTCGATGGATTCCACTTCGCCATTGGCCTTGATGGCGACGGTCAGTAACAGACTACCGCGAACCCCGCGCATCTTTGCTTCTTCCGGATAATTTAGATTCCCGATGTGTTCTATCTTTAGGCGCCACCCGTCGACATATTGCGCAAACCGATACTCACTGGTGCGGGCACCGATGAATTTTCGCTTGGGACGCTCTTGGTAGGCGTCGTATTCTTTAGCCAGTTGAGCCTCAAGCTTAGCGATCTCAACGGACTTTTGCATCAAATCAGATATGGCGACTGGGTTCCTCGAACCGGTCGGCGGCGGAATTTCACCCTGCGCAATCTTGGCGGCAGCGCGAGCCTGCGTCATCAGGGTTTTCATCTCCGCCTCGAGCTGTTTCACCCGGTCTTGGGCGGCTTGCACCTCGTTGCCCGCAGTCGATTGCTCCATCGCGGGTAATGGTGTCTTGGCGCGGCGCGGATCGTCGGTGTTGCCGCCACCGTCGAGGTTGGCTTGGGCAAGCGCATCCGCCTTGGTCGGACGCGAAGCGCTCTTCGAGTTGACCAGCACCACATCCATGATGTTGTGTGGTGGCGCGAAACGCTTCGCGTCAAAAACAGTAAAGCCGATGCCAAGCAGTACAAACAGGTGAACGCCCAACGAGATGACGGTAGCCGATTGCATGGGAATCGACACCGCAAGCACACGTTGGATGGAGATGGCGACTGGCGGTGGGGGGAGGGCTGCCACCGCATCGAGTCTTTCATCGATTCGGGTATGGATGGCGTGTGCGACTTGCCGTGGTCGCGTCAAAAACGGGAGCATCGCGCGTCGCTAGCGGGTGCGTATCTGCATGGGACTATTTTATGCGGCTTTACTTGGCTTGCGGCACCTCAGTTGGTGGAGAAGGCAAAGAAAAAGCGCCGCCGATCGACCAGTAATCAATCGCCTCAACTTTGACTATCACCGGGGTTTTCGCCGGTAAATTCACCGGGGCTATGAGCCGGACGATTAGCGGAAGATCGGTGCCTCTGACGAGCTCATCCCGAATAACCGTCGCCTCAAACGATGTTCGACCGCTTTGTTCAAGATAACGTAAACACCAGAATCGTTCCATGTTGCGCTGGAACTCAGCGTATGCATCGTATGTCAGATCGAAAGTACGCGCAATTTCGCTGAGCACAGGCGAGCGACGCGGATACAGCGGGGTGGTGCCTTGAATGAGCGCGATCAACTGCCGCTGATTGATCAGATCGACGTATCGCCGCAAGGGAGATGATGACCAGGCGTAGTGGGCGACGCCAAGCCCTTCATGTGGCAACGCATCAGTTGTCATACGCGTCTTCATGTTCTGCTGTGCCCGATAGATCCCGGCGACATTGTTTTCCGAGAGCAGCTTTCCCCATTCACTATTCGCCAAGATCATAAACTCGGCGACGATGGTGTCAACAGGGCTGCCGCGTACGCGCTGCCAAATATTCACCGTAGTGCCTTCTTCATCTATATCGAAGTTGTAGTCAACATAGTCGATATTGTCTTTTGCCCCGCGTCTGTCTTTGAGCGCGGTAGCGATGGCAAACATCTTGACCAATTCCGTGCCGAACTCCTGTTCGACTTTGGCCGTTGGATCGCTGACGACGCTATCGGTCAGCCAAAGCTCGAGCTCATGCAGGCGAAGGTTCTTAGCGATATGTATTTGCTCAACGGCGGAACGAACCGAAACGAGGGCGTTGCTGGTGCTATCAAACAACGCATAAAGCGACACCACCGGACAATCGCGACCTTCTTTCAGTGTTGCCGCTTCGACTGCCTCGTCAGGCAGCATGGTGATTTTTGACCCAGGGTAATAGACGGTGGATAAACGCGACTTTGCATAGGCGTCAACGGCACTGTCAGCAGCAAAATAGAGCGCAGGAGCGGCGATGTGAATACCGATCTCGATACGCGACGCATCCAGTTGCTGGAATGAGAATGCGTCATCGATCTCGATGGTCGCAGCGTCGTCAATAGAGTAGCCGCGCAGCGAGGTGCAGGGCAAGTTGGAGGGTGGGGTGACGGTAAGTTCGACCGCCGGGGTTGTGCCCTTGGGAAAGTACTCAGACAAAAACTTGCCTACATGAAAATCATGTTGCGCCATATGTGGGGCACTTCTACGATGGGACCAAGCACCCGCTGCGTGAAACAGTTCAGGTAGATTTTGGCCCGATTCGGCCACTGCTTTTTCACACGCCTTCGCGATCAATGTATTTCGGTCGGGCTTGTACAGCAGTTGGTTGATATGCGGGCGCATGGCTTCGGGAAGCACACCTGATTTGAGTTGACTCACCCAAATCTCCATTTCCACCGCTTCGCGTCTTTTACGTTCGAGCGAGGCGAGCGCCGCTTTCAGGTTCGCTGCAGGAGCTTTCTGATAACGTCCCTTTCCGCGCTTGTAGAAGTACATTGGCGCGCCATGAAGTTTCATGGCGCAGGCTGCTGCCTCTGGCGCAGAAGGGGGATGGCCGAAGTACTCGAGGGCGAGTTCCTCGAATCCAAACTCACTGGGGCCGCATACTTCGTATAGAAAATCCAGATCAATTTCGGCGGCCAGCGCTTCGGCCTGTGGCAGCAGGTCATTTAATGCGGTGGCAAATCGAAGCAGAACCGCATTCGACTTGATCTTGCTGCGCTTGCCGGTTACCGCTTCAACCTGTAGCGAGGTGCCGATATCTTCCATGATACGGGCAACCTTGAAGCCGCCGTCTTCTTCAAAAAATACATTCATGGCGGCGCGGTCTTTATCGTCTTTACGTGGTGATGGGCAGTCCACGTCGGCGGCTAACGTGTAGGGAGATTATAACGGTCGACTCCGACATCTCCTTGTTGTCCCACGGACAGCGCACAGACTAGGCGATGGTCAGCCCAGCGTGATGGAACAAGGCTGGAATACATGCGGGGAATGATGCAAGATCATGGTTGCCACCCTCCACCACAATCGTGGTGGCACCGGCAAACCTTTTCAACGTTATTTCGTGATTTAGTAACTCGTCCCCCATTTCTACAACAACGAGATACTTTGCTAGTGAAGACAGTTGTTGCACGTCATGGCGACGCAGGATCTCCAAATGGTTTGTAGTGAAGTCGAAACCTTCGCCTTCACCGGAAAGTGGTGTCTGCGCGCCAACGTAGTCGACTAATGTTTCAAACGGCGAGAGTGAGGGGTTAAGCAACACCGCACGACAGCCGTATTTTTCGGCACATACCAGGGCGTAAAAGCCGCCAAGCGATGACCCTACCAACGTGAGATCCGCAATCACACAGCGACGGATGATGGCCTCGATTTGTGTAAACGCGATGTCCGGATCAAAGGAAAGATCAGGCGTGATGTATTCCCACTCATTGTTCAGGGTGCGCAACGCATTCCCCAGCAGCCTTGCCTTGCGCGACTGGCTGCTACTTCGGAACCCATGCAGATAGACGAGTGTTTTCATCCGGCGGTCAAACTCATTGATTGATCGGCAGTTTCATATAAAAGGCTAAAGAAGCCCGCCAACTGGCAATTCTTTGGAGTTTCTAGCCAAACGGCCGCACGCCGATCCAGGCCGCGTGCAGGTAAAAAGCAAACGCCGCCCACAACAAAATGCCCAAGCCAACGGTGGCAAACAGCGTTAACGCTGGGCCGGATTGATAGACGCTGCCTACTGCGCGATCCCGCTTTTTTGCCGCGCGAAAACACAAGATCGCCCAGACCAAGAAGCTACCAAACAGCAACACGTCAGCGACGTTCCCGTTTGCCAACAAGTGCGACGCAGCCCAAACCTTGGTGCCAAGTAGCATCGGGTGCGCCAGTTTCGCCTTGATGGGGTTCTTGGGTATGTAAGCTGCCGCTAGCAAGATAAATGCGAACAGGGTTAACAGTGCGGCAACGTGGCGTGTCCATACGGGGGGGTACCATAAAGTGATGGGTGCCAAACGCGCTTCACCATAGCCGTATACGATCAACAACAAGCCGCTGATCGAGAGAACGGAGTAGATTCCTTTCCACATGCCCTCGCCACGGCTCGCAATGACGCCTGCGCGGAAATTCTCCGCAAAGATACGCGACGAATGAAGCCCCAAAAAAATGATCAGCCCGGCAATTAGCATCAACATGGCGCGCTCCTTAAAGTTATGAATACTTTATGCTAACCGCAGTCGAGCAGATGTGCGCGAGGATGGATGTTATTCATTTGGAAGCTACGAAGCTGACCCTAAGCGGATGTGACGATTGCCCGAACGGGGACCTTTACGGTCTTAGCAAAGGGTGATGCTGGAGCACATCGGGGCAGGGACAGAGCCGCCCGCCGCGCATCACTCCGGCGCGCGGGCTGCGGCTGTGGGGCGAGAGCGATGCGCAAGCTGGTGAGGGCGTGGAACCCGCCCCAGACTGGGATGAAGCGGCCCCACCGGCCCCGGACTTTGAGGTCGATCAGCGCGTCAGTTGGTAAGGGGTGGCAACAGCGGTTTTGCCAACGCTGCGGGGAATGGCTGTGCCTGTCACCACCCCAAACGGGTCATGCCGACAAATCTCTGGCACCTAGCCCGGTGCAAGCACCCAAACGGACCCCGGTGTGTAGGCTTGCGATGCCCCAACCCTATGCCATACTTATGCCCATGCGGTTGGATTTCCTATCCGCTCCTATCCGCTGCTAAGGCAGTCGCGGTACCCACCGTGCCAGCGGCAACGACGCTAAAGAGGGCAGCAAACACGCCGATTGACGAAAGGGAAACAGCAGGAAACAAGGCACGGAACATATTCGACTTCTCACAAGGCCAAAGATTTTTAACTCCGTTGCACTTAAAAGCCGATCAGTTTATAAGCCACTTCGACGCCCCATTTGCCAGTTCTGTCGCCACCGACAAATACGCTGGGTTTGATTGAAACAATCTGATTACCACCAAAAGCCTTGCTTCCTAGCACACGCCCGAACGTAACCGCTAGGCCACCATAGGTTTGTTTGGCTTCCCAGTCGTGGACGATGTTCGGGTCGAAAGTAACCAGGTTGCGCGGGTCAGCCATTTTTGGAACGTAATAAAAGTCCATGGTGGTGCGGTTGACACCGGCACGGTTCGATTCCCCGGAAAAACTATTTTCTTGTACAAATGCAGGTGCGAAAATAGACCCATCGGGATGAAACCAGGCGCGAACAAAGGTCCCCTTGAATACATTTTTTCCGGTACCGAGTTCGCGGCGATCAGCCGTGTCTAAAGCTAGTTCTCCCTTGAGAACATAACCGCCTTCTCGAGTTAAGCCAAAAACATGAGTGAGACCTAACACTACGTCACCGAGGTCGTAATGGCGGTTTCCGAGAACATCAACAGACGAAACCGGTATTTCCAGACTAAGAATATAGTTTTTTCTCTCACCAACAGGCTTGGTGTACCTCAGGCGCAAAATATTACTGTCAAAACCGTTACGCAGGGCAATGTGTTCAAAACGAGCCACAAAAGTATTAGAAACCCGCGTTGGATCGGTACCGTTATCTAGCTTTTCTTGTTCAGCCGCGAACGCTGAGCCAACTAGACACGCTGTTATATAACCCAGGCATTGAATGAAATTGATTTGACGCTGAAACTTGGCCATGCTGATCCTTTACTTTAGAAATACATAGTTGCAGAGTTTAGCCTGAATGTTTCATGGGTCGCCCGTTGCTTAGGAGGGCGTTGCCTCTGGGCGATTGGACGGCAATGTTCCGCCTTGCTACCGAAGCATCGCCCGCTATGCTGTGGTCGGTCAGGCAAAAAACCGCTCGCCTGTTCACTTACTCGCCCGCTTTCGAACGCGCCCCCATGAAATGTTCAGGCTAGTCGTGCCACACAATGGCGGGGTGTCTTCCAGGTGCGTGCGCCATAGCCGAATTCGATGAAGCGGCGTTGCGTCATCCCGGTTTCATCAAAGACCGCCTTCATATCCGATTCGACCGCAGCGACCATCGCTTGCAGGCGGCTGCTGCGGGCGAGGCCAACAACGCATTGCACGGCGTGACGATCAACACCAGTTCAGAATCTTTTGCCGACAAAAGCCTGAATCGTCGGCAGAAGAGGCCCGGAAAACGATTCTGACGCCGGGCCACACTTGCCGTAACCGGGTGACCAGCACTTCATGGAGCTTGACGGCGACCGTCCGTTTGCCGAGCTTCTCCAGCCGACATAAGGTCGGTGCGCTGGCCA
>JADCIX010000002.1 GCA_020247545.1 Rhodocyclaceae bacterium | reverse complement strand
CAGAGCGGCCGTCTGAATGATGGCGGCCAACTTGGCTTTGGAGTCCCAGTCATCTGGGCGAGAGGGCTTTGCTGGCACGACGAATCCTTGGTTGCGAAAGAGTTTTTTCCAAGAATACAAGGTCGGCACGGCCACACCGGTGTCGCGGCTGATTTGGGAAACGCTTTGGTTGTGAGGCGGCATCATCTTTTTAACGATCTGCTCTTTGAATTGCGGGCCATAGACTGGCATGAGTGTCATCTTTCCCGCCCCTCAGTGGATTGAATTTGTCTCTTCAAGAGACCGGACAACTATCGTGACAGAGGGGGGGGCAGTGCACCTCATCTGCGGCAGACGAGTTCAAAACACTGACTGTCGTCGTTTGGTCACAGCCAAAGTGAAGCGTGAATCCTAAAGTGTTACATCGCATTACCGAAAATACATCACAGCTCAAATTTTTTCGGTTCACGAGCTAACTTTTGGGAAGACGCAAGCGTTCTGTGCGTAAGCCCTAAAGTTTCTTAGTAAGTAGTCGAAATACGATTTGTTGGCGGTTCGAATCTTCACAAACCGATTCCGTCCGCCAAGAAGCCCGGTTAACGGGTGCCGTAACTCACCCCGGCAATTGCGCTGGGCTTATCTTGACGCTGGGAACTACTTTTTAAACAGGAGATATAAATGGGAACCACAATCAACACTAATGTTTCATCGTTAACCGCACAACGTAATCTGTCTGCTTCACAGTCTTCACTTGCGACGTCCATGCAGCGATTGTCGTCAGGCATGCGGGTCAACAGCGCAAAAGACGATGCCGCTGGCCTTGCCATCGCCGAACGTATGAACACCCAGGTTAAGGGCATGAATGTTGCGATTCGCAATGCGAGTGATGCCATCAGCCTGTCGCAAACGGCCGAGGGTGCACTTGGAAAGGTAGCAGATGCATTGCAGCGTATGCGCGAACTTGCTGTTCAGTCCGCTAACGCGACTAATTCTGATGGCGACCGTTTAAATCTCGATGCGGAATATCAAGCGCTGAATGATGAAGTCACACGCGTTCTAACCGGTACGAAGTTTAACGGCTCGGCTGTATTGGACACCGCAGGGACGCTTGACTTCCAAGTTGGCGCAAACAATTCCGCCACCGATCAAATTTCGGTCACCACCACCCAGTTAACTGCTGGTACAGGCGTTTCAGCAGTTACCGGAGGCTCCATCACCACCGCAGCGGCTTCTTTGACTGCCATGGACGACATCGACGACGCGCTCACGGAAATTTCGACGGCGCGCGCCAGTTTTGGCGCAACACAAAATCGCTTTGAGGCAGTCATTTCGAATCTGCAAGTCAACGCCGAAAACCAAGCTGCATCGCGAGGCCGTATCGTTGATGCTGACTTTGCCGCCGAAACCGCCAACTTGTCGCGCACCCAAGTGTTGCAACAAGCTGGTATGGCGATGGTGGCCCAGGCAAACGCAATGCCAAACGGCGTCATGCAGTTGCTGCGCGGCTGATCAACGAAAATCAAGCAGCAACAGGGCACCTCACCAGTCGCCCACCGTTTGCCCGGCTTCGACTCTCGACACTATTGTTCGGGAGTCGCGCCGGGTAAATTTTTTGTGTTGCTCAAGAACGCGACGTCACCACTACTCCCTCCGTATTACGGTAACTGGAGAAATAGCGCACTTTTTCCTCCTTTATCAAACGCTAAGCTGAATGCACCCTCTGTCAAGATGCCGTCATCCAGAGGTGATGGTAGGAGCTTGGCAGTTATATCTTCACGATCTCCTCCAACCCAAGCCCGCTGGACCGGGTATGTTCCTCCCCGGCTACGCTGGGTCTCAATTTAACGCCTCCCCCAAGGGGCACACAGGAGATCGAAATGCCACAAACCATTAATACCAATGTGAACTCGCTGACGGCACAGCGCAACCTTACGTCTTCACAAATGTCACAAACGACGTCCATGCAGCGATTGTCGTCAGGCATGCGGGTCAACAGCGCAAAAGACGATGCCGCTGGCCTTGCCATCGCCGAACGTATGAACACCCAGGTTAAGGGCATGAATGTTGCGATCCGCAATGCGAGTGATGCCATCAGCCTGTCGCAAACGGCCGAGGGTGCACTTGGAAAGGTAGCAGATACATTGCAGCGTATGCGTGAGCTCGCCGTACAATCAGCCAACGCCACAAACTCAACTGGCGACCGCGCGAACTTGGATGCAGAATATCAAGCACTGAATGATGAAGTCACACGCGTATTGTCAGGCACCACATTTAATGGTGCCGCCGTCTTGAACTCGGCCGCCACACTGACGTTTCAAGTTGGTGCCAACAGTGGTGCGACCGATCAGATTTCGATCAGCACGACCGATCTGACAACCGGTGCAGGCGTTTCAGCAGTTACTGCTAGCGCTATCACCACCGCAGCGGCTTCTTTGACTGCCATGGACGACATCGACGACGCGCTCACGGAAATTTCGACGGCGCGCGCCAGTTTTGGCGCAGGTCAAAATCGCTTTGAGAGCGTTATCGCCAATCTTCAAGTCGCATCTGAAAATCAAGCCGCATCACGTGGTCGTATTGTGGACGCGGATTTTGCCGCAGAAACTGCAAACCTCTCGCGCACCCAAGTCTTACAGCAAGCGGGTATGGCCATGGTGGCCCAAGCAAATGCGTTACCGAATAACGTGATGCAGTTGCTTAAGGGCTAACACTCCCTGAAGACAACACATGCTCAGGAAGCGCGTTCAGTGTGGCAACGGTCAGACACATCGGATCAATCTTGGCCAATTTAACGTTTTTTCAGACCGAATCGAGAAACCCGTTCATTCCGCGCTTAAGCTATCGCCGCAACTGCCGATAAAATACCAATACTGGGGTTATTTCTTTCTACGTTATTAACAGGATACTCTCATGCCTATCAGCGCCTCTGGAGTCGGCAGCGGAATCGATATCAACTCGATCGTCACACAGTTGATGGCGGTTGAGAGAAAACCGCTTGAACGTCTCAAGACGGATCAGTCCTCATTGCAGTCCTCCATCAGCGCGTATGGAAAGCTCGCGAGTGCAGTTTCCACCTTCCAAGACGCGGTTCGCGCACTTGCGAGATCGGATAAGTGGCAGATCTACCAGGCGAGTTCCTCAAATTCATCGTCTGTCACGGCCACCGCAACGAGCAACGCAAATGAGGGCAACTACGCTTTAACGGTAAGCCAACTCGCAAAAAGTGCACAACTCGCCTCTGGCACTTACACAGATGAGTCAACTGTTGTTGGTACCGGCACCCTAGAGATATCGGTCGGTAGCATCGATAGCGTCACCGGTGCATTCACATTGCAACCCGGTCGAAGTGTCGTCAGCGTAAACGTTGGTGATGGATCACTGAAATCTATTCGCAATGCCATTAATTCCGCTAATGCGGGTGTGACTGCAACCATCGTAAACACTGGCAGTGGATCACGATTGGTGCTAACCGCCAAAGATACTGGTGCCCAGAACGCAATCCAAATCACCACTACCGATAGCGACGGCAGTAACACCAACGCCGCCGGATTGTCCAGACTCGCGTTTATTCCCTCGGCCAGTGCAGGGTCCGGCAAAAATCTTGACTCCTTGCAAACGGCACAGGATGCCCTGTTCAGTGTGAACGGTATCTCCGCGTCATCGCCCTCGAACACAGCACGAGGTATTGTAGAAGGCATCACCTTTAACCTGCTCGCAGAAACCGCAACAGCGGTAAGCGTGTCCATCACGAAGGACGCAGCCGCGATTCAAAAATCTGTAAGTGGCCTGATTTCGGCGTATAACGATTTGCAGAAACTAATTAAGGACCAAACTAAGTTCGTCGAAGGGGCCAAGACGCAATCCCCACTGCAGGGCGACAATGCGGCGATTTCGATTTTGCAGCGCTTGAGATCCACTATGTTCGGCCAATTCATCGGACAAGCGGGCGACTTCTCCCGCTTGTCCGATGTCGGTGTATCGGTCCAAACCGACGGCAACCTAGCGCTTGATCAAACGAAATGGAATGCAGCAAACAACGATCCTGCGAAGCTCGCGCGCCTTTTCTCCAGCGAGGGTACAGCAGGAAACCCCAACAGCCTCGGCTTTGCGAAGCGCCTGGATGCTCTTGCCAGTGAATGGTTGGGTACTAGCGGATCCATCACCTCGCGCACTGACGGACTGAATCGCAGCATCCGCTCAAACCAAAGGAACCAAGAGGCGCTAGAAAATCGTCTGTCGCAACGCGAGGCGCGCCTGCGCGCCCAGTATCAGTCCATGGATTCAAAAGTTGCCGGACTGCAGTCCTTGGGAACATCAGTCTCCCAGCAGTTGTCCGCACTCCAACAAAGCCTTCAGAACAGAAACTAGCCGCCGCCGACCGGTGCCAAACTAGCCTGAATATGCCATGGCGGCGCGTTCGAAAACGGTTGAGTAGGGGAACGAGTTTTCCCCTGACCGGCCACAGCGTAGCAGGCTATGCAAAGAGTGACTGGCGCGTTTGGCAAACACGTGGCTGTGCGCTCGTCGGAGCGAGAGCGAGCAACCCGCATCTGCAGTAACAGAGCAACGATCCAAATTGGTTTGGCAATCGTTCAGGGGTAACGCGCCCCGGAGCTGCGGGCCCCTGGTGAAAATTTCAAGCTAGCACCTCACGGCGCACGCTGTTATTCTGATTCCTCGATTGTCCTTTCCGTAATCGAGCATGGGCAAGCGCATAGGATGGTCAATTACCAGCCAGAAACAAACTGTGATCAAGCGCTATTTCAGCAGAAATACATGTGGAGAGCACCCTAACGTATGGCGAATGCCTGCCGATATTCAGTTACTGTCTGCCACAAATCATCAAGGTCTAACAACATGATCGATTTTTCTGCTTCTCATCAATTTGGACCCTCAAAGCGCCGTGCCGCGTTTGCCTACGCTGAAACAAATATCCTGAGCGGGACGCTTGACGCGAGTCCGCATACGCTAATCCTGATGCTTATTGATGGCGCGCTCGAAGCCATCGGGCAGGCGCAAGCCCATCTGGCGTCAAACAATACGCCGGCTAAAAATGCCGCTGCCTCCAAAGCTCTTCGTATCATTGAGGAAGGCCTTCGCGCCAGTTTGGATCGCGGAAATGGCGGTTCAATTGCGCAGCGTCTGGACGAACTTTACGACTATATGGCGCGCCGAATGCTACTGGCAAACTTAAAAAATGACCCAGGTGGGTATGCGGAAGTGGGACGATTATTGCAGCAGGTTCGCTCTGGCTGGGTGGGGATTGTGGCGGTAGTCGATAGCACGCTCGGTGCTGCAACTTTGGCAAACCACGCGTAGTTATTTGCTGGTACAGCCCCACATCTCGCTTAAGGTACAAAAGATGTCCAACACACTACTCCATTACTATGAATCGCTCGCCTCGTCCAGCAAGCTGATGGTGGGTGCCGCCCGCGAAGGCGACTGGAATGAAGTCTTTCGGGTAGAAGAAATTTGCTCATATCTCATTGCCGAACTAAATGCAGTTCAAGAGTGGGAGTCTCTCACAGACCACGAAGAGCGGCGCAAGCGCGCATTGCTGCGATCGATTCTTGCAGATGATGCAGAGATCCGTAACCTAAAGGAGCCGTGGCTTTCAAGGTTGTCGAGTTGGTTGGGTATGCCACCGCCTAGCTCAACCTCGCAGGCACCGTATCACTAATCAAGCCATTCCCTCGAGGCCAAATGGACATGACTACAGATAAAATGTGGTCGCAAATCGAAAACAATGAATGCTGAACGCGCACATTCCAACGAGGAAAGCCATGACGAACAATTTCGTATCACCTCACGGGCTGACGTCGTCGCAATCCTGCGCGCTCTCGCGGCAGACAGCGTTCTGGTGACTGTATTTTTTGGTGGGTCTGACAACTTTGTTGTCACGCGCCTACTTGCAGTCAACCCACAATATGAAGAACTCATATTCGATGGAATTGCAAACGCGGCGTCTAAAATCGCAATGTGTTGTGCGCCGACACTGTATGTACACGCTTTTCACAACCACATCAAAGTGACGTTCGACTCCACAGATGTGGAACCTACATTGTTTGAAAATCAGCCCGCATTCAGGATGCGGCTTCCGGCGTCGGTCATCCGGCTACAAAGAAGATCGGACTATCGGGCGAAGGCTCCCGTGCTGGCCGCCCCTACGATAAGCGTGCTGCAAGAAGGTTTCGTCGAACCGTTCAAGGCGCGTGTTAGTGACATATCGTGTGCGGGGCTATCGTTCTCAGCCCTAAGTGAGATAACAACCCTTTCAGTCGGTGAAGTCTTCTTGGGCTGCAGGTTAGAAATACCCAAGGTAGGAACAATAGAGGTTTCTATTGAAATTCGCCATGTCTCCCGCCATCACGACGGCGCGGGTCGCGCCACGCAGCGTTATGGCTGCAAATTCTTGCGTATTAGCGGTGCAAGCACCAGACTGATTCAGCGGTACATCAATCAAGTCAATGTTAGCCGCCGCAATTCGGTTGCAAAATCGTAGTGGCTAGCCACAGCCACAGCCTCAGCGTCACCGCTAGCCAGCTAAACCGGCATATTCATAATATCGTTGTACGCCTGCACTACTTTGTTTCTCACCTGTACTGCTGCCTGGAATCCAAGTGAGGCTTTTTGCATCGCAATCATCGTTTCTTCCAGCCCGACATCGCCTTTCTCTAGCTGAAAGTCCTTTGACAAGCTGCTGGACTCGCCTTGCAGCTCGCTCACTTTGTCGACAGCTGCGCCAATTACCTCCATAAAGCTGACACCGCCCAGATTCGAAGCTTGCTCGGTCGGAGTTGCCGTGAGACTGGTGCCGAATCCAGTCCGATTGGATTTTCCAATGCCAAAAGTGCCACCCGCGATTGTTTGTAATGGATCCATGGTTGTACCTCTTCTTTAGTCCGCCATGCCGGAAGGATGATGGTAGCGGCGCTCAGTGTCAGCACTCTACCTCCTCTAGCCGAGCTTTATCGCACAAAAATAGGCGGGATATCCGCGCCTTTTCGACAGTTCTGATCCACACGCGCTTCGCATAATGCTTCATTAGCCAATCGAATCGTCTCGACTGAAGCCGACTGTTTCGTCCCACAACCATGTATCCGCCGAAATCGTAACCTATGGGCACCTCCAATATTGCACAGCGCGGGCATATCGTTCACGCAATGCCGCCTGCGGACTATAAGGGCACTATGAAGGGAATCCGGAAGTGAAGGCAAAACTCACATTTGCCTTTGGCGCTGCGGCGCTGATCGCCCTCGTTGTTACGGCAGCCATCTGGGGTTCACAACCAGATTACAGAGTCTTGTTCTCCAACATATCGGACAAAGACGGCGGAGCAATCATAGCCCAGCTTTCGCAGATGAATGTGCCATACAAGTACACCGAGGGCGGCGGTGCACTCATGGTTCCAGCTGACAAAGTGCATGAGGCACGTCTGAAGCTAGCCTCCCAAGGCCTGCCGCGCGGGGGGAATGTCGGCTTTGAAGTGATGGATGGTCAAAAATTTGGCGTGACTCAGTTCCAAGAGCATGTCAACTATCAACGTGCGCTCGAGGGTGAGCTGGCAAGGTCCATCCAATCCCTAGCCTCGGTTCAGGCTGCGCGTGTGCACTTAGCACTGCCAAAACAGTCGGTATTCCTGCGTGAACAACAAAAACCGTCGGCATCCGTAATTTTGACATTACACGCCGGTCGCGTGATCGACCAACATCAGGTCGCTGGCATCACCCACCTAATTTCCTCGTCAATCTCCGACCTTTCACCCAAACAGGTGTCAATTCTTGATCAGAACGGCAAGTTACTTTCCGCGCAACTCGACGTGACAGGCTCACAAAATTATGACTCGACGCAACTGAACTATGTGCGCGAAATCGAAGATGGACTTGCTCGCCGCGTGATCGGCTTGTTGGAACCGCTGGTTGGACGAGACAGTGTCCGCGCACAAGTATCGGCTGATCTCGACTTCACCCAGATTGAGTCCACTGCGGAAACCTTTGCACCGAATCAGGGCGCCGATGCAAAGGCGTCTGTTCGCAGTCAAACGACACTAGAGGCGAACACCACGGCAAACGGCGCTGGCGGTGTACCAGGTGCCCTGAGCAACCTACCAGCCGCGCCAACGTCAGCGCCGATTTCGGGCGGCCCTGTAGCCGGAGCATCTACCGCAGCCGGCACAACAAACGCCAACAATAACGGGCGCCGCGAAGCCGTCACCAACTACGAGGTCGACAAGATGGTTCGCCGTGTCCGCAACCAGACAGGCACTGTCAAGCGCGTCACTGCAGCGGTCTTGATCAACCACCGGAAAACGCTTGAAAGCGACGGTAAGGTGACCTACGCCGCAATCAACGAAGCGGAGATGGCCCAGATCCAAGCACTGGTTCGAGAGGCGATTGGATTCAACAAAGAACGCGGCGACTCGATCAATATTGTTAATGCCCCCTTCTCGCAAGATCCGGTCACGGCAGCAACCGAAATTGTTTGGTGGAAAGACCCCGCGAACGTGTCGCTTGCGAAAGAACTCGGTAAAGGCCTCGCGCTGATGCTAGGGTTGCTCGTCATTGTCTTCGGTGTCATTAGGCCGGCCATCAAAGGTGCGACGTCGACCATGGCAGCACCAACGGAGGGCCAACAACTGCTGGCAGACGGGACTGTCGATGCGCCAGGGCTACCGGCTCCGGCTAGCGCCGGAGAGATGCAAGTCGAGAAGATTAGGGAAATCGCCAAGAATGATCCGGCGGTCGTAGCAAACGTAGTCCGCCAATGGGTGGGTAGCAATGGATGAACAAGGCCTAGTCGACAGCGCTATTTTGCTGATGTCAATCGGCGAGGAGCAGGCTGCAGAAGTCTTTAAGTTTCTTGCACCCAAAGAAGTGCAAAAGCTCGGCGAGACGATGGCTCGCCTTCGTACGGTCGACAAAGAAAAGGTCGAAAGTGTACTGACTACCTTCGCCGAACATGCAAACAGCGCGGCCTCGCTAGTAAGCGATTCCGATGCATTTGTCCGCGGGGTATTGACCAAAGCGTTGGGGGAGGAAAAGGCGGGCTTTCTGATTGACCGGATTCTTGCCGGGCGGGATGTATCGGGAATCGAAGGTCTCAAATGGATGGACGCCGACACCATCTCGGAGCTGATTCGTAACGAACACCCGCAGATAATCGCGTCCATACTCGTCCATCTTGAGCAGGATCAAGCGGGCGATATTCTGTCCAAGCTGGGTGAACGCCTCCGCAATGATGTGTTGCTGCGCGTCGCTACCATCGATGGTATTCAGCCAAATGCATTGGCGGAACTAAACGACGTCCTTTCCAAAATCATGGCCGGTAGCGACAAGCTGAAGAAGGCTACTTTAGGCGGCGTCAAAAGCGCTGCTGGCATCCTTAACTTCATGGGTGCCTCTGTCGAACAATCGACACTAGACGCTATCCGTGAATACGATCCGGAACTTGCGACCAAGATTGAAGACCAGATGTTCACCTTCGACAATTTGCTCGATTTGGATGATAAAGCCATCCAGCTCGTGTTACGCGAGATTCAAACTGATTCGCTCACGGTCGCACTGAAGGGTGCCAAACCCGAACTCGCGGAGAAAATCTTCAAGAACATGTCCACTCGCGCTGCAGAAATGCTCAGGGAAGATCTTGAGTCCCGAGGGCCTGTAAAAGTCTCTGAAGTCGAGGCGGAGCAGAAAGAGATTCTGAAAGCGGTTAGGCGGTTAGCCGAGGATGGCCAAATATCTTTGGGAGGCAACAGCGATGACGCTTACGTCTAAGACAAAAACAGACGGCAAACCGGACATCGCGACTCGCTGGAAGTTCGCCCCACTAGGCGACGTTGCCGGCAACCCCGGTGACACAGGTCCTCATGTTAGTAGTAGTGAAGAACCCGTTAGTGGCAAACAATTGGCGCAGCGCGCCCTTGAATCCGCCTATCAACGAGGATTGTCGGAGGGCTTTAGGGCTGGCACTGAACACATCGCAAGAGAGTCGGGCAGCATGGCGAGTCACATCGACTCGCTAGTTGCCTCCATGCAATCCCAATTTGAAGCCTTTGATCAAGATGTCGCGGACGCCCTATTGGGTCTGGCGTTCTCACTCGCAAGGCAGGTAGTTCGTAGCGAGCTAGAACTACGCCCGGAGCTGGTGGCAACGTCGGTGAAAGACGCATTACACAGCCTGTCATTGAAGGCAACATTCCCCGGTATCTATGTAAATCCGGACGACCTAAATTTGATCAAGTCGGTGTTGGGAGAGGAGATGTCTGTGCGCGGCTGTCGACTCATCGCAGACGTTAGCATCTCCAGGGGAGGCTGCCGACTCGAAAGTGACACTTCCACGGTGGATGCGACTATCGAGTCAAGGTGGGAACGCGCACTCAACAACATGGGTTACAACGGCAGCGAATACGGCAATGTCACCCCAGCTCGCTAACGCACCCGATGTTCCGCTCACAGCGAAGTGGCGTCAGTTCATTGACGACCACGCAGCGTTTGCCGATTCAACTCTACCTCTGCAACGCAGTGGCAAGTTAGTCAAGGTCTCGGGCATTGTGCTGGAGTGTGTCGGCCTCAGCCTGCCACTCGGTTCGACTTGCAGAATTTGTAGTGCTGGCACCACACCCATCGACGCCGAAGTTGTGGGCTTTGCTGAGGATCGTCTCTTCCTAATGGCGGTCAGCGATATCAACGGGCTAAGTCCCGGTGCCTCCGTTTTCGCAACTGACCCTCCAACACAACGCCTACAGCCAGGCAAGTATCACCATCCATGGCGAAGGCCAGAAGACCGTTCGCGACAACTCCCAATTGGTGATGGCTTGTTAGGTCGTGTCGTCGGTGCCGATGGCTCGCCGCTAGATAGGCGCGGCGCGTTGGTACGTGTGCAACCGCGACCAATCAGAAGTCGCCCACTCAACCCGATCGAGCGGGAGCCAATCGCATCATCACTCGATGTCGGTGTGCGGGCAATAAACGGGCTCCTAACCGTTGGCAAGGGACAGCGGGTTGGCCTGTTCGCCGGGTCTGGTGTTGGCAAGAGCGTGCTGTTGGGGATGATGGCCAAATACACAGAGGCTGACGTAATCGTTGTCGCGTTAATCGGCGAACGAGGTCGCGAAGTCAAGGACTTCATCGAAGAGATTCTTGGACAAACGGGACTGAAACGTGCCTGCGTTGTCGCTGCAGCGGCGGATCTACCACCACTACTCCGCATGCAGGGAGCATCGTATGCAACGGCCATCGCGGAATACTTTCGTGACCAAGGCAAGAGCGTCTTGTTGATCATGGATTCGCTGACACGTTACGCGATGGCTCAGCGTGAAATTGCATTGGCAATCGGTGAGCCACCGGCAACCAAGGGGTACCCGCCTTCGGTCTTCGCAAAACTACCGGCGCTTGTTGAGCGTGCTGGTATGGGTGCCGATGGCAACGGTTCAATCACAGCCTTCTATACCGTGCTGGCGGAGGGTGATGATCAACAAGATCCCGTCGCCGACAGCGCACGAGCTATCTTAGACGGACACATCGTCTTGTCGCGAAAAATTGCAGAAACGGGACGCTATCCGGCGATCGATATTGAGCAGTCGATTTCAAGGGTCATGAGTAGCGTGGTTTCTGAACGCCACCAGCTTGCCGCACGTCATATGAAGGCTTTGATCAGCCGACTGCAACGCAATCATGACTTGATTTCTGTCGGCGCATATGTTGCCGGCACTGACCCATTGCTCGATGAGGCTATACGTCTTCGAGCATCAATTGATCAATACCTACAACAATCGATGACGCAAAAAATTGGATTCGTCGAATCCACAAGTGAGTTAATGACCGTCACAGCGAATTTGCTTTGACATTCCGCAAACGTCTACAAACTATATAACTAATCTACCTACCCCGATATAAAATGTCCGACACAATATTCTCACTCTTGGTTGACCTCGCTGAACGCGAGCGCAACACGACAAGTAAACGCTTGGCTGACGCCAACGCTTGCGTTACCGCCGCGCGCGCGCAGCTAGATATGCTTGATCGATACCGGTCCGATTATCTGCAGCGCTTGGGCAACCGAAAATCGGGCTCGGGTGCAGAGACGTTGAGAAACTTCAATACGTTCATCCTAAAACTTGATACGGCAATCTTGCAACAACAGAGTGAGTTAGCGGCCTGTGAGCTGCGTTGCCGGGAAATTGTAGAAGCAGAACGCGAGGCCCAGCGCAAGTTACTCTCATTTGAAAAGTTACGTGATCGAAAGTCCGTCGAAGCACGCGAGCTACACTACCGCAGCAACAGAAGATTGGAAGATCAAACCGCTGCTAGCAGCATGTATTCAAACCAACATCGCCGCTAACTGTGTTGTTCTTGGCCAATAAAGAAAATGATGGATTTCAATTTTTTAAGCTTAGCGCCTGAAGCCGCTACGTCGCTCCGCCAAGCAAAGTCAGGAACTTCAAGTGAGGCGGAAATCCAGCCCGAGCTATTCGACTTTGCGGGCATTTTAGGTGGCTTTATCAATTCCACCCCGGACGTGTCGTTGGCTATCCCTGAATTGACTGAGGAGCATGCCTCGACCGAAGCGATGGCGGCTCAAAGCCTTTTGAGAAACGGAGGGGATAAAGCTGAATTAACAAAACTGCCCGACATTGATCCACTACGAGTACCGCCAACTGCCGGTGCGGATTTCAAAGCCTTGGAACGTCCCCGTTTGAGCGACCAACGCTTTTCCACAACTTTAAGCGCGCCGCTACGGGTTGGTGCGCCTGACCCTGCGGTCTGCGACCAGCGGGTAGCTATCGATCAATCGGGCATTGCCAAGGGCTACAACCATTTGTCCGACCCGATGACCACGCCGCACTTGTCGGACAGCGCAAATCCTTTCGGGGCCAGCTTTGAAGTGGTGACCGGCGGTTTACCTAATAGTACCCAACGCCTAAACCATGAGACACGAAAGAAAATCGAAGGCGATGCACCGGTTAGACGCATGAATGTCACCACCGGGCTTGCACTTCAAGCGCAGACGGTGCCCGACAGCGAGCTCTCACCCGCCGCCATCTCTCTAGTAACGCCGATGTTACCTTCCCCGATGTCCGCTCAAAGCGGACCAATCTCGCGGTTGGATTTCCGCTTCACGGTTAGCACTGACGCCGAATCGCCAACCATGTCTCACGATCCCGCTCCGATTTTTGGTGTGGGCGAGCTACTTGGAGTTGCGGGAAAGTTACAATTCACCAAAGAGTGTCCGTCGACATCGTTGATACATGGGCTCGACTCGCCGCCTGTGATAACGCAGGGTGGGCAGTCTCTGATGCTGCCGCATCAGGGGCCCAGCCCGTCGCAGCAGCAGGTGATTTCTACACATCTAAGCTCACTGCAGTGGCCTACTGTTTTCAGTTCCTCGATCGTTAGGCTCGCGACGGAACAAATCACCCAGGCAAACTTGACAGTCACACCAGATCACCTGGGAACAATCAGTATCACGATTGCGCTTGAGGGAAGCAAAGTTTCCTTGGGCTTCAATGCTGAGAACAGCGAAGTCCGCCACGCGGTCAATGCCTCCTTGCCAGTGCTACAAGACATGCTTGAGAAGTCCGGTCTTTCACTCGGCCAGTCGAGTGTCGGTCGTGAAGCACCGCGCGACGCGAATCCTAATAACTTTGGACAGACAAAAGACTCCCAACGAGAGTCCGAAGCTGTCCAAGTTATCCCAGCCAAGCCTGCCCGAATACTGATACCTGCATCGCGCGCCGGTAGGGTGGATTTCTTCGCCTGAGTCCCCTAGCGTGGCCAAAGTCACGCCTCCTAGCGAGATCGTACTCAGCGTCTAAATACACCGGATTTACCCAGCTTTTTCGGCCAATAGCGGCGGACAGCGCCACGCATACTTCTTGCACCTTAACCGCCCCCCATGGGGCACGTCGTAAGAGGAAACCTATGTCAGCCGCCGTCGAAGCCGCATCCGCAAAACCTTCGGGCAAGAAGAAACTCATCGTCATTGGCGCGATCCTAGCAACTTTAGCCTTGGGTGGTGGTGCTGGCACCTTCATGATGATGAAACCCAAACCTGCCGAGGCCGGCAAAGATACGGGTAAAGACGGCGGCAAGCCGGAAGCCTCAAATGAGGTGAAGCGCGACCCCAAAGCGAAGCCTACGTTTGTTCCATTTGAATCGTTTACGGTGAACTTAAACGACAAGGAGAATGAGCGCTACGCGCAGGTGGTATTTTCGATAGAGGCCGTCGACCCCGCCACCGGCGACCTGGTTAAGGCCCAAATGCCCGCCATACGCAGCCGTGTTTTGATGACGTTATCCAGCAAAACCACCGCTGAACTGCTTGGTCGCGAAGGCAAGGAGAAACTAGCCAAAGACATACTCGAGGATGCCCGAAAAGTGATGTCCTTAAGTGAAGCAGACAAATCACTGGTCGAGGTGCATTTCTCGCAGTTTGTAATGCAGTAGTGAAGTACACCAGTCCTAACCGCTCAGTGAATTGACAAACATGTCAGCACAACAACAATTTTTGTCTCAAGATGAAGTCGATGCCCTTCTAGATGGCATGAATGGCACATCGAAGGATGAGACCACAGACGCACCAGCAGCAGGTATTCGTGAGTATGATATTGCGAATCAAGAGAGGATCGTCCGAGGGCGCATGCCAGCCCTTGAAATCATCAACGAGCGCTTTGCACGGAACTTTCGTATCGGTCTGTTTAATTTTATGCGCCGCTCCCCGGAATTGGCAGTCGGGCAAGTCCGGGTATTAAAGTACAGCGCTTTCCTCCGTGACGTCGTGGTGCCAACCAACATCAATATCGTCAGCGTAAGGCCATTACGCGGGTCCGGTCTCATAATACTCGACCCAAAGTTGGTGTTCACAGTCATCGATAGCATGTTTGGCGGCAATGGCCGCTTCCATACACGCATAGAAGGGCGGGAGTTTACCGCAACGGAACAACGTATTATTCAAAAACTACTAGAGGTAGTCACCACCGAATACGCCAAGGCATGGCAAGGCGTCTATCCACTGCAGCTCGAATACCAGCGTTCGGAAATGCACACCCAGTTTGCAAACATCGCCACCCCGAGCGAGATCATGGTGACAACCAAATTCACATTGGAGATTGGTGAAGCTGGCGGCGAAGTCTACATCTGTATTCCATACTCAACGCTTGAGCCAATTCGTGATCTGCTTTATTCGTCCTTACAGGGTGACTCCACCTCTACCGACAAGCGCTGGCTCGCGCTGCTAACCAAACAGGTGCAGATGGCGGAAATTGACCTTATTGCTGAACTCGGCTCGACCCGCGTCACTGTCGGTGACCTACTACAAATGAAGCGCGGCGACTTCATTGAGTTGCCGCTAAAGGAAACAATTCCCGCAAAAGTTGACGGCGTGCCGCTTTTTGATTGTAAGTACGGCACTCTAAACAACCACTACTCGATAAAGATCGACACCATTCTCACCATCTCGCAAGAAGAGTCGGCACCAAGCCCAAATGCATCGTAGAACTGGAGCAATCATGTCAAGCGAAATCAACAATCCGAACGTAACCGAAGAAGACTGGGCAGCAGCACTGACAGAAACTAAATCAGCCGAGGGCGAAGACGCCACCAGCGCTATTGAGACGGCCCCCGGCGAGCCGCATGTCTTCCAACGCCTTGCTAAGACGGGGATTTCCGCAAATGAGCAAACCAGTGACATTGACCTCATCCTCGACATTCCCGTCACCCTAACCGTTGAGCTGGGACGCACACGAATTCCAATCAAACACATTCTGCAACTCGCTCAGGGCTCTGTCATCGAGTTAGACGCACTAGCTGGCGAACCGATGGACGTGCTGGTCAATGGCTGCCTCATCGCGCAGGGAGAGGTGGTGGTAGTCAATGAAAAGTTCGGCATCCGGTTAACCGATATTGTCACTCCGTCGGAACGAGTCCGCCGCCTGAACCGATGACCTAAATCACCCACCCTACTTAGTTGATCCGATGATACGTTTCGTTCTTACTCTGCTTTGCGTGGTTGCATTCAATGTTTATGCCGGCGATGCCGGTATGGCAAAGACTGCCGAACCTGCCATTGCCTCCCCCACCTATAGCGCCACCGTGTTGCCCACTATGGTGTCACTGGGTTTGGTGATCGGCACAATTTTAGCTGCAGGCTTTATCTTGCGGCGGGTGCGCCCAAGTCTTCGGCAAGCGGGCACATTATTGAAGCCAGTTACGCAGATCGCGGTCGGCCCGAAAGAGAAAGTTGCCGTCATCCAGTTCCAAGGCGAGCTTCTGGTCATCGGCATTACTGCAAGCCAGATATCGCTTCTCACGAAAGGCATCGTCGACACAACAACTCCAGTTCAAAGCAGCACGATAACCGAAAAGGCGCTCCTCGACCGATGGCTAGGACGCCTTAAGCCGACTGATTCGGCTGGCAGACAAGTTGGAGTGAACAAGTGATTCGTTACCGACTGAGGAGCACCGGTCCGATTGCCATGGCCAGCGTAGTGGCGGCAATTGGACTCTACTCGCAAACGGCCTACGCTGCGGATGGGTCAATACTCTCCCTGACGAGCCAGCAGGGCACGGGTGGGAGACAAACTTGGTCGGTCCCCATCCAGACACTACTATTCTTCACAGCCCTAGGATTTCTCCCTGCGATCCTTCTAATGATGACGGGCTTTACACGCATTATCATTGTTCTTTCATTACTCCGCCAAGCGCTTGGCACACAGTCAACACCACCCAATCAAGTGTTGGTGGGACTTGCGCTATTCTTAACCTTCTTTGTCATGTCACCTGTATTTGACAAGATATACAACGACGCTTACCTGCCCTATTCGGTGGGCAAGATGCCCATGGAGCGCGCCCTCGATACTGCCCAACAACCGCTGAAAAGCTTCATGCTCAAACAAACCCGCGAAGCCGACCTCGCGTTATTTCTCAAACTCGCGAAGACAGATGCCGTAGCGTCGCCTGAAGCGATCCCATTGAGGGTTCTCGTCCCGGCATTTGTCACATCAGAACTTAAGACAGCGTTTCAGATCGGCTTTTTGATTTTTATCCCATTTTTGATTATCGATATGGTCGTGGCAAGCGTTCTTACGTCGATGGGAATGATGATGCTTTCGCCAATGCTTATCGCACTGCCATTTAAACTCATGTTGTTTGTACTTGCGGACGGATGGAACCTCTTGATCGGCTCCCTCGCCGCAAGTTTTGTGACCTAAAGGATACTCAGTGACCCCACAACAAGTTATCGGTATCGGTGCCAACGGACTCGAAACCATGCTACTTCTCGCGGCACCGCTGCTGTTGGTTGTGCTCCTTGTTGGCTTCGTCATCAGTGTGTTACAGGCGGCAACGCAGATCAACGAGCAAACACTTTCGTTCGTGCCGAAACTTGTCGCCGTTGCCATTACCATCGTCTTGGCAGGTCCGTGGATGATTGCGCGGATGGTTTCCTATATGCAGCAGCTGTTTGCACAAATTCCCTTTGTCATCGGCTAGCGCAGGGCGGCTGTGTTCACATTTACACAGGCGGCTCTCGACGGCTACATTGCCCAGTTCTTCTTTCCATTTTTGCGCATCATGGCGATGATGGCAGTTGTTCCAGTGCTAGGAAATCGCGCCATCCCAGCGCGCGTAAAGATCGCTCTGTCAGTTTTAATCGCGATCACGTCCGCACCATTGCTGCCAGAACAATACTCGGCACCCGTCGACTCATACCTCGGCTACGCGACGATCGGTCGTGAAATTCTCATCGGCGCGGCAATGGGCTTTACGGTTCGCTTGATATTCGCCGGCATCGAGATGGGCGGCGAAATCGCAGGTTTGCAGATGGGACTCTCCTTTGCAGGATATATCGACCCAAGCAGTGGTAGTAACAATACCGCCGTTAGCAGTTACTTCGGTATCATGGCGGTACTACTTTTCTTGTCAATAAATGGGCATTTGTTACTGATCTCCGGCGTCGTCAACAGCTTTCAACACATTCCCGTCGGCGCTGGCGATGATCTACTTGGTATCTCCAAGGCCATCACACAAATGGGAGCGAAGATTTTCTCGGTCGCTCTGTCAATCTCTTTGCCCATCATCGTCACGCTATTGGTCGTCAACATCGGCCTGGGCATTATGTCCAGAATCGCGCCGCAGCTAAATGTGTTCGCTGTCGGGTTCCCAATTTCATTGGCAGTTGGTCTATGCGCAGTGCTGCTCATGCTGCCTTACATGGAACGGCCATTGCGAATCTTGCTAGAGCAAAGCACCAGCATGCTCAGCCGAATCTAGGGCAGGCCAGTAGTTAGGGACGCTACAGCACCCTACGCTTGGATGAGATCGATTACACGCGGACGTGGCCGCCGGCTTCTGCGAACTTGGAAACCAATCGGTCTGCGATATGGCTCAGGCCGATAGTTTCCTCGACAGCGCCAATGGCGATTGCCTCTCTGGGCATACCAAACACCACGCAGCTTGATTCGTCTTGCGCGATGGTGAATGCGCCTTTGTTCTTTAGCTTCAACATTGACGCCGCCCCGTCCTTCCCCATGCCCGTGAGCATCACCCCAATCGCATTGGCACCAGCGTTCAAGGCAACGGAAGAAAAGAGCACATCTACTGAAGGACGGTGGCGATTGACCGGGGCCTCGTCAGAAATCTCGACAACATAATTTGCGCCGGATCTCCCGAGCGCAAGATGGCGCCCTCCTGGCGCAATATAAGCGTGACCGGGAAGGACACGTTCACCGTGTTCTGCCTCCTTCACAATTATCTTGCAAAGCGCATCTAGACGCTCCGCGAAACTCTTTGTGAATCCTGGCGGCATATGCTGCGTAATCACCACCGCAGGGGAGTCAGCAGGCAATCGGCAAAGTACCTCCTTGATGGCCTCGGTTCCCCCAGTAGAAGCGCCGATCGCAATAATTTTCTCCGTCCCCGCTGTGCGCGTTTCCCTTGCCAGCGACGTATTGCCATCAGCGCGAATCGGATGCAAAACCTTGGCCGGCGCGATAGGCGTCAGTGGTGTCGTTTCTGCGCTCAGGTCGCGCCGGCGCGGCTGCTTAGATGTGGCAGCAGCGCGAATCTTCTCGCGAATTTCCGTTGCGCAGTCGCTCATTCCTTGGGTAATGCCAAGCTTGGGTTTTGCCACAAAGTCCACCGCACCAAGTTCTAGCGCACGAAACGTTGCGTCAGCCCCTCGCTCGGTCAGTGTAGAGACCATGACCACCGGCATTGGCCGTAGCCGCATCAGACGCTCGAGGAAATCGAGCCCATCCATTTTTGGCATCTCAATATCGAGAGTGATGACGTCTGGATCAAGGCTGCGAATGAGTTCGCGTGCCACCAGCGGGTCAGATGCGACACCGACCGTTTCCATATCGTCGGTCTTGTCGATAATCTCTTTCATGAGATTTCGAATCAGCGCTGAATCATCGACTACAAGTACACGTATTTTTGACATCGCCAAGCTCCAAAGTCTTCAGAACAGCTCTATATCGCCGGCTACTGGCTTTTCAACTAGCTGGCTCTGGTACTGCTTCTCTTGCATGACCAAAGTTTCGTCTGCCGCAGCAAGTTTCTTGACTAACGCGCGTCCGGACTTTGGTAAGAAACATACTTTTCGTGGATAGATGTCAAGCAGATCTTCAGATAGCAGTCGGATCGCCTCCGTCTTCAAGAACTCTTTCGTAAACTCAGCGTTGCGTTGTCCGACGTTAAGGCTTGTGAAGTTTCTCATCACGTGCCCTCCGCCAAATACCTTGGCCTCCAGGCGGTGCCGTTGAGCTCCCCGCTTTACCAATTCGTTGATCAACATCTCCATTGCATTGACCCCATAACGTCCGGCTGTACTGGCAAGGCCGCTATCACCGCCATCAGGAAGCAGAAAGTGGTTCATTCCCCCCACTTGCGCAGCAGGATCGCGCAGGCAAACCGCGACACATGAGCCTAGAACCGTGACAATTGGGGTGTCGTCGGTATCAACGTAAAATTCGCCCGGAAGCACTTTTACCGCCTGAACTTTGAAACCTCGCTCCGTATAACGAAACGAGGCAAAACCGATTGGTGCCGACGCATCTTTGGCGAAGAGTGCATCCCCTGATTGCTTCATTCCCACGGTTCAAGTACCCACACTTTTGCGCAGCCTGGCAGAAGACACTCCGGCAGTGTCGACGCGGTGGTCGACTCGTTCATACACAGTTTTTCCACGGAGACGAAAAATGTCGCGGCAATCTGAGAAATTCTCCGAGTGGCCAGCGAACAACAGCCCGCCGACCTTTAAGTGCGTGGCAAGCCGGTTCAACACGAGGTGCTGGGTTGGCTTATCAAAGTAGATGAGGACATTGCGACAAAAAACCACGTCAAGATCCATCGGCACGGCATAAACATCCGCAAGTAAATTCAAGGGCGCAAACTCGATCAGTTTTCGTAATTCGGGGCGGACACGTATCTTCCCTACGTTAGCACCTGTTCCCTTCAGAAAAAAGCGATTGCGACGCTCGTCACTCAAGCCTTTATGACCTTCGGCAGAGTAAACACCATTTGACGCAGTCTCAAGGACGTTAGTATCAATATCAGTAGCGATTAGTTTTGAGCTTGCTACACCAGCGGCCGCACACTCGGACATGACCATAGCGATAGAGTAGGGCTCTTCACCTGTCGAAGCGGCCGCACACCAAATCTTTACCGGCTGGTCCCGCGTACGGATGAAATCCGCAAGTATGGGGAAATGATGTTCTTCGCGAAAGAAAGAAGTGAGGTTTGTGGTCAGCGCATTGGTGAACTCTTGCCATTCGTCTGACTGTCGCCCCTCCAGGTCGTCTAGGTAACTCTGAAAACTGGTGTGCCCCGTCGTTCTCAGTCGTCTCGATAGCCGACTATAAACCATGTTTTGTTTGGTAGCGTTAAGACTGATTCCTGCGGTCTTGCGGATCAGGGCGCGTATCCGCTCGAAGTCCGCATTCGAGAACGTGTACTCTTTGCTTTCTGACGATATCTCTGTATGTGAACTTATCATTTCCTGTTTCCGGTTAGATCGTCGATACGCGCACAAAGCCTAATTTCAATATCGGCCCGTTCGGCACAATCTTGATGCAATAGCAACAGGTATCTTGCGATCAGTGGGGGGGACACACCTTAGTTACAAGCTTGACACTTCCTTGGTCGCCTTAATCGCCTGCAAGAGCGCTTGATTGACTTCATCCGGACTCACTGCTAGTAACTCGCAATGCGCACCGAGCAACAAGGCATCCCGGGCTTCAACAGACTTGATAAGTTTCAATAGCGGTGCAATCGGCCCCTCGTCTCCAACTAGGGCTTCTGTGATGGCTTCCGACACCGAGACCCGTCCTAGTAGCTCGGTCACTGAGATGCCAAGAATTTTGTCGAGTAACGAGAATGCCCCGCACAGGAAAAGGTCCTCGTTTTGTGTGCCTAAGTCGATTGTGTTGCCTAATGCCTCGAGAAAAGCCGCACGGATGAATGCAACCTGCAACAGCACTTGTGGTGTATCACTTCCGCCAGCTTGAACAAGTAGCAGCGACAGCCATCGCCTAATTTCTTGCCGGCCTAGAATACTCAGCGCATGTCGCAGTGAAGCCACTTCTACCGTCAAACCATATGCCGCAGAGTTGGCCATTGACAACAACTTGTAAGAAAGCACTGCGTCGCGCTTCAGTATTGCTTCGAGGTCGATTGTATCGGCGTCTCTTTCGATAAGCTGCAATAGTTTTAAGAGATTTGATAACAGCCCCACTTTCTTGTCGGCTGGACGGCGTTTCCAGTTCAAACAGGACCAACCGCCGGTAGCCACGGCACCCGCGCTACTTGCGCGTGCTTGATCAATGGGCTCATTCACGTCCAGCACGATGATTGGTGATTTGGATTTTGCGACCAGTCTCGGTAACTCAGCCAGCATAGACTTGGCGACTGCAAAGAATTCAGCGGGTTGACTTTCTATCTCCGCGACGTCGCGAACAAGGAGGCAGCGTGGTGTCACGTCATTGGTGATCGAAACCACATCGGATGAATCGGCGTTAGTGCTGCAGAAAAGCACCGTAGATTCTGGCGGGTGCCATCCGTGCGGGAGTGGAGTACCTATTTCGCTGACAAACTCGACCAAGGTCAATGCTGGTGGCTCCGGCCAGACCGAACTAAGCGCTGTCAGTGATCGCACCAGAGATGTCTCGCTGCTTTCCGCGCTGTGCACCCGCAAGTGCACACCAAGCATGACATGTTGCTTGTTCGTCAGGGGAGAATAAGTGATAAGCGGTGGTCGATTTAGCATAAGAACTTAAGATTGCAATCCGTCGAGTCCGCGATATGGTGGAAATTGAGGAGCGTCTCACTTATCCTCGATAGCCGGCGTCTAAAGCCGATTGACAGCTAGCGTATAGCTATGCTTCAGGCCGCCTTTAATAGGTCACTAAAAAGCCGATATCAAGAATCAGGCCAACGCGACCGTCGCCGAGAATTGTTGCGCCAGCGATACCATCAACCTTGCGATAATTTGCTTCGAGGTTTTTTACCACGACCTGGTGCTGACCAATCAACTCGTCAACGATCAGGGCTGATCTGCGTCCCTCCGCCTCGACAATCACCATAATCGCGCGGTCAGACTGCGCTCGAATGGTCGGAACATCAAAAATAGCCGCAAGGTTTCGTACTGGCAGATATTCGTCACGGACTTGGACTACCTTTCCTTGATCCGCCAATGACTTCAGCTTTGATTGGTCGGCTTGAAAGGTCTCCACCACCGATGCAAGCGGCAATATATAGACTTCCCCGCCGACACCAACCGACATGCCGTCCATGATCGCAAGCGTCAGCGGCAACCGAACCGATACGCGCGTGCCCTGCCCAGGGCTGGAATCAAGCTCAACTGTGCCTCCGAGCGAAGTAATATTTCGTTTGACGACGTCCATGCCGACGCCTCGCCCAGACACGTCAGTTACTACATCGGCTGTGGAAAAGCCCGGGGCGAAGATGAGCTGCCAGACTTCCTGATCTGACATATGATCGGAGACAGGAATTCCTTTCTCAGCTGCCTTCTCCAGGATTCGTTGGCGATTGAGACCCCTACCATCATCGCGGACTTCGATCACGATCGAGCCGCCCTGATGTCGTGCAGAAAGGGTAATCGTCCCGTGGGCGGTCTTGCCGGCTGCGGCGCGGTCTGCCTGGCTCTCGATTCCATGATCCACAGAGTTTCTTACTAGGTGAGTGAGTGGATCGGTAATCTTTTCGATCAAGCCCTTATCGAGCTCGGTTGCCTCACCGCTGGTCTTTAGCTCGACCTTCTTGCCAAGTTTGGCAGCCAAGTCGCGCAACATTCTAGGGAATCGATTGAACACGAACGACATCGGAATCATCCGAATGCCCATCACAGAGTCCTGAAGATCCCGTGTATTTCGTTCTAGATCAGTTAGGCCCGCAACCACGCCATTGTGCTGATTAGGGTCGAGGGCCAGTGCCTTCTGCGCCAACATCGCCTGCGTAATCACCAGTTCACCGACCAAGTTGATTAGTTGGTCAATTTTTTCCACCGAAACTCGCAACGTTGTCGACTCGGCAGCGGCTGCGGGCTTCTCCACTTTGGCGGGTGTCGCAACGATAGGTGCCGGCGAGGAGTGACTAGTCGACGCCTCAATATTGGTGGTAACACTTTCCGTAGTGGCCATGGGCAGCTCTTCGAACAGGCCAAACCCCAAGTCCACCGGCATAGAGTTTGTAGCAGGGTTAGCACCTAGAGGGGCTTCCATGATCGTGACCTTGTCACGATCAATGTAGAACGTGAACAAATCGATCAGCTCTCCGTTTGTGCTTGCGGTCACCACGTTTAGGTCGCGGAACTCCTCAGAGGTCGGATCATCGCTTGGCGCAAATGTCGCCTTGCCCATACCGGGGATTTCGTCAAATAGATTTAGCAAGTTCTGCACGTCAAATCCAGCCGGAATCGGACCTAAACGGATCGTAATGGTGCGTTCACCATCCTTCAAAATCTGCCTAGGCAGTGTCACGCTGGGAATGGCTGCACTTGTATGGTTGTCCGGTGCGCTCTGGCGCTGTCCGGTCGCGTGGCGACGCAAGTCAGAGATAAGATGAGCAATTGGCGTCGGTTCCCCTGTTCCGCCGTCTTGGTGGCGCTTTAACTGCGCCCGCAACGCATCGCCCGAAGCAAGCAGACAATCGATCATCTCCGTGGAAAGCTGTAACTCGCGTTTGCGCGCAAGATCAAGTAACGTTTCGAGTTCATGTGTCAGCTCCGCGACGTCGACAAATCCAAACGTGGCGCTCCCGCCCTTGATGGAATGAGCTGCACGAAATATAGCGTTTAGCGCCTCGTCATCCGGACCATCCAGATTCGTATCGAGAAGCAGTGATTCGTAGGAAGCAAGGTTCTCGTACGCTTCTTCGAAGAAAACTTCGAAGAATTGACTGAGGTCGATCCCCATACCGCCCGGCTGTAGCCCTTGATTGCTCATCTCGCCCATATCATCCTCTGCCCTACTAGTCACTTCGCATTAAGTCGCTCACCCAAATTCAGGTGCTGTCCGTCGAAACTAACGGATTACTTTCTTCACGATTTCAACCAGCCGAACCGGATCAAATGGCTTCACCAGCCAGCCGGTCGCACCCGCCGCTCGCCCTTTGGCCTTCATATCATCGGAAGACTCGGTGGTCAGTATCAGAATCGGCGTCGTTGCGTACATCGGCAGCCCCCGCAGATTCTTAACCAGTGTGATGCCGTCCATCAGCGGCATGTTCTGGTCTGTTAGCACTAAATTCACCGCCTTTTCCTTGGCCTTGGCCAATCCTTCCGTGCCATCTGCCGCTTCGATTACGCTGTATCCGGCGCTCTTCAGCGTGAACGAGACCATCTGCCGGATTGAGGGCGAATCATCTACCGCCAAAATTGAAAGCATTGCCAGTTTCCTCAATTCAAAAATTAAAAATGTCCTACCGAATACCCCATTTGCCGACCTAAAACAGCTCGATGTCCCCGCTGGCGACATCGTGTTGCAGGACGACCTGGCGCGGAAAGGTGTGAATTTGCTCTGTAACCTCACTCGTTGTCGACGCCACACCCGTTCTCGATGCGTGATCTAAGACACGTGTTGCCATCCCTATTCGTTCGCTTAACCCAGTCATCAGCTGACCCACCATGTCTTGAAACTGTAACGCTGTCATGGCCCGGCTCAGCGCGGCATCAGCGATTACAAATTGCCCGTTATCGACCGCACGAAAGACGCCTTGAATCTCGCCGAAGCTGCTAAGCAGTTCAGTCGCGGCGGTATCAATGATCCCCTTCATGCGCCCAATTTCGGACTGCGCAATTCGGAGCTGCGGCCCAATGACCGCAATTGCCTGTGTGACTGAATGTGCGTGTTCCACGAATTCTCCAATTATGTGATTCTGTGCTGCCCCAACATCGCCCAAGCTACCCGACGGTTAGCGATCAGGTAGCTAGTCATCGTGCTACACTCTCGACCTGGCGTTCGGTCAGCAGATCCGGTCGGGACTGCTTTTTTCAGGTGCCACAATGTGAGAACAATTTTCAGGCCCAAGCTGACTGATCAAGGCGTTGAAAAGCGGGAAGATATGCGGCTATTTCTCCCCGCTATCGCGTTGTTTTGCATGCAGCATCTCGCTTAAGTTGGCCGACCACGGCAGTATTCACGTCTCGACATGACTGATTCCTCCAGCAAATCCTTCAGAATATTGTTCGTCGAAGACTCTGAACTGGACTATGAACTCATTGTTCTGGGGCTGATCAATGCTGGCCTAGCCCTAGACGCTCGGCGCGTGGAAACCGAGTTGATGCTCATTGACGCCCTTACAAGCGAGCGCTGGGATTTGGTGGTTTCCGACCACCAATTGCCTCAATTGTCGGCTGAGTGTGCCTTAGCAATTGTTAAGCAATTCAGTGAAGATTTGCCCTTCATCATCGTTTCTGGGCAAATGGGGGAAGATCTTGCAGTCGAATCCATGCGAAACGGAGCCGACGACTACCTTGTCAAAGGCAGGCTAAAGCGGCTGCCAGTCGCCATCGAACGATCCATTGAGGCAGCCAAGACCCGAGCTGCGCGAAACCTCGCCCAGCAAAACCTTCTATCGAGCGAGCGTCGGCTACGCGCTTTCGCAATGCATCTTTCCGACGTCCGGGAACGCGACCGCGCCGCCATCCGGACCGAGGTGCATGACGAGATTGGCGGCAACCTACTCGCCGCAAAGTTTGCCCTGACGAGACTTGAGCGTATGATCGCAACCAGTCCGCTGGTCGAACCGCAGCTAAAACAACTTGATGCCGAGATCCACGAGGCCGCTGAATTGGTACAAAAGGCCGTCGATGCCAGCCAAAAGCTCTACACCAGCCTTAGAAGTAACCTCCTCGACCAAGGTATCGTGGCCGCAATCGAGTGGCGACTCACCCAACTACAGAAACGTTCAGGCATCGTTGCGCATCTTAGCGCCAGCCCGCGTGAGTTCGCGCTGCCAGACAACATTGCGCTTGCCGCTTATCATGCTGTTGGTGAATTGATTGAAAACGTCGAGATGCACTCCAAAGCCCAGTACGTTCGATGTGCAGTCTTCTATATCGATGGCGGATTGACCATTGTCATCAGCGATGATGGTGTCGGTTGTACACTGGAACAGATTATGAACCCTAGTCGCTTTGGTATCTTTTCTGCGCGCGAACGGATTAGCTCTGTCGGTGGTACGCTGGAGTTTGATACGACCTATACGGGCCTTGAAACCGGGACCGTCGCGATGGTTATCATCGACAACGTTGGCCAGATGCATGCTGGGGAAAGTGCGACATGACTCGAGTGATATTAGTCGATGACCATGCACTGGTTCGGCGGGGTATTCGGCTAACGCTAGAGGACCACACCGAAATCGAGGTTGTCGGTGAGGCGGGCGACTACGGCGAGTTACGGACACTGCTACCAAACTGCCAGTACGACGTTATCGTCATGGATATCAATATGCCAGGCAAAAACGGCATCGACATTCTTAAAGCCATGCGGGAAGAAGCCCCCAAATGCAAGGTGCTCATTCTTTCCATGTTCACCGAAGACCAATATGCAGTGCGTTCCCTGCGCGCCGGGGCATATGGCTACCTCAATAAGGCAAGCGCGCCGGAAATGCTCATAGAAGCTATCCTCAAAATTGCCGCCGGCAAAAAATTCATCACGCCGGAAATCGCGGAAGCGATGGCCAACAGCCTGACAGCCGATGTTGATGACCATCCCCACGAAAATCTCTCCGACCGGGAGTTCCAGACCTTACGCCTCATTGCCTCCGGCAAAAAACTCTCGGAAGTGGCGGAGGCGCTCGCGATCTCACCCAAAACAGTCAGTGTGTACAGAGCCCGGCTACTGGAAAAGATGGGGCTTTCGAACAACGCCGAGTTGACGCACTACGCACTCAAAAATGGATTAGTCGACTAACAAAACCGTGATTCAGCGTCGATCGGTTGGTGAAGATCTGGCTGCGTTTCGGCAGAACTCAAGTAATCGAGCTTGCCGCCGAATATAGGTCATGTTAGCCAATTACCATCATTCGCCTCCCGCCGACCTCCCACAGCTCGTCTCAGTGCAAGCGCAACATTTTTGCGATATCGCCCTGAAGGATCTACGGCATAAGGATCTGAAGTCTGGTACCAAACTCTATCAGTACGCGCTGCAAACCTACCTTGCAGATGCGAGCCCGCTGCTAAATCGGATTGTCGCCGGAATAGAAGCCCGAAACTATGAACAGGTTCGGCGGGCCGCGCATTCTTTGAAGTCGAACAGCCTTTTGGTCGGCGCGTTACAAGTCGCTGCTACTGCCAGCATCATCGAACACAAAGCAATGGCAGGGAACGGGCTGACGTTAGGGTTAGGCGGCGATCTTGAAAACCTCCTCAACATCGCGAGCGAGGAAATTCTAAGCAGACTGCGAGTGCTCCCACGCTGAAGAAAACATCGTCGACGGCGGGTATATTGTCGGGCGTCAGTGCTCAGTGAGTTGGCAGCAAGGTCGCGACGACCCGGAGAAACTGGTCTAGGTCGACTGGCTTTGAAATAAATGCATTGACGTTCTCCGCTTTAGCCTCTTCTTCGTATTCGGGCCGAACGTTCGCCGTCACCATCACGCAGGGGATATCACGCCACCGCGCTTCAAGATTCAACATACGCTTAAATTCAATCCCAGACATACCCGGAAGCTGCACGTCAAGCAAGAGCAGACTAGGGCGGTGCGACTTCATCAGGACAAGCGCTTCTTCAGCACTGGTCGCCGAGACAAATTCGCAATTATCAAGCAGCCCGATCACCGCACCGAAAAACTCGCTGTTCGCGGCGTTATCCTCAACACACAACACCTTATGCTTTGGGCCATTCTTGCCACTTGCACCCGTAATGCTGAATCTTGCTTCATGTAAATTGGCGCGGCTTACCAGCTCGGGACGACCCAGGGGAAGCCTGACACGAAACACCGTGCCATGGCCCAGCGCACTCTCAACCGAGACCGCGCCGGACATTAATTCGGCAAGCTGCTTGGTAATCACCAAACCAATACCAGTTCCCTGAATCGCGGAGCCTTCGGCACCAAGCCGGTTGAATGCTTGAAACAAATTCGCCACCTGATCATTCGAAAGTCCCGGCCCCTCATCGGTCACAGAAAACCAACAATACTCCGACTCGGTTCCGGAACGTAGGTCAACCTTACCACCAGTCCGGTTGTACTTAATGGCGTTCGATACTAAGTTCAGGATGATCTGCTGGCATCGCTGACGGTCGGCGTAGGCGGTGACACCGAGGCGAAGTTTTTCAATATCCAAGGCTATCCCGCGTTCTACGGCCTGTTTAGACAACAACTCCACACTCGCTACGATTACTTCGCGCAGATCGATGTTTTCAAAATTCAAGCTCACGGCAGATGCCTCGACCCGCGATAGGTCGAGTAGATCGTCGACCATGCGCAGAAGGTGCTCCCCGGCATGCAGCACATGCCGGGCATAGGCGGCAGCGCGATCCGTTTGCCCGGAATGGATGGTTCGGTCAATGAGTTGCGTGAATCCAAGGATTGCGTTTAGCGGGGTTCGAAACTCGTGACTAATATGCGCTAAAAATCTTGTTTTGGCCGCCGACATTGCCTCAAGTGACGCTGTACGTGACTCCAACATCGTCCGCTGTAACTCAACCGTACGATCCCTGCCAATGAGCACTGCCCCCTCGACGGTTTGTTGGATAACCAGTGGCTGGAGCAACAGGCGTGCGTCCATGAAAGAGTCATCACGCCGTTTCAACATCGCATTTAAATCGACAGTTCTACCCGACATCGCACTGGCAAACGCAGTTTTAAACGCCGCCTCGTAACTGGGCACGATCACCTCACCGACGGCGAGTCCAACCCCTTCGTTGCCGCTCCCATAACCGAGCATCTTCGCGCCGTTACCGTTGAGCTGAACAATCACACCATCCGGTCTTAACACCGCAACCAGATCGGGGTCTGCCTCGAAGACAGCACGCTGAAAAGCCTCACTCCTTCTCAGCGATATCTGCGCAGCCTTCAACGAGGTAATGTCGGTCAGCACTGATGTGTATCCCGACAGCTCGCGCCCCGCCCCCATCATGGGCAGAATATCGACCAACAGCCAATATGTCCTTCCATCCTTGGCCGTGTTTAGCACTTCTAGCTGGACCACAGGCTTCTCAGCGCGAATGAGCTCCCGAATTTGTCGTGTTGGACCGGGCTCCGTTGTCGTACCGCGAACAACCTCTTCGAGTTGCCTGCCGATCAATTCATCCAGAGAGTAGCCACTGGTGCGAACAAATGCGTCGTTCACCCAAGTGATGTTGGCATTGGCGTCCGCAAGCAGCACCAGATGATTGGTACTCCGTACGACCTGTGCAAGCGTACTAACTTCTTTCTCGCGTTCACGGAGCGCGGCCATCAAGAGCCGCTGCTGTTCTTCGGCCGCCTTCTGTTCAGAAAGATCAACCACAACGCATATGAAGTTCTGTGTAAGCCCCTCATTGCTGATTGACTCGAGGGCATCTAGGTGAAGGTCGCCTACAAATGCCGCACGATTGCCGCCAACAAAATCCAACGCCCTTAAGGTCCGCTGCTCGCTGATTTGTTCAGCTTCCAGTAACGCATGTGCGCGCGAACGCGAAACTTCGTCTGCAAACAACCGTGAGATTGGGCTGACCGCCGCACGACTAACTTGGAGCGCAAACACTCCCCGCGCCGCTGCATTTGCTCGGGAGATCAACCCCCTACGGTCGGTTACAAATACGGGAAGCGGAATCGCCTCAAAAAGGTGCTGAAAACGCAGCGCCGCTTCCTGCAGCTTTGCTTGCGATTCAATAAGTTCTTCAGACTGCGCCACCAACTCAGCATGGTAGATCTTGATACTTTCCGAGAGCTCTTTTTGTGAAGCCTCGCCGACGGCAAGCGCTTCCACCGCGCTTTCGAAATCGCCGCTACGAAGCAACTGAAGTGGGGAGATAAACTTCTTGTTCACTTGATCGATCAATTCACTCGACTGTCGTATGGCAGCCAAGGCCTGTCAACGACGTGCCGCAAGTCGCGCCTCATGTTTTCCGCGCCGGATCGAGCAGTGCAGTAATATTGAGATGGCTGATAACGCAGCCGCCCTCGTCAAAATCGAGCGGCGTGACGTGCATCAAAAACCACCGTCGTTCATCCGGTGAATGGCAGGGATAACAAAGCTCAAACGAGGGAATGCTGCGCTTCAAGACGGCGGAAACACCGTCAAAGGCTTGTTGCGCGTACGGCTCAGTCAACGCACTATGACGACATATTTCCAGATAATCGATCCCAATGCCGGTGCTCCCCATATCGGTTGCACCATTACCCAACGCAAAGTTGCGCCAGGCCGCATTTACCAGTTGAATCTCTCCCAAGTGGTCGAGCACCGCGACATTTGCTGGAAGCGCGTCAAGTACCAACTGCAAGCGCCGAGCATCGTGCAACTTGGTGACATCAATAAAAGTAACGACCGCCCGACGCTGCTTGTCAGAGCGAATGGTATAAGGCTGCACATCCGCAAGATAGTGCTGGCCGTTCTGCGTAGTAACCCGCTTTGAACTTGCCTGACCATCTTGAATCGCCCGGCGCAGATCATCGTATATCTCCGGGTAATTGAGTCGGTGATTTAACTCGTCGATCGGTCGTCCCATATCAACATCGCGCAGCCTAAACAGCAAGGTGGCTTGCGGCGTGAAGCGCTGAAGACACAATTGCTCATCGACGATCAGGGTAGGAATTCTTATCGCGCCGATAAAGGATTCAAGGTCGGCGTTAACGCCATCCAGCATCTGAATCTTGGATTGAAACTCAGCGTTGACCGTATGCAATTCCTCATTGACCGACTGCAATTCTTCATTAGTGCTGTGTAGCTCTTCATTAGCCGCGACCATTTCCTCGTTCGTCGCTTGCAACTCTTCATTCGCCGCGCCAAGTTCACCGATCGACTCCTGCAAGCTCGCACGTGTCAGCGCCAGCTCATTTTCGAGATCGGCAATCCGACGTAACGTAATTTGATCAATTTCCGAGGGCGTCAGGACGCTGGCGGCACCTGTTACCGAGAGGTCCGGCTCAAAGCACAACAACACATGTTCTGTCTTACCTTGCTGATCAACCGGGAATACCGACAAAAAAACTCGGACGCCTCTACCACCAACTTCCATCTCCACCGCACTGGATCTCTGCGGTCGGTTGTCCCGGAATACGCTTGCGATCAATGCTGCGGCAACTGCGCCAACCGCCTTGGGCAACAAATCGATGATATCGAGGGACGCTCGCCCGTCCTGGAATTGTAGGTACTCCTGCCCCTGCCCATACACGTGTACCAGCTCACGCGACGCTGTAACAAGCAACGACGCCGGCGAATAACGCGCAATAAGTTCGCTGGTGGCAGCGTCAACAACGCTTGTTTGATTGCCCGCTTCGCTGCCAAAACCTCGGCCATGCCTCCCTGATCGCATTCTTGGTGTTGATAACGCTCGTGAAACGCTTGATACGGGAAAACCCATTGAGCGATCAGCCAGCTGGAACAGCTTGTGCCGCGAGTCCACTATTGAAAAGTGGACTCCCTCATCGAGTAGTGATTCGCTACTACCAAGGAACAGACAGCCACCAACCTTCAGACTATAGGCAAGGCGCTGCAAAACGCGGGTCTGCGCAGTTGGCCGCAAGTAGATCAACATGTTGCGACACGACACCAGATCCATGTTCGTCAGCGGTGGGTCCGACAACAGATTGTGGCAGGCAAACACGATCTTCTGCCGCAAGTTGGACGCGATATGGACTGCGGTGCCATCGGGTGAATAATTGAAGTAGCGCTCAACCCACTGAAGTGGCAGGGCCGCCACTGCGTCTACCGCAAATCGACCCTCGGCGGCTGCCTCCACGTAGGATGCTTCGACGTCAGTAGCGAAGACTTTGAAGTCGACTAACACACCGATTTCACGCATGGTTGCGTCAATCAACATCGCAACCGTATAGGCCTCTTCCCCTTTTGCAGTTGCCGTCACCCAAACACGAATTGGCGGCGCCTTCGGCAGGGCATGACGATGAATCAGTGGGATGAGTACCAGCGCCTTGAGAGCCTCAAATGAATCGGGATCACGCAAAAACGCCGAAACGGGGATTAGCAACTCTTTGCGCAACCTAAAGATTTCGCTGGGAACACGTTTTGTGTAATCGAGATAATCCTTAAACGTATTGCATCCACAGGCATTCATGCGCCGTTCGATGCGCCGCATGATGGTGTTGTTTTTGTACTCTTGGAAGTCGATGGTCAGGGTACTTGCGAGTTGCCCGAGCAGCATACTCAGCGCATCAACGTTATCCGCCTCCTGAATCGTCGTCGGGCTTTGTGACTTTCTATCTGTGGCGGACATCACGCAGGCTGCAACCGCCGCAGCCAAGCCCTCCGGGCTGAGCACCTTGTCGACCACCCCGGTTGCAATGGCACTACGTGGCATGCCGTCGAACTTTGCGGTATCCGGATCCTGCGCAAACACCCATGCACCGGCGTCGCTCAGCACCAATATGCCGCGCGACCCATCGGATCCTGTTCCGGACAAAACGATGCCGATAGCTCGATCCTGCAACTCGGTCGCAAGGCTGATGAAGAAGTCGTCGATCGGTAGCGATAGGCCCCGCGCGGGTTTGGGGGTAAGCCGGATACGCTCACTACCAACCAGTGTCATGGTCATCCCCGGAGGAATCACGTAGGCGTGTCCGGGAAGAACATGCATCTCTTGTTCGGCAACATGGACGGGCATGGTCGTGTGTCGACTCAAGATATCCCCCATCATTGACTTGTGGTCAGGGGAAAGATGCTGAATCACCACAAACGCGGTATTGGGACAAGGCGGTAGAGAGGAGAAAAAGCGATCAAGCGCCTCTAGGCCACCTGCTGAAGCACCGATTGCCACAATCGAAATGTCCGGCCAATCACCGGATGGCATCTCGTGAGTGGTACCGGCGGCTTGAACCAGTCGAACTACATTTTCGCGCTCGCTCAACATCGATTATCCCGGACAAATTAGGCACTTTGCGGTGTGACTCAACCGCTATCCGACCTTTTAACATAATTTGCCCTAGCGGTCGATCTGTGCTGCTCCCAGTATCTTGCGATTTTGCAGGATTTAAATACGCGCTCACCGCGCAAAACCTGCCGATCACGGGACTGGCAGGACTTTCCAAGGGACAGGGGTCACTAAATCACGAAGTCCGCCAACCGCCAAGTTTGTATCGGCGGGGACGGTGGGCACAACGTTCAACACGAAGCACGCAAGGATGCTTCTCTCGACGGATCCCCTAGACGGGACGCAATGACCGGTCCGCAGAGCGCGTTTCGAGCATCTGCGACAGGCTACGGCAAAAGCGGGCGAGGTCCTCGCGCATCGGGCCAAGTGCGCTGGCGACGCCAACAGCGTCTTCCATATTGGCAGGCTTCTCCAATCGCTGTGGATGCCTGACCAGCGGCGTCGCCCCAAGCGCCTCAAAAAATCCACCCCACGAGAGACTCAGTCTTCGAACCGTCACGTAATCTTCCGGAAGGACGGTCGCCGCAATTGCCTGAAACTCTGCTGGAGCAGCGTCGCGCAGGGTCGGCCCGAACACCGTGACAACGGTCGGTTGTACCTTCGCCAAAGCGGCAGCAAAGTCAAACGAGCCCGTGACCGTGTGATTTGTTACTGCCATTTACCACCTCGCCTCAATTCCAAAGAAGTTAGCCGACCACGCCACGCGGCCGACAGCCGATTACCCATCCGCCGCAGCTCAACCGCGAGCCGGAGGTCATTCGACTTTCTATCGGCCACGTTTGGAGCTTCGTTAGCCAAAACGACACACGGGCACCGACAAATGGCAGGCTTTCCGCCGCCTCTTCGCCAAATTGATTTAAGTCATCTTGTCCGAACATAACAATCTGACGCATCGAAACACCGGATGGTTGCTAATTGAATTGAACGGCGCGGAGCACCGCTGGCGCACATGTAAGCAGGAGTTTCTTGCCGGAAAGCATAGTTCGACATCCCTAACACTTTTCACAATCCGCTTTCGTCTGCTCGCGTTGTGCGGTGTTATGTTGCTCGCCATCGCCGCAATGAGCGGTGTTGTCTAGGGCCATGTGCGCAGCGAAACAAACCGCTCCAGTGAATTCATCACCGAATACGTTGCAGCTGTTGTTGCCCCGGGAGCAGCGCGTGGGAGCCTGGCAAACGTGCGCCGCTACGAAAAAATTACTTTTCTCAACTGGCCGAATAGGCAGACTTCAAGAAGTACCAACAGCAGTGGAGAAACGAAGTTGCCGACCTGCAAAAAACCCTCCACCGCATAGAGGCGATCAGCACGACGGGCCATAACGAAGCCATTGGCGCGATCCGTAAGGGGCTAACCGGATACTCAGCGGGTTACGAAAGTAACGTAAGGGATATCGAGACCGGAAAAATCAACTATCCTTGGGGTGCCAACAAGGCCGTGCAAAAATCCAAAGCAGACGTCCGGGCGGCAGATAAAGCGTTGGACGAACTTGCCAAAAACACTGATTCGCATGCGGACGTATAGCGAAAAGAGCTCCAGCAGTCCGCAGAAAATGCCGCCATGTGGATCGGCATAACGTCGGATTTCCGTCACGCGAGACGACGAGCACGGCACTCTTGCCAAGTCCATGTAGAAATGGCTCAACGAGGTGGTAAGCGAAGTTCGCAGCACCAGTCAGTCGCCACCGCATCCTCAGAAATCGCGCAGGGCAACTCCGGCCTTAGCAGCAGAACCGAAAATCAAGCGGCAAATCTGCAGCAAACCGCCGCGACCATCAAGCAACTTACAGCCACGGTAAAACAAAGTGCCACAACCGCACAACGCGCCTCAACTCTGGCGGTTGGTGCGACAGAAGCGGCGGAGACAGGCGGCAAGCGCGTTGCGCGTGCGATCAAAACCATGTCCGAAATCCAGACATCCTCGAAGAAAATTTCTGAAATCATCGCGGTCATTGATGCGATCGCTTTTCATACAAACATACTCGCACTCAACGCTGCGGTCGAGGCCACACGTGCTGGCAAACAGGGCCGCTGCTTCAATGTTGTCGCGGGCGAAGTGCGGATGCTGGCCAAAAGATGCGCCGAGGCCGCCCACGAGGTTAAACAGCTCATCACCGAAAGCGTGTCAACGGTCGAAAGCAGATCGGCACGTGTTCCCGCTGCGGGTGAGACGATGGGCGAGCCCGTCTCTAATGTTCAACGTGTCACGGAATTGGTCAAAGAAATTTCACTGACGACTGAAGAACAATCCGGCGGCATTGAGCAAGCCAGCCAAGCCATCGCGTAGCTCGATCAACTGACCCAACAAAATACGGCGCTGCTACCAGCTTTGATCACAAAGCACAAAGCCCGAATCGTTTGGTCGGCATTTTCAAACTACAGACTGCAGCAGCAATCTGACAATCAGCTGACCATCAAAATACCAATCTAGTGCCCGCTACTTGGCTGCGCGAATGCCGTCTAACACGTCGCATACATCGGCGGCGGCATCGATAAGACGTGGACCGGGCCGCAGTATGTGATCGGCGTTAACCGACAATATTTGTCCTCGGCGATACGCCGCGAAACCTTGATAGAGACCATCGTCTCGATCACGATTGCCGTGCGGGGAGGCACCTCGCATAACTACCTGAGGATCAATCTGTAGCAGCGTTTCATGCGAAGGCTGAAACACCTGCTGCGACGCACTGGCGAATACGTTCACACCACCACAGATAGACAATACCTGCGTGATGAAGTGATGGCCGTTGATCGTTAACAGCGGTGAGCGCCCAATCTCAAAAAACACGCTCACTTTCGGCTTGCCTCGATTTTTGTCTGCCAATTCTTTGGCGCGTAAAACAAATTTTTCCGCTGCCGCATACGCTGTTTCAGTTGTACCCGCAAACTCGCCAATCCTACGAATCGCCTTCGGCACGTCGTCAAATGTATCGATTCGAATCGACTCCGTACGAATTTGCAGAGAACGCAGTCGGGCGATATCTGCCTGACGTGTACCAGACTCCCAAACCAGCACAAGATCGGGCTTAAGTCGAATCAATGCTTCAAGGTTGATGCCGGCAAAATCCGCCACTTGCGGCAGCTGCCTAGCCGCTTCAGGATAGTCACTGAATGCCGAAACCGCGACGAGACTCTTGCCGGCACCAGCAGCATAGACCAGCTCTGTTATGGACGGGGCCAGCGCGGCAATACGCTTCGCGGGCTCAGCAGCGTAAATCGCTGCGCCAGATGCAAGCGCGGCGGCGACAAACAGCGGCCTCACCGAGGCAAGCACATATCCGTGTCTACCAGCCGCTCTACGGGAAGTCATGCAGCTCGCTGCTGCTGCGTATTCTCTGCTGACTGATTCACTCGTTCTGTGAGCGCAAGTCGCCGGAGATAGGCTTCACGCGCAATCGCGACATCCTCCAGAAAATACGGCAACTCTGTGAGCGAGATCGCTTGCGCTGCATCAACCAGCGATTTGCGGGGCTCGGGGTGCATATCCACCAACAGCATGTTTGCACCGGCGATGATGCCTTGGGCCGCCACATGAAAAACGTCGAGGATACCGTCTGGCGAGGCACCCCGCGCACCAACTGAATGTGACGGGTCAACACAGACGGGCATACGCGTCAGCCGATGAACCACTGGCACATGGGCGAAATCAACGAGGTTGCGGTGCGGGTCACCAAAATTTGTTTTCATGCCGCGCAGGCCAAACACAATTTTGGTGTTTCCTTCGGAAGCACAGTACTCGGCTGCCATTAACGACTCGTCGAGCGTAATGCCGAAGCCGCGCTTTAGCAAGATTGGAAACTCATGCTGGCGGCCGACCGCCTTCAGAAGCTCAAAGTTCTGCGTGTTGCGAGTGCCGATTTGCAGCATCACACCAGTGGGTCGACCGGTAATCTCAAGCGCCTCATTGATCTCGTCGACGTGCGCTTCACGCGTCACCTCCATCGAAATCACTCGTATATCGTATTTGCCAGCCAACTCAAATACCCAAGGCAGACACTCCTTGCCCATTCCTTGAAATGAGTACGGGCTGGTACGCGGCTTGTAGGCCCCCATCCGCGCGCACTGCTGTCCATGTTCACGCAAACATGCAAAGGTGGCTTCAACGTACTCGCGGGTATCGACGGCATTTAATCCAGCGAACGTATGTAGCGTGTTCTGGCCAAAGGCCACACCGTTGTAGCTAAATCCAACTTTGTGATCGTCAATCTGGTGACGCCCCAATATTCTGAGTTCAGTGGCCATATTGTTTCGATTCTCGTTATTCTGCGTTGGCCAACCGGCGGGCGCGGACACTCGCCGCGAGTTGCATCAATAACTTTTCCGTGTCTTCCCAGCCAAGGCATGCGTCGGTGACCGAGACGCCATACGCCAATGGTTTTCCCGGCACAATGTCTTGTCTTCCAGCATTGATGTGGCTTTCGACCATCACACCTACGATACGGCTGTCTCCCGCAGCAATCTGCTGCGCGACAGCTGCGGATACATCCAGCTGTTTGCTGTACTGCTTGGAGGAATTTGCATGCGAAAAATCGATCATCACGCGCTGCGCAAGTCCCGCCCTGCCGAGTTCCTGACAAGCTGCGTCAACACTCGCGGCGTCAAAGTTGGGCTCTTTCCCGCCACGCAATATAATGTGGCAGTCCTCGTTGCCTGCGGTCGAAACAATGGCCGAGTGTCCACCTTTGGTCACGGACAAGAAATGGTGCGGGGCGGAAGCGGCTTTAATCGCATCGACCGCGATCCGTATATTGCCGTCGGTGCCATTCTTGAAACCGACCGGACACGATAGACCGGACGCAAGTTGCCGGTGCGACTGGCTTTCCGTGGTGCGCGCACCTATCGCCCCCCAAGCGATTAAGTCGGCAAGGTACTGCGGTGAGATCAAATCGAGAAATTCTGTGGCTGCGGCGAGGCCTAGATCATTAATGTCGAGGAGCAGTTTGCGCGCCTGCCGCAAGCCTTTGTTGATGTCGTAACTGTCGTCGAGATTGGGATCGTTGATGAAACCCTTCCAACCCACGGTCGTGCGCGGTTTTTCAAAGTAAACCCGCATCACAATTGTCAGGTCGGGTTCCATCGTCAGGCGCAAGGCCTGCAGGCGTTTGGCGTAGTCCATTGCCGCGTCGTAATCATGAATCGAGCAAGGTCCGACAATCACCAACAGCCGCGAGTCGCCGCGATGCATGATTCGGTGAATTTCTTCGCGCGCACGAAACACCGTCGCCGATGCCGCCTCAGTGCAGGGAAACTCTCGCATCAGGTGTGCGGGCGGCGTCAGCTCTTTGATGCCACGGATTCGAAGGTCGTCGGTGTTATAAGGCATATCGGTATCTGCTTTGCTGGTAACGAGGGATAGTGAAGGACTTTTCATTTTAGCGGGGGTATTCATTGGTGAGTTTTGCGACCGGATGAAACATGCTGATGTCGACCGTAATGCCCAAATGCGGCAAAAAAAAACCGCCGGTGGTTTGGTCGGCGGTTTTTTGAAATCTGGTGAGCGAGTGATGCGCGCTACCCTTTCTCCGCCTGTGGCTTAGAAAAGTAGTACCAAAAACAGAAGGTTGCGCAGATGATCATGTGCCAAATAGTAGCAGGGCAAAAGCAGAAATGGAAAAACGTAAAACTCCCCTATTCTCGGGCGTTTTCAAGCAAAACTGTCTGAAAATGCCCGCCAATAATAGACTTTCATTATCTATGCAGACGGCTTAAAAACCAGTGCGATACCGTTGTTACACCACCGCTCGCCAGTCGGCGCGGGGCCATCCTTAAACACATGCCCGTGATGACCACCACATCTTGCACAATGGTACTCAGTACGCGGATAAATCAATTTGTAGTCAGTCGATTTCGCAAAAGCGCCGGGCAACGTGGTGAAGAAGCTCGGCCAGCCGGTACCGCTTTCGTACTTCATCTCTGATGTAAACAAGGGATGGTCACATCCAGCGCAGTGAAACACGCCCTTGCGCTTTTCGTTATTGAGCGGGCTGGTGGTGGCGCGCTCCGTTCCTTCGTTGCGCAACACATCGAACTGCGCCGGTGTCAGACGCTTTTTCCACTCATCCTTGCTCAGCTCCAATTTTTCGAACTTCGGGGAAGGGCCGGCGGCTTGCGCCATGGCCGTCTTAATGGTTGCAGCATCGGGCGCGCTTGGGCCCATACGTTGGGCAAAAAGATCCTTTAACACGGTCAATCCTCCGGCAGTTACCGCCACAGTGGTCAGAAAATTACGTCGCTTCATTATTGTTCCTAGGTTATCCGGTTGGAGCCGCAGATCAGTCCATGCCCGCTACGTTCATTCGCGGGTCGCAGACAATCGGTTTCAGGTGATACCGCATCAGTCGCCAACTTGCCCACAGCCTTACGTTTTTCGTAGAACTACATCGCGACGATGCGCTCGCATTTGTGCCCAAGCCTCAGCGGTGAAGTGGGTCGTCGGCAACACCATCCAACTCCGAGAGTTTGTTTCGAGTAGCCAAAAGCGTGATCGTTCCTTCACCCGCCGAAATTCATTCCAAGGCATCTTGAAGCGCTTTTCACCGTCAGCAAGTACGGCCTCGCCACCGACCCCGTCGACATCGATGATCAACCACGCTCGGTCGGCATGCTCTTTAGCAAAGCGGTCAAGCGACTCTTTCGCCGTCCAAACTACCAGCACTAGCAGTACGCCCGTGGCGGCCGCCATCACATACAAGATCGTACACACCAAGCCGTCACAACCGCGCCACCAAAAATACCCAACCATCACGCCGATCATGGCCGTGATGCGTAATCCCCGAAGGCCAAACTTTTCTGCCATGACCAGCGCCACCGCAGTCCACGAGAAATACGGTGGGAACTTCAACGGCACACGCGCCGGTGCAAGTTGTTCGTTGGTGTCAGCCATTTCTACCGCACGTCACAAGACCAACGTCTGCACTCAAGCAGTACCACCGACTGTCAGACCCTCAATACGCAACGACGGCTGCCCGACGCCGACGGGAACACTCTGCCCTTCTTTGCCGCAAACACCGACGCCCGAATCGAGCTTCATGTCGTTGCCGATCATTGCCACCTGTTTGAGTGACTCGATACCGTTACCAATCAACGTGGCACCGACCACCGGATAGGTGATCTTGCCGTCTTCGATCATGTAGGCCTCTGACGCGGAGAAGACAAACTTGCCACTCGTTGTATCCACCTGCCCGCCGCCAAAATTGGCCGCATAGAGTCCGCGTTTGACGCTGGCAATAATCTCCTCGGGTGACTTGTCGCCATTGAGCATATAGGTGTTTGTCATCCGCGGCATCGGGATGTGCGCATAGGACTCCCGTCGTGCGTTGCCCGTTACCGGAACGTTCATCAGCCGTGCGTTCATTGAATCCTGCATGTAGCCCCTCAAAATGCCATCCTCAATCAAGATGTTGCGCTGTGTCGGATTGCCTTCATCGTCGATGTTCAGCGAGCCGCGGCGATCCTTCAACGTACCGTCATCGATCACCGTCACACCGGGAGCAGCGATGCGTTCGCCGAGACAATTGGAAAACACGGAACTGCCCTTACGGTTGAAGTCGCCCTCGAGACTGTGGCCGACCGCTTCGTGCAGCAAAATGCCGGGCCAGCCTGCACCGAGCACGACCGTCATGGGGCCGGCAGGCGCCGGCTTGGCGTCGAGATTGATTAACGCCTCGCGCACGCCCAACTCCGCCATCGAGCGCAGTATTTCGTCAGTGAAATAACTGTAATCGTAACGTCCGCCGCCGCCGGTATGCCCTTGCTCGCGTCGGCCGTTTTGTTCGGCGATGACGGTCAGCCCGATATGCACCAGCGGACGTACATCGGCGGCCAACACACCATCGTGTCGCGCCACCATCACCACTTCATACTCGCCGGACAAGCGCGCCATGACCTCTTTGACCCGGGGGTCGATGGCTCGTGCAAATTTTTCCAACCGCTCAAGAATCCGCACCTTCTCCGCGTCGGAGTATCCAGAGACGGGATCATTGGGTTGGTACAACGAGTGTCCGGCCGACTCCCGAATCGAGGCCACACGACCGGCGCTACCGCTTTGCGACGCCCTGGCGATGCTGCGTGTAGCGTGCGCCGCCGCCGTCAAACTTTCGATGCCGATATCGTCGGAGTAGGCAAACGCCGTCTTTTCACCCGACACCACACGCACACCCACACCTTGATCGATGTTGAAGCTGCCCGATTTGACACGACTCTCCTCGAGACTCCAGCCTTCAGTTCGTGCATATTGAAAGTACAGATCGGCGTAGTCGGCATCGTGATGCATGATCTCGCCAAAAACGCGTTCAATCGACGCGTCGGTCAAACCATATGGCGCAAGAAGTGTGGCACGTGCTGTCGAGAGGGTGTCGAGTTGCTTGGTGTTCATGCGTTACCTTTAAACCGTCTTGAGATGCTGGTGGCGATGCGACAACGCAGGAAGACTCTTGCGTATTGTTTGCTGATACTGCGGATTGATGCCTGCGACCACCACACCCGACCCGCGCGGCAGATGGTCAAGCACCATCCCCCAAGGGTCAACAATCATCGTGTCACCATGGGTTTCCCGCCCATTGACGTGGTAACCACCTTGTGCGGAAGCAATCACATATGCCAAATTCTCAATGGCGCGGGCACGAACCAAGGGCTCCCAGTGGGCTTTACCGGTCGTTGCAGTGAATGCCGAAGGAATGACGATGATATCGACTTCCCCCATAGCGCGGTACAACTCGGGGAAACGCAGGTCGTAACAAATCGAGAGCCCGATACGTCCATATGGTGAATCAACCACTTTGACCGTATCACCAGGCTCAATGGTGCGCGCCTCATTGAACTGGTCCTGCCCCATCGACAGACTAAACAAGTGAATTTTGTCGTAACGGGCAACACGCTTTCCCGCCTTGTCATAGACCAGGCAGCTGTTTTTTACCTTACCCGGCACGTCCGCCGAAATCGGCACGCCTGCGCCAATCAGCCAAAGCGAGTGTTTGGCCGCAGTTTCAGCCAGCCAATCTTGGATCGGCCCGCTGCCATCTGCTTCCATTGCCTCTACTTTGTCGGTATCGCGCATACCCATCAGCGCAAAGTACTCTGGCAACACCACAATACGCGCACCGGTGGTCGCCGCGAGCGCGACCAATCGGCTGGCTTCTTCCAGATTCGCCTTGACCTGCGGGCCGGAGGCCATTTGAATCGCAGCGACGCGGTAAAACGATTGTGTCGACTGCTGCGCCTTCGCCAGTGCCTCGGGGAGCGTTGGAGAGTTTTTATTCAGTATCACGGCTTGGTTTTCTTATTCGGATCGTTTGCGGTTGATTTCTCGGGTAATTTTTCGCTTGGCGCGGGTGAGACGCCGGAAAGGGGAGCGCCAGGCGACCCTATTTCCTTAATGTCCACACGCGCGGTCGTTTTGCCGACGCGCTCAACATCCGGATTATCCCACTTGCCCGAAACCGTGTACTGCACCGAGAGTACACGCTCCAGTGGACTTTTTAGGGCTTCTCCGCCCAGCAATACGCCAAGACCGACAAGTGGGTTGACCAGTACCCCGGCTCCAATCGCAGCGGCGGTGCTCAGCCTCGGTGCCACGGTCATTGTTAAATTAACACGCTCGGTCGGCAGCGCAATATCCCCCGTCATACGCACGTCCGCGGCGGGACCAGAAATATCGAATTTTTTCGCGAACATCACACCATCGGTGATTGTGAGGTCACCCTCGATCTTGTCAAATGCATAACCTTCACTGAACAAATCGCGGAAATCAAACGTCAGCCTGCGCGGGATCGATTGCAAACTCATGAGCCCAAGCAGCTTTGCGGCCCCCGGATCCATCTTCACAAACTGACCGCGTTCGGCGTTTACCTTGAACGCCCCTGACAAATTCGCCGTCTGAAACTGGTAAACGTGGCCGGGCCACGACAACTTGCCTTCCAAGCCACCACGCCCTCCACGGATCTGATCCCCAAAACCAAACTGTGCGAACAAGGCATTCAGGTTGGTGGAGTCAACCTTAATGTTCATGGTGGACAATGACTTCACAGGGCCGGCGCGTGGTGGCGCAAACGGGTCACCGTATCGCTGCCACAGGCCGTCCATCTCCATTCGGGCATGACCGTTGCTGATCAACAGTTGCTCGATACGCCAGTTCGCGGCTTGCGGCGTCGCCTTCAATTCAAGCTTGCCCAGCCAACGCTCCTTAAACGTGAATTCGTCCGCAACAATATCAAGAGCCGGCAGGTCTTGCTCAGCCGCTGCAAGCTCCGCCGCCGTGGGTTGAACACTCGAAGCAGCACCCGCATCGTCCAGCAGAATCAGGCGTTTCAGCCGCGCACGCACTGCACCACGCTCGTTAAAGGCTGCACTACGCCAAGTAAGATCGCCCTCCGCTTCCTTGCTCGCCACCGATATCGCCCAGGTAGGGTTGGCGCGATCTGCGGATTTGCGGCCACGAATCTTGGCCTCGGAGAAACTACGCGAGTAGGCGTTCAATCGATCAAGCGAAAAATCAAAGCCGGTGATCAGCGAGTCGCTCGGGGCGGCGGGCGCAGCCGCTGATGTGGTTGGCTTTGGGTAGAACGCGTTTACGGCTGCAAGCCACTGATCGAAGTCGAGAATCTTCATGTTGCCCATCAGCCAGAGCCCATCGGCCAACGGTGTCTCTGATATGGGGAGGCCCACGCTCGCAAGACCCTGAAACTGCGCCGCGCCTTCAGCATCCCGTCTACGCTGAAAGCGCGCTTCGATCCTATTGCTCGCAGCATCGGACGTCCCCCCCACCGATGCATTGCCCGCAACGGTCAGACGAATCTTTGCTCCCGGCTGCCCAACGTTGACGAGTCGCAGATTCAGTCGACGCGGCTCGTCGGGCCGTTTGGCCAGCGGGACTGGCAGCGCTGACGTTACCCCAACTAGGCTCGAGTCAACCACCACCTCCAAACCTGCGGCCGAACTAACAACACGTCCGGTAATGTCGGTATTGCCGTCAACTTGCGATGGCATTGAGAAAGGCAATAAGTCACCTAACTGCTGAACGTCGAGGCGCCCGGCAAAGTCGGTGACCACGCCTGCTTCGCCACCACCGGATATGGCAATGGCGATTGGTGAGCCGAAAGCCACGCCGGTTACGTTGCTGCTGGTGACACTCTTGTCGGTAAAGCTGATGGCACCGCTAAGGTTGCTTATATGTGTGCCAAAACTCAGCTTGGCGCTGCCCTTGTTGAGGCTGTACTTTCCGGACAAACGAAACTTTGGTGCATCTTTTGGCGCTGTTGCCGCCGGCGCGGGCCCGACGGGTATCTTTATGTCTATGTTGAGTTTGCCAGGCCCCTCAAGCGCGACGACCTTGGTGAATGCACCAACACCGTCAACCAACGGACTCTCGCGAAGATAACGGGACACGTCCTCCGCACGGGCATCCGCCTCCCCAACGATTGCGAGCAAAAACGGCCAGGCGTGAGAATCAGCGATGACGACTTGGGTGTTGCGTACCCTAGCATTGAAGAAGCGGGCTTTATCTACCTTTACACGGATCGCAGTGTTGTCGATCAGAAGTTCAGCATCGATATCGTTGGCGACCGGCCAGCCTTCTAAATAACGAAAGTCAACGTCTTTCAGATTTGCCCGCACCGTAAAGTTACCGCCAACGCCATTATGAAACGGGAACTGATTCAAATTTCCTTTAAGGCCCAACACGGCTGATTCCACTTTGCCATCGCGTACCGCTCCCTCCAAATATTCACGCGTGTTGGCGGCCCCATTCGGCAAATACGTCGGTAGGCGCTGCGCGTTAACCTCAGTAAGTCGCAGCGTGAGGTCAATTGTGCCCAGGCGCTTTTCAAGCGGTATCTCGACACCCGGTTTTTCGCGCAGCTTCTGATACTTTCCGCTCACCTGGGCGGACAAGTCCCGGTTGCTCGCCTTGACACCGTCGAAATTAATTGAAAGCTGATTGGCATCAACCTGCCAACCGCCCCGCCCTTCGAGAATATCAAAGCGCACCGTGTCGCGAAAAATCGCCGGAATGTCGAGGGCCACGCCTTTCGCGTTGAGAATGTACCTCCCGCCTTTCTCACTCCCCTCAACACTACCGCTGACACCCGATACGCCGGGAATCGATTCAGTTAGGTTTGACGAAAAATCGACGAGCGTGCCCTTGACGGTATAGGTCTTGGGTTTCTGTAAGGGGCCAGTCCAAGCAAAGCGGATGTCTTTGACGGCACCACGCAGCCCAAACTTAGCCGCGAGTTGGCGCAACTCCCGACCGATTGGGAAGTACTCGAGCAGCGAGGTCATCACTTTCAAGTCGATGCCATTGGCCGTGATCTCGCCACGCTCTTTATCGACGCTACCCGCACTCTGCAGGGATAACGAAAAATCTGCCGGCAGCGAGTTCACGCCTTCTTGCGTGCGGAACTCAAGTTTGTTGGTGCCGATGCGCAAGCCGTCTTCGAGACGCTGGTAGCTCAGGCGACCGGTGAGCTTTGCGATCGAGAGGGGTGACGCATCATCGGCTAACTGCGCACGCGCGTTGATGATCGCGACGTCGGCAATGATGGCCTTGATCGGATTGATCGGGCTGGTGGGATTATTCGTAGCAGTCTTTGAAACCGCCAGTTTTTGTGCCCCCTCCGACCGACTATCCAACTCAAGCCACGAGCGCACGGTACCTACGCCCGACTGCCAACTGTTCGGCACGTTCAAGTGGCGGCGCAGTTCGGCAAGGTTCGCGTCGCGTGCCGCTGCATAAATGCTGCCATCAACTTGCCAACGCATCGCTTCAGCAGGCTTTTCATCATTGGCGTCTGCTTTACCGAAACGCAGTTTCCCACGCACTTCGATCGGTCCCGCCAGGCCGCGCGGCGGTGTGGCGACAAAACCAAACGTGTGTCGCCCCAGCGATTTATCGATCCGGATACCGACCTGCTTAAACGTCAGTTCCGGCGCGGGATGCGTGTCGTCGCGCCATGTCAGCGTGGCCTGCTGGATATCGATACTTGGCTGAGAAATTAGCCAATCTATCAGGCGACCATCATCCGGCTCCTCACTTTTTTTGTTCAACGGCCTCCCGGCAAAGTAAATGAATCCGTCTGCGGCGCGAATGAGGGACAACTCGGGTTGAATAATGGTGACTTCGCTGAAACGCACTTGACCGACCATCAGGTACGGGATGGAAAGCGAGATCCGTACTGCGGGCAGGCGAAGCGCAACACTGCCCGCCGTTCGGGTTGGCGACTTTACGCCCTTGGGCTCACGTAACTCCACACCGGTCAAGTCGACGAATGGGGAGAAGCCCGACCAACCTCCCTCGATGGAAGTGGCGGAAACTTCCATCCCGGACGCCTCGGCCACTTTGGCCCGAAGCGCTGCCTCGTAGCCTTGGATGTTAGGCATTACCAGGTACTTAAGACTTGCCAGTATGGCGGCCACCAACAGCGCCAAAACGATGACCAACCAATATGCCGTGCGCATGCAGATTTGGCCGATTCGTTTGGCGATATGAAGAATGGTGTCCTCGAAGACAAAAATTTACGTATTATTTTAACGGGCGACGACGCTATCGGCGCACACAAGCATACTATCCCGCACAAAATCGCCGCGCCCAAGGGTACAAAGGCAGCAATTTCCGCATGGACCACGAAACATTCGACATTGCTGTAGCACGTTTGTTTCGCGCGTCGCGCTATGCCGAGCGGCTGATGTTTGCTACGCCGGAACTGCGTGAGTGGTTAAGGAGCCATGCCGATCAGTCTGCGGTCGAGACGGTCGCCGCCTTCTCCGCATCGCCAATTACGACAGAATCCACAATCGACGCCACCCTGCGCCTGCGTCGCAAACAGGTGATGCTTGCAATCATGCTTCGCGACATCAACTGCCTGGCAGATCTCGACGAAGTGGTAACGGCGATTTCACACTTTGCCGACGATGTGGTTCGCCTATCGCTGGCCCACCACACCAAAGCCCTGCTGGATGAGTACGGGGTGTCGGCGTCGCCACAAAGTGACCTGATGGTTGTTGGCATGGGCAAACTCGGTGCTCTGGAGCTCAACGTGTCCTCCGATATCGACTTGATCTTTGTTCACGCGGAAGACGGTGCGGCGAACGCTGACAAGAGTTGGCACGAATTTCACCACCAGTTGGGGAAGCGGGTGATCCGGTCAATCGATAATGTTGACGAAAACGGTTATGTATTCCGCGTCGATATGCGCCTTCGACCGTTCGGCGACAGTGGACCGCTCGTGACCTCGCTAGCCTCTCTTGAGTCCTACTTTCTGCAACAAGCGCGTCCATGGGAACGATATGCATGGCTGAAGGCCCGGGTGATGACCGGTGAGGCAACCAACGTCGCTGCGCTTGACGCCTTGGCGACGCCGTTTGTATTTCGTCGCTACCACGACTACGCCGCCATCGAAGAGATGCGGGCCTTGCACAGCCAGATTCGGGCGGACGCCAACAAACGTGGCAAACAAAGCGACATAAAGGTTGGCGAAGGTGGCATTCGCGAGGTCGAGTTTGTGACACAGATTCACCAGCTGATCCGCGGCGGGCGCAGCGTTGGAAAAACCGGTGGTGGTACTAATCACACTGGACTGCAAACCCGCAGCACGCGTGAAGCGCTGTCACAGCTCGGCCAGCATGGAATCATCCCAATACCCCGTGTCGCGGCGTTATCTCAGGCATACACATTTTTGCGCAACCTCGAGCACCGTTTGCAGTACCTAGACGACCAGCAGACACAGTCACTACCCGCCTCGCCAGAGGAGCAGCAACGTATTGCCGACGCCATGGGTTTTGCCGATTGGCAGCCGTTTTTACAGACACTCAATATGCACCGCGCCGTGGTTACCGGCGAATTTGAGGCGGTGTTCGGCGATGCAGAGACGCGCATCGAAAAAAGTCAAACCCTAACAAACACGGGCAGTTTCAAGGTAAATGGCTTGGAAGTTCCCTTCAATACTAGACTTTACGATGAAGTCTATCGTGCGCCGATCGCCGATCGTATTCAGCGGTGGTTTGCCTCAAGCCGTATGCAGGCGCTGCCGCCGAAACTTCGGGGTCGGCTGGAGACACTGATCGGACGTGCGGTCGACACCTGCGCCACCGTCGATACCACTTCAACAACCTTGTTTCGATTATTCGATTTGCTGGAAGCAATCGACAAGCGCGAAACCTACCTCGCTTTTCTGCTTGAGTATCCCGCCGCGCTGGCGCGTGTTGCGCGGATTGCCCATCAAAGCGCCTGGGCCGCCAGCCTGTTACAACGACACCCAATATTGCTCGATGATGTGATGCTACCGCCTGCCGTCCGCGCCGAGCTGGGAACGCCAACACGAGGGTTGATCGACTGGCAAGGGGAGCGTCGTATGTTAGAGACACAATGCCAGGCTATTGGCAATGACGTCGAACAGCAATACGAGCTGCTGCGGCACACCAAACAGCGCATTATGCTCAAACTCAATATTGCTGACATCGAGGGCCGGCTCGGGGTGATGGCCTTGTCGGACGAACTTTCGATGCTGGCGGATATGCTGGTGGATTGTGCAGTAAAGATGGCATGGCGGGCGATCCAACCGGCAACCACGTCAGCCACTGCGGCGGGATTTGCCGTCATCGGCTACGGCAAATGGGGTAGCAAAGAACTGGGTTATGCCTCCGACCTTGACCTCGTATTTCTCTACGATCCAGAATCAGGCATGCCAGCCGATTTGGTTGCCAAACTTGCGCAACGGGTGAATAGCTGGCTCAACACTATGACCGCCGGAGGCGTGCTCTATGAGACCGACCTGCGACTACGCCCTGATGGAGCGGCAGGGCTATTGGTATCAAGCCTTTCCGCATTTCGCGATTACCAAGTTAACCGCGCTTGGACTTGGGAGCATCAGGCACTGACCCGCGCGCGCTGGTGCGCGGGCGATGCATCGCTTGCCAGACCATTCGAAGACATTCGTACAGAGGTTCTCTCAAAGCGGCGTGACATCGTCAAGCTGAGGATCGACATTATCGAGATGCGGCAAAAAATGCGCCTGGAAAAAAAGGACAAGCCAGATTCCCTCGATTTGAAAAACACCGAAGGCGGCATCGTCGATATTGAGTTCATCGTGCAATACTTGATTTTGGCGCACAGTGGTGAGTACCCAGAGTTCTTATCCAACATGGGCAATTTTGCGCTGCTCAACCGCGCCGCAGCGCTGGGATTGATCGAGGAAGAGCAAGCCGCGGCGGCCGCTAAAGCCTATCTTGCGTACCGGCACCGGTTACACATTGCGCAAAACAATGGCGAGCGCAAGGCATGGATTACGCCGAAGGAGTTAGTTGACGAGCGCGCGGCCGTGACCAGCCTTTGGTGGTCAATGTTTGCCTCCTGTGGGGCAGCTTAGCTTGTTCAGGCCTTCGCTGCGCTAGCCAGCATTTCTTCGGCGTGTTTGCGTGTTGTTGCCGTAATCGTCATGCCGCCCAGCATACGGGCAATTTCTTCAATACGCGCTTTCTTATTCAGCAACACGATATTGGTCGTCACAACTACATCAGACGCACCCTTGCTGACTTGAAACTGGTATTCCGCACAAGCCGCCACTTGCGGCAAATGCGTTACAGCAAGCACCTGATGTTTGCCTTCGTCTTTGGCACCCGCTTTTTCCCCCTGTTTTTCCCCCAACCGGCGCAGCAGCCGCCCGACAACTTCTGCCACGCGTCCACCGATACCCGAATCCACTTCGTCAAAAATCATCGTCGGGACGCCGCCGCGCGCGGACGCCATCATCTGGATAGCCAGTGATACGCGCGACAGCTCGCCGCCCGATGCGATTTTGGCTAATGGCCCGAGTGTTTGCCCCTCGTGAGCGGCGACCTGAAATTCACACCCCTCCAAACCGCTTGGCCCGGCCTCACGGGCTACAAACTCGACCGCAAATAGCCCGCCCGGCATGGCAAGTTCTTGCAACGAAGCAGTGATTTGCGCGGAAAAGGTCTTTGCCGCCTCCTGCCGAGACTTGGTCAGTTCTTTCGCAACCTCACGATATGCCGCCTCGGCAAGCTGCTCGCGTACAATCAAATCGTCGAGCGACTGACCACCGCCCAGTGACGCAAGTCGATCCCTTTTCTGTTGCAAGTAGTCTGGAATGCGCGATGGCTCGATGCGGAACTTGCGCGCGAGTTCAAGCACGTCAGATATCTCGCCATCACGTTCCGCCAATTTCGCCGGGTCGACCTCCAATTTACGAAGGTAGTGGCGCAAACTCGATACGGCTTCGCTCAGTTCAACCCTCGCGGTGGTCATCAGACCGTGGATGTCCCTCAGGGCCGCATCGGTCTGCGCCGCGACACCCAGTTCACTGGCAAGTGCGTCGATAGTGCTGATTACCGCATTATCACTCTCAGCGAGCCCATCGATGGCACCCTCCGCCGCAGAAATCAGGCTTGTAGCGTTGGCAAGACGGCGCTGCTCAGCGAGTGTTTCTTCCCAACGCGCAGGGGTGAAGTTGAGCTTCTCGAGTTCACGGATTTGCCAGGAAACGTCTTCGAACTCGCGAGCAATCGCGGCCTCATTTTGCTGCCGTGCCGCGCGAATATTGGCAATCTGTGACCACTCGGCATGGGCCGTCGATACGGCATCCCGTATGGCGGCATTTGCCGCGAAATCGTCGAGCAACGCCAACTGTGCATCACGGCGCAGCAACCTCTGGTGTTCGTGTTGTCCATGGATATCAACTAAACGTTGGCCCAAGTCGCGCATTTGCGAAAGTGTGACGGACGAACCATTGATAAATGCTTTGGAGCGCCCACTCGTATCGATTACACGACGAAACAGACAAATGTTGACATCGTCGTCGGCCAGATCGGACTCTGCCAACCATTGGCGCGCCGACGGCAGGTAGTTCAGGGCGAATTCCGCCGTAATCTCGGCCTTGTTTTGCCCTACCCGCACCGGGTTGCCGTCAGCACGAGCCCCAAGGGCGAGAGACAGCGCATCAATCAGAATCGACTTACCTGCGCCGGTCTCGCCTGTCAAGGCGCTAAAGCCGGATTCAAAGTCCAGTTCCAGATGATCAACGATGACGAAGTTGGTGATAGTAAGTGCGCGCAGCATGTTTGATCGGCGACTAGGAGTTGCGTTCTGCCCAGTGCAGCTTCGAGCGCAACATGGCGTAGTAGGAATGCCCTACCGGGTGCAACAGTGTCAACCGATTCGGATGGCCGCAGACGGCAACCACATCCTCAGTTTCGGGATCAAAATACGATTGCACATCAAAGTTGACTCGCGCGTTCTGGCCGCGAATCAGACGCACGCGAACCTCAGAGCTGCTCGGGATGGCTACCGGACGATTAGACAATGTGTGCGGTGAAATGGGCACCAGTGAAATCGCCGGTAGGCTGGGATGCAAAATTGGCCCCCCGCTGGACAACGCGTAGGCGGTCGAGCCGGTTGGCGTGGAAATGATCAAGCCGTCCGCGCGCAAACTGTAGACAAACTCACCGTTGACTTCCACGGCAAACTCGATCATCGACCCCATCGCGCCGCGGCAGACCACGACGTCATTTAACGCAACGGTCGAAAACACGACATTGCCCTCGCGCTCGATGGCACCATTGAGTAACAGGCGCGACTCGGTCGTGTAGGCGCCATCCAACATGGCACCGAGCATACTCTCGGTTGAATCGGCGGGGATGTCGGTCAAAAAGCCCAGGGTTCCAAGGTTAATGCCCACCAGCGGCACACTCGCATCAGCCACCCTGCGCGCGATACCGAGCAGCGTTCCATCGCCGCCCAGCGCGATCGCGAGGTCGGCGCCATCAAACGCACGCTCCACCGGTGCAACCACATCGGGCGCGGTAGCCGCCAACGATGCGGTACGCTCGTCCATCTGCACGCGGACACCACGTTTCGCCAAGAAGGACTGCAGTACCGCCAACGGCTCCGAGACACCGGCACCATCAAGTTTCCCGACAACCGCGACCGTTTTGAATGTTTTTGCCATAGACTGATTAAATCACACCGTCTCGCCGTCGTTTTCGACAGGGGGTCCTTCTTTTCCAAAATTCCCGCTCTTGCAACCCCGGCCGCCCTGCTCCTCTGCGACGTTGCGCACAAACCGGGGTCAAAGATGTGATTTTTCCCCGCCACGGGCAATTTTTTCTTACAATCGTCGAATGATCAATGAACGTGCGCAAGCCCTACTGAAGTTTCTCGTCGAGCGTTACATCGCCGACGGCCAGCCAATCGGCTCACGCACCCTGTCCAAGTTCTCGGGGCTGGAACTGTCGGCCGCCTCGATTCGCAATGTCATGGCAGACTTAGAAGAAATGGGCTACATCGCCAGCCCGCATACGTCAGCCGGTCGTGTGCCGACGCCGAAAGGCTACCGTTTTTTTGTAGATACCCTGCTGACCATCCAACCGCTAGAGCTGGTTGAACATCAGACTTTGCGTGATCAGATACGACCAAACGACCCGCGCCAAGTCGTGGCGGCGGCCTCACAAATGTTGTCCGAGCTCACTCACTTCGCGGGCATCGTAATGACGCCGCGCCGGAAGGGAGTGGGCCTGAAACATGTCGAATTCATGCCGTTATCCGAAAGGCGGGTGCTGCTCATCATCGTCGCGACCGATGGAGACGTGCAAAATCGTATTGTCATCACTGAGAAGCCAATTCCCCCGGCACAACTGGTGGAGGCCGCGAACTACATCAACTCGCATTACGCGGGCGTCGAGTTCGACCAACTACAGAGCCGTGTTCAACACGAGCTTTCACAATTACACCGGGATATCTCCACGTTGATGGCTGCAGTAGTTGAGGCACGTAGCAACGGCTCTGAATCAAGCGGTGTCATCGTTTCAGGGGAACGCAAACTGCTCGATGTCAACGACATTTCATCGAGCATGTCGAGTCTAAAGAAGTTGTTTGATCTGTTCGAGGCAAAATCCCAACTGTTCGAGTTGCTCGACGCGTCCCAGCGCGCCGATGGCGTCAAAATATTTATTGGTGGGGAGTCAGAGACCATGCCGCTAGACGAGTTTTCGCTGGTCTCGGCCCCCTACGAAGTTGACGGCCAGATTGTTGGCACGGTCGGTGTGATCGGACCGACCAGAATGGCCTATGAACGTGTCATCCCAATTGTTGATGTAACCTCCAAACTTTTGTCGAGCGCCTTAAGCCAGCACTAGTCAAGTGTGTCGCCTCGAGCTGCCGATGCGCGTAGTCTCCCGAAAGCACCGTCCTGACACACCCAGCTTAAGTCGCAATATTTCATCAAATGCGTAAGCCCGTCGGCCGGCCGTAGAAGGCGCAAAGCGAACATGTCCTTTTCAACCGAACCAAACTATACGCACGGCAGCCAGGCCAAGACCGGCATCCTGCTGGTCAATCTGGGAACACCCGACGCCGCGACACCGGTCGCCGTTCGGCGCTACTTAAAGGAGTTCCTATCTGACACCCGAATCGTCGAGATTCCACGTTTGATTTGGTGGTTCATTCTCAACATCATTATTCTGAACGTCCGCCCGAAAAAGACTGCCGCAAAGTACTCCAGCATCTGGATGGCTGAGGGCTCGCCTCTGCGGGTATACACCGAACGGCAGGCGAGGCTTGTGGGCGAAGAGCTGGCAAGTCTCATTCCATCCCCCCTCGTGGTGCTGCCGGCGATGCGGTACGGCAATCCGTCCATGGCGTCCCAGCTTGCCGAACTCAAGCGCCAGCAGTGCAATAACGTTTTGGTGCTGCCGCTCTACCCACAGTACGCTGCCAGCACAACTGGCTCTACGTTTGATCAACTCGCTCGTGTATTTACCAGATGGCGCAACGTTCCAGGGGTCCGTTTCGTGCGCAACTTCCACGATCATCCCGCCTACATCGATGCGATGGCGAAAAACCTAGACGCACATTGGCAGCAGATAGGGTACCCAGATTTCATAACCGACAAGTTACTGATGACCTTTCACGGCGTGCCTAAGTTTCATCTCGACCGCGGCGATCCGTACCATTGCCAATGCCACAAGACTGCCCGCCTGATTGGTGAACGTCTTGGCCTGCAACCACATGATTATGTCGTGACGTTTCAGTCGCGATTCGGCAAGGCGGAATGGTTACAACCTTACACCGACAAAACTCTTGAGACACTCGGTGCGGCTGGAACACGGCGCATTGACGTCATCTGCCCCGGCTTTGCCGCAGACTGCCTGGAAACGTTGGAGGAGATCGCTGACGAAGGACGCGACACATTCCTGCTCGCGGGTGGTAAAGAATTCAACTATTTGCCGGTTGCAAATGACACTCAGCCCTACGTCACAGCCCTCGCGCGTATTGCGATGGACAATCTCACCGGCTGGGTCGGTGCCAACTGGCGGTTCGACCTTGCCGCCGCTGAAAACGCGCGATCGGCAGAGAGCGCTCGTAAACTCGGCGCACCTACGTAACCCCCGCGCAGGCTAAACCGATGGTGCCTAACTTTCTGCCGGCGCGTCGCCTAGTCTGGCGGAGGTGCCTAGCGTATCAAGCATGCCAGCAATGGCACCGTGAATACTACGCTCGGTGATTGAATTCTCTTCAATGAGCTTGATGCGCCCCTGCGACTCCAAGAGGTGGAATTCCTCGGCTGTCAACGTGATTGCTTCTTTGGTATCGTAGTTCTTCAATACGAACGTTTCTTTCAGCGGACTAACCCACGATAGCCGACAGCGGCGAACGGCACCGCTTTCTTCCGTCATCGCGATCCACTGCCCCCGCGCAATAGTCGTGGTGCGTTTGCGTAGTTTTTTGCGCGGGTCATCCGCCAGTGGAAGTGGTTGATGTTCAACGTCATCTGAAGGCTGGCCAACACCGTCTTTTGCCTTGCGCAGCAACGACTTGTGTGCCGCTTCCATCACCTGAAAGTAAGGCGCACGCGCTTCCATCGATAGCCCGATACGATCGAGCCCTGCATTTACCCTGCTGAGCAAGGTGGGCAGCAACTTAAGAAACTTCGCGCGATCCGTGGCGACTTCTTTTGGACTAACGCTCCAGAGAAGTTCGTCGAGTGTAGCAAGATCAGCCTTCCACTGCTCGCCGTCTTCCCCATCAACCAGATAGTCCTTGGCCAACACTTCTTGCCAATGAACGCGCACAAATTCCTTGATCATCCGCAAGAACATCTTGCCAGCAAAGCGCCTGTCAACCTCAAAGGTAGCCATCGAGTCGCCCATCTCGACTTCTTCCTGCTGCTGTACTTCAACAACAGAGTCGAAGATGACGCCCTGCCCACTTGCCTCTTCGGCCTGGATGAACGAAGACAATTGGTGATTCGCACGCTCAATGGCTTTAGAGTCAACTTCAAAATTCTGATGAAGGTTATCGACGATGGTCGCGATGCGCTCGTAGAACGGGTCACCCGGCAAAAGTGACTGCGGACGCTTCACACCAATGTCGGCGAGCTCGTCTACAAAACGTCGTAGAGGATGCTCGGCGTTGGAAAAGATTTGCGGATCTTGTATGGAAGCTTTCAAGATCTGTAGCTGCAATTTGCCGATTAATGCCTTGATTTGTTCGGGAATGTCCGGCGCGGAAAAGATACGATCGAACACACCTGCGACCACGTCCGTAATCACGGTCTGCACAGGTTGCATCGTCGGTGCAAGTATCGGTGCCGCCTGTCGCACCAGATTCGTCAGTGCGGGGGCAGGTGCCGCAGCCACAGCAACGAGCTTTTCCGTTGGCGCATACTTTGGATCCGGCGGGCCACGTCTTACTGCCGGAAGCGGCGTCGCTTGTTCCGCGCCGACTGCTGGTGTAACTCCCGCCTCAAAGCCGCCTTCTGCCGCCGAGGGGGGTTGCGTTTGTACGCTTGGCCGCGTGGCTGGCGCAGCGGCATCAACGCTCGCGTCCGGGGCCGGAGCCACACGGGCCGCTGCTGTCGCCGACGCTGGAGTGGGTGCGGCAGCGGTGCTGGCCGCAAAACGTTCCAGCGCCTCAATTAACTTTGGGTCAAGTGTAATCTGCCCGCCGCCGGACCCCGTCGTTGGGGTATCTGGCCGCGCTGCGCCGCCGATGGAGTTCGCGCCGCCACTGCTACCACCGGGACCGGGCGGCCGTCCATCCGGGGCCGGCAGTCTAGCCAGCAAGCGCGCAAACAGGTCGGGCAGGCTGGCCTGCATTTGCGCGTTTATAGCACTGCCGCCGCCACCGCTGCCCCCAGGGGATTGCCATGATCCGGTAGCCAACGTCAACGGTGTACGCGAAACGGATCTATTGATCGGTTTACCGTAGGCAACAGGAATTTCAATCATAAAGCCGTGGCTGACCAAGACTTCGTTAGCTTCTTTGAGCGTTTCGTTGAGCAACTCAGCAAGCACTGCTGTTCCCGCCAGCAAAATCTCGCAACGCTGCGCAACCTTGATCTCCGCAGCCGCCAGTCCGGCCAATAACGAGCGACAGAACACCCGCGGTAACACTGGGTTCTGTGCTTCTTTCAGGTCGGCAACATCAAGCAGCCCTTCGATACGTTTGGTCAGGGCGAAGAGTTCGTAGTCGCACTCGTCCTTCAGACGAATTGAAACATTGCCAAGCGAAATTTCCTCGCGCATTTCTTCGTGTTCAACCAATTTCAAAGATTCGATTGAAAACTTGGTGGTCTTCGACAGCTTTTCGTATTCGCCCGATATTTTTTCGTCGAAGCACTTGATGTAATCCGCCCGCACCGCAGCCTCCCAATTGAGGGACCGCAATTCCCAAGCATCACGCGCACCTAGGATGGCGCGCTTCATGTCGGCATCATCGGTCTGATTTGCGATCTCAACTAGTGCAGACGAGACCAATGGGACGGCCTCAACCAAGCGCTTGGCAAAATCATTTGCCAGACTCACTCTGAGCTCGTTAAGGAGCTTCCTATTCTTTGACATGTGCTAGGGGTGTATCGCCCAAATTTACGCGGGGCGGAGTTTAACGGAAGGCCATGCGCTCATACATCTGACCCGTTGTCATTGCATTGGCGCTGATGGCGTTAGGCGACCAACACAACTATCACCAATCATCAGCTCGTTTGTTGGCGATAAATATACGCTGAAAATGCCCGCCAATAAGGGGCTTCCTACTTTGCGTGCTCGGTGGATTCAGGCTTGCCAATTATTGTGATTTCGCCAAGCGACCGGCGGCTCCAGACCCAACTAGGAACAAGAGTGACGCACGGTATCATATCGCATATGTCCCGCCCTCTCAGCCAACCTCACTGGCCAAGTTTATGAAAATCCTTGCTCGCTGGTGCGTAAACGCCCTTGCCCTGCTCGCCGTGGCCTTCCTCTATTCAGAGGTGAATGTCGATGGCATCTTTGCCGCGCTCGCCGCCGCACTGGTTCTTGGCCTGGTCAACGCCATCATTCGCCCGATCCTTATCCTACTGACCCTTCCTGTGACGCTGCTGACCATGGGACTGTTTATCTTTGTCATCAACGCCCTCCTGTTTTGGCTGGTCGCCGAGGTCGTCAAGGGTTTTACAGTGTCGGGTTTCACGGCGGCATTCGTAGGGTCATTAATGTATTCCGTCATCACCCTGTTGGTGAACTGGCTAATCAGCGACAACCCGAAACGACCCGCAGCCTAACCAAAGAACTAACGTTAACCCCAAACTAATTGCGGTTTTTCAAGCTGGTCCGCTTGAAAACATCTTGATTACCCCAATATCCCCCATGACTTTGATTTTTCAGGGAAATTGGGGATGACACAAACACCAGAAAATGCGCCTGACAACTCCTCACAAGGGCAAAGCAAGCACAGCGAAACCGTTGCTGGAGCGGCCGAACCGGGCGCGGATCTCTCCGCGCGGCTGGCGACAGCCGAAGCCGCGTTAGCCAATGCCAAAGACGAGTGGCTGCGGGCAAAGGCAGAGACAGACAACATCCGCCGACGTTCGGCCGAAGACGTACTCAAGGCGCAAAAATACGGAGTCGAACGTATCGCAGACGCCCTGTTGGCCGTTAAAGATAGCCTTGACGCGGCGTTGAAAGTGGACTCGCCGTCCGTTGACGCCTATAAACAAGGCGTGGAACTCACCGCTCGTCAACTGTCGTCAGTGTTTGAAAAATTCTCGATTCAAGAAGTGGACCCGCTCGGCCAGAAGTTCGATCCGTCCCGGCATCAGTCCATAGCGGCTGTTGAATCCGAACAAGAGCCAAATACGGTGGTATCGGTCATGCAAAAAGGTTACACGCTCCACGAGCGTGTAATGCGTCCGGCATTAGTCGCCGTTTCCAAAGCCAAGGCCTGAAGCGGGGCGTTGATGCCGAGGGGCAAGGCTTGAAGCATCGGGTAACGACCCCATTTGAAAATCATTAGAAAACTCGCACCAAAAGGGAAAACATCATGGGAAAGATTATTGGAATTGACTTAGGGACGACCAACAGCTGTGTTTCCATCATGGAAGCTGGCCAACCCAAGGTAATTGAGAATGCCGAAGGTGCCCGCACCACACCGTCCATCGTTGCCTACCAAGAAGACGGCGAAATACTCGTTGGCGCATCGGCAAAACGCCAGGCCGTAACCAACCCGAAGAACACGCTATTCGCGGTAAAACGACTGATCGGTCGCCGCTTTGAAGAAAAAGAGGTCCAGAAAGACATCAATCTCATGCCGTACGCTATTGTCAAGAACGACAACGGTGACGCATGGGTAGAAGTACGTGGCAAACGAATCGCGCCACCGCAGGTGTCCTCAGAAGTGTTGCGCAAAATGAAAAAGACCGCTGAGGATTATCTCGGTGAGGACGTCACCGAAGCCGTCATCACGGTTCCGGCTTACTTCAACGATGCGCAACGTCAGGCCACCAAGGATGCGGGTCGCATCGCTGGCTTGGAAGTCAAACGCATTATCAACGAACCGACCGCAGCAGCACTGGCCTTCGGTATGGACAAAAAAGAAGGTGATCGCAAGATCGCAGTGTACGACTTAGGCGGCGGCACGTTCGACGTCTCAATTATCGAAATCGCATCTGTCGACGGCGAACATCAGTTTGAAGTGCTATCTACCAATGGCGACACTTTCCTGGGCGGTGAAGATTTCGACCAACGCCTAATGGACTACCTCTGCGACGAATTCAAGAAAGAACAAGGCATTGATCTGAAGAGGGACGTGCTTGCCTTACAGCGCCTGAAGGAAGCCGCTGAAAAAGCGAAGATCGAGTTGTCGTCGTCGCAGCAAACCGAAGTTAACCTGCCATATGTCACCGCTGATGCAACCGGTCCGAAGCACTTGTTGGTCAAGATCACCCGAGCCAAGTTTGAATCGCTGGTCGATGAACTCATTGAGCGTACCATCGAGCCATGCCGTATCGCCATCAAGGACGCGGGTGTGAAGATCAGTGATATCTCTGATGTCATCTTGGTCGGCGGCCAGACTCGTATGCCAAAGGTGCAAGAAAAGGTTAAAGAGATTTTTGGCAAAGAGCCGCGTAAGGACGTCAACCCGGACGAGGCGGTTGCGGTTGGTGCTGCGATTCAAGGCGGCGTTTTAAAGGGCGACGTGAAAGATGTGTTGCTGCTTGATGTAACGCCACTATCTCTGGGTATCGAAACACTCGGTGGCGTCTCGACCAAACTGATCAAGAAGAACACCACTGTTCCGACCAAAGCATCACAAATCTTCTCGACGGCCGACGACAACCAATCGGCCGTAACAATTCATGTCCTGCAAGGTGAGCGCGAGATGGCTGCCGGCAACAAGTCGCTAGGTCAGTTTAACCTCGAAGGCATTCCACCATCGCGCCGCGGTCAGCCGCAGATCGAAGTGACATTCGACATCGACGCGAACGGCATCATGCACGTATCTGCCAAAGACAAGGCGACCGGCAAAGAAAACAAGATCACCATCAAGGCCAACTCTGGATTGACCGAAGAAGAAATCCAGCGCATGGTAAAGGATGCGGAAGCGAATGCGGACGAAGACAAAAAAGCCCTAGAGCTAGTGTCGGCCCGCAATCAGGGGGATGCATTGGTTCACGAGACGAAGAAGTCGCTGGAAGAGTACGGCGACAAGCTCGACGCCGGCGAGAAGTCTGCAATCGAGGCGGCAAGTAAGGACCTCGAAGAGGCGTTGAAGGGCAATGACAAAGACGCCATCGTGGCAAGAACGGAGACGCTGACAAAAGCGGCGCAGAAACTCGGCGAAAAAATGTACGCTGACATGCAAGCCAAGGCGCAAGCTGAAGCCGCTGCCAACACTGGGCAGGGTGCGCCCGGTGCCGGTGGTTCAGCAGGAGGCGCGCACGAAGCGCCCGCCAAAGAGAAAGACATGGGCAATGTCGTTGATGCTGAATTTACCGAGGTCAAAGACAAGAAGTAGCCAAACGTTGTACTCGATTGAAGGGGGTGAGGAGGAGTCCTCGCCCCCTTTGTCATGATTGACACCGCCTCAACTTCACTAGCCGCCACTGTGCTAACCGTAAATCTATAAACACCATGGTAAAAAAACGCGACTTTTACGAAATCCTTGGGGTCAATCGCGACGCGTCAGACGATGACATCAAGAAGTCCTATCGCAAACTCGCGATGAAGCTCCATCCAGATCGCAACCCAGACAGCAAAGACGCCGAAGAAAAATTCAAAGAGGCGAAGGAGGCCTATGAGATCCTATCTGACGCGGAAAAACGTCGCGCCTACGATGCATACGGCCATGCCGGCGTAAACCCTCAAGCAGGTGGCGGTCCTAGCGGATATGGCAGTGAAGGCATGGGCGGGTTCTCCGATGCCTTCGGCGATATCTTTGGCGAAATTTTCGGTGGTCGTGGTGGCCGCAGTGGTGGTGGCCCGCAAGTCTATCGCGGCTCTGACCTGCGCTACAACATGGAGATCACGTTAGAGCAAGCCGCACGTGGTACGGAAACCAAGATCCGCATCCCTGCCATGGAAGATTGTGATGTTTGTGATGGTTCGGGTGCCAAACCTGGCACCAAGGCTAAACCCTGTCACACCTGCGGAGGATCGGGCCAGGTACGGATGCAGCAGGGCTTTTTCTCAATTCAACAAACCTGCCCGACCTGTCATGGCACCGGCAAAGTCATCCCCGAGCCGTGCGCAGCGTGTAACGGGACGGGACGCGTCAAGAAACACAAAACATTGTCAGTCAAAATTCCAGCGGGTGTTGACGATGGAGATCGCATTCGTTTGTCCGGTGAAGGTGAGGCAGGCGTCAACGGTGGTCCACCGGGCGACCTGTACGTCGTGGTGCAACTGAAGGCACATAGCGTGTTCCAGCGCGAAGGGGCGGACCTGCATTGTGAGATGCCAATCTCGTTCACGGTTGCGGCACTCGGCGGAGAAATCAGTATCCCCACATTAGATGGCGAAGCCAAGATCAAGATCCCGGCTGAGACACAGTCCGGTCAAGTATTCCGATTGCGCGGCAAGGGCATTAAGCCGATTCGCCAGACCTCCAACGGTGACTTGATGTGCCATGTTGTGATCGAAACACCGGTGCGGCTCACCGACCGCCAGAAAGAGTTGCTGCGCGAATTGGAAGAGATCAACAAAAAAGACGGCGACAAGCACAACCCGCGCGCCAAGGGGTTTATGGATAAGGTGAAGGACTTTTTTGCGGGTTAGCGAAAGCCGTTCAACGAAGCTCCTGTAGCTTGGGAAAAGCGACATGTGCCCACAGACAGCGGACTACCTACGCAGATAAGTTCTCCCCACAATGCAGATTCTGCATGATAGGCGTGGGCGGCGTGAGTTGATCGCACGTACTCCAAGGTAGGCTGCCTCGGCCTTTCTCCGAAAGCGATCTCGACATCAGGCGGTACTGTTTTCAATGAGTTGAGTGAACACTAGCCTGAATATTTCACCATAGTTGTAAAAAGAAATCGGCGTTGACTCTTATCTCTTCTATGATGGAGGTATCGAATCAACACACAAAAGACGAGCAACGCCGATGCCAAATTGTACTGAAGCTTTAGCGTCGAGGCGACT
>JADCIX010000019.1 GCA_020247545.1 Rhodocyclaceae bacterium | reverse complement strand
GATGCAAGTTGTCGATAAGGCCAATCAGGCTCGTTTAGATGAGCTTGTGGCGCAACACGGCTGGCCCGTCGCAAAAGACGTTGGCGAGAACGCGGTTCGCGGCGCTTTTCTCGTGGTTCAACACGGGCGCCTTGATTACATGAGGCGCTACGAGTCCATGATTGCAAAGGCGGCGGAGCGTGGTGATCTACCAAAGTGGGAGTTTGCGAGATTCGACGACAGGCTGCGTATGTACACCGGCATGCCTCAGCGCTACGGCACCCAAACCAACACTGATGAAAAAGGCATCGCCACCTTCTGGCAAATTGAAGACGAAGCAAACGTCGATAAACGTCGCGCCGAGGTTGGTTATGGGCCTTTGGCAGAACATGCCAAGCGCCATAATGTTCAGTACGTTCCGTACGCGGAACGCGCTGCAAAGGAAACGGCGGCGAAGCAATCAGAATCACGTTGAGCAAGCTGGTGATTAAGCGGGCGAGGCTCGAAGTTCTTTCGGTTCCAATACATCAACCCTATCTCCTTTGAGTTTATGTCTAGCCCTAGCATGATCGACACCATAATCTTCTACGTGTTTACCATCGTAGTCGCGCTGATGTTCTTTGGCCCTTCGTCCATTGCTCTCCTCCTCTTGTACCGGAAGAAGCGCCGCCAAAAGGTCGCTCAGCCAAATGAACTATCAAAGGCCATCGCATGCCACACCTTCGGAGCCCTTTTGTCCCCCGGGCTACCCATCGCATACTTCGCGTTCGTGAGTGCGACTTGTGGCGGCGGTGGTTGTGGAAGCGGAGTGTGGATTATCCTTCTCATGCCAGTTGTTTGGCCGCTTTGGTGGGTAGGCTGGCGAGCAAGTGAGCGTGCGTTTGAGGCAGAGAAATAAGTGCTAGCGAATAATCGGGGATAGACTGAGCTGCCCTGTCTACGCCGAGAGCATCACTACCGCCATGCCATTTCTGGATTCAATGTACGCGACCGTTTCGACCAACGCTAGGGGAAATCTGGTCGTACATGTTCCGCGCTGGATGCGTGCCGTTATGTCAGCACCTTTCGCGCTCGTTTATGCTTGGGTCAAGTTGGATTTTTTTGAATATAGCTTTGAGTCTCAATTGGAGTGGGCCCCATACATCGCCGGTGTAGTGGTGGTTTGGGCGATAGCGTTTTTTATCATTACTCGGTTTGATCCAGACCTCGAATTCGACAACGCGAAAGAGTGCGTTAGGCTCGGCTCCAAGGTGATTGCGGGTTACAAACATGTGCGCCACGTCGAACTCAAAACGAATAGTGACAACGACGACGGTCCTATTGAAGTGAACTTGTCTCTCGGCGGACGGAACGGGTACTCTGTGCTCGTTACAAACAACGAGACGGAGGCATCCCTGCTTGCTGCGGATTGCGCTCGCGCGATGGGTAAGGAAGTTGTGCTGGTCGATGGTGTGCGGCAGCGGCCTTGATTTTGGAGGGGCTGGGTCCCAGCCTGCGCTGGGACGACGGGTTTAAGGCTGTCTCTAATGCCGTCATTCCAGCGGAGGCTGGATTCCAGTCCATCGTATGTCTCGCTAGTTTGTTGGAAGGACAGGGACGAGAGTTTTTCGGTGGGACAAATTAAGGCAATCGCTTGAGTCTGGTCTCAGCTTTTCCTTCAGTGACAACCGCATACGCGATAGCGCCTTTGTCATCCCGAAAAAACTCTAGCGTCGAGCCCCATGCTTTGTCGAAAAATCGGGTGTTTGATTCGGCAAAGTAAAGTACCTTTGATTGATCACCAAGCTTAGCCGCAAGGTGATTCCCATTTGCCGTGATCACCAGATTCATGCCGGGTCGGAACTCGTAAGTTCCCGCGTATTCAGCGAGAACAGTCGCGGCTAACTTCACTTCCTTTCGCTTGATTCCTGACGACGCGGCTGGAGGTGTGATCGTATAAATGACCGAGTTGATCTTCCAGCCGTCATCTGTGTTTACAAGCTGCCATGCTTCCTCACCGAAATTCGCGACGACGCCGTCTTGCAACATCCGATAATCAAATACAACACTGCCAATGCTGCCGTCGGTGGTGATGCGGATATTCGAAAATTGCTCTTCCAGCTTGCCCGGGTTCTTCGAAATACCGTCGATGAACTCCTTGACATTGCTTACCGCGAGCCGCGAAGGTTTGCTCTCTGGAGTGCTCCCCTCGCGCATGCGTGCGATCGTCGCGGGATCGTAAACACCGATCCATGGAATCGACTCGTTGTAGATGATCTTGAGAAATTTCGCTTTGTCTTTTTCAATAATCGACGTGCGGAAAATTTCAATGACTTCGCGTATCTGCTTTTTTGCGGTTTGTTCGAGCGCTGATTTGGCTTTGGCTGCGGACTGCGCTTTGACTTTGTCCGGCGGTGCGGCTTGGGCGGACGTGAGTGCGGGGGCGAGCGCCAGCGGGAGCGCGTAAAGCCAGCAAATCGTGAGCAATATTCTTGGTCGCATCAGCGGCTCCTTGGTTTTGACCGATTATGGAACAATCGGTACAGACTAGGATTAAAATAATCGGGGACAGACCACAATTATTTCCGGCAAACCCTAGCATCCACGGGCATTTTCAGCCTGTTTTGCTTGAAAACGCCCGTCCCACCTAGACTTTTGCCGTTAACTCAAAGGGCAGGGTAGATTTGTTTTGTGCGTGCATGACTTTCCCGCAGAATCAGTTTGTGAATCCATCAAACCACAGCCAACCGAACCAGCGAATGAAGCATCTATTCCTCTCGTTAATGACGTGCGTCTTGATTTCCGCCTGCACCGCAATCCCTGAAGCGGCTGCGCCATCGGCTGAGGTGAACAATGCGAGCAAGACTTCAAAGCTCGCCGAGCTCAAGCCAGAGTTTGAGGCGCTACTTGAAAGCGACCAGAAGTTGCGCGGGGGCATTCAGCGTGGAATGGATCAAAAGGCGATGCGGGCAATTTTTGATCAGATGCAAGTTGTCGATAAGGCCAATCAGGCTCGGCTAGATGAGCTTGTCGCGCAGCATGGCTGGCCCGTCGCGAAAGACGTTGGCGAGAAAGCGGTTCTCGGCGCTTTCATTGTGGTTCAACACGCGCGCCTTGAATACATGAAGCGCTACGAGTCCATGATTGCAAAGTCGGCGGAGCGTGGTGATCTACCAAAGTGGGAGTTTGCGAGATTCGACGACAGGCTGCGTATGTACGCCGGCATGCCTCAACGCTACGGTACGCAGGTTAGGACTGACGAAAAAGGCATCGCCACCTTCTGGCAAATTGAAGACGAAGCGAACGTCGATAAACGTCGCGCCGAGGTTGGTTATGGGCCTTTGGCGGAACATGCCAAACGCCACAATGTTCAGTACGTCCCGTATGCGGAACGCGCTGCAAAGGAAGCAGCGGCGAAGGGGCGGTGACGGATTAGGCCCTGATCGACTGGAGCCCGGTTTCTATCTGGCTGCGCATTTGCCGCCACAATTCAGAGGCGCTATCTTCCGGTTGGTACTCATACGCGGCATCGGCAATCCGGTCCAGGATTGTTCCCGCGTGCTCGACTCGACAGTGTTGCCGTCCAAACTGGACCAGTGTCTTTCTATCTGGCCAAGATTTTGATTTCGCCAGTTTCAATGCCATCTGGTCGCGAGGTAGGTACATGGTCGTGCAGACCACATCAAATAATGGCGACAGGCAGCAATCATCGCTGGTTGGATCGGTGTAGAGCAAGCCAAAATTTTTCAGATGCGCGTCACCATTGCGAACGATGACGGACAGTACGATCGATTCGAAAAATTCCTTAAGTGAAGCGTATGCAAGCTCCGGCGATGCATTTTTCTCGATGGCGAGTGCGACGTTTTCGTAGGACCCTTCGTATTTCTCGTCATTGACCTTGCCTTGAAGCGAGACCATGTCCTCGAATCCGAACAATTCCCCGGTCGCGTCGTCGATATCAAAGCGCTGTACCGCCAGCCGCTTTTTGTCTTCGGAAAGCCAAAACGGTGGCACGGATAGTCCGGCCTTCTGGGCAATGCTCAGGCAATGAAATTCATTTTCGGCGAGTCCGGGATAGTCGTCCCCGGCGGTCTTGATGATCAGTTGCTTTCCACGAAGCGTAGATTTCGCGCCTATTGAAAGCTTGGCGTTTGGTGTAGTCGTTGGCTTAGTCGTGGGTAGTGGGGGCGATACGTCGTCATCGGCGCTGAGCACAACCTTTGGCTGCACGCCCGAAATTCCCGAGGGGGTGATGAGGTATTTGTCGCACAGGTCCTGAAAGATGTTTTGCGATCCCTCGGATTGCAGGATGTCTTTCAGGCTCTCCGAGCCCAAGTCGTTCGCGGGCATTTCTTCACTTGTGCTCAGGCGGAGCCGCCCGATCCGGCTCCCACCTGACAGCGCCAGTAGCGCCATATCGTCTATGCGCATCGTTTTGGAAAAACGCTCGACGATCCGCTCCTTCAGGAATCCTTCAGGAAGCGAGGTTTGGAACACCGGAAAGATCGGCGACGACTGATAGGACTCCGCGACCACCGGCATCGACAAAGCGATTGCTTTGCGTTGGTCAAGTGAGACCACTGCCTCGGCCGCATAGGTAAACACGTGCTGGCTCTCCTTTGCCAGCAATCCGGACAATCCATTTGGTGTTCCCACATACAGCGCCTTGAGGCGTGGATTGGTGTCTCTCGGTTTAAGCGTCGTTACCATACAGTTCACTCAACTCGTTCAGAGTTGGCCTTCCGCGTGGAGCCGTCTTGAGCGTAAGCCCAAGCGCATGTAAGGCACGAAACAGCGTATCGACGCGGGTACCAGGGTCGCCGATTTCTAGGCGCTGATACGTGCGCCGTGGAATTCCCGCCGCGCGAGCGAATTCCTCTTGCGTCAGGCCTTTGGCGAGCCTGGCTGTTTTGATGTCTTGAAGTATGGGCGGCATTAAGTTCATGCGCCAATAATGGCGCATTGTCAACCTTTTGTCAACGTATGCGCCATAAATGGCGCTCAGTTCGAATCTTACTGTGCGAGGGATGAACGGGCAGAGGCCACGAGTTTTTCTTGAAAACCCCCGCATCCACGGGCATCTTCAGCCTGTTTTGCTTGAAAATTCCCGCCAATAAACGAGTTTGATCTCTCGACAGCAAAGCCGATATTATTACGGACGTTAAAACTGCTTCTTCGTCCGGAGGTTCACATGTCGGCGCTCAAACTCACCCAGATCGGCAACTCCGTTGGCGTCATCCTCCCCAAAGAAGTATTGGCGCGGCTGAAGCTCGCCAAGGGCGATACGGTTTACCTCACTGAGAATCCTGATGGCGTGACGTTGACGCCGTATCAACCACACTTCGATGAACAAGTCGAAGCGGGTCGCGAGTTCATGCGGGATTACCGTGACACCTTCCGCGCACTCGCGAAGTAAATGCGCCGGTGAAGTGGAACTGGATCGATAAACGCGTCTTGCTGTTGCTGCATGACGAGAGCCTTGCCGAACACGGCGGGTTGAGTGGCATGCGCGACCAAGGCCTGCTCGACTCCGCCCTGGCACGGCCGGACAACCTTGCTGCTTACGGCGAGCCAGACGATGCTGACCTTGCCGCGTCATACACCGTTGGCCTCGCGAAGAACCATCCGTTTGTTGATGGCAATAAGCGTGCTGCATTTCTTGCGATTGGACTCTTCCTCTTTATGAATGGATACCGCCTCGAAGCAACGCAAGCCGATGCGACCGTGGCCATGCTCGCTGTCGCCGCAGGGGAAATCGACGAGCCCACACTCGCTGCGTGGATTCGTCAACATTGCGCCAAGCGCGCCACGAGCAAAAAATAGCTGAGCTGTTCTAACATTTCCCAGCAAAGCGTTGGAGGCGCACAATGAACCGTCGACAATCTCTCACCGCTATTCCGGCTCTGGCAACGCTGATCTTGCAGCCGAAACCGATTCGTGCGCAGGCTGCGCCAGTGCTGAACCGTGCCATCCCATCAAGCGGCGAGCGACTCCCCGCAATCGGTCTTGGCACGTGGCAAACCTTTGACGTTGGTGCAAGCGCTGCTGAACGAGCGCCTTTGCTTGAGGTGTTGCGCGAGTTTGCGGCGCTTGGTGGTCGTGTGATCGATTCCTCACCGATGTATGGTCGCTCGGAGGAAGTAGCAGGCGAGTTAATGCGCGCCATAGGTGCTCCGGACAACATGTTTGTTGCGACCAAAGTCTGGACGCGCGGCGAAGCGGAGGGCATCACACAAATGCGTGCGTCGATGGAAAAACTTGCCACTGCTGCCGCCAACCCGACCAAACCGATCGATCTGATGCAGGTGCATAACCTAGTCGACGTGGACACACATCTGGCCACACTTACAGCTTGGAAGCGTGAGGGTCGTATTCGGTATGTCGGCATCACGCATTACACAGAGAGCGCGTACGGCGACGTGGCTGCGCTAATTGAGAAGCAAAAACCCGGCGCGATTGATTTTTTGCAGATCAACTGTTCGGTCGCTGAGCGTAGCGCTGAGCAGCGTCTGCTGCCACTCGCAGCCAAACGCGGCATCGCGGTGATCGTCAACCGACCATTCGCCGGCGGTGAGTTGTTGCGCCGTTTGCGAGATGTGCCACTGCCGGGGGTGGCAAAGGAAATCGGTGCGACGTCATGGGCACAGCTACTATTGAAATACGTATTGAGTCACCCCGCTGTGACGTGCGCGATTCCGGCGACATCCAAGGTCACACATCTGCGCGACAACATGGCATCGATGTCTGGCGAGTTGCCGACAGAAAAGCAGCGCGCCCAGATTGTGACCGCCGTGAGAGGGTAGCTGGCTGTGGGAGCTACGGCTGGCGCAGTGGCCGCTACGCCTAGTTTGGGGGCTGGCGTTTACTGATGTTCGGCCAGCTCAGGCTAAGCTGCGGGTTTGAGGGATTCCGCTGTCTGCAAGAACCGCTCAACAAGTGCGTCAGACTTTCGTTCTGCGAGACAGATTAGATGGACATGGGTGGCAAGTGTGAGGCCCCGGATATCTAATGCAACAAGTCTTGGGTCGGGCACAAACGCGGTTCTTGCCACGACACCAAGCCCCAGCCGTTGTGCGACAGCTTCACGAACAGATTCGCGACTCCCGACTTCGATCGCCGTGCGAATCCGGATGCCGGCCTCCCGCATTCCCGCTTCAAACACCTTGCGTGTTTGTGAGCCCTCTTCGCGCAACACAAACTCCTGACCGTCGAGTTCATGAAGATTGATCGCGCCGCAGATGGCGAGTGGATGATGTTTCTCCGCAAATACAATCAGCGGCTGCCGCCTGAAGGGTAGGCAGTGCACCGCCGGGTCTTCGACTGCGTGCAGCAACAGCCCGACGTCTTGCCGATGCTCCGTCACCGCGCGGACCACCGTGCGTGAATCTCCCAGCGTCATCGAGATGCGGATGCGCGGGTACTTTGTGTGGAACGCTGCAATGATGGGCATGACGTTGTATGGCCCGATTGCACACACACGAAGCGCGCCTTCGTAGTGACTGCGAACACTCGCCAATAGCAGCGCGGCGTCGTCCTCTGCGCGGGAGATGCGGCTGGTGATTTCGGCAAGACGTCGCGCCATCTCCGTCGGCTGTAGCCCGCGTCCGTGGCGCACAAACAAGTCCGAACCGAACTGGCGTTCGAGGTTCGCAATATGGGCTGAGACGGTGGGTTGGCGAATGCCGAGAAGGTTGGCCGCCGCCGACATGCTGCCGGTACGGATAGTGGCGTCAAAGGCGCGCAGCTCAGCGGAGGAAGAGGTATCCATAGATTTGGTCTATAGGTTAATCGTCTCATGTGACGGTTTTATTAACGCGCTTGTCATGCGCGGCGTTCAGAATGAGGTCATGCCCGAAGTTTGGGCGATATAACTCACCGGCTGCCTTACTTGAACGATCACTCGCCTTCTCAACCATCATTCCAGCGTGAGCCGGTGCTACGAGCGCTGGACTGTGCCGTGACGTACGGCAATGGTGTCGCCGCGCTTCGTCCCACCACACTGTCTTTTATCGGCGGTGAGTTTGTGGTGCTTCTCGGCCCTTCCGGCGCGGGCAAATCCACGCTGTTACGTTGTCTCAACGGTTTAGTCACACCGACTGCCGGCCGGATCGTGTCCGCAGAGCATGGCGACATCAGCCAAAAATCGAGCCTGCGTGCGCATCGACGCCGGACCGGGATGGTGTTTCAGCAACATCACTTGATTGGCCGTCAATCCGTACTTGCCAACGTGCTGATGGGCCGGCTCGGCTACCGTAGCAGTCTAATGTCGCTACTGCCGTGGGCGATGGGCGATAAATATTTGGCGCTGCGTGCGCTTGACCGAGTGGGTCTACTGGATCGTGCGCTGCACCGCGCAGACCAACTCTCAGGCGGACAACAGCAGCGTGTTGGTGTTGCACGCGCACTTGTACAAGAGCCCACCTTGTTGCTCGCTGATGAGCCAGTGGCGAGCCTCGATCCAGCAACTGCAGAGCGGCTGCTAAGTCTATTGCGAGATGTGTGCAAATCAGACGGACTCACCGCTGTCATCAGTCTCCATCAAGTTGAATTTGCCAAGCAGTTTGCCGACCGCATCGTCGGGTTGCACGGCGGGCGGGTGGTGTTCGACGGAGTGCCAAGCGCGCTTACGCCGACAGAGGTGCAACAAATTTATGAATCCGTGCCTACCATGGTTGATGAAGCGCCAGATACGCCAGATACAAGCCCGGTACCGGCAGCCGCAACACTATCAAACGAATTTTCCACCGCCTAATTTCAGGAGACATCATGAATATTTTTCGTCGTACTTTTGTTCTCGGACTTGCCACACTGTTTGCGGCGTTGAGTTTGTCGGCCGCTGCACAATCGCGCGATCCGGCAAAACTCCGGGTGGCACTTTTACCGGATGAAAATGCCAGCACGCTCATCCAAAATGCGCAGCCACTGAAAGCGTATTTGGAAAAGACGCTGAAAAAAGAGATTGAGCTGGTTGTGACCACCGACTACTCGTCAATGATCGAAGCGATGCGCTTTGGTCGTATCGAAGTCGCCTACTTCGGCCCGTTCTCGTATGTGCTCGCCAAATCGCGCGCTCCTGAGATCGAGCCGTTTGCAGTTGGTGTCGAGCGCGGTGCACCGTTTTACAATTCGATTTTGATCGCCACCGCAAACGGCCCAGTGAAGACGTTGGCCGACGTGCGCAGCAAGCCGTTCGGCTTTGGCGATCAAGCATCTACTTCAAGCCATCTCGCGCCGCGCGCCCACCTGCTGAATAAGGCCGGTCTCGACGGAGATAAAGATTACAAACCTGTTCATCTGGGTACACACGACGCGGTTGCGCGCGCCGTACAGGCGGGACAAGTTCCGGCCGGCGCACTCTCCAAGCCGATCTTTGACAACCTGGTCACTCGCGGCACTATCGACGCCACCAAGGTGGTGCAACTCGATCTCTCGCCTGAGATCCCGAACTATCCGATTGTGATGCAGGGCAACTTGGCCCCGGCGCTCAAGCAGGCGATCCGGTCGGCATTTTTGGACATGAAAGATAAAGAGGTATTGAAGGCCTTCCGCGTTGAGTCATTTGCTGCCACCGATGACAAAGCCTACGACGTTCTTCGTGACACCGCAAAAGTGTTGAAGCTCGACTTGGCAAAGATGAAGTAATGAACAGCCAACCGGCACAGTTTGGCGAGATCCTCGCGCAAGACCAGAAGCAGCGCTGGCGTCAACTTCGACTGGTGTCGGTGATCATCGCGGTATGCGTCGCGGCGCTGTGGATTAGCGGCTTCTTTGACGCCACTCGATTTGTCGAGGGCGCGCCCGCCATTTGGCAGCTCGCCTCCGAAATGATGCCGCCCAACTTTGAACGCTGGAGAAACTGGCTCCGCCCATTGCTCGACACGCTTGCCATGTCGATCGCTGGTACGGCGCTTGCGGTGTTGATCTCGTGGCCGCTGTCACTTTTGGCCGCACCCAATACCACGCCGCATCCGGTCCTGTACCGGGTGTCGCGGATTGTGCTCGCCGCGTTTCGATGTGTTCCTGAAATTATTCTCGGCATCCTGTTTGTGGCGGCCGTCGGTTTCGGCGCGTTGCCGGGGGTTCTGGCGCTGGCGCTACATTCTGTGGGTATGGTGGCGAAGTTCTATGCCGAAGCCATTGAACACGTGGACCCCAAACCACTTGAAGCCGCCGTGGCTGCGGGCGGCAGCCGGTTCCAAGTCATTTCCCACGCGGTGTTGCCGCAAGTGCTTCCCCAGCTCGCAGACATCACCATCTACCGCTGGGAATATCACTTTCGCGCCTCAACCGTACTGGGCATCGTCGGCGCAGGCGGAATCGGCTTTGAATTGATGGCGGCACTTCGGTTGATCAAGTACGACGAAGTCTCGGCAATCTTGCTGACCATCCTCGCCTGCGTCGTGGTGGTCGATGCCATCGGCGCGACGTTGCGCAAACAACTCAAATAACGCAAGCAACTGAAACTGGAAAGAAATTGACACACAAAATTGTTGTGACCAACCCGATACACACGGAGGTGAGGGATCGCCTCGCGCAGATCGGTGAAGTGGTGATGAATTCATCCAATACACCTTGGACGCGCAACGAGCTCATGTCGCACTTGGCTGATGCCACCGCCATGATGGGTTTTATGACCGATTGCGTGGACGCCGAAACAACCGCTGGCGCGCCGCATTTGCAAATTGTCGCCGCTGCGCTCAAAGGGTTCGATAGTTATGACGTCGAGGCGTGTACGTCGGCCGGTGTCTGGTTGACTATTGTTCCGGACTTGCTAACTGAGCCCACCGCAGAGCTTGCGATTGGCCTCGCCATCGCACTCGGCCGCCACCTGCGTCAGGGTGACGCGTATGTGCGCTCCGGCAAATTTGTCGGTTGGCGCTCGCATTACTTTGGTACCGGCTTGCGCGGCTCAACCATCGCCATCATCGGCCTTGGACAGGTGGGATGCGCGATTGCGGATCAACTCGGCGGATTTGGATGCGCGCACATTCTCGGTGTTGACCCACACGGGCAACATGCCAACGTCACACCGTGTTCACTCGCAGAAGCCATGGCGCGCGCCGATTTTGTCTTCGTTGCCGTGCCACTGACGGCTGATTCACTTAGCCTGATCGGTGCGCCGCAGATCGCCGCCGCTAAGACCGGACAGCTATTGATTAATGTAGGACGCGGCTCTGTCGTGGATGAGACGGCACTTTTGCAGGCGCTCGACGCAGGCCGACTGGGGGGCTACGCGGCAGATGTATTTGCGTGTGAGGACTGGTCGTTGCCGGGCCGCCCGGAGAGAATAGATGCGCGGTTACTGGCGCACCCCAACACCGTGTTTACGCCGCACCTCGGCTCAGCGGTGCGTAATGTGAGATTAGCGATCGAGCACCGTGCGGCGGACAACATCATCGCCGTTCTGCAAGGGGGCGTACCGACGGATCCGATCAATCGTCCGGATGCGCAGCAGTATCTCCGCGAGAAAAACGCGGCATGATTTCGCGCTAATAGACACAGGTAGTTTGAGGCATTTTCGCCTGAAATTGCCCGTGTTTATGATTGTTTTGACCCTTACGAGTTGCGCCAATGAACGCGCAGCATGGTGCTAGGCGCACGAAGTTGCGGCGTACAAGCGCGATTCAACTAGAATTGCCGCAGAATTTGCGCGCCGTTGTGCGGAGGACAAAATGAAAGCTGTTGGCTTTGGCATCAGTATGTTTTTGGTTTGCGCGTTGGTGCCTGCGCAAACTCAAACCCAACCGCAGCCGAGCGAACCGTCGCCGGCGTTGTTTGCAAAACCCCTGCCGCAATGGAGCCAAGCAGAACGCGAATGGGGATTCCGCAATTGGGACCTGCGTGCCAACGCGCGGCCGGTTCGCAAAGGCAATGTGGTTCGTATGCTGCCTGTGGGCCCACCGGTTGCCGCCTTGGCAGAGGAAGGTGAAGCTACCAAGCAGCTAGCGGCATTTACGAAAGACTACCAACTCGCAGGGCTCTTGGTGCTACAAGACGGCAAGATTCGTCTCGAACGTTACGCACTTGGTCACACGGCAGAAAGCCGCTGGACATCGTTCTCGGTGGCAAAGTCAGTCACCAGTCTATTGGTGGGTGCAGCGGTGAAGGATGGCTTCATCAAAAGCCTCGATGATCCGATCACGCAATACATCAAGGGCTTGCGCGCTAGCGGCTACGATGGTGTCACCGTGCGGCAATTGCTGACGATGACCACAGGTGTTGCGTGGAATGAGGACTACAGCAATCCCAACGCAGACGTGTATAAGCTGTTTCGTACCCCGCCCAGCGATGGGCTTGATGCGACCACCAGCTACATGCGCACCGTAAAACGAAATACAACCGCTAACAACAAGTGGCTGTATAACACCGGCGAGACCAACTTGCTTGGCATTCTGGTGCGAGAGGCCACTCAAAAGCCGCTCGCCGTTTATGCCTCAGAAAAAATCTGGTCGCCTTTTGGCATGGAACAAGATGCGAATTGGTCGCTTGACGTAACGGATGCAGAAGTCGGTGGCTGCTGCCTACAAGCCACCACACGCGATTTCGGCCGTATCGGTCAGTTCGTCTTGGAAGGTGCGCGTGTAGCGGGAAAATCGATTGTCCCGGAAGGATATCTGGAGGCTGCAACCAAGAAGCAAGCAGATATCGGCGCGCCCGGTCGCGGTTATGGTTATCAGTGGTGGACGCGCGATGACGGCACCTTTGATGCGGTGGGCATTCACGGGCAGCTCATTCACATTGACCGTAATCGCAAACTCGTGATTGTGATGAACAGCGCTTGGCCACGTGCGACGGGTACGGATTTATCGGTACCGCGTAACGTCTTCATTGATCGCATTAAGGCGATGCTAGATGCGGAGCAGAAATAGGTAGCTGAAGCACCGGAGGCCCGGTGTGAAAGTCACGCCCTGCGACGCTAGGCGCAGCGTTCGCTGCTGTGCTTGTGGCGGCAGTCAGCGAGCAAGAGTTAGGCAGCTTTGCCAACAAACCGGCCAAGCAGCCATTGTCCAATCAGGGTGGCGACCAAACCGACAAACATGCCAATGCCCCAGATGATCCATACGATCACCACCAGCCAACTGGCGGCGCTGGCGATCCAAGGGGCGACGGCTGCCGCTGTTGCGTTGACCGAGGAAGCCGCCGTTTGATTAAAAGTGGCCTGTGCTGCCTGCGTGGCCTGTGCGGCTTGGGCGATCACCTCACTCGCGGTTGTGGACATCTGCGCTGCGGCTTGTGCCGCAATTTGTGGAGCAGTACTCGCTGAAGTCTTGGCAGCGTCTGCAACATAGGTGCCGCTTGCCACTGCGGCTGCCTGCACCTGCGCGGCCCATTGTTTGATTGATTGCGCGAGCTCTGGAGATAACCATTGATTCACCCAATCTGGCAGTGGTGGAATGGCAGCAACGTTTGCTGCCACCCCCCCTGCCACACCTGCTGCCATGCCCGCCGCAGCTGCGCCAACTGGTTGCGTGACGGTGGTGGCGATCTTTTCCGTTAGCTGCCCAGAGGCGTCGGTTAAGGTTGTGGAGACCGAGCGTGTGACCGTTTCTGTGGTCTGCGCGACTTGCTGCGTTGCCTTTGCCATACGACCTGACGCAATCGCATCCGATGTCCAACCGGCTAGCCCCGATGCCGCCCAAGCAAGCGCCGTCCAAATCAGCGCAAGTACGACAAACACAATCCAAATGATGTTCTTCATTGTTCCTCTACGGTAAGTTCGGTCTGACATTAACCAATAGGCATTTTTGCAGCCTAGAGGAGACACTTAGTCTCACTGTTGGTTCCAGTGCCTTAATAGAAATGTGCGGCAGCGTACTGGTTATGTTTGAGCCGGGTTTTCCGCAAGCGGGAGTCGCCGACATGCTTTATATCGAAGATGGCACCGCAGTGATCAGCAACGCCGAGCCTATAAAGGAGTGCAGATATCGGCGAAGCTACCTATGTTGCTGCGCGTAAGGTCATCATGAAGCGCGAGCGACGATTGCCAAGGTGGTGTCACAAAGGCGCGCCAACGCGGGAAAATGTGCCAAGCGAATATCGCGCGACCACTCACTGAACCCATACACGCAGGGCTTGTCGTCCTCGATTTCGAGGGTGATGTTGATAAACAGCTGCTGGGGCGTCTTGTGCCAGGTTTTTTTCGGGTCGAGTTGCTCACTCGCCTTGAACGTAAGCATTAGCGGCGTGCTCAGTGGCTCTAGCTCAGCTAAACGTACTTGTCGCGCCGCTCAGGCCTTGCCGTCGTTGTTCGCCATCGCCTGTCCCTGTGGTTTGGAAAGCATCTGCCGCGTACGCAGGCAGGTCATGTCGCGGTAATCCATCGTCCGCCACTCTGTGCAGGCGGCAAAGGGACTGCGGGCGAATGGTTCGTATTCAGTCTTGACGTTCGCGCTGCGCTTGGCGTTTTCTTGTTTGCTCACCACCGTCGGGTTGATCAGATCAGTGCGCTTGGGGGGTGCCGCAACGACGGTTTCGCCGCCCTTTTTCTTGAGGCCATCATCACATGGGCGTTCTTAGTAGGCAGTCGTGCCGCCTACCACACACTTGTATGCGGCATAAGCGTTGGAGCCAATGAAAAGGGTGGCGGCACACGCCACGGCGAGTTAGATTTTCACGTTTTCCCTAAGTGCCGTTGTTTTTGAGTTCGGGTGCCGTACTTCGTCGATGTTACCGTTGGCCGTCAGTAGGAGGCAAGGCGATCACAGGTAGTGGGAGCATGTCAGAATGATTCACTCGTCGAGACTGCAATCGGCATTCAAACAGGGAGACAACATGAAGATCAATACAGCTTTGGCGCGGCAATGGCTTCGCACTATGTTCTTACTGGCGGCGGTGGTTTTCGGCGGCGCAGCGATTGCACAAACCAAGCCCACGCGTACCGAGGTCGGCGGCAGCGCGGAATCGATTTTGTGGATCGGCAATAGTTTTTACTATTACAACAACAGCATGCACAATCATTTCGGCCAGTTGGTGCGCGCAGGAGGGGGTCGAGCACGCAGCACCTCGGTCACGATTAGTGGCGCGGGGCTTGATTGGCACGATATAGATTCTCTGCTCCGCCCGAACGGGTTGGGTCGTTACAGCTTTGTTGGTGAAAACGAGATTCGCTTCAATCCGCCGGGTCGCCAGTACGATGTTGCGATGATGATGGATTGTAGTCAGTGCCCGGTGCATCCCGAGTTGCAGAAGGTGTTCCACGACACGGTCAAGAGGTATGCAGCAGCGCTTAACAAGGCCGGTGTGAAGCCTGTGTTATTCATGTCCTGGGCCTACAAAGACAAGCCTGAGATGACGATTGCGCTTGCCGAGCAATACACCATTGCAGCAAACGCCAACGACGCCTTGGTCGTGCCTGCGGGTCTGGCATTTGCACGCGCCATCAGCAAACGTGCCGACCTTGAGCTTTACGAACCGGATAAACGTCACCCGAGTCTGGCCGGGACCTACCTCGCCGCGTGCACGGTTTACGCCGTGCTATATGGCAAGTCTCCCGTCGGTCTAAAGTACACAGCAGGCTTGCCTGCCGAGACAGTAGCCCTGCTGCAAACCAGCGCTTGGGAGACCGTGCAAGAGTACATTAAGAAGTAAGGAGCGATGCGACGCCGACGCTCTTGTATTATAGGAAACATCTACTGCTGCGGTGCTTGTGCCTCATAGTTGTCTACCGATTGACCAATATCTTCTACATTCAAAATCTATGAACGCTATCGACGTTGTTGCCATGCTTGCTATCCTTCAATACCTCGTGTTCGGTGGCCTCGTAGGTCGCGCGCGCGGAACCTACGGCATTAAGGCGCCCGCCATTACGGGGTCAGAGCCTTTTGAGCGCATCTACCGCGCACACATGAATACGCTGGAACAGTTGGTGGCGTTGCTGCCCGCCATGTATGTCGCCGCCCGATACTGGCCGGCGAACTATGTCGCCGCCCTTGGCGCGGTGTACTTGGTCGGCCGTGTGATCTATTGGCGCGCTTACGTGAATGCACCTCAAACGCGGGGTCTCGGCTTTATGCTGAGCATATTCCCGGTGATGACTTTGGTGCTCGGTGCATTGGTGCCGGCCCTGCTTGGCAGAGGCGTAATTTAGCGCACGAATCAAACGGATCTGCACCTTGGTTAGTCTGGCTGGCCTGCCGCCAACACTCTTAATGCACAGCTTATCAGCATGACCAACCCGATACCTTCGCTCAAGGACTTCCCCATCCACGCGCAGGACAAGTTGCGTTACGCGGATACAGATCGACAGGGTCACGTTAATAACTCCGTCTTTGCAACGCTGTTGGAAACCGGACGTGTTGAGGTAATTTACGCCAAGGAAACTGGGCTACATGATCCTGGTTGTTCGTTTGTTGTCGCCAGTCTGCAAATTGATTTTTTGGATGAAGTGCATTGGCCCGGCGTTGTGGATATCGGGACACGCGTGGGCAAGATTGGCAGAAGTTCCGTCACGCTGGAGCAGGCGATTTTTCAACAGGGACGATGTGTGGCAACAAGCAGGAGCGTGATCGTGCATGTTGATACCACCACCCGTCGCTCCGCGCCGCTTAGTGAAGCAGCGATTAGCCGGTTGTCGGCGCTAATGCCGACAGCAAGCCGACCAGCTTCATAGGAGCTGCATGAAAGAAATACCGGCGGGCCACGGCGAATAGCGCGGCGGGTAGCGGCCATCAATATGGCGCAAGGCAAAAAGAAGAGCCGAATCGTCGTCTGGCGGTTCTAGAAGATGTACGAGGGGTGGGTGTGCAGAATGATTGTTTTTTGCCGAATCCGTCGCATCGTCGCCGGAAACCATCGCAGCATCTCTGTTCTCCGCTAGTTCGTACGGCTACAGTCTGTGCTCCACATTCATTTGGAGAATTTCATGAACCTCAAAGTCATCATCGGTGCCGCGTTGTTTGCGACTTTACTGGCTTCCGTTTCGGTCGTCGCAACCACTACGGTACCCGGTTGGTTTATCGCTGGTGATAAACCGGCAAGCTACATGTTGGGGAATGAGCCATCGCCCAACGCGGACGGCAGCAATATCGCGTATCTCAAATCGAAAACGGCATCGGTAGCAGGTTTCGGCACCATGATGCAGATGTTTTCGGCACAGCAATATCTTGGCAAACGCGTCAGAGTGTCCGCGTCGATTCGCTCCGAAAACGTAAAGGGCTGGGCTGGACTCTGGTTCCGTGTTGACGGCGAGAAACGTGACACGCTCGCGTTTGACAATATGCAGGATCGGTCGATAAAGGGCACGACTGACTGGAAGCGCTATGAGGTAGTGCTGGATGTGTCTGAAACTGCAAGAAACCTTGCAATGGGTGTGCTGCTGGCAGACGGCGGTCAGGTTTGGGTCGACAAGTTCAAAATTGATGTCGTTCCCAACTCCACTCCAGTGACGGGAACTACCCCTAAGATGGTCCCAAGCGGCCCGAAGAATCTTGAATTCAAGTCGAATTAGTCGCCTGCTTGCCAATCGGTGGACAGCCTGGGTGATCGCCGCGCTGTCCATCATGCTCGCTTACGGCGTCGGCGGTTGGTCACTATGGCTGCGCTGGTTTGTTCTGTTACTGGGAGGGCACTGGTTTGCTGATGTGGTGAGCAGAGCGTTGCTGTTGTTCCCGCGGCAAGCCGATTTGCGGATGACACTTTTGGCGTCCGTAGTTGCCTCGGTGATCGGAGCCTCGGTCATTACGGGGATTTTTTCGGCGAGCAATCCGTCGGAGGCGATGAATACAACCTATGGCGTTATTGGCATGGCGATCAGGACTTTCTCGGCGAGTAGTCCGTGGGAGGCGATGAATACAACCTATGGCGTTGCTGGCATGGCGACCTTCGGTTTCTGCGCGCTGATGCTGGTCACCACCGCACTTCGCGAAGATGCGGATCGCCGCACCACGGCTGATCGACAGCTTGTTGAGCTAAAGCTCCATGCGCTGCAATCACAGATTGAACCGCACTTTATATACAACACGCTTGCCAATGTTCAACAACTGGTGCGTTCGGCTCCCGCCGATGCTGACCGAATGCTGGGCAGCCTGATTCAATACCTAAAGACCACTATTCCTGATGTGAGAGCCGGTGGAAAAGCGACGATCAAACACGAGCTTGATCGTATCTTGTCCTACCTCGAAATCATGCAAATGCGCATGGGTAAGCGCCTCCAGTACAGCCTAGACGTGCCTGAAAACCTGTATAAACTCCATGTGCCCCCACTGGGTATATTGACCCTCGTGGAGAATGCTGTGAAGCATGGAATTGATGCAAAACCAGAAGGTGGATCGCTGCAAATCATCGTAACCCGAACCGAGCGCAAGCTCGTGGTCCGTGTGCTTGATGATGGGGTAGGTTTTGGCAGTGAAGTGGGGGGCGGCATGGGGCTCGCAAACTTACGCGAACGTATCAGCACACAGTATGGCGAACGGGCAATGTTATCGCTCAACCATCGAAAGCCTTCAGGTGTCGAGGCAATCTTGACAATTCCAGCGGAGTAACGTGACGGCAACCGCGTTGATTGTAGAAGACGAGCCACTTCTTCGAGCCGCACTGCGGCAACACTTGGCCGAGCTCTGGCCACAACTCGACGTGTCGCGGGAAGCCGAGGATGGCATCACCGCGATCAAGATGATTGGTGAACGTCTTCCTGACGTCCTCTTTCTGGATATTCACGTGCCGGGATTAAATGGCCTTGAGGTGGCAAGGCTGGTATCAGGCCGATGCCATGTTGTTTTTGTCACTGCATACCAGGAGCATGCTGTGACAGCTTTTGAGGAAGGTGCAGTTGATTTTGTCGTGAAACCTATCGAGCGTGATCGCCTTGCTGTGACGGTGGCAAGGCTTCGGCAACGCTTGACTGCGGCACCGGTTGAACTGACCGAAGTGTTGCGACTCATCGAAAGGAATCAACGTCCGGAAAACATCCGCTGGATTCAGGCCTCGGTTGGCACCCAGATCCGTATCGTCCCCGTCGAAGATGTGATCTACTTCCAGTCAGACGCGAAGTACACTAAAGTTGTTACTAAGCGTGGCGAATTGCACATTCGGCGATCAATCAAGGAGTTGCTCGAAGGGTTGGATCCCAATGATTTCTGGCAAATTCACCGAGGCACGATCGTCAATGCAAAGTGTGTCGATTCGGTCTCGCGGAGTAGCGAGCAAATGCGCCTAAGGCTGGTGGGCCGCGGCGAGAAACTATCCGTTAGCGAACCTTATCAATTTCGTTTTCGCCGCCAGTAGGGCACGGCGGTCTCGCGGACAGTTTTTCCGTGTGTCCGGTCGCACCAACAGCTGGCGCGAATATTGCTAGACTCTAACGTGTGGTTTCCTGAAACATCAAGGCGTCAGACTTACTCTTATGGTAGTTCAACTCATCAAGCCGGTGCTCGCACCGATGCTCATCGCACAGGCCAAACGCCTGCGCCGTGTCGCACTCGAATTGCCCGAGCCATCTGGCGAGCGGCACGGTGTGGCTAGGTCGCCCGATGCAGCCAGAGGGTTACCGGCACTTTCAATACTGATCGCCGGTGATTCATCTGCGGCCGGTGTGGGGGCGACGACGCAGGCCGAGGCCTTGGCCCCGCAACTGGCCGCCGCACTGGCGCAACGAATCGGGCGCGATGTATGCTGGCATCTGTTTGCGCAAACGGGCTTAACGTCGGCGGGGGTGCTTGAGCTATTACGTGCTAAGTCGTTGCCGTCGGCCGACGCAGCGGTGGTTATCGTCGGCGTAAATGATATCTCCAACAACGTCGCCATCGGTCATGCGCTACGCGCACGCAATCGAATTGTGCGCCTGTTGCAACAGCGCACCGGAGTGGGGCATGTGTTGTTTCCGGGCTTGCCAGCGGTAGAACGTTTTCCGCTGCTGCCCCAACCGCTCGCGTGGTATGGCGGTGCGGAGGCGCGACGCAGCAATAGCATGCAAGCCCGTTGGGCAGCCCATCCGCGCCGCGCCTCGCTGGTCTCGCACCTGCCGATGGACGGGTTCACACATCCCCAACTAATGGCGGAAGATGGTTTCCATCCCTCGCCGGTGTTGTATTCAATGGTGGCCGCGCACTTTGCCGGGCACCTTGCGTTGAGGGTAACAACCCTGCCAGGCTCGACCCAAGGTGCTCGGATGGTCGCTACTGCTCGGTAGGTTCAATAACGGTGTAGCCCTTGGCGCGGAGCTTGGCAAGGTAGCCGGTTTTGCTCACCACCTCATTTAACGACAACACCGCGACCGTAACGGCGTTTGTCGCGAGCGATTTTTCTGCTTGTTCAATCCAAGCAGTTTCGATTTTCGCGGCAACGTTGGTCATGCCAAGCTTTTGTACGAAGGACGCGTTTTGTATCGCGTTGGTACACGCTTCGCGCTGATCCTGCCACGGCAGCCCGCGCAAGACGTCGATGTCCCCGCGCGCCCACGCATTTGCGCGTTTGCGCATCACCCCTAGCTCTGCTTCGATACGGTCGATGGTTTTAGTAAAACAGTCAATATCTTCGAGGCGAGATTTGTTCAGGTCGCGGATTGCACCGCGGGCGTTGCCTAACGGCGCTTCAAATACAACCGAAGTGATCTTGATCTTGTTGCGCTTCGCCTCGTCTTCCACCGTCTTCCACACCGGGCTGGAAGTTACCATGCCGTTCTTCTTGATCGCCTGACGGTAGAGTTCTAGCGCGGCGAAAATCGGTCGCCAGCGCTCGATGTCCTGCGATTCGTCGTCCGTGTTGTTCTCAAAAATGTATTTGTCGCGCAGCACCAACCAGCGTGCGTAGGTATCCGCCGGGATTAGGTCCTTTAATCGCGCACCATCAGGGTTCTTCCTTCCCTCCATGGCCATCGGCAGCATTGGCAATAGCGAAAGGGTTTGCAGAAAACCCATGTTTTTGGTGCTTACCGAAATTGAGGGTGTGCTGAGGACTTCTTGGGCACCGGCGACCGTCTCCTTAATCCCTTTCGCGCGCCACTTCATGTTTTGCGGGACGGGGGTATGGGTGGCAATGACCCACAGCGTATTGTCCCCTTTGGATACTTTCCACATTCCCGGGCCGGGCTGCTCGCCCACAACCAATAGCTCCTCGACTGGTGGCGTGACGATTGCGCTCGGCGAATTCGATTGCGCCTGAATGATGGGCGAATAGAACAAGTTGGCAATGATGGTGAAAGTGGCAAGGTTTCGTATTGAGAAGACTATGAGGAGCTTGGACATACGTTATATCCGCAGTGGTAAAGGCTGCCGCAAAATTGGTTAGCGACGAGTAAGTACGCTTAAGTTTGCCGCGCGCACTGTCAGCAGTCTAGGCTTTGTGCGACAGAATGCAGATAGAGCAGACGGGCGTGTTCTGTGGAGGGCTAACCCCAGTCGACAGTCTTAGGGGGGCAGTAGAAGGACAGTCGCAGCGGCCATTTTCTCTTGTTCATGCGCCGCGCCGGAAACCGTATGTAAAGTCCAGTTGAAGGCGCAACTTCTTGCTGCGGCGTCGCGCTTCGCAGTTTCAAAAAATGTGCTGCCGCGCTCAAAGCGATTGACCCCCTGGCGCATCGCGTCCTTGGTACGTCTAAGCTGATAGTGGTTAGGGTCAGTATCGACCTCACCGATCAAGACCGTCATTTTGCGGCTGTAACCAAGGCAGGATGTCATCGCGTTGGCGCGGGCGTTGTGCAATCCGTAGGGGTAGTTAACGTTGGCCTCGGGCATCAGGTACCAGCCAGCATTCGCTGCGTAGGCTTGGGTCATCCGTATACCTTGCGGCATCAGCATAACCATTCGGTGGGTGAATTGGCCGCCCGCCGAGTGGCCATAAAGAATATACCCACTGGTCGTTGCGCCTGTTGTCTTGCGAACATGGTCAAACAATTCTTCGATGACGTTAAACGTCCACGATGCGACGGGGTTCGGCACAAGAGATCGCTGAAATCCTGTGTGTGTGACGCAAACGCCTACTGGCGGGCGTTTTCAGCCATTTTCGTGTCGAGATGCCCGTCGTTAATGTTGCCGAGTTGCGTCCACAATCCAAATTGCTCCGCCGACATCGACGCGACCTTCGCGCACAAAGGGCGCATAGGCCGACTGTAGTCGCTCTCTGGCAGCGATTTTGACCTCTGGCTCCATTTCCGCAATCACCGTAGCGGCCGGGCCGATTTGAGCCGAGAAGTCCGCAGCGGCGGCCGCACCACCTTCAGTTGCAAGACAAACCGAAAAGTCGAGTGGTGTGATGGTGATATTGCTAAACCCAGCCGAGGCGACGATACCACTGAGTTGCTCGCGATCCGCCAACGCAAATGGCCCAGGCATGGGGACACCAGGTTCTACAGTCGGTACCGATGGTTGCGGAACCAGATCGTCAATAGCAGACATGGGAAGCGATACCCATTGATTCTCCGCCACTGGACGCCAACACGTGAACAGAAGGCGCCCCCCGAGCCGTACATTCGCCGCAATGTTGGTGAAGGCGGCGCAGGGATCGGCGAAGAACATCAGGCCAAACTGCGACACGGCAAGGTCGAAGGGAATTTCACCTCGCCAAATCGATGCATCTGCCTTGATCAAATCTGCCATGCCCGCCGTGCGCCGTGTGGCAACTGCGAGCATCGCTTCGGATACATCCACACCAGTAACGTGTGCGCCGCCTGCCAGCCAGATGGTGCAGGTTTTGCCATTGCCACAGCCGATATCCAGCAAACGCAGGCCAGCCACAGACCCGGCGCGCTGCGTTAATTCCAAGGTGACGGGTGCGAGCATTGTCTCGAGTGCAGCGTGGAGGGCCGCCCATTTCGCGCCGACTCGCCCATCCCAGAGATCAATTTGTGCTTGGTTTGCTGCGCTCATGACCTGCTACATAGATGTCTGATCCCGCGTATTGTTGCGCGAAATAGTGGGGCGGTCAAAGTCCAACTTGGTCAGCGCAATTAATCGCCTTTGAGAGGTTCGTTGGATAGCCCTTACATCGCTTCTATTGCTCATTGATGAGTCACGGGTTCAGCTAACCGTGACCCTCCCGAGTATCCAGCGCAGCAGAAGCTGGCCGGCAACCTGCTCGATGCAGACCCCGGCTAATCGCTCGTCTAATTGGCTGACCGTTTCAGCTTCAAAACGTGCGGCAGCGGTTTGTGCGGGTGAGCTGATGATTGCAACCTCGCGTATCGGGCAACTGGCGGGCTACCCATTTAACGGCTAACGGCGCGCTTCTCAGGCGGGGAGAGTATCGGCTTCCCGATCGACGAACCTTGTTAGACTGTCAGAAAGTAAACGAAGGGAGTTCGTATGGCAACATGCAGCGGTTTGTTTGGTTCTGCTCTGGTGATTGGCTTATTGAGTACGATTTGTGGTGTGGCAATGGCGCAAGCACCAACGGTAATGCCGCAAGCACCGACCACAATTGTGCAAACGTCGACAACCAAACGCGCCGATACGGTGGTGGAGTTTGTGCATGCGCTGAGTGGCGGCTACCAGATTCAACCAAATCTGACGTATTCGATCGCCAATAACGTCGAGCTCAAGCTCGATTTGTACTTGCCACAAAATATAGTCGGCCCTGCTCCGCTGGTGGTGTTTTTCCATGGCGGCGGATGGGTGGAAGGACGCAAAGAGGCTGCAGTGCTTTCACTGCTGCCGTATCTGGAAATGGGGTTTGCGGTCGCCAACGTCGCCTATCGGCTGGGGCGCATCTCACCGGCACCCGCCGCTGTGGAGGACACACGCTGTGCGTTGCGCTGGCTTTCGCGCCGCGCGAAAGACTATAAGCTCGATATGAACAAGGTTATTCTCACCGGCGGATCGGCGGGTGGGCATCTGGCATTGATCACGGGTATGTTGCCGACCGGCAACCCGTTTGACCGCGCTTGTGCAACCGATGACGCAACGCGTTGGGTGAGTGGCGACGAGCCGACGCTAAAGGTGGCAGCCATCGTCAATTACTTCGGCATTGTCGACATTGAAGACCTACTGACGGGACCGAACGCGAAACACTACGCCATCGAGTGGTTGGGTGCGACGCCAACCCGCGAATTGTTGGCGCGTAGCCTCTCACCGATTCAATATGTTCGTGCGGGTTTGCCGGCGATCTTTAGTATTCATGGCGATAACGACAAACTGGTGCCATACGCGCACTCAGTACGTTTACATGAGGCGTTGAAAAAAGCAGGCGTGAACAACGAAATGATCACTGTCCCTGGTGGCGGGCACGGCGGTTTTGTAGCGTCCGAAGTGCAGCGCATCGCCGTCGCGCTGCGGGCTTTCCTGGAGAAGCAGGGCATCACACCGCTGGCCCAGAATCCGCGTTAGACATTGGCAGGCAGGCAAGTTGAACCCGGAAGACCTAGAAAAACTCGTCACGTGGCAAATGCCGTTCGGCAAGTATCAAGGGCGTTTATTGGCAGACTTACCCGGCAACTATTTGCACTGGTTTGCGCGGGAAGGTTTTCCGGAAGGAGAGCTCGGTCGTTTGCTCGAACTGATGCGCGAAATGGATCATAACGGTTTATCGGAGTTGCTTGACCCGCTGCGACGTGTATAAGAGTATCGAGCGACACGCGGCAGTTAAAGACCAATAAGTACGGGCGTTTCTAGGCCAAAACGCCTGAAGACGTCCGTAGTTATTGGTGACCACATCTTTCAAGTTAAGCCTTCTTTTCGTCGATGTAACTGTCTATCACGCGTTCCAGAATCTCCAACGGCAGCGAACCGTTCTTCAAGATGGCATCGTGGAAGTCGCGCAAATTGAATTTTGGTCCGAGTGCGGTTCTTGCCTTTTCACGTAAAGCCAGAATTTTCATCATGCCGACTTTATAGGCGAGCGCTTGTCCGGGGGCCACGAAGTAACGCTCTATTTCACCGACGACTTCATCCTCTAACATGCCGGTGTTGGCGATCATGTATTCAATGGCTTGTTCGCGTGTCCAACGTTTGGCGTGGATACCCGTATCAACCACCAGCCGTACTGCGCGAAACATTTCGGCTTGCAAGCGGCCTAAGTTGTCGAGCGGATTCTTTTGGAAGCCTTGCTCCCAAGCGAGTTGTTCAGCGTACAGCGCCCAGCCTTCGGCATAGGCGGTGAAGGGCAGTACGGTACGAAAAATTGGCAGGCCCTTTAACTCCTGCGCGATGGCAATCTGTAAGTGATGGCCTGGAACGGCCTCATGGTACGCGAGTGTGCGCATCGTGAACTTGGCGATTTCGTCGGGCTTGCGTAAGTTCGCGTAAAAGACGCCGGGCTTTGAACCATCCATCGCGGGTGGGTTGTAGTAAGCAAACGGCGCACCCTTTTCGGTGAATTCCGGAACACGTTCAACACTGACTTTGGCTTTCGGCTTGATACCAAATAGCGGGTCGATTTTGGAATTGATTTCTTCGATGATGGCGGTGTAATCCTTGAGGATTTGCGCGCGCCCTTCGTCGTTGTTGGCGTACAACTGCGACGGGGCTTTGGAGAGTGCAGCCAAACGATCCGCACGGGTGCCTTGCTTGTAACCTTCTGCTTCGAGAATGGCATCCATGTCGGCACCGATCCGCGCCACTTCGCTGATACCGAGTGCGTGTAACTCTTCACCTTTCATTTTGGTCGTCGTCATCGACTCAATTTGATAGTTGTAGAACTTCTCACCGTCGGGAAGCGCCCAAACGCCGTTGTTCTCGAGCGCCTTGGTCCCCAGCGCTTCAAGATACTTGGCGAGTTTGGTGTAAGCCGGCAGTACATTTGCGGTGACACTATCTTCAGCGCGCTTAAGAAACGCGTCGCGGCTCGGCTGGTCCATTTTCTCGGCGGGAATTTTGTCCAGTTTGTTTCTTAACCCCAAGACCAAAGCGTTTCTGGCGGGGGCCGGGTCCATAAACGCCTTAATTTGCCCGAGGGACTTTTCGACCACAAACTTCGGCGGGATGATTTTCTTCGCTTCACGAACCTTGAGGCTTTCAATGACCTCATCCATTTTTTTCGGGAATAACGCCACGCGCGTAAGGTAATGCTCGGCGTCCTTCGCGTCGTTGACCTGCTGCGTCTCGGTCAGCAGATTCGGCAACGCACTTTGAATGCCAAACATTTGGTTGACGGGATAGTCGTGATACTTCCAAGGCTCACCACGCACTTGAGTGCCGAGGAAGTACTCAAGTACATCGTATGAGAGCCGGTCCTGCCCTTTGAAGCCGCTGCCGTCGTAACTCTTCAGCGTTTCATAGTTGGCCTTCAGTTTGGCGAACTGGCGCTCGGTCTCGGCGGGTGAAGAATCACTCAGCTTGGCGTTATGACCTCGGATACCAACTTGCTCGAGTATTCGCAACTGGGTCAGCAGTTCGGGATTGTCAAGCGCAAATTCACCGAACACCTTGGTATAGAACCAGTCTATCGACAGCGGCTTGGCATACCACGTGTGCAGGCCGAGAGCGGTGACGATTAGCAACAGAGATGCAATGGCAATGCCGAGCCATTTGAAGACGCGTTTCATGGGGATTTCCTCGCAGGAAGGTTGGTTCGCTACAGATGACTCCACACAGGCAGGCATGAATGCGCTGGCAAATGAGGCGGCATCTCATTTTGCCTAAATCAAATTGTAATGGCCGACGATCTATGCCCTTAAATCGTCGGTTCGTCGCATCATGCGGTGTGGGGATGCCCAACCGTCTTCAGGCCAAACAACGGCCGCAGCCAGCGGACACGCTGGATCAGACCAGAGGTGAGGGCCCAGCAGGCCAGCACCGTTCCGACGGTCAACACGATTGGCTCGGCGATTGCACCCAGCTTCAACGGGATAAGCCAGTAGCCGAATAGAACGATGGCACTCTGATGCAGGATGTACCAAGGGTAGACCGCTTCATTAGCCCAAGGCAGCCATCGCAACGGGCGATTGAGTAAGTGAAAACTCCAGCCGAAAATGGTGCAAAGTGCTGCCCACATGTACAGATTGCGGAACACCCAAATGGGCAGGATTTCGTGAATTCCACTTTCATCGTTGGCACCAATGCGGGTCAAGAGGTAGAACAAATACGCGAATAACGCGACTGCCAGCGACACCTGACGCAGTCGACGCAACTCGTTCCATAGTCCGCCAGATTTGGCCAGCCAGAAGCCGAGCAAGAACATCGTGAAGTAGGTGGCGTGTGCATACCAATCTTTCGTCAGTCCGTTGTTATTCGGAAAGTGCGGTTGCAGCAAGACGGTGTAAATCAGAAATGGGGCGGCGGGCCAAATGAGCAAACGCCAACCGCGCAGATTGGTGAAGGTCTGTTCAAGGGGCTTGCCTGCACGTGACGCGAGAGGCTTGTGGATCAGCACCAGTACGACGGTGTAGAGATACAGGTACACCAGATACCAAAGGTGATTCCAGGTAAAGCTGTGCTTCCAGCCGTCAAAAGCACCCTTCGGCCACTCGTAGCCGACATAGTAGCGATAGAGAAATTGCACAAAGCCTGGTTCAACCAGTCCATTCGTCACGCCTTGGCAGTACGGCTGTACCGGCACGACGACCAAACAACCGAACAACAGCGGCAGCAACAGGCGTTTGCTACGTTGCTTGAAAAACGCAAGGACCCGGTCGGATTTCCACATAAACGCGGCCGAGATGCCGGAAATCATGAAGATCAAGTCCATGCGCCAGCGGTTGACGAACAGCATCGGGACTTGTAGAAATTCGGACAGGTGCTCGCTTTTGATATGCCATCTCCAATCGGCGACGTAGAACATGGCGAGGTGATAGGCGATGAGCAGCCCAAAGGCGATGGCGCGCAGCGCATCGATGTCGTGGCGTCGGTTCATTGTGATAACCAAGGGGTGAATGACCGGCGCACGTTACGGAGTGCGTTATCGCAATGCCATCGTAATGTGCTGATTTGATGGCCGTTAGTGACAAGTGGTGGAAATCGGGGGCAAAATTCAGCGCACCGCATCCTACCCGCCAGTACAATTTGCGGCATGAATTCACGCGTTCCTTTTGATGTTTCCAAGTCGGCCACCAAGCCCGTCACCCCGCCCGTCCTCACCACATCGCCATTGCCAGCGGGGGTAGAGCCGGATTGGCTGGCGCGCTACCGGCCTTGGCAGCCGGTGGTGGAGCCGGGTTTCTGGGTCGTCTTGTACGGCTTAAACGCCACCTTTAATACGGTAGTAGTGGCGATGGATGTTGAGCGCCACCAGCTCGGGTTTGCCGCCTGGAAACCGGCAGTTTGGGAATGGTCAAGCAGCCTCGTCATGCTGGCTTTGATCCCTGCTGTTGTGGCGATGATGCGTCGCTTCCCGATCAGCTTCGGCACATGGCGATCCAACTTGAAGTGGCACCTCTTGGCGTCCGGCGGGTACTGCTTGTTGCACGTCCTCGGCATGGTGGCCATTCGCAAAATCGTATATCTCATGCAAGGCAGCACCTATGACTTCGGCAATTGGCCGCGCGAACTGTTCTACGAATATCTGAAAGACGTTCGCTCGTATTTCTCGATCTTGCTGTCCATAGGCTTCTACCAACTCGTGCTGCTGCGCGTGCAGGGCGAAGCAACTTTGCTGGCCGCACCCGATTCAGGCCCGCCAGTGGAGCCAATAGAGTTACCCGAACGCTTCTTGGTGAAGAAGCTCGGTAAGGAATTTCTCTTACCGGCGGCGGAGGTCGAGTGGCTGCAGGCATGGGGCAACTATGTGAATCTGCGGGTGCGTGGCCGGGATTACCCGCTGCGCTCAACTATGGCGGAGATAGAAACGCGGCTCAATCCGCAGCGCTTTGTGCGTGTGCACCGAAGTTATATCGTCAATCTCGATTGCGTTGAATCAATCGAGCCGCTTGAATCGGGCGACGCGCGCGCCAAGATGCGCGACGGCAGGACGCTGCCCGTGAGTCGGCGCTACCGTGAGAATTTGCGTCGGGTCGCGTCTTGGGATCGTGCGAACAAACCCTAGGTTAGACGGGTGCTTCCAGCCATTTTTGCTTGAAAGTACCCGTCAATCGGCGACTTTCACTCTTGACGCTAAGCCCAGGTGGGCTTTTTCTTCACAAACGGCGTCGGTGGAGTGAATGGCGCAGCGGCCACGGCAATTACACTGCCGCGCGGCAGAATTTGCGGTGTGGTCACGACGGCGGGAGCGGCGACGGCCTTTTTGGCGCGTCGCTTACTGGTGTAAGCTAAGCATGGCTGACGATGGGCGCGTTAGGCGCGAAAAGCAGGGTGAGCTAGGTGATTCAGGCCTTGGCCGTGTTTGGTAGCGCAAGCGGGGCGATAAACACGCTAACATCGCCGATGCTGGCGGTAATTAATTGACTTTTACGCGACGCAACCCCGATGAGGAGCATGGCCATGAGCAAGTCCAAGGACACCAAGAAAGACACAAAAAAAGCGGCAACAAAAACGCCGAAAGAGAAGAAAGCGGCGAAGAAACTGAAGAAAGAAGAGCGCAAGCGCCAGTAGGCGCTCGCTGTGAACAGGTCGGGCTCGCGTTTGCGGCCCGGCTTTGCTTGTTTTTCGCGAGTGCCAATCAAGAGTGCCAATCAATTATGACTTCAACAACTCTCCGCCGCGCCAACCTCTTAGAGATCAACCAACTTGTTACGCTGATCAACGCCGCTTTCCGCGTGGAGGATTTTTGCGTGATGGGCGACCGCACTAGTTTTGAGGACATTCATGCGCGATTTCAATCGGGTACTTTTTTCGTACTTGAGGATGCAGCCGCCCATGGGGTATTGGTAGGCACGGTGTTCACCTCGATTACCGGTACACGTGCCTACCTTGGTTTGTTATCGGTCGATCCCGCCGTGCAGGGACGCGGAAGTTCAAAAGTGTTGATCGACGCAGTAGAACAAAATGCGCTGGCCGCAGGATGCGACTTTCTCGATATCACCGTGGTGAATGTGCGTGAAAACCTGTTCGGCTACTATGAGAAATTAGGCTTTACGCCTTACGGCGTCGTGCCGTTCCCCGTTCCTGAAAAAGCCCGGATGCCGTTACATTTGGTACAGATGACCAAGCCGTTGCGCCCCGCATGGCAGACCGCCGCACCCGTTCCAAACAGCGTCTAGAGCGCTTTCTCAATCGTCTCGCACAGCCGTTTGAGCACTTCAATGCGTGACCAAAGTTTGTCGTCTGAAGCGATTACATTCCACGGCGCAATTTCGGATGACGTGCGATCAATCATATCCGACAACGCAAGTTCGTAGGCAGGCCATTTCTTGCGGTTGCGCCAGTCATCTGGTGTGATCTTGAAATTCTTGTGTGGCGTTTTCTCGCGCAGCTTGAAGCGTTTAAGCTGTTCCTTCTGAGTGATCGCCAGCCAGAATTTGAGGACGATGCTGCCGCTATCGGTAAGCGTGTCTTCGAACTCATTGATCTCGTGGTAGGCACGCATCCAATCGGTCGGTTTGCATAGTTTTTCCACACGTTCGACAAGCACCCGGCCATACCATGAGCGGTCAAAAATTACCGCGTGGCCGTGTGCCGGAATTTGTCGCCAAAAGCGCCATAAGTAGGGCTGCGCACGCTCTTCGTCTGTTGGCGCGGCAATAGGCACCACGCGATATAGACGTGCGTCAATGGCACCGGTAATGCGTCGAATGGTGCTGCCCTTGCCGGCCGCGTCCATGCCCTCAAACACGAGCACCAGCGAGCGGTCCTTGAACCGTTTGTGGCGTGTGAGCAGGCTTAACTCACCCTGCAACTTGGTTAGCTGTCGCTCGTAACTGGCGCGACCCAACGACCGGCTGTAGTCGGCGGTATTTGAGATGCTAAGTTTGTCAAGACTCCGCTCGGGTAGCGGCTCTGCGGGGGCGAGAGTAGTGGTAGTGCCGTTAAGTGCTCTGTCTAGGGCGTTGAGGAGCAAATTGCCTGCGGCGAGAGAGCGGTAAGCGTGGTTGCTACCTTCAATGATGTGCCAGGGGGCTTCACCGGTTGAGGTTTCGCGCAACGCCAGTTCGCAGACTTCGATGAATTCATCGTAGTGCTTGTACTGCCGCCAGTCGTCTTTGGTGACGCGCCAAGCCGTGTTCTTTCTGGCCGACAACGCCTTCAGTCTTTCCGCCTGGGCGTGTTTTGAGAGGTGAAACCAGAGTTTGACAATCGCGGCACCTTCGGCCACTAGCATGCGCTCGTGGTCGCGAATGCGCGCCAGCTGCTTTTCAAACACTGCGGTGCATCGCGCATCACGCTCGTGATCCCGAGTCTGGTCGCTATCCGCGCTGCGGAGTTTGTCGCGACCTTGGCCCCGTTGTCGGCTCACCACCCGGTGGAGTATTGGGTCGGTGTACCATGAACCAAATAGAATTCCGATGCGACCCTTGGGCGGCAACGCCTGCCAGAATCGCCACATGTCCGGGCGATCGCGTTCCCCGTCGCTTGCGGCACCAAATGCATGGGTGTGAATGTGGCGCGGGTCCATCCACTGATTAAACAGGTTCACCGTTTCCCCCTTGCCGGCACCATCAACGCCATTCACCAGAATAATCACCGCAGCCTTGTTCTGCTCAAGCAACTTGTACTGGGCGGTGAGTAGCGCTTGACGCAACAGCGGTGTCTGTCGGTCGAACTCGGCTTTTTTTATCTTGTGGCCAATTTCAGCGGATTCGAACATGAGATGCTCCGTGAGTAGAATTCTGCTGCTTGTCATGTTGCGCGATTTGCCGAGAATCAGCAAATCAGCATGGATACGCCGAGGAGGGTAGCATGCAGACTGAACTGCGTCTCGATTGCTACCCCGTATTAAACACATAGAAAGTTGATTTTTGGCCACTGAGACCAAAGCGGTAATCGGCACCATTACCTGGACTGAAGCGGGCCGTACCCACACCGCGATCTGGCGGGCGGAGAATGGCGCACAGCCGCCTAAACGTCTGATGGTAGTCGATGACACCATCAGCGCCGATAGTGCCTATCGGCTGGCGTGTGAAGGTACGGGGCTGTTGTGGCGAGGTGACTACCAGAATGCCCGGCAGTTGTTGCTTGCGTTGGCGCGCCGAGTTGATGCGAAAAGTGTCAAGGCGAGGCGGTACGCTGCAACGGCAGCAAACAGGCCCGCGTCTAATGCGGAACATCCAAAATTGCTGATCGATGCCTTCAATCGGCATCGTTTGAGTCGTTCACAGCGCGCGCGCACTTTGTCGATGCTGCTGATTCCGTTCGATTCCGATTTTTCGGTGCCCCTCGGTCGTGCGCCAGAGGTGCAAACGGCGTTAAAAGAGGCGTGGGGACAGCCGACCAACCGACCATCGGTGGCGTCGCTACGCGAATTACTCGGCATCATCGGTGCTCATGAATGGCGGCGTAAGGGCGTGGAAATCGCCGCGCTGGGAGAACACATCCATCCACACTATGGCGTATTTGCGCCGATACGCAGCGAATACGTCGGCCTCGTGGCCGAAGCGCCCCTGCCGACACCAACGCCGGTAACGGCGTTCGACATCGGTACCGGTACAGGTGTGTTGGCTGCAGTTTTGTCGAATCGCGGCATCAGCCGGGTGATTGCGACAGACATGGATTCACGCGCGCTGATCTGCGCGCGTGACAACCTGCGCCGGTTGGGACTGCAGGAGACAGTGTCGGTGATTGCGGCCGATCTGTTTCCCCAAGGGCGCGCGCCGCTGATTGTGTGTAATCCACCTTGGCTACCCGCCCGGCCATCATCACCCTTGGAGCGCGCTGTTTATGACCCGGATAGCGACATGCTGCGCGGTTTCTTGAGTGGGCTTGCCGCGCATTTGGAGCCTGGTGGAGAGGGTTGGCTGATACTGTCCGACCTCGCCGAACACTTGGGTCTGCGTTCGCGCGAGACTCTTTTGTCCTGGATCGCCGAAAGTGGCTTGATGGTTCGCGGGAGGATTGACATCAAGCCCTCTCACCCCCGCATTTCTGACACCACCGATGCTTTGCATGCAGCGCGTGCCAAAGAAGTCACTTCGCTGTGGCGTCTGAGCGCAACATAGCTGTTTTGATGCAATGTTTGATGCAGCACAAACGCTGAGGATGTAAACGCTGCATAGTTGAGACATCCACACTAGTCACGGAAGCCCCCCATGCAAGCGAATCATGTCGTCATCTGGCTCGACCATAGCGAAGCCCACATCATTACCTTTACGCGCGAAGCGGTTGATAAGGCAATCATTATTCACGCGCCAAATCGGCGCGAGCATCAGCATCACAAGGCGGATACCGTCGGATCCGGTAAAGCCGCCGAACATCCTGAGTATTTCAACGCTATCATCGAAAAAGTCCGTGACGTGCGTGAATGGCTGGTGGTAGGCCCCGCCAACGCCAAACTGGCGTTTGTCAAACACGTTTCAAGAACCCATCCTGGGCTCAACGGCCACTTGATTGGTGTGGAGACGGTTGACCATCCCACCGACGCTCAGTTACTCGCGTACGCGCGCAAGTATTTTGTGGCCGCTGATCGCATGATCTAGCCAGAAACATTCAATCTAGGCGGAAACGGACCGCGGCGTCAGGTGTTATCGGCATAGTTTCGCGCCGAGACCTTGTTGAGCACTTTGCCGCTGTCGCTGATCATCACTGAAAAGTCAATGATGTAACCCCACGAGTCGATGTAGCGGTAGTCCCAAGCGGTGGCCTTGAGGTTGTCAAAGCGTACCAGTTGATGTGGTTGACCAAGTATCGCAGTGACACTGGCGGCGTCCATGCCGACGACCACGAGTGCGGCTTTGTTATCGTTGAGGCCCGGCGACATAAAGTGGCTGCTCAAGGTCGGCGTGCCACAGGCGGCAAGACACGCCAGACAGCAAATGTAGAGTAGAGCCTTCATCTTTGCGCCGGTTTGCGAAATGGAACAGTCTCCATACTAGCCTGAATGTTTCGTGGGTCGGTCGTTGCTTAGCAGGACGTCGCCTCTAGGCGATTGGCAAACCAAATTGGCTTGTTTCTCTCTTGCTGTGGATGCGGGCTGCAGGTTCGCTCGCGGGCGATTGGACGGCAATGTTCCGCCTTGCTGCCGAAGCATAGCCCGCTATGCTGTGGTCGGTCAGGCAAAAAACCGCTCGCCTGTTCACCTACTCGCCCGCTTTCGAACGCGCCCCCATAAATGTTCAGGCTAAAAGCGCCAACCAATTCCGATGCTGACGAGATTTGGGTCCACCTTTAACGTGGTTAGTTTTGCCCCGTTCACCTTGACATCCGTCTTGATGTTTACCCGTTTGAAGTCGAGATTGATGTAAGTGTTTTTGGCGACTTCAAAGTCGATGCCAATCTGTACGGCGGGACCGAAACTATCTTTATCGGTCGAGATGCCAGTTGGCAGATTCGCGCTCATGAATCGGGTGTAATTGATACCCGCACCGACGTACGGATTTACGCTATTGCCCGGTGCAAAGTAGTACTGAAGGGTCAGTGTAGGCGGCAGGTGTTTCAGGCTACCGATGTTGTTACCCTGTAGCTTGACATCGTGCTTTTGCGGGTACGTCAGCACCAACTCAGCGGCGAGATTCTTGGTGAAATTGTAGACGAAATCGATTTCGGGAAATGTTTTGTTGTTCAGCTCAACTTTGGCACCCGTCACGTCTGGAGAATTGCCGTTATCCACCTGCATGTTTAATGCGCGCACACGCATCATGTAAGTTCCTTCTTCGGCGAAAGCGGGTGTGGCGAGGGTCGAGGCAACGGTAACGGCGGCCAACAAAGCCAGTGGTGGTTTGCGCTTCATTTTGCTACTCACTTTCTCATGGGGATCAATCATGAGAGGAGTTTGCGCAGTGCGGCAAAGTCCATGTTGACGATCATCAAACCAAGCTGAGGTTACCCTCGAAAATTGCCGCAACTTGAACAGATCAATTCACAAAACACGCCTATTGGGGGGAACTTCCCGATCTTTTCTGCCGAAAACACCCGCCAAATAAGGAGTCTTCTGTAGAAACAAAGCGTAAGAATTGTGTAGAAATTGCGAAGATTGCAGCCTCCTGCATAACGGCGGCGCGGTTTTCCGAGTAGCCTGTTACCCGCGTCACAGTAGTTCCACCGCGAAGTCCATTTTTTCGTTAGCCCTCTTCATCGCGCGCCATGCGTTTTCCGCTCTGGGTTCGACTCTTCATTACTTTCGCTGCACTGAGTGTCGCGGGGGTCATTGTGCTGACGCTTGAGCAGCGGCGCACGTTTCAGCGCGACTTTTTGGCGTACGTCAATCAACAGGCAACGGTGCGCGTTGAAAATGCCGTGAAAGAACTTGGGAGGCGTTACGAATAAACCGGCGACTGGAGCTTTCTGGCCGGACGACCGCGCACCTTTGACGCATATATCGAGGGGCGGCGGACTGCGGCAGATACCCCCGAAACGGAGCCGGAGCTACGGCCACCTCGACCGCCTGACGATGCCCCGCAGCGTGGCAGCGAGCGCCCAGTTCCGCCACTAGACGATCCCCCGCGTCGACGGACTGAAGACGGTCGGTTGATGCCGCAGCCGAAGTTTGAGGCGCGGATTGATGCATTGAGTTTACCGTCGCGTGTGGCGCTGATTAATGATCGCGGACACCGTGTGATTGGTAATCCGGCTGTCCCGGCAAATTAGCCCAGCCTGCCAATTCGCGTGGGCGCTGAAGTGGTCGGCAGTTTGTTGCTCGCACCACAGCCTGCGCTGAACAATGATCTTGATGTGGCATTTGTGCGCTCGCAAATGTCGCACGCAGTGATGGCGGGTGTGGCGGCGACCATTGCCGCTCTGTTTGCCGCTTGGGGGCTGGCGCGCTGGTTATTGAAGCCGGTCAAAACGCTTGGTGTACGTATGGAGCAACTTGCCGCAGGCGATTATCGAGCGCGCATTGAGAGCGGTCGCACCGATGAGTTGGGGGAGCTTGCACGAAACTACAACTGCCTTGCTGAAACCTTGACGCGGAACCAAGATGCTCGTCGGCGTTGGGGTGCCGACATCGCCCATGAACTGCGTACGCCACTGTCGATTCTGCGTGGGGAGATTCAGGCCATGCAAGATGGTATACGACCATTATCGAAGCCAGCGTTGGATTCACTGCAGGCCGAGTGTAGTCGGTTGACCAGCTTGGTCGATGATCTATACCAGCTCTCCCTCGCCGATGCTGGCGCGCTGACATACCGGTTTGTGACGCTTGACTTCAACGCACTGGTGGCCGATGTCGAGCGTGAGTACCATGCGAGCTTGCGCGACGTCGGCCTTGCGCTTGAAACCGCGTTGAGCCGTGAGCCGCTGATGGTCAGGCTGGATACCCAGCGGATGTCCCAACTCATCGCCAATCTTCTGGTTAACAGTGCGCGTTACACCGATGCACCGGGCGTGGTGCGATTAACGACTTCATGTCTCGGAAGCGGATCTTCGTCGAGCGTGGTGCTGACCGTCGACGACTCTGCACCGGGTGTGCAAACCGAGCTGCTGCCAAAAATATTCGATCGTTTGTTCAGGGTGGAGGGTTCGCGCAATCGCGCGGCCGGTGGGGCCGGTCTCGGGCTTTCGATCTGCCGGAATATTGCGGAGGCGCACAGCGGTAAGCTGGTGGCAAGCGCATCCCCGCTGGGCGGTTTGCGCATCACGTTGAGCCTTCCCGCTGCAACCGCGATGCACCCGTAATGGATGAATCGTTGAAGCCATCTGTAGTGTCACCCGCCATACTTTCCGCAAGTCCGCCTTCGGTGCTGGTGGTTGAGGACGAGCCCAAAATCGCCGCATTATTGTGCGACTACCTGGTCGCGGCGGGGTTTGTGACTTCACACGTCGACCATGGAACTGGTTTGGTTCAGGCATTGCAGAAGGGGGAGTACAATCCGGATGTAATCCTGCTTGATGTCATGTTGCCCGGTAAAGATGGCCTGTCGATTTGTTGGGAAGTGCGCGACTTCAGCACGGTGCCAATCATCATGCTAACGGCTTGCGTCGAAGAAATTGACCGGTTGCTGGGTCTGGAGCTTGGTGCGGATGATTACGTTTGTAAGCCGTTTAGTCCGCGTGAAGTTGTTGCCCGGGTGAAGGCGGTCGTGCGGCGGGCAGCGGCAAAACAATCCGGGCGTGAATCGGTTGCGGAAATACCGATATCGCTCGATGCACAACGTTTCACCGCGACCGTTAACCGCAAATCCCTTGACCTCACACCGGTCGAATTTCGGCTGTTAAACACGCTGGCCGGGCAGCCCGGGCGGGTATTTTCGCGCGACCAATTGATGGACGTGTTGTATGTCGATCACCGGGTTGTGAGTGATCGGACGGTGGATAGCCACGTCAAGAATGTTCGTCGAAAGATTGTTCAGGCGGGTGGTGACGAGACGTGGTTGCGCTCAATCTACGGCGTAGCATACAAACTTGAATGGTAGACGGAAAAATTGGCATTGCTGACTATCCGTAAAATGGCGTCTTGGACTAGCAGTTGCCATGCCATCCGCAAACGGATTTGCAACCAGTCACTCTCACCCCAGCCCAGGCGAATCTCATCTTGGTCAACAAACACTTTGCGGCGCGCAATCTTGTAGTTTTGCCATCGCATTAATCAGGTATGCTAGGAAAAACGTTACGCAAAAGAGGCACGAGGTGTACCACGGGGAACGATTTAATGGCTACAGCCATCTTCTAGGAACCTTGCTCGCCATTACTGGCGCAGTGCTGTTGATTGTTGCAGGGGCTTCCAAGGGCGACGCTTGGAAAGTGGTGAGCTTCGCTATCTACGGCACGACCTTGATCCTTCTCTACGGCAGCTCGACGCTTTATCACTCCACTCGCGGTCGCACAAAGCATATTTTTCGTAGACTGGATCACGCCGCGATTTACTTGCTGATCGCTGGCACCTACACCCCCTTTACCTTGGTGACGCTTGGCGGCGGCTGGGGCTGGTCGTTATTTGGTGTGATTTGGGGGCTGGCGATATTCGGCATCGTGCAAGAGCTGACACTAGCAGGCAAGAAACGCATGCTGTCGCTCTACCTTTATCTTGGCATGGGATGGGTGGCGGTGATCGGTGTTGTGCCCTTGATCGAAGCGCTGACATGGTCCGGCTTCATCTGGGTGGTGGCCGGTGGGCTGGTCTATACCGTCGGAACCGTCTTTTATTTCTACGATGAACGCTTCAAGCACTGGCACGGTATCTGGCACCTGTTTGTGTTGGGGGGTAGCGTGATTCATTACATCGCCATCTATCGTTTTGTGGCATAACTTCGGCGTTCATCTCTCGTTTTGTCGCCAGCACATTTGTCACACGGTAGCACCATTGCTAGGTGAAGCGCTTCAGCGGTGATAAAGTCGGGGCTTTGCGTCAGGTAGCGGCTACCGTTGGTTTGGCCGGTGTGTGACGCACCTTCGCCACAAACGACCCTGCCCGTTGATGTCCATTCCGTCAGTCGACCCCCTCAATTTTAGAAACTGGTCGCTAAGAACGCGAATAGCCTTGTTCACACTGGCGATTTTTCTGACGAGTCTCTGCCTGTTGGCAGTCTACGTCGGCCAGGTTTTACACCGCCACATGCAGCAACTGTTGGCCGATCAGCATGTTGCCGCTGTCGGTCTTGCGGCCTCGCAGATTAACAGCGACGTAGAAGAGCGCATGAGCTCACTGCAAGCGCTCGCTCAATCTCTTACACCGGCGTTTCTTGCTGACGCTCCTGCGTTACAGGCCGATCTGGAGCGGCGCACGCTAGTTAAACGACGCTTGTTTAATCGCGGTATCTTTGTGGCAGATGCTGCGGGTACTGCTATTGCCTCGTCCCCGGTTTTGACCGGCCTTACCAGCCTGAACTTTATGGACAAGGAGCATGTTGTCACCGCTCTTAAAGAGGGCAAAGTCAACATCAGTCGCCCACTGATGGGCAAGACGCCGGGCGCGCCGGTAATTGTCATGGCCGTGCCGATCCGAGATGCTCAGGACATCGTTATCGGTGCCTTGATGGGGGTGACCGACTTAGGGGAACCGAACTTTTTAGATAAGGTTGCCGATATTCGAATCGGCAACACCGGTGGGCTTGTGTTGGTGGCACCTGAGTACCGCCAAATAATTTCGGCAGGCGACAAGCGCCGCATGATGGAACCCCTCCCGCCGCCGGGCAAGGACCCACTCATCGACCGCTTTGTTGGCGGTAATGAAGGTGCGGCGATATTGATCAACACTCTCGGGGTCGAAGTACTGACTGCGACAAAATCCATTCCTTCTGCGGGGTGGTACGTTGGAGCCTCGCTGCCTACGGACGTTGCATTCGCCCCCGTTCACGACTTGACTAGGCGCTTGCTTGCAGCAGCGATAGTACTCGCCCTGATCGTCGGTCTGATTACCTGGTGGATGGTTCAGCGGCAGCTAAAGCCGATAATGACGGCCATCGAGACGATGAAAAGCCAATCGCGAGTCGAGCTGCCGACGCAACCGTTAGCCGTCAAACGCCAGGACGAGGTCGGTCAACTTATCACTAGCTTTAACCAGTTGCTGCAAACACTCGCCGAGCGGGAAGCCGCGACGAAAGAGGCGCAAAACCTGCTAGGCCGTATCGCTAGTCGTGTGCCGGGAATGGTCTACCAGTTCCGTCTATGCGCTGATGGGTCGTCGTCTTTTCCCTACTCCAGCGCCGGAATCCGCGATATCTATCGGCTTAAGCCAGAGGATGTCCGCGAGGACGCATCAAGAGTATTTGCCATCCTGCATCCAGATGACGCCAATGCAGTTGCGGCGAGTATTAGTCAGTCGGCCGAGCGCCTGACCCTTTGGCGGCACGAGTATCGGGTCAAGTTTGACGATGGCACGGTGCGTTGGCTACAGGGTAACGCCATGCCGCATCGCGAAGACGATGGTGCTGTTCTCTGGCATGGCTTTGTCACCGATATCACCGAACGTAAGCAAGCGGAAGGCGCTCTGCGGGAAAGTGAACGACGATTTGGCGATTTGCTGGAGAACATGCCTTCAGTTGCGGTGCAGGGCTTCTCAATCGATGGAAGGGTGCACTATTGGAATGCCGCCTCGGAGCAGCTGTATGGCTATTCGGCAGCCGAAGCAGTGGGACGCTGCATCGGCGAGTTGCTGATGCCAGCGGCAGCGCGCCCTGATTACTTGCGTACACTCAGGCAGATGGCGGATACCGGTCAGGTACCACCGCCGATGGAAATGGCGTTGGTGCGTAAGGATGGTGTGCCATTGCAGGTCTATGCTAGTCATGCCGTCATCGGTACGCGCGGGCTGCCGGTTGAAATCTATTGCTTCGACATTGACCTGACCGAACGTAAGCGGATAGAACGTGAGGTGCAGATACAGCGCGACTTTGCCGCGCAGATACTGAATGCGATGGGCCAAGGCGTGAGCGTGACTAGTCCCAAAGGGGCGGTTGAATTTGCCAATCCTGCGCTAGCGACGTTGCTGGGTTATTCAACTAGTGAACTCATCGGCAAAGGCCACGACGAAATATTTGTTGAAGGAGACGCTGCGCGACAACCGACGATATTGGCGGAGCGTGCGGCTGGTGTGTCCTCAACCTATGAGGCACGCTTTCGGCGCAGCGACGGTACGTCGGTGCCGGTACAAGTGATCGGCGTACCACGGCTTGTTGACGGTAGATACACAGGCTCAATCGCGGTGATAACGGATCTTAGCGACCGCGTCCGTGCAGAGCAGGCGCTTACCGAGAGTGAACAGCGCTTCCGCATGCTGACTGAGCTTTCACCCGAAGCGATCGTGGTGCACGCAGATGGAGTCGTACGTTACGCAAATCAAGCAGCCGTGAGTCTCTACGGAGGAACGACCGAGGATCAGCTGGTTGGAAGATCCGTCGCGGATTTTGTCCATCCTGAATCACGACAGGTTGTGTCGGAGCGAGCCAAGCAGGTTGCGGCGGGGGTTGAAGTGTTGCCGCTGGCGCACATAAAGAATATCAAACTTGACGGCTCGGTAATTGACATTGAGTCCTACGCAGTTGCGACGGTATTCGATGGTGTTCCAGCCGTGCGCCTTTCAATACGCGATATCACCGCACGTAACCGCGCTGAAGCCCAGCGAGTGTCGCTGGAAGCCCAGTTGCGCGAGTCGCAAAAAATGCAGGCCGTTGGGACGCTGGCGGGCGGAGTGGCGCATGACTTTAACAACATACTCGCTGCGATTCTTGGAAACTCCGAGCTCGCGCGCGAGGATAGTGCCGGCAACAAACGCGCGCTTGAAAGCATCGACGAAATTCGCAAAGCGGCGACGCGTGCGCGTGACTTGGTGCAACAAATTTTGTCGTTCAGTCGACGACAGCCTACCGAACGAAAGTCACTTAAACTGGATGCCGTCGTCGAAGAATCACGGCGGTTATTGCGCGCGACCCTGCCGATGCGGCTGTCACTTGCCGTTCAATGCGACAAAGACACTCCTAATGTACTGGCCGACGCAACACAGATTCAACAAGTAATTATTAACCTAGCGACTAACGCAATGCAGGCAATGCCCACCGGGCAGGGTCGCATCGACATTCACTTAGGCACCATCACGCTCGACAAAAATCTGCTGGCCACGCAGCCGAAGCTACAGGCCATGGCGATGCGTCATCCCGGCCAGGCGGTGCGACTCTCCGTACAAGACAGTGGCCCCGGCATACATCCGGAGACCGTCGAGCGGATTTTCGAACCATTTTTTACAACCAAGCCGGTAAACGAGGGTACTGGCCTTGGACTGTCGGTGGTGCACGGTATTGTTGACGGCCACGAGGGGGTGATTGCAGTAACGAGTATGATGGGCGTGGGGACCACGTTTGATATCTATCTGCCAGTGGCGACCGCAGATACTGTGTATAAACCGAGTGCACTTCCCGCCACTACTGCAGGGAACTTGGCCGCCAAGAAAGCCACGGGATTGCGCATTTTGTATTTGGACGACGACGAAGCGATTGTGTTCCTGACCAGCCGGTTGTTGGGACGAAAAGGTTTCCGTATCTCCCCGTTCACTGACCAGCAGGAAGCGCTTGACGCGGTGCGCGCGACCCCAAATGCATTCGATGTTGTCGTGACTGACTACAACATGCCCGGTATCTCGGGTGTTGATGTTGCTGGCGAGATACGAATGATCCGTGATGATCTTCCAGTCGTCATCGCGTCGGGTTTTGTCGACGAAGACTTGCAAACAAGAGCGGCGGCGGCAGGCGTAAAAGCGTTGATATTCAAAGAGACGTTCGTCGATAAATTCGTCAACGCGATCGAAAATGCAGTTGAAGCAGTCTAACAGTTGCGGCCTGTCTCGTTGGGAGTCTTCTGCCTTGTGATTGTTTGAACCGAGGACTATGTTCTATGCGGGCGTCGCGGTGCAGGATGCTGCTGGCGGGGCGCAACGATGGGAAACATCAACGGCATTGCGGCATTAGGCGTAGCTTCCTTCGTACCATACCCACCTATGTTTTTTGCGCGCTGACGTTAGGCGTTACCGGGTTTGCAACTTGCCTACATTGTCGTGGCGAAGTGCTTTCCCGCGTGCTCGCGCATGGCGTGAAACTTCACCTGCGGATAACGCTCTGCGGAGACTTCCAGTTCAGACGTGTGTGTAGCCAGAAACGCGGGCGCATCCACCACGTCGTAGGCCACGCGGTGCGAGTTCGAATCGATAAATTTACGGAGAACGTTCGGGTCGTCACAAGTAATCCACCGCGCGAGTCTATAGCGCGAAGGCTCGAGTCGTGCCTCAACGTTGTATTCGGATTTCAAGCGATGCAGTACCACTTCAAACTGTAGTGTGCCAACCGCTCCGAGTAGCAGGCTACCGCCGGAGACCGGTCGAAAGACTTGAATCGCGCCTTCTTCGCCTAGCTGTTGCAAGCCCTGACGCAGTTGTTTGGATTTGATCGGATCTTTGATCTCTACGGTCTGAAATATTTCCGGTGCGAAGTATGGTAGCCCCGTGAATTGTAGTGTTTCTTTTTCTGTCAGCGTATCGCCCAGATGCAGCGTACCGTGATTGGGGATGCCGATAACATCGCCGGCGTAGGCTTCATCGAGCAAATCTCGGCGCTGCGATAAGAACGATACGACCGTGCCTGGACGGAAATCTTTACCGGTTCGCGTGTTGCGCAGCTTCATACCGCGCTCAAAACGACCCGAACAAACACGCACAAAGGCGATGCGGTCGCGGTGTGCCGGGTCCATATTCGCTTGTATTTTGAATACCACACCGGCGAAACTTGTTTCGTCCGGTTCGACGATACGCTCAATGGCTGCGCGGGAAACCGGGGCGGGGGCGATGTCCACCAGCGCATCGAGCACCTCGCGTACACCAAAGTTATTTACCGCCGAGCCGAAGAAAAGCGGGGATTGTTTACCCGCCAAAAAAGCGGTGCGATCAAAGGCGGGGCTGGCTTCGCGGATCAACTCGATTTCAGCTTTGGCTTGGGTCAACTCATCACCGTACCGCCGGGCGATGATGGGGTTATCGATACCTTCAAGAATCTCGTCGGTGTCCCCCATACGATCTTCGCCCGGCGTAAAAACCCGCATCGAATCGCGCCGTAAATCATAAACGCCGCAGAACGACTTACCCATACCCAACGGCCAGATGAATGGCACCACATCCATCTTCAAGACTTGCTCGACTTCTTCCATCAACTTCAGTGGCGGCAATACCTCGCGGTCCATTTTGTTGATGAAGGTGAGTATCGGCGTGTTGCGTGCGCGGCAGACCTCAATCAACCGTAGCGTCTGCGCTTCGACACCTTTTGCCGCGTCGATCACCATCAGCGCCGCGTCAACTGCCGTCAGCACGCGATAGGTGTCCTCCGAGAAATCTTGGTGGCCAGGTGTGTCTAGCAAGTTGACCACGCAGTTGCGGTACTCCATCTGCATCACAGACGATGCGACCGAAATTCCGCGTTGTTTTTCGATCTCCATCCAGTCTGAGGTCGCATGACGGCTGGCTTTGCGGGCCTTCACACTACCGGCGATATGAATCGCACCCGCAAACAGCAACAGTTTTTCGGTGAGAGTCGTTTTACCCGCGTCGGGGTGGGAGATGATCGCGAACGTACGGCGACGTTTAATTTCGTTAGAGAGCTGGGTGGTCATAGTGTGCGCTGATAATGCGGCGCGTCGAATTTCGTCAAAGGCCAGCATTATCGCACCCGGCGATTGACCTCACCGTCATACGGTCTTGCCATTGGTGCCGGTCGATCAAAGCCTCGTTAGCCGACCTCGCGCGGATCGTCGAGTGAAACATCGACCATCAGTTCATTTGCAAGGCCCTCCAGGGCGGCACGAAGTGCGTCCTCGCTCAATACGGTCGGAACCATCAAGGCTGCATCCATGTGGAACATTTGTTCGCCGGACATCGCGCCGCTGGAAATGCGCGTCTGCAGTTTTTCAATGCTGACCTCGTGTTTGGCGAGCTCACTCGAAATGTGGTGAATGATCCCCGGGCGATCCTGCCCGATGAGTTCAAGTTTGATCCGACGTGCCGGCTTTAGTGGGATGACAGAAGCCGCACCGCGCGCGATTGCCACGTGCAAGTTGGCGCTGTCGAGCTCTTTGAGTGCCGCCACCAACATATCTGCGTTACGGCTCGGTACCTGTAACAACAAAATACCCGCGAATTGTCCAGCTAGGTTTGCCATCAAACTATCCGCCCAGTTGGCACCAAATTCGGCGGCTTTGTCCGAAACGGCACTAACCAATCCGGGGCGGTCGGTACCGACGATGGTGACGACGAGGGAAGTGATCATGCTTGCGATCCTGTTGGCAGAACGAAGTCATAATTATCGCGCCGCGCCCAGAGATTGACTAGACGTACGCCAGTTGAGGTCATTTTCGTGATTGGCCTGTGCCGTACCTTTGATCTATGTTGCGGGTTCATTTATTTCAGGACGATGAGATGCCGACCATCATTCGCAGGACCGCCTCAGCTGACTATAACCATTGGCTCAGGCTATGGACGGAGTATTGCCTGTTTTATAGCCGAGAACCCGAGGCGGAAGTCACGGCATATACGTGGTCGCGGCTGATGAATCCCGCGTCGAGTATCTTCGGCACTGTCGCAGAGGTCGACGGGCGTGTGGTCGGCATCGCAAATTGCGTCATGCATGAAAACACCAGCACTTTGCAGCCGGTTTGTTACTTGCAGGATCTGTATGTCGATCCCGAAGCGCGCGCCGTTGGCGTCGGCAAACAGATGATCGATTGGCTGCTGGCCGAGATGAGGGCGCAAGGATGGGCGAGGGTGTATTGGGCGACAAAGGAGAACAATTACCGCGCGCGAGGCATGTACGACAAATTCACGCCCCATAGCGGCTTCTTGCGTTATGTGGTTTACAACCCTGATTTTCAGAAATGATTTCACCAAAGTCGCCGAGTAGTGTGCACCTTCGGGCTTTTTTGCTCGAAGGCACCCGTGGATAGGGGAGTTTCGGTGTTTTGTTGATCTGAGACGCAACCCGCGCGATTACATCTGCAAACCGTCGGCGGAGGTTGTTGCAACCAGCGCAGATGCCCTAATCTTTCCACCACCGCATATCTAATCTAATTGAGGAACTTACATGATTAAGTTTTTGCTTTGGTTACTGCTGTTCGTGGTCTGCTGGCCGCTTGCGCTACTGGCGCTGCTGCTCTATCCAATCGTCTGGCTATTCACGCTGCCGTTTCGACTGGTCGGTATCGCCTTTGAGGGGCTGTTTGCATTCATTCGCGCGGTGGTTATGCTGCCCGCACGGGTATTGGGCGGGGCTCCAGCGCGGAGATAACCAGATGGAGGCAGCGGAAAATTGGCCGGTGAACTGGTGATAATGGCGGCTTGCCTAACTTTGATCGTGATCCATGCCAAACGTCCTTTCTTCCGTCGCGCTGACGTTCCTCACCGCCGCGATGACATGTGTCAGTGCGCAAGTACCCACCTCCGCCGTTGCCCCCACGACCCTTTCCGCAGGAGTCGCCGCATTTAACATGGCTTGGGCGGGGACGCCGGACGACTTCAAGCGACACTTGGAGGTGTGTGCCTCACCCGCCGTGAATTGGTGCGACACCCGCGCCCGTATCGTTCGCGGCGCGACTGCGGCGACACCTGAAGAAACAGTGCGTGCCACCCAATGTCAAGAGGCAGTCCTCAAGGGAGCAGGTGGGCCGGCAGCATCAAGTTTAATTGCACCATGTAACGCCTATCGAAGTGGTGATGCGCCCGTACCGGGACAACCGCGGCTTGACCCCAATGTGACACGCACGCCGGCCGCCTATCAAGAAAAGTTGGACAAGTTACGCGAGACCGTGGAAGGCATCATCGAGCGCGATGGGGCTCGTGTGATTGCGTTTCAAGAAGTACGTTCAACGGCGGTGATCAAAATCGTACTTGGCAAGTTCGCGGAAAAATTTGATGTTTGCGATGCAAAGCACACCGCGTTTCAGACCCTCGCATTTGCTTGGGACAAATCGCTAACCTCGAAGCCCGGACAGTGCGTCGCCGAAGCCGCACTTGCCATCAAGGACCCACCTAACGACCCCGCTGCATTTCGTCGCGTGCGACCGGGACTGGCGTTAACGCTTAACGTCAACGATCAGCCGGTTACCTTCATGAACATACATTTGAAGGCGTCCTGTGCCAGCGTGAACAACAGCAATGAACGTTTTCCCGGACGATTGTTGACGGATGCAAACGAAGCCTGCGAGGTTCTCAACCGCCAAATCCCGATCCTTGAAAATTGGATTGAGAGCGTCTGGGCAAAAACCCCGCGGCTAATATTGTTGGGGGACTTCAATCGGCGCATCGACGATGAACTGGCGATGGCGCCGAAGCCTAACGAAGTGCGCGCAGACGGCACTGACCCGGCGAGCCCCAACAAAGTCGGACCCGACGGGAAAGTCAGTACGCGTTATCTCTGGCAGGAAATTTCCGACGGGTCACCCAATCTGCATCAAGTGCCGTTGTCAACGACTGACGGCGGTTGTGCCGGCTTTACCGGGCTAGACCACATTGTGATTAGTGATGCACTTAAGGTACTGAACCCCGGTGTGATCTCGTCGCGCAAAGTCGCTGTTGCCGCGGTGCCAAGCCAAAAAATTGAAACGAGTGACCATTGTCCACGTATCGCGACATTGAAATTCTAAGGCGCTTAGGCGCTTGAGAGCTTTGCCTCTTCAAACAAGGAAGAAATCTCCACCCTCTTGATATCGCTTCGATCGGGTAAGACAAATAGCACTGGCGCAATCATTTCTTCAAAGATGCCGCGCAGACTGCGCGCGCCGACTTTGTATTCCGCAGCGAGTGAGGCGATTTCTTCAAAAACTCGTGGCGCGATGTGCAACTCGGCACCCTCGCGTTTGATGACTTCGCGAAACTGGTTGTAGAGGCAATTCTTCGGCTCGGTCATGATTTTGACCAGCATCGCAGTCGAAAGTGGCTTCAAACTCGCCACCACCGGCAGCCGGCCGGTAAATTCCGGGATCAGGCCGTAGGCGATGAGATCAGTAGGCTTGATGCGGGAATTGAGGCGGTCGAGGATCAGTTGGTTATTCGCATCCGTCAGCGATATGAAGCCGAACGCTTTGCTATTCGCGACGACATTTTCAAGGCCGACAAACGCACCGCCGCAAATAAACAGGATGTTCGCTGTGTCGAGTGATTGACCATTGCTCAGTTTAACTAATGAGCCTTCCATGATCTTCAACAACGAGTGTTGAACACTCTCGCCAGACGTCGAGCGCGATTGTGGGTCGGCGGCCTTTAGCTTGTCGATTTCATCGATAAACACAATGCCACGTTCGGCCTTGGAGATGTTGCCATCCGCCTTGTTCAAGAGCCGCTGCAAGATGGCTTCTATTTCCTCATTCACATACTTAGTCTGTGCGAGAGAGGTGGCGTCGGCGGTGACAAACGGCACATTAATCGCACGTGACAAAGTGTCGCAGAGAAGTGTTTTACCCGTGCCGGTTGGCCCGATCAGCAGGACATTACTTTTACCAAGCGCGATTGCTGCGGCTGAGGCGTTTGTCGCTTCGTTGGCGTGGGTGATTTTTTTGTAGTGTTGATACACCACCACGGCGAGTGCCCGCTTTGCTTCGTCTTGCCCGATCACGTGTTGGTCGAGGTAACGCACCACGGCGCTTGGGGTGAGTTTTACCTTGGCCGGTGACGCAGGTACCTTGTCTGGTTGATCCATGATTTCCCAGTCTTATGGCGCAGATCGTACGGAGGCTGCAGGTTGCCACCGATGTCTGACTGTGATGATAGCGCCAGTTGGACTCGGTAAGGTGATCGTCTTGGCTGTGACCTTTTCGCACCCGAGCTACAATATTGTAGGCGTGTGGCAATAAATCGCTACTGTGGTGTGTGCCACTGAGCGCAAGTTGGCGCAAAATCGTTCCTCGCGTTTCTCTTCCACAGCAAAGGCTTGTCATGGCGGTTACCCACGTTTCTCCAGGCGACGATCTCTCCAGCTATATCGTTTTCAAATCGGGTGTTGGCCACTTCGATGCAAACGCTGCGCAGGTGTTTTTCAAGAAGTTTGGCAAAGTCGAAACGTTCGCCGATGGTGCGCTGATCTTTGCCGAGAACGAACAATCCAACAAACAGAGCATCTTCAAGAAGTCTGTTTCAAAAGCGCTGACCACTCCCCTAGATCAGTCGCTGTTCGCGAGAAGGAACGTGCATCGCATGTACTTCTTGACCGAGGGCGAGGTTTTGCTTACTGGAAAAGGAATCGTTGAGCAGCTAGCAGGTCCGGGAGACGTATTTGGCGAAATGGCCGTCCTTAGCGAGATCCCAGATGTCGATATACCGGCCAAACGCACGGCATCGGCGAAGGCGATGTCAAACATTAAGTGTTACTCGCTGGACGGTGATGAGGTGCAGACAGGGCTTGGGTCGCAACCAGAGTTTGCGCTGATGTTGATGAGTGTGATGTTCGAGCGTTTGCGTGCACAGGTGATCCGGTTCGCGGGTCGTGGCAGCGATGCCAAACATCGCGCCAATCGCCTACCGGCGATATTCGGCAAGAGTTTTGCCGCCGCCTTGCGCGATAGACTCGGGCATGCATCAGTCGTACGATTTAACGAGGGTGCCAAGATCATAAAGGAAGGCAATCCTGGCACCAACATGTATTTGGTGCTCGAAGGCGAGGTGGCGATTGCAGTTGGTCGCCGCGTCATCGAGAAGGTCGGGGCGGGCGGCGTTTTTGGCGAGATGGCGCTGGTGGATCGCTTGCCGCGCGCGGCAGATGCTGTGGCGCGGTCTGACTGTGCACTCCTGTCGATGAATCGCGATCAACTGACCACGCTCGTCAAGTCCAATCCCGGCGCGGGCATGGCAATGATGCGCGCGGCGGCCGAACGGCTTCGTTACATGAATTCGATACTGGCGTGATTTTCTTGCGCCCAATTCCTGATCGGGGAAAGTATGATCGGCCACCTTACTCTAAAAACGAATGAACCACCGCACGTCGCATCGTTTTACGAGCAGTTGCCAGGCCAGACCGGTGCTAAACGCAAGATCAAGTCTGACTGTCGTGCGGCCCGGGGTGTGCGCCCAACGCAAACTTCACTTGGTGTCATCAAGCCATACGACGACAACGCCGCCACGGCGGGTAACGCTGCCATGATCTCGCTAGTAGTGGACAGTCACGCTAAAGTACACGCGCCCAGCGTCTGAGGGCACTAAACTCAAGGTGATTTGTATATGGCTCGTACGCTGGCGAATTTGTGGATCGCGCTGTTCATTTTGGTTTGAGTAAAGCGCGAATCGGGATTGCAACAGATAATTGTTAGGGTCAACACTATGAAAAAAAACACTCTTCGAAAGTTAGCAGCCTTCGTTGCCGGCTTGGCGATGATCGCAGTCACGGCCAATGTTGCTGTTGCAAACGAGGCAGGCCTGCTGAAATGTCGCGCTCTGGCCGACCCCGGCAAGCGCCTGGCTTGTTACGATGCCATTGTCGTGAATGCCGCCGCAGGCTCGGCGTCGAGTGCCAAGATGCCCACTGGTACGGTGCCCTCGGCAGATACTGCCGCAACTCCAGCCGTCACTAATGCTGCGGCTGCGGCAGCGGGGTCTACCAGCCGTTCGCTCGGCCAGGCGGCGGAGTTTGGTTTGCCGCCCAAGCAAACCGCAGTTGGCGTGGACCGTATCGAGTCCACCATTAAGGGGCGGCTTGAGGGCTGGCAACAAGGCAGCCGCATCCGCCTTGCCAATGGACAGTTATGGCAGGTCACCGATGACAGCCGGGGAGTTTGTGAGTGTGACAATCGGAAGGTGGTTGTGACGCGGGGCGCGTTTGGCACTTACTTCCTAGAGATCGAAGGCAAAGGCAATGCGCCTCGGGTAAAGCGCATCGAGTAGAGTTGTTTACAACTGCCCAGCGGACGTGCAATTACCGGCAATATTGCCTTGAAATGCCGACCCATAAACGACTTTGACCGAAACCCATGAGTGACGACGATTTTGATTTCACAAAGCCGCAGACAACACCTGCCGGGTCATCCCAACCCGTACCGCCGGCTACGCCGTCCGCACCCTTCAAGCCTGCAAACAGCAAGTTCTACGACGCCAAGGTCGCTGAACAATTCTTTCGCGCATTTGGTAAACCCGAACAGTTCGCCGCTGGCACTACGTTGTTTGCAGAAGGTGATAAATCCGGCAAACAAGTTTTTTTCGGCAAGCGAGTTATCCACCGAATGTACTATCTTGCCAGCGGCGAAGTGGCGTTGACGGCAAATGACAAATTGCTCGATGTGGTCAAGTCGGGTGAAGTCGTCGGCGAGATGGCGGTCATTAGTGAGTTGCCGAGCACCGAGGCGGTGGCTGCGCGTAGCGCGACAGCCACTGCAAAGACGGCGGTTAGTGGTTTTTCGCTGGATGGTGCCGAGGTGCAGGCGGGCTTGGCACGTATGCCTGAGTTTGCATTGATGCTCATGAGTGTTATGTTCGACCGTCTGCGTTTTGTCGCCGCCCGTCTGGCGGTGCGCAAGGTGACAAAGCGAACCGTCGCGCCTTCGGCGATTACGACTTTTAGCGCTGAGCTGCTGGCTACGTTAGAGGTGCAGCTTGGGCGGGCTTCGGTCCTGCATTTTGAGCCGGAGAGTGTGATCGTGCGCGAGGGTGACGCCGGCGCAACGATGTACGTGATACTGCGGGGACAGGTCGATGTGACCATCAAAGGTGGTTTGGTCGAATCGGCCAGCATCGGGGCCACTATCGGTGAAATGGCGTTGCTCGATCAATCGGTTTGTGCTGCCACTGCTACGGCAAAAACGAAATGCAAATTGCTGGCGGTGAACCGTAAGGCGTTGATCGACATTGTCAAGACCAAGCCCGCCATTGGCATGGCGATGATACGGTCTGTGGCAGCACGGTTGCGCTATATGAATGCCATGCTGAACGCCTAGTCGACGAAGCTCAAGAGTCGTTACATTGCCGGGCACGAGAAACAAAACATGAAAAAGCACAAGATTGCTGCCATCGCCGGCGACGGCATTGGCAAGGAGACTTTGCCCGAGGGAATGCGGGTACTTGAGGCCGCCGCACGTCGTTATGACTTACAACTTGATTGGGATGAAAAGCCTTGGAGTTGCGACTACTACCTAGAGCACGGCAGGATGATGCCGGACGATGGTCTCGCGCAGATTCGCCACCACGATGCGATTTATCTGGGCGCGGTCGGATTCCCGACCGTCCCCGATCACATTTCGTTATGGGGCTTGCTGATCCCCATCCGCCGCGAATTTCAACTGTATGCCAACATTCGCCCGGTGCGGCTAATGCCGGGTGTGCCAAGCCCGTTAGCCAATCGCCAAGCTGGGGACATCGATTTCTGGGTGGTTCGGGAAAACAACGAGGGTGAGTATTCGAGTATCGGTGGGCGTATATATGCCGGTACCGAGTATGAATCTGTGATGCAGCAAACTATTTTCACCAGACGCGGCGTCGACCGGATCATGAAGTTTGCCTTTGAGCTTGCCAAGACAAGGAGTAAAAAACACGTTACCTCCTGCACAAAGTCAAACGGCATCGCCATTACGATGCCCTACTGGGATGAGCGCTTTAAGGAAATGTCGGCGCATTATCCGGATATCAAAACCTCGCAATACCATGTCGATATCTTAACCGCGCACTTCGTGTTGCATCCCGACTGGTTTGATGTGGTGGTGGCGTCCAACTTGTTTGGTGACATTCTTTCGGACCTCGGCCCGGCCTGTGCCGGAACCATCGGTATTGCGCCATCCGGTAACCTCAATCCGGAGCGTGAGTTCCCGAGCTGTTTTGAACCCGTGCACGGAAGTGCACCCGATATTTTTGGCAAGGGAATTGCGAATCCGATCGGACAGATTTGGTCGGGCGCAATGATGCTGGAATTTCTTGGCCATAAAGCCGCTGGTGACGCCGTCGTGCGCGCCATCGAGAGGGTGCTAGTCGATGGGCCGCGAACGCGCGACATGGGCGGCACGGCAACAACGGTGGAAGTTGGTAAGGCCATTGCTGACGCAGTCAGCTAACGAGCAACCTCAAATCCGAACCATGCAGCCAATGAATCAGATCAGTACGCGTGCCGGCCATGCTGTCGTTCGGACGGTGTCGGCGAGTCAGCCATTCCACTGGTTGGCGAAAGGCTGGCGCGACGTTTGGCAATGTCCGATGGTAAGTCTTGCGCATGGTGTGGCAGTGGCGGTTTTTGGTGCCGCATTACTCTTTGTTGCGCGTGATCGCTTTTGGATGTTGGCTGGGGCGTTTTCAGGCTTCCTCGTTGTAGCGCCCGTGCTTGCGACAGGATTGTATGCGTTGAGTCGCGCCCTGGACAGAGGCGAGCCCGCCGATCTTTCGTTACTTCTGCGCACGTGGACGGTTTGGGGACGCAATCGACGCGTTGACCCGGACAGCTACTGGTGTCTGGTGCAGTTTGGTTTATCGCTGGCATTTGCCGGCACGGGCTGGGTGTTGACCTCGGCGGCGTTTATTACATTGTTTGCGCCGGTACCAATCAACAATCCGGCAGATTTTTTTCGCCACATTGTTGCTGCACCCGACACCCATGTGTTTGAGCTATGGCTAATTCTGGGCGGGGTCTTGGCCGCACCGGTGTTTGCCTCAAGTGTGGTCTCAATGCCGATGCTGTTGGACCGGCATGTCAAGCCGATGGCAGCGGTGCTGACCAGCTGGCGCGTGGTGCAGGCCAACCCGTTGCCAATCTCGTTGTGGGCGGCACTATTGATGCTGCTCACCCTGTTCGGCTTCGCGACGGCTCTGTTCGGCCTGATTTTTATCATTCCGCTGCTCGGACACGCCAGTTGGCATGCCTATCGCGACCTGGTTGACACGACCACACTGGCACCGCGTTTGCGGCCCGATTCGGTTGGGGAAATACGGTGATTTTTGGCTTTACCGAAGCGCAGATATCGGCCTTTGGACTGAGCTTCGGCCTCGCGGCATTCATGCTCTACATGGTGTTTATCATCGCCCAGCTGGCGTGGGAAAGCAAAGCCGGCAAGATGGGTACGTTTGTTTTATTTCTTGCGCTAGGGTTTGGCATGCTCGGGTTTGTGGTGAAACTCATCATCCAATGGGTGCTAACCAAAGCATAAAAGCGTCGGCTCAATTGAGCCGACGCTGAAGCGTGGATGCGGGTCACGCGCCCGTCGCCCCGCCAAGGCTCTGGCGACCAAAGATCAATAATTCCCCACCCATCAAGGTAGGTATCCTCGATTTGTAGATTGTTTCGGTTCGTGCTCTAAACTGCTCTTTCTCTCCCTTCCGAATCTGCATGAAAACACTCACAGACCTCGCCCAAGAACTTCGTTCCGGTGAAACAACATCTGAGGCGCTCGTTGAGCAGTGTCTTGAGTCGATCGACGATCCTGGTGGCGAGGGTGCACGAGCTTTTATCGAGGTGTATCGGGATGGCTCGCGGCGTGCTGCCATCGCAGCCGACAAAGCTCGCGCCCGTGGTGAAGTGGCAAGCCCGATTGCGGGAATACCCATTTCCATCAAGGACCTGTTTGACGTGGCCGGTGAGGTGACGCGTGCCGGTTCGACGATATTGGCGCACGCGCCTCCTGCTGTGCGCGACGCTCCAGCCATTGCGAGACTAAAAGCAGCGGGGCTGATCTTGATTGGTCGCACCAATATGACTGAGTTTGCGTATGGTGGGCACGGCACTAATAGCCACTACGGGACACCGCTCAATGCCTGGGACCGTGCGACCAGACGTATCCCCGGTGGCTCGACCTCTGGTGGGGCGGTGAGTGTCACCGACCGGATGGCGGCTGCGACGATTGGCTCGGATACGGGTGGTTCAGTACGAATCCCGGCAGCATTATGCGGGCTCGCCGGCTACAAACCAACGCAGTCTCGAGTACCTTTGGCGGGGGCCTTTCCGTTATCCCCCACGCGCGATTCAATCGGTCCTCTTGGGGTGTCGGCGAATTGTTGCGTGTTGCTCGATCGTGTCATGGCGGGCGAATCGATTTCAACTCGCGAACCTGCGCGTTTGCGCGGCCTGACCTTTGGCGTGCCGACCACCATCATGCTGGACGAATTGGATCGTGAGGTTGAGCGTGCCTTTGCGTCGGCCTTGACGCGAATCTCGCGTGCGGGGGCGACGATCAAGGAATTCGTATTTCAAGAGTTGCAAGACGAAGCCGATGGCAGCAAGCTGGTGAATTTTTCCGGTTACGAGGCCTACCAGCTGCATCGTGAGCGGCTGGAAACGCAGTTTGACCAGTTTGATCCGCGCGTGTCAAAGCGGCTTATGTTGGGAGCGGCAATGAAAGAGTCTGATTATCGCAACCTTCGGGAGCTGCGCTTGAAGTTGATGGCCTCAGCCGACAAAACGACGTTACCCTTTGACGGCTTGCTTGCGCCAGCGGTGCCGATTGTGGCACCCGCGTTGGCTGATCTGGACAGATCCGACGACGATTTGTTCCGCATCAATTCGCTGACCTTGCGCAATGCCGCCCCGTACAATGTGTTGAATCGCCCTGCTTGGTCGCTGCCTTGCCACCAGCGTGGTGAAGCGCCGGTCGGATTGATGGTGGTCGGACAGACCAATCAAGACGCGAAGTTACAACGCCTAGGGGTGGCGATTGAAGAAGCGTTGGGCGTCTAAACACCAGCCTGAATATTTCATGGGTCGCCGGTTGCTTAGTAGGACATTGCCTCTGGGCGATTGGCAAACCAATTTGGCTCGTTTCTGTTTTGCTGTGGATGCGGGCTGCACGTTCGCTCGCGGGCGATTGGACGGCAATGTTCCGCCTTCCTGCCGAAGCATAGCCCGCTATGCTGTGGTCGGTCCGGCAAAAAATCGCTCGCCTGTTCACCTACTCGCCCGCTTTCGAACGCGCCGCCATGAAATGCTCAGGCTAGAAGCCACGGTTCTTCCTCTTTGTTTCCTGATTCTGTTTCATCTCTTCTGCCATCTTCCTCTCAGCAGCACGTTTGTCCCAACCGATCCACTTCGATAAAAATTCCCACCAAAAGAAGAGGACTGCGAATGGCAGCATCACGTAGAACCAGGACCAATTGGCAACCGGATTGATGTCGGCAATTTTCATCAGCAGAATAACAACGGCGACAACGGCGAGAAACATAACGACCCCAATGGAATGAGTAAACGTACGCTGACGAATTGTCGCTGAAAATGAATCAACGCTGGTAGCAAGTTTGATCCACAGATTTCACGAGAATGCGCGCCCGCTAAGTTAGCACAATCCTGTGAATATGCTTTGTTGCGTGCGCGGTCGAAGTCCGGCACTCGCTGCGCACGGGTAGTGTTGTTTGCGCCAGACGGCGTTTTTTCGTATAGTTTTGCGCCTATGCGACTTACTTGTGAAAGGATCATGAATTGTCTAGCCAACGGGATTCTTGCCGCCGTCGTGCTGGTTGTCTCGACCGAAGTGCTCGCCATGGACGAGCTTCACAAGAAATATGCCTGTAGGTCATGCCATGCCGACAATAGAAAACTGGTTGGCCCGGCATACCAAGACGTTGCGGACAAGTACCGGGAGGCCTATAAAAAAGATCCGGCGGCGACCACTGCAAAAGTAGCCGCAAAAGTGAAGGCGGGGGGCTCGGGAATTTATGGGCCAGTGCCAATGCCGCCACACGGCCACGTGCCGGAAGCCGATGTGCAGAGAATGGTAAAGGCCGTGTTGGACATGCCGTCAAGCAAGAAATAGGTGTTCCCACTGGCGATCCTTCAGTTTTGACCGACTGAAGTAGGGCAAGGGTGTTGGTGGCGCTGCCTCGAAGCTGGGCTGTGGTGTCTATGCACCATTGCGAAAATTGCCGCTTTTCAGATTGACAAGTAATTTTTGCCGTCAGCATAATGCGAGGCTGCGGTGTCGAGTTGTGCCATTCGGGGGAGATATAGGGCTTCCCAGCGATTTAACCCACCTAGCCGCCTCTTCCAAAGTTGTCTGAGTCCAGCATTTTGACCAGATGGCATACACAGAGGTGGCTACGGTAGGGTGTTTCCAGATTACCTTTCACCAGAAATTTCGAAATTTACCTTGGAGCTATCCATGAAAAACTCGTACAAACTCGTTTTTGCAGCATTGTTGGCTGCTGGCGTTGTTGGCTGTGGCAAAGAAGAGCCTAAAGTTGAGCCTGCGAAACCGGCTGCGCCAGCGGAGCCAACCGTTGTTGTGAAGATTGCCCACGCTGGCCCGTTGACGAAGAAAACCCCGCATTTGGGTAAAGACGACGAGAATGGCGTGGCTCTGGCAATCGACCAGACCAATGCCAAAAAGATCAAGATCGACGGCAAAGTGCTGAAACTCGAAATGATCAGCAAAGACGACGAGGGTGATCCAAAAGTCGGTACCACCATTGCGCAGCAATTGGTTGATGCCAAGGTGGCAGCGGTGATCGGGCACTTGAATTCTGGTGTGACCATCCCGGCCTCTGAGATTTACGATAAAGCCGGCATCCCAACCATTTCTGGCTCGGCAACCAACCCAACCATCACCGAACGTGGCTTGAAGACCGTGTTCCGTACAGTTGGTCGTGACGATCAACAAGGCCCCGCAATTGCGGCTTATATCGCCAGTGAATTGAAGGGCAAAAAAGTGGCTATCGCCCACGACAAGACTGCCTATGGTGAAGGCCTGGCCAAGGAAGTTGAAAAGACCCTAAAGGCGGCCAAGGTCGGCATTATCGCCAACGAGCAGACCACCGACACCGAAACCGACTTCAAGGCGATTCTCACCAAGATCAAGGCGAAGAATCCTGACGTGGTTTTCTACGGCGGTATGGACCAAACCGGCGGCCCGATGCTCAAACAAGCGCGTGAGTTAGGCATCAAGGCGACCTTCGCCTTCGGCGATGGCGCTTGTACCAATGAGATGTTCAAGTTGGCGGGTGATGCTGCCGCGAATGGCTTGGTGTGTTCACAAGCCGGTATTCCTGCTTCGGCAGCCTCCAAAGAGTTCACCGATGGTTTTAAGGCGAAGTTCAAGACCGACGTGCTGCAATATGCGCCGTATTTCTACGACGCGACCCTCGCTGTCGTAGAAGCGATGAAAAAAGCTAATTCGGTAGACCCTGCCAAGTTCACACCTGAGCTGTTTAACGTCAGCTTCACTGGCGCCACCGGCAAAGTCGAGTTTGATGCTAAAGGTGATCGTAAAGACGCTGAAATCACCATCTTCCTGGGTAAAGACGGCAAGATCGACCCGGTCTCTATCATCAAGAATGGCGTTGCGACCAAGTTTGAAGCCGCACCGGCTACAGCTCCCGCCGCCGCACCGACAGCAGCACCGGCTCCGGCCGCTGCTGCCCCGGCAGCTGCACCAGCGAAGCCTGCTGAAGCGCCGAAGAAGTAACGGCAAGTCAGACGAAAAAAACGGCACCGGAGACGGTGCCGTTTTGTTTTGTGAATAACCGCAACCCATAAGCTAATATCCGCCGATGGATGTCTTTCTACAGCAACTCGTTAATGGGCTTACCCTTGGTTGCGTCTATGCCGTGGTGGCACTCGGTTACACCATGGTTTACGGCATTATTCAGCTTATTAACTTCGCACATGGCGAGGTGGTGATGATCGGTGCGATGGTTGCGATGTCGGTCATCCTGGGGCTGGCGGGATCGGGTGTACCGCCGTTAGCCATCGTTCTTATTGCCGTGCTCGCCGCCATTCCGGCGTGCATGGCGGTCGGTTATCTGATTGAGCGTGTTGCCTATCGGCCGCTACGCAGTGCGCCCCGTTTGGCACCGTTAATCACAGCCATCGGCGTGTCGATGATCCTGCAACATTTGGCACTGCTCATCTGGGGGCGTAATTACATCCCGTTTCCACAAATTGTTAAGACGCAGACCTTTGCCTTATCCAGTTCGGAAACTGCAGCAACGATCACCAATGTGCAAATTGCCATTATGTTGTTATCAATCGCGATGATGGCCGGGTTGATTGCACTGGTTTACAAGACACGTATTGGTATCGCCATGCGCGCGGTCTCACAGCGCCCCGACGTAGCCGGCCTGATGGGCGTATCGCCAAACTATGTCATTTCATTTACGTTCGTCGTCGGTGCCGGCCTTGGTGCAATCGCCGGTGTCATGATTGGCAGCTACTACGGTATCGCCCACTACCAGATGGGTTTCCTGCTTGGCCTTAAAGCGTTCTGCGCAGCGGTATTGGGTGGTATCGGTAACTTGGGGGGTGCCGTACTCGGCGGCATTCTCATCGGCCTCATCGAAGCCTTCGGTGCGGGTTACATGGGCGATCTGACCAATGTCTGCACGCTGAGTAAATTTCTGCCCGGCTTCGCCGGGCTATGTGAAGCCAATAGCAATATGGCCGTATTTGGCTCCAGCTACAAAGACGTCTTTGCATTTATCGTGTTGATCCTGGTGCTGGTATTTCGACCACAGGGGTTGCTCGGTGAACGGGTCTCCGACCGTGCTTGATGTTATTGGGCTGCCGCGCTTGCCGATGCGTTGCTGCTGCTCGGCTGCGCTCGCAACGCCCCGAGCCGTTTACTCTTCGCGAGTGGCGTTAAGAAAATGACCTCCTATTTGCCAGAGCGATTCCGCAAAAACCCGCTCGTACTCACAATCGGTGTGGCGATGATCGTCGTCGCATTGGTGGCGTTGCCGTTTGTGCTCAATATGGCAGGCACAGCTTGGGTGCGTCTGACCAACTTCGCAATTTTGTTTGTGTTGCTGTCGCTTGGTCTAAATATCGTGGTGGGTTTTGCCGGTCTGCTCGATCTGGGATACATCGCTTTTTTTGCAGTCGGCGCCTACGTGTATGCACTGCTCGCTTCACCACACTTAGGCATTCACCTACCGTTCTGGATCATCCTGCCGATCGGAGCTTTGGTCGCGTGCCTGTTTGGCATCATGCTCGGTGCGCCAACCCTCAAACTTCGTGGTGACTACCTCGCCATTGTGACGCTCGGTTTTGGCGAAATCATTCGTATCTTTATGAATAACCTTTCCGAGCCGATCAATCTCACCAACGGGCCGAAGGGGATCGCGACGATTGATTCGATCAAGTTGTTCGGCTTGGACTTTGGCCGGACCACGCGCATCGGCGACTACGCGTTAAACGGCCAGATCAAGTACTACTTTTTTCTGCTGTCAGTGCTTGTCATCGTTATCATCATCAATTTGCGTTTGCAAAATTCGCGTATTGGCCGGGCATGGGAGGCAATTCGGGAAGATGAACTCGCCGCGCGTTCGATGGGCATCAACACCACCAAACTAAAACTACTGGCCTTTGCCATGGGCGCATCGTTTGGCGGTGTGGCCGGAGGTGTGTTCTCTTCCATCCAAGGCTTTATCAGCCCGGAGAGCTTCACGCTGACCGAATCGGTGATGATTCTGGCCATGGTGGTACTCGGTGGCATGGGCAATATCTGGGGCGTCGTGCTGGGCGCGCTACTGCTGTCCTTCGTTCCCGAAGTACTGCGCTATACAGTCGAACCGGCGCAGCATGCGTTGTTCGGCCGACAGATTATTGAAGCCGATGTATTACGGATGCTGCTGTTCGGCTTTGCGATGGTCCTTATGATGCTGTACCGCCCCGCAGGGTTGTTGCCCTCTGCAGTCCGTGAACGCGAATTGACGAAGGACGATGAGGGAGGCACGGCATGAGCGCAATTCTCGAAATCAACAGTGTCACAAAACAGTTCGGCGGCTTGATCGCATTGTCAGAAGTCTCGTTTAGTGTTGAGGCGGGACATATCTTTGGCTTGATCGGCCCGAATGGCGCGGGCAAGACGACCATGTTCAACGTTATCACTGGGCTCTACCCGCACAATGCCGGCACGATTACGTTTGACGGCGAGATGCTGGAGAGCATGACCCCTGATCGTATCGCGCAACGTGGCATTGCGCGGACTTTCCAGAATATTCGGCTGTTCCAGAATCTATCTGCGATTGAAAACGTGATGGTTGGTCGGCACGTGCGAACTAAGGCTGGTGTGTTTGGCGCCATGCTGCGCAATCGCGCGACGCGCCTCGAAGAGGAAGCCATCGAAGCCCGCGCGCATGAACTGCTCCAGTTTGTACAAATTGATCATCGCGCCAATGACGTTGCCAAACATCTTTCGTATGGTGATCAACGCCGTCTCGAAATCGCAAGGGCGCTTGCGACCGATCCAAAGTTATTGGCGCTTGATGAACCTGCCGCAGGTATGAACGCGACGGAGAAAGTCGCGCTGCGCGGCCTGATCGAATCGATCCGCCAGCGCGGTGTGACGGTGTTGCTGATTGAACACGACGTGAAGCTCGTGATGGGCCTTTGTGATCGTATGGCGGTTCTCGACTACGGCAAGAAGATTGCAGAGGGTGTGCCCGCCGACGTGCAGCGTAATCCCAAGGTGATCGAAGCCTACCTGGGTGCCGATGTTGAAAGCGAGGCTGCGGCGTGAGCTTACTAAGTCTAAACAACGTACATGTCGGCTACGGCGGCATCAAAGCGGTGAAAGGCATTCAGTTGCATGTTGATGAGGGTGAGCTCGTCACATTGATTGGCGCAAACGGTGCCGGCAAGACCACCGCGCTGAAAGCCATCAGCGGATTGTTAAAGCCTACCTCTGGTGACATTCTTTATCAGGGCCGGAGTATTGTTGGTGTTGCCCCGCATCGGATATCCCAGCAGGGGCTTGCCCTTGTGCCGGAAGGTCGCGGCGTTTTCCCTGGTCTGACAATTGAAGAAAACCTAGCGATGGGCGCCTACTGTCGCAACGACAAAGCGGGCATTGCCAGTGATGTGGAAATCGCCTATCAGCGATTCCCCCGTTTAAAAGAGCGGGCGAAACAGACGGCGGGCACACTTTCCGGTGGCGAACAGCAGATGTTGGCGATTTCGCGTGCACTGATGTCACGGCCCAAATTGCTGCTGCTTGACGAGCCGTCTATGGGGCTTGCACCGATTATGGTGCAAAAAATTTTTGCGGTGGTGCGCGAAGTGGCCGACAGTGGCGTCACCATCTTGCTGATCGAACAAAACGCCAAACTTGCGCTGCAGGTGAGCAACCGTGCTTACGTCATGGATGGCGGTGTCATTAGCTTTGAGGGGGATTCGCGGTCGCTGCTGACAGATCCGCGTGTTCGAGAAGCCTATCTTGGCGAAGCGGCCTAGTGTTGGAAAGTTGGTGCGCCGTCATTCGTATTCATTGCTTTGTTCAGCGATAAACTCGCTAAATGTCAATATCTAAAGTAGAGCTCGCGGATCTCAAACGTGCCAAGTTGCTGTTGGAGAATCCGGGCTTGGCCGCGCGTCTGTCTTCGATGTTGGGCTCGCCGCTTGAACGCGGTATCGCAATGTTGCCGGCACGCTTTCAATCGACGGTACAAAAGGCGTCAGAGGCCGCCATGATGAAAGCCCTCGATGTAGCCGTTAACTCTATCAGCAGCGAAACTTCGCGCAAGAGCAATCTGACGCGTGATCGCGCGCATAAGTTTGCAGCAGCGACGTCTGGCGCGGTGGGTGGTGCATTTGGCTTGTTCGCGCTGAGTGTCGAGTTACCAATTTCGACAACCATCATGCTGAGGTCGGTGGCGGACATTGCCAAGAGTGAAGGGGAGAATATCCAGCATATTGAAACTCGACTTGCTTGTCTGACGGTGTTTGCCATGGGGGGGCGCGCGGCGAGTGACGACGCGGCCGAGTCAGGCTACTTCGCGGCACGCGTTGCGATGGCTGGGGCCGTATCAGAGGCCAGTAAGTTTCTTGCAGAAAAGGGCATGAGCAAAGCGGGTGCGCCCGCCCTGATTCGGCTAACTTCGCTCATCGCGTCACGTTTTGGAATTGTGGTTTCAGAAAAAGCGGCCGCACAGGCGATCCCCATTCTCGGTGCAGCTTCTGGCGCTCTCATCAACACCTTGTTCATCGAACATTTTCAGAATATGGCGCGCGGGCACTTTATTGTCCGGCGGCTGGAAAAGATACATGGCGCGGAGCCGGTTCGGCTCGCCTATTTGTCGGCCTAATAAAGCGGATGTTGGGAACGCTTTTGACAACGCCCAATCTGAGCTAGCCTGCGACTAATTGCGAAAACAGAGAAAGAACGATCATGATGACACTGATGATGTTTGTAGGCGGTTTGGCGCTGTTGGTTGCAGGCGCGGAGGCACTGGTGCGTGGCGCGGGTAAGCTGGCGATCTCGATAGGTGTATCGCCGTTGGTAGTCGGGCTGACCGTGGTCGCTTTTGGCACTTCCTCTCCGGAAATGGCGGTGTCAGTGCAATCGGCCATGGCTGGAAAGGTGGATATCGCGATCGGCAACGTGGTTGGCTCAAATATTTTTAATGTCTGGTTCATCTTGGGCGCGTGTGCGTTGATCTCGCCGCTGGTGATTAACCGCCAGATTATTCGTCAAGAGGTGCCGATCATGATCGGCGCGAGCGTGTTGCTGGTGGGCTTTATGTTCGACGGGGCGATCAACCGCGTCGAAGCCGTTATCATGTTTGGTCTATTGGTCGCCTATACCGTGTTTTTGGTGGTGCAGTCGCGCCGTGAATCAACTGCCGCGCAGGCGGAAGGCGCGGATGATATCGATATGTCAAGCACCTGGGATCGTCACTGGGGTGTGCAACTCGTGCTAGTCGTCATTGGGCTCGTGTTGTTGGTGCAAGGGTCGAATTGGTTTGTCGAAGCGGCGATTATGGTTGCAAAAGCGATGGGTGTTTCGGAACTGGTTATCGGTTTGACGATTGTTGCGGCGGGCACGTCCATGCCCGAAGTTGCGACCTCCATCATGGCCACCATCCGCGGCCACCGCGACATTGCGGTCGGCAACGTCATCGGCAGCAACACATTCAATATCCTCGGTGTGTTGGGCTTAACTGGCATCGTTGCGCCAACCAGTCTTGCCGTCGCGCCGTCTGTCCTGAGCTTCGATATGTGGGTGATGCTGGCGGTGGCGGTAGCTTGTTTACCGGTGTTCTTTACGGGCCGCCAAATCGCGCGTTGGGAGGGGGGCGTTTTTTTGGGTTACTACGCGGCCTACACCGCCTATCTGATCTTGATGTCACAAGAGCATGATGCGCTGCCGATGCTTAGTACGGTGATGTTATGGTTCGTTGTGCCAATTACAGTGGTGACCATCATTGCGAGTTTCATCAAATCAAAACAAACAGCGCCCAGCTGACAATCGCCGTCAACTTTCGGAAATCGTAAAGACGAAATGTTATCGCCCGTGATCGCCTTGATGTTAGCGCTGCCGTTCTTTGGCGCGTTGGCTTTGTTGTTTGTGAGCAGCGACAGGCGTCGCCTCTCCGGGTGGTTGGCGGGGGGCTTTACGTTCGGCGGCTGTATGTTGCTGATGTGGGCGGCGGGCACGGTGTTTGACGGTGATGTGGTGCGCTGGCGCGTTGAGTGGTTGCCATCGCTGGGCGTCAACTTCGGCCTACGGCTGGATGGTCTGGCGTTATTGTTTAGTTTGTTGATCCTGGGGATTGGTTTGCTAGTCGTGTTGTATAGCCCCTACTACCTTTCCCCGGCCGACTCTTCACCGCGTTTCTTTTCCTATCTGCTTGTTTTCATGGGAGCGATGCTTGGCGTCGTGCTGGCAGACAACTTGATCTTGCTGGCCGTATTCTGGGAGCTCACCAGTCTTTCGTCGTTTCTGCTGATCGGTTTTTGGCGGCATCGTGAAGACGCACGCCAAGGGGCTAGGATGGCGTTGGCGGTCACGGGGTTGGGCGGCCTTGCGTTGTTGGCGGGAGTGTTGTTGATCGGCAAAGCGGTCGGCAGTTATGACCTCGACATCGTGCTTGCCAGTAAGGTGGTGTTGCAAAAGAGCCCTCTGTTCGCACCGATTTTGTTGCTCGTTTTGCTTGGGGCGTTTACCAAGAGTGCGCAGTTCCCATTCCACTTTTGGTTGCCCCACGCGATGGCGGCACCTACCCCTGTATCCGCCTACCTTCACTCAGCGACGATGGTCAAGGCAGGCGTGTTTTTGCTGGCTCGTTTGTATCCGGTACTTGGGGACAACGATCTATGGTTTTGGATCGTCTCGACAGCGGGTATTGCAACGCTCCTGATGGGGGCAACGGTCGCAATCTTCCAGCATGATCTAAAAGGGTTGCTCGCCTATTCCACCATTTCACATCTGGGTCTCATCACGTTATTGTTTGGCTTGGATACACCGCTGGCGGTGGTGGCGGGGGTCTTTCATATCATCAACCATGCTGTGTTTAAAGCCTCCTTGTTTATGGCTGCCGGCATCATTGATCACGAGACCGGCTCTCGTGATATGCGCCATCTGAATGGCTTGTGGAAGTACATGCCAATTACCGCAACGCTTGCGATGGTGGCCAGCGCGGCGATGGCAGGGGTGCCTTTGCTGAATGGGTTTCTGTCGAAGGAAATGTTCTTCGTTGAAGCGGTGGCGGTCGATAGTCACCGCCTGATTGAGATTGCGACGCCGATTGCTTCGACCATCGCAGGTATTGCTGCAGTGGCGTATTCGATGCGTTTTATCCACGATGTTTTCTTCAACGGGGAGCCCGTGTTTGGGCCGAATGCCGTGAGCAAAACGCCGCATGAGCCGCCGCGTTTTATGCGAGTACCGGTTGAAGTGCTCGTGGTGTTGTGTGTTGTGGTCGGCGTATTCCCTCAGTTTACCGTCGGGCCGTTGCTCGCTGTGTCGGCACAGGCAACCTTGAACGCGCCACTACCGGCATATACGTTAGCTATCTGGCATGGATTCAATCTGCCATTGCTGATGAGTGTGATTGCCCTGGCTGGTGGTGTCGGTCTCTACTTTGCGCTTCAGAAAAAACTCAACCTACACACAATTGTCAAACTTCCGGGCGATGCAAAGCTGCTGTTTGATGTGTTCATCGAAAACCTCACGGCGTTGGCCGCAGCCGTCACGCGATGGACGCAGAATGGTCGTTTGCAACGCTACCTCTGGCTGATAGTCGCCACTTGTGTCTTGGTCGTCAGCGCAGCTTTCGCCTTGTTTCCTTCGACAGCAATGCCTGGGCGCGTGTTGGTTAGCAGCGAGTTTGCAAACCCGACGGTCATCGTTATTGCGTTGATCGGGATGGCGTGTGCGGTGTTTACCGCGATCAATCATCAACAACGAATGACTTCCTTGCTGTTTCTCGGCATGACTGGCTTGGTGGTGGCATTCGCCTTTGTTTATTTTTCTGCTCCCGATCTTGCGCTCACCCAGTTGCTGGTTGAAGTTGTCACCATCATATTGATGATGTTGGCGCTTAACTTTCTACCGAAGACGAGCAAGGCAGAGGCTGGCGCTGTTCGCTGGCCAGACGCAGCGTTGGCGGGTCTGGCGGGGGTAGGAATCACTTGGATTGTTTATCAGGTTCTACAAAGACCGTTTAACTCGATTGCGCCATATTTCTTGCAAACGACGGTGTCTAAAGGCGGTGGGGCGAATGCGGTGAACGTCATCATCGTCGACTATCGCGGCTTTGATACGCTGGGCGAGATCGCCGTCTTGGGAATGGCGGGACTGATTGTCGCGTTGCTGTTGCGCGACTTCCGTTTACCGAACACGCCATTTGACGGGCAGTTTGGGGTGAAATTGGCTGAAAGCGCCCGTATTTCCTTATTGTTGAATACCGTAACGTCATTGCTATTGCCAATGGCATTGATCGTGTCGATTTATTTTTACTTGCGCGGCCACAACCAGCCGGGCGGCGGTTTTATCGCCGGCCTAGTGTTTGCCGTTGCGCTGATTCTGCAATATGTGGCGGTTGGCCAGCGAGCAGCGGAAGCGCGGGCGAGGCTGCGTTACCCGATCTGGATTGGCTGGGGCCTGTTGTTTGCCGGTGTCACCGGCCTGGGTAGCGCGCTTGTTGGATTCCCGTTCCTGACCAGTACTTTCAAGTACTTCAGCTTTCCGCTGATTGGTGCGGTGCCGATTGCCTCGGCGATGTTCTTTGACCTCGGCGTGTTTCTCACTGTGATCGGCGGAACGATGCTGGCTCTTGCAACACTGGGCCGGTTAGGTCAGCGTGACGTCATCGCCTCGACAAAGGAGGAGGCGGTATGAGCCTCACGCTACTCGTGGCCATGGGCGTTGGCGTCTTAATGGCGTGTGGCATCTACCTGCTGCTGCGTACGCGGCTGTTTGATGTCGTGCTGGGGCTCACGCTCATATCCTACGCGGTAAACCTGTTCATCTTCTTTATGGGACGGCTGACTGTCGGCAAGCCGCCGATTATCGCCGGGTCGTTGCCGAAGACTCTCGCCCATTACGCTGATCCACTGCCTCAGGCGTTGGTGTTAACCGCCATTGTGATTTCGTTTGGCATGACGGCGGTGTTGCTGGCAATCGGTGTGCGGGCGTACGCCGAAAATGGTCACGACCACGTCGATGGAGACCAAGCACCATGATTGAACTGGTCGCCAAACACTTACCGGTGTTGCCGATAGCCATCGCGCTGGTTGCTGCCGCATGGTGTTTAAGCGTCGCTGAGTCGAACACCCGGCTGCAGCGTGGTGTGACGTGGGCGGCACTTTTGCTGCTGCTTGCGGTTGCGCTGTTTGCAGTGCACCGAACCGCCCGGGGTGAGCAGTTTGTGTATCTGCTTGGCAACTGGAAGGCGCCCTACGGTATCGCGTTAGTGGTCGATAAACTCACGGCGATTATGTTGCTTCTGACGACATTCGTTGGAGCGGTTGTGTTTGCCGCGACGAATTCCAAGCCTGCCGATGGTAAACCAGTTTCATCGGGAACCTACTTTGCGCCGCTGTTCTTGCTCCAACTGGTGGGGTTGAATGGTGCCTTCCTTACCGCTGACCTGTTTAACCTGTTTGTGTTTTTCGAAGTGCTGCTCGCCGCCAGTTATGGCATGTTGTTGCAACACAGTGATCAGCGGCGCACGAATGCGGCGATACACTACGTGGTGATCAATTTGGTGGGTTCGGCGATCTTTCTGATCGCGGTGTCGCTACTGTATGGTGTGACGGGTACGCTGAACATGGCCGACTTGTCACAGAGGGTTAGTGTCATACCGGCCCACTCACAAGCGCTGGCGGCGGCGGCGGGCTTTTTGCTGCTGGTCGTATTCGCCATCAAAGCCGCGCTACTACCACTTAATTTTTGGCTAACCAACACTTACCGAGCGGCGGTATTGCCGGTCGCGGCACTTTTTGCGCTGATGACAAAAGTCGGCGTGGTCGCCATCATTCGCACCATGACGCTGATCTTTCCCGAAGGCGGGATCATTAATCAATACATGAGCCAAGCCCTATTGATCATTGCACCGCTCACTTTGCTGGTCGCTGCTGCCGGGGCATTGTCTGCCAGAGACGTGCGTTCGCTCATCGGCTGGTCGGTTATTGCGTCAGCTGGCCTGCTGGTTTGTGCTGTCGCAATGGGTGGCACAATGGCCTTATCGGGCGCGCTGTTTTATTTGATCGGCTCAACCCTTGCGACAGCGTTACTCTTTCTCAATACCACCGCAATCGACGAGGCTGGCTCCCGGCTCGCGGCAGCCAATACTGTGCCCGGCGCTGCGTGGGCCTGGACTGGCGCACTGTTCTTCATTGGTGCCGCCGCTCTTGCCGGGCTGCCGCCGTTTGCCGGTTTCATCGGCAAGGCTGCCGTTCTTGCGGGTTCAGTGAATCAGGCGTGGCAGGTTTGGTTGTGGTTCGCAATCCTCGGCGGGGGTCTTGTTTCGATGTTGGCCTACGCCCGGATGGGCAGTCGCCTGTTCTGGAAGCGTGATGCTGCTGGCAATGCGCCGGCGTACTTGGTTCCCTGCATCGCCGTCGCGACAGCACTTGTTTGCCTGACGGTCTTTGCCGCACCGATTCAACGATACACCGATCAGGCGGCGGTCGAACTGCGCAGGCCACAAGCGATGATCAGCAACGTACTCGGCAAGCTGCCGATTGAAAAGTCGGCGACTCAGGATATCAACAAGCTGGGGGCACCAAAATGAAGCGCTGGCTACCGCAGCCCCGAACGAGCCTCGTATTGTTGGTGGTATGGCTGGCGCTGAACAACACGGTTCATCCTGCGCACTTGCTATTGGGCGGCTTACTGGCGGGCATCATTCCGCTGTGGACGTCACGCTTTGCGGTGTCGGCAACCTATCCAAAACAACTGCTCACCGTTGTGGTGCTCAGTGTGATTGTGCTGATTGATATCTTGAAGTCGAACCTCGATGTGGCACGCCTGATTCTCGGCCGGGAAGCCGATATTCAACCCGACTTTGTGTGGATACCGCTCGAGGTTGCCGACATTTATGCGAAGACTGCGCTGGCTGGCATTATCACCATGACGCCCGGAACGTTATCGGTGGATTTTTCCGCAGACGGCAAGTACCTGCTGGTGCATGCGTTACACGTCACGGATAAAGCGCAGCTGATTAAAGACATCAAAGCGCGATACGAACTTCCATTGAAGGAGATTTTCGAATGATGAAGACCCTGTTTAACACGTCTGCACATTTGGGAACCTTTTCCCAGTATGCCGTGACCTTTGCAATGGCGGCATTTGCCATCGCACTGCTGTTGAATCTGTATCGCCTGATTCGCGGCCCGAGTACGACGGACAGAATCCTCGCCCTCGATACCGCCTACATCAACATGCTGGCAATGACATTACTGTTGGGAATTGCATCCGCGTCGAGCGTTTTTTTTGAAGCCGCACTGGTGATCGCGATGCTGGGTTTCATTGGCACGGTGGTGATGGCGAAGTTCTTGGATCGTGGAGATATTGTCCAATGATGCCGATATGGCTGGATATTGCGCTCGCGATACTGGTGATGCTTGGTGCCTTGTTTGCACTGGTGGGTTCATTTGGCCTGGCCAAACTTGGCGAGTTCTACAAGCGCGTCCATGGCCCAACCAAAGCATCAACCCTCGGTGTTGGTTGCACATTGATTGCCTCGATACTTTTTTTTAGTACTGCCAGCCGAGACTTAAGTGCCCACGAGCTATTGATTACGCTGTTTATCTTTATTACCGCGCCGGTATCAGCACATATGCTGATGCGCGCCGCGATCAATCGAGGTAATGGTATCCGTCCGCCAGTGCCCCCCGAGTCTGCAACCGATACTCCGCGTCGCTAGCCTGAATATTTCATGCGGGCGCGCCCGAAAGCGGAGACAGTGTGGAAGCTGTTCGCTCGACCTGACGATGAAGCGCGTTAGTCAGCCGGTTGGTGTTTGAGGCGCGCCTCGACTAAACCCAATCCCGCCCGTTCACATATTTCGCGAGCAACTCGGCCTCGGGCGTGCCAGCCTCCGGTGCCCAGTTGTAGCGCCAGGTCGCGTGTGGGGGCATTGAGGCCAGGATGGATTCGGTGCGGCCACCGGATTGCAAACCAAAGTGTGTACCGCGATCCCAAACCAGGTTGAACTCGACATACCGTCCGCGACGGTAGAGCTGCCAGTCGCGTTCGCGTTCGCCGTAGGCGTTTTTCATGCGACGCTCTACAATCGGTGCATAGGCTTCGTTGAAGGAATCACCGACCGCTCGTTGCAATGCGAACGCATGATCAAAGCCACCGTCGTGGAAGTCGTCAAAGAACACGCCGCCGATGCCGCGCGGCTCGTTGCGGTGCTTCAACCAAAAATATTCGTCGCACCACTTTTTGTAGCGCGGAAAGTATTCTGGGTTGAGTTTATCGAGCGCGTCTTTGTTGACTTGGTGAAAATGTACACAGTCTTCGTCGTAGCCATAGTAGGGCGTTAAATCCATGCCCCCACCAAACCAAAAGACATCTTTATCACTTGATTGGTTTACATCCGCTTTTGCAATGAAGAAGCGAACGTTCATATGCACCGTCGGCACATAGGGGTTACGCGGATGTAACACCAGCGAGACGCCCATTGCCTCCCAGGGCCGCCCGGCAATTTCTGGCCGGTTGGCCGCCGCCGATGGCGGCAACTTGGCACCGATTACATGTGAGAACAAAATGCCGCCGCGTTCGAGTACGCTGCTGTTTTCGATCACGCGCGAGATGCCGCCGCCGCCTTCCGGCCGCTGCCATTCATCACGGATAAATGTGCCGCCATCGATGGATTCCATGCGTGACACGATCGACGACTGGAGATGGAGAAGGTATTCGCGGACGGCGTTAGGATTCATGGTTAGTCAAGTTTGAAACGCAAGGAAGAGGGCGGCTTTTCAGGCATTTTGCCTTGAAAGTGTCCGTCTGTTGGGTGCTTTGTATTTTCAGGCATGGTGCGACTGGACGGTCGCGTCGCTGCGCTAACGTTTGATGGCGCGGTAGCCAATGTCTTTGCGAAACTGCATGCCCTCGAACCGAATACCGTCGAGGGTTTCATAAGCGCGACGCTGGGCGAGTTTAACTGTGTCGCCAAGTGCAGTGACGCAAAGCACGCGCCCGCCGTTGGTGACCACTTTGCCGTCCTGCCGGGATGTGCCAGCGTGAAAAACTTTGGCATCGTCGGTCGCGGTGGGTAATCCAGTAATCACATCACCCTTGCGCGGCGTGTCGGGATAGTTACCGGCCGCCATCACCACACCGAGGGCCGCGCGGCGATCCCATTCGGCATCAATATCTGCCAGCTTGTGATCCAAGGCGGCCTCGACGAGCGATAGAAAATCGCTCTTCAGTCGCATCATGATCGGCTGCGTCTCGGGGTCACCCATGCGTGCATTAAACTCCACCACACGCGGCTTGCCGGATGCGTCAATCATGAGGCCAGCATACAGAAAGCCCGTGAATGGCATGCCTTCGGCGGCCATGCCTTTGAGCGTGGGGTTAATCACTTCCCGCATCACGCGGGCGTGGACCTCCGGTGTGACGACCGGTGCGGGCGAATACGCGCCCATGCCGCCGGTGTTGGGGCCCTGATCGTTGTCGAAAATGCGTTTGTGATCTTGTGAGGACGCAAAGGGGAGTGCGGATTTGCCGTCGCACATGCAAATAAAGCTCGCTTCTTCGCCTTCCATAAATTCTTCGATGACGACACGTCCTGCGATAGGGTGATCTTCCGTGCCCAGCATGATGTTGATGGCTGAGACCGCTTCGGCAACCGTCATCGCGACGACAACCCCTTTGCCTGCCGCAAGGCCATCGGCCTTTACGACGATCGGCGCGCCTTCCTTCGCGACATATTCACGTGCGAGCTTGCCGTCGGTAAAGGTGGCATAGCGTGCGGTCGGAATCTGGTGGCGCACCATGAACTGCTTGGCAAAATCTTTCGACGACTCGAGCTGTGCCGCGGCTTTTGTGGGGCCGAATATTTTTCTTCCCGCAGCGCGAAACGTATCGACAACACCCGCAGCAAGCGGAGCCTCCGGCCCCACCACCGTGAGATAGATATCTTCTTTTTCCGCAAACGCCAGCAACTCACCGATATCAGTGATGTTGATGTTGACGAGCCCGTCCTCGGTCGCGGTGCCGGCGTTACCCGGTGCCACATAAACGCATTGCACACGTTTGTTTTGTGCGAGACGCCACGCGAGTGCGTGCTCACGGCCGCCAGAACCGATGACAAGTAGTTTCATTGATTGTTTAGGGTCGTAGGTCTAAATGGTGCTTCACGTGCGACGAGCGCCAGCGCAACAACGCTGTGCCAAGCGCAGTAGCGAGATGCGCCATTTAGTGACGGAAGTGCCGCATGCCGGTCAACACCATCGCAACGCCATGCTCATCAGCCGCCTTGATGACTTCATCATCGCGCATCGAGCCACCCGGTTGAATGACCGCAGTTGCACCCGCCTCGGCGATCACATCCAGACCATCACGGAATGGAAAGAACGCGTCTGACGCTGCAACGGAGCCCTTGAGCGATAGGCCGGCATTCTTCGCCTTGATGGCAGCGATTTTGGTGGAATCCACACGGCTCATTTGTCCTGCGCCAACACCCAGCGTCATGCCGTACCGGCAGAACACAATCGCGTTCGACTTTACAAACTTCGCAACTCGGAAAGCAAAAACAAGGTCGTTCATTTCTGCACGTGTTGGCTGGCGCTTGCTCACCACCTTCAACTGAGAGACATCAAAATCGTCAGATGACTGCACCAACATGCCGCCACCAACACGCTTCATATCAACATCATTAACCATTGGTGCGACGGGAATCGTCAGTAGTCTGAGATTTTGTTTTGCACGAAACACTTGCATCGCGGCCGCACTAAACGAGGGAGCCAACAAGACTTCGACAAATTGTTTCGCCACTGCCTCGGCAGTTTGCCCATCGACTTCTTGATTAAAGGCGATGATGCCGCCGAACGCTGACGTCGGGTCCGTCTCCAGTGCACGCTGGTAGGCGGTGAGTGTGTCATAGGCAATTGCAACACCGCACGGGTTGGCGTGCTTGACGATGACACAAGCCGGTACATTGAAGCCGCGACAGCATTGCCACGCGGCATCCGCGTCGGCGATGTTGTTGTACGACAGCTCTTTTCCTTGAAGCTGTTTATAGTTCGCGAGTGTCCCCGCCGCCGGATGTTTTTCGACGTAGAACGCCGCATCTTGGTGGGGATTTTCGCCGTAGCGCAGGTCCTGCGCTTTGGTAAATGTCAGGTGCAGCTTGTCCGGGAACGTTCGACGGTTGGTGTTGCCATCGGCATCAACTTCGAGCGACGATAGGTAGGTGCTGATCATGCCGTCGTACTCAGCTGTATGCGCGAATGCGCGTTTGGCGAGCTGAAGACGCGTGTAGTCTGAAATTGAACCTCGGTTCGCTTTCATTTCTGCGGCGATATGATCGTAGTCCGCCACGTCTGTCACGATCGCGACAAACGCATGATTTTTTGCTGAGGCGCGCACCATAGCAGGCCCGCCGATATCGATATTCTCAATGGCATCATCAAAGGTGACGCCCGGTTTGGCAATGGTCGCCGCGAACGGATACAAGTTAACCACCACCATATCGATTGGTGGGATGTCATGCTTTTGCATCGCTGCACTGTGATGCGGAAGATCACGCCGGGCGAGGATTCCACCGTGGACTTTCGGGTGCAGCGTTTTGACACGGCCGTCCATCATCTCTGGAAAGCCGGTGTAGTCACCGACTTCGATGACTCTGATACCGGCATCGCCAAGTAACTTAGCAGTCCCACCAGTCGAAAGAATCTCAACGCCTGAATTCGCCAGAAATTTTGCAAACTCGACGATACCAGTCTTATCTGAAACGCTGATCAGCGCGCGCTTAATGCTGGACATTTGCTTGAGCCGATCTACTCAATACCGTGTTGACTGAGCTTCTTCCTCAGCGTGTTGCGGTTCAATCCGAGGAGATCCGCAGCGCGGGTTTGGTTTCCGCGCGCTTGGTGCATCACCACTTCGAGCAGGGGGCGCTCGACGTTGGCGACCACCATGTCATAAATATTGGTGGCTTCCTCTCCATCCAAATCCTTGAAGTACTGCTTCATCATTTTGCGAACACAAGCGGATAGTTCGCTATCGCCACTATTTTCCAATAGTTGGCCACGTGGTTCCCTGGTCATGCTATTCCTTAGATTGCCTATTATTTTTTACGAACATCCCTGAAAATTCACTTTTCGTCACAACACGTTGTTGCTCACAAAAAACAGCGACTGACATATAACGCATATGCGTCGTTGCTATTTTTTGTTCGCGCCTGGTTTTGTTTAGAAAATTGCATTTCCAGGGACGCCCGAACTACGCCGCCGACTGCAATTGGTCTGCGGTTACCGGACTTTTTGGAAAGCCGAAGTCGAAGAATACATGACCTTGGGATTCCAGTGTTTCGAGGTACTTCAGTACTGCGGAAATCTGTGCTGCGGTGTTTTCAATTTGATTCATTTCTTGCCGGAAAGCCTCACCATTGGGAGCATGCATTCCATCTTTTGCAACCAACCATCCAATGTGTTTACGTGCGATACGGTATCCCTTCTGCTCGCCATAGAACCCATACAAATTCTCAAGATGCTCGCGAACGATCGACGAAACCTCAGCAATCGTCGGCGGCGCAAGATGTGTCCCCGTCTTCTGGTGCCAGCTTATCTCGCGAAAAATCCACGGCCGTCCCTGAGCGGCGCGACCAATCATTAATGCATCGGCACCTGTGTAGTCCAAAACGAACTTGGCTTTCTCAGGTGAATCGATATCGCCATTGGCAACGACTGGAATCCCTACGTGCCGCTTCACCGCGCGGATCGTGTCGTATTCGGCGTCGCCGTTATAGAGGTCGGCGCGTGTACGCCCGTGCACTGCGAGGCTTTGGATACCATTGTCTTCGGCAATACGTGCAATTTTCAGGGCGTTTTTGTGGTCGCGGTCCCAGCCCGTACGAATTTTCAATGTCACTGGAACATCTACCGCGTTAACAACAGCCGATGCAATTCTTTCGACAAGAGCTTCGTCCTGAAGCAACGCTGATCCGGCATACACGTTACAAACTTTTTTGGCAGGGCAGCCCATATTGATATCAATAATCTGCGCACCACGATCAACGTTGTAACGTGCCGCCTCTGCCATCATGTCGGGATCGGCACCGGCGATTTGCACCACGATGGGTTCCGCTTCACCGGCGTGGTTGCCGCGCAATATTGATTTCTCGGTCTGCCAAAGCTTGCTATTGGAAGCAACCATCTCTGAAACCGCCATACCCGCTCCCAGTTTTTTGCAAAGCTGGCGAAATGGTCTATCTGTGACACCGGCCATCGGCGCACAGATCAAATTGTTCTTCAAAAGATATGGGCCGATTTGCACGCGGGAAGGGGTGGGGGGGGGGAAGCCAGGTTGGTGGAACAACGCAACTTGCGAACGATACCAAAATCCACAAATCAGCAGCGAAGGGCGATTTTACCGCTGCTTAAGTTTTAAGCAAATTCATTTTTGCGATTTCCCCTTCGCGATTTACACATCTGCAACAAAACGCTGCGAAACAACAAATAGTATTTGCCGCGCTGCAACAAGTCGCTTGTGTTCTAACTCTCGCAGTTTCAGTGTGATGGCTCGCCGTATCCACCGCCGCCAGGCGTCTCCAAGGTAAACACATCACCCGGATTGACCTCGACTTCATCGGAGTATGACAACATGGTACGAGAGCCATCCGGGTGTTCAACCCAGTTGACGCCACAGGCACCAGCGCCACCACCTCTCATCCCAAATGGCGAAATCAAGCGGTGTCCGGCAAGAATAGCGGCTGTCATCTTTTCGAGAAAGCGAATTTTCCGAACGGCACCATCCCCGCCACGAAATTTTCCCTTGCCACCAGAGCCACGGCGAATGGCGTGCTCTACCACGATCACGGGATAGCGCAGTTCCAAAATTTCCGGATCAGTCAATCGCGAGTTTGTCATGTGTGCCTGCACCGCATCGCAGCCGTCAAAGGTAGGGCCGGCGCCAGTCCCACCGGAAACCGTTTCGTAGTACTGGTATTTCTGGTTGCCGAATGTGAAGTTATTCATGGTGCCACTACTGGCGGCCATTACGCCTAGTGCACCGATCAACGTGTCGGTAATACACTGCGAGGTTTCAACGTTGCCTGCCACGGTTGCGGCCGGGGGCAAAGGGTTCAGCATGGAGCCGCGCGGAATGACGATTGTGAGTGGTTTCAGGCATCCGGCATTGAGCGGAATGTCGCTGTCCACCAACATTCGAAACACGTAGAGTACAGCGGCGAACACCACAGCGGAAGGTGCGTTGAAGTTCGATTCGAGCTGCGCGGAAGTTCCGGTGAAGTCGATGGTTGCGCTGCGTTTATCGGCACCGATTGTCACCTCAACCGCAATGATCGCTCCGTTATCCATCGCATAGGAAAAGCTGCCATCGTGAAGTTTGCCAATCGCGCGGCGCACACATTCTTCAGCGTTGTCCTGAACGTGCTGCATATAGGCTTGTACCGCGCCCAAGCCAAAGTGGTTGACCATCTGTTTCAACTCTTGCGCCCCTTTTTCGTTCGCCGCAATTTGCGCTCGCATGTCGGCAATGTTCTGGTCAATATTTCGTGCGGGGTGTTTCGCGGCGGCCAGCAACGTACGCATTTCCGTCTCAAGAAATACGCCGTTGGACATCAACTTCACGTTATCCAGTAGTACACCTTCGTCTTCGACGGTTTTGGAAAAGGGTGGCATGGAGCCGGGGGTAATCCCGCCGATGTCAGCATGGTGACCACGCGAGCCGACAAAAAACTGGGGGGTGCTGCTGGTGTCATCAAGAAAAACGGGTGTGACCACCGTGACGTCGGGCAAGTGCGTGCCGCCGTTATAAGGATCGTTTAGTACAAATACATCACCGGGCTGCATACGCCCGAAATTTTTGCGATAAACCGTACTAATGGATTCACCCATTGAACCCAAGTGCACCGGCATATGTGGCGCATTGGCGATCAAGTTGGCGTTTGCATCAAACAACGCACAACTGAAATCAAGCCGTTCCTTGATGTTCACCGAGTACGCAGTTTGTTGCAGCCGTGTTCCCATCTGTTCCGCGATTGACATGAAGAGATTGTTGAAGACCTCAAGCATCACAGGGTCAGCTGCTTGGTTCACTGACGAATCGGAAAGACGCTGGATGGCAAGTGGTGTTTTGCGTGTAAGGATGAGGTCCTGCGCCGTGGTGAGATTCGCGCACCAGCCCGGCTCAACCACCGTCGTCGCGTTCCCGTCCACAATGATTGCGGGGCCGATGACTGATTGGCCTGGTGCCAAGCTGGTGCGGGAATAGACGCCCGCATGCAACGATTTGCCGTCGGATACCAGCCGGGCCAGCGCAAAGGGCTGGCTGCTTGAATGTTCCACCACAGATGGTTTAGACGAATCACTATCAATATTTGCAGATTGACCCGTGACTTCGACCGATATCGCCTCAACGATCAGTCCGCGCCCACGCATCAGGAAGCTGAAACGGCGTTTGTACGCGGCCTCATATGCAGCCTGCATTGCTGGCAAATCGCCAAACTCAACGGCGATCGCAGAATCTGTACCGATGTACTTGAGATGAACGCGTGTTGCGAGGCTGATCTTGGCGGTTTCAACACCCTGGGAGGCCACCTCTTGCGTCGCGCTGTCAGCGAGTTCGCCGAATCTTTGTTCGAGTATCGCAAGGGTAGAGTCAGTGAGCGGTGCCTCGATTGTACTTTCGCGCATCGCAGTGATGTTTGCCAGACCCATACCGTAAGCGGATAAGACACCAGATAACGCGTGGATGTAGATGGTTGTCATGCCAAGTTGATCAGCTACCAGACAGGCATGTTGTCCGCCGGCCCCACCAAAACATTGCAATACATACTCAGTCACGTCGTGGCCGCGTTCTACAGAAATACGCTTAATGGCATTAGCCATGTTGGCAACCGCAATTCGCAGAAATCCCTCTGCAACCTGTTCCGCAGTTTGCTGAACTCCGGTCGCACGCGAGACATCCTCAGCCAGCGCGGAAAATTGCCGTTGAACGGTCTCCGTATCCAGCGGTGACATACCGTCATTTCCAAATAACGTTGGGAACCAGCCGGGTTGCAGCTTGCCCAGCATGACGTTGCAATCCGTAACGGTGAGTGGTCCGCCGCGTCGGTAACACGCCGGCCCCGGATTGGCACCTGCGCTATCTGGACCAACACGAAAACGCGCGGTTTTCCCCACTGCATCAAAGTGAAGGATAGAGCCGCCACCCGCCGCGATGGTGTGAATTGACATCATGGGCGCGCGCATCCGTACGCCTGCCACCTGGGTCTCGAACTCGCGCTCCAACTCACCCGCAAAGTGTGAGACATCGGTGGAAGTGCCGCCCATGTCAAAGCCGATAACCTTGTCAAAGCCTGCCGATATGGCGGTCTTGGTCATGCCGATGATCCCGCCAGCGGGGCCCGACAAGATTGCGTCTTTTCCTTGGAATCGATTGGCGTCGGTGAGCCCGCCATTGGATTGCATGAAATAAATGGGTGTATCCGGAAGCTCTTTTGTCACCTGTTCCACATATCGCCGCAAGATAGGCGATAAGTAGGCGTCGACCACCGTGGTGTCACCACGTGACACGATTTTCATGACAGGACTGACCTCAGATGATGCTGAAACCTGCGTGAAGCCGACTTGTCTGGCGATTTCAGCCACGCGCAACTCATGCTGACGATATCGATAGCTGTGCATACAAACGACAGCAACAGCGCGCAATCCGCGTGAATAGGCAGCCTCTAGGCCAGTGCGAATGCCGGCTTCGTCCAGTGGCGTGATGACCTCGCCGCCTGCGCTGATGCGCTCTGCGATCTCAATGACGTCCGAATAGAGTAGCTCCGGCAGCCGAATGTGCATGTCAAAGATACGTGGCCGGTTTTGGTAGGCAATACGCAACTGATCGCGAAAGCCGGCGGTGATGGCAAGCAGCGTTTTTTCACCTTTACGTTCGAGCAATGCATTGGTGGCGACCGTCGTACCCATCTTCACCACAGCGATGTTGGCGACCGGAATCGGTGCCTCGCGGGCGATACCCATCAGCTGGCGGATGCCTGCAATCGCCGCGTCCGGATACACCCCAGGATTCTCCGATAACAGCTTCGCCGTCACAATGTTGCCTTCCGGCGTTTTGGCGACGACGTCGGTAAACGTGCCACCCCGGTCTATCCAGAAATGCCAGAGGCGCGGGTTTGTCACATCAGTGTTTGCCATGCCGGCAGTTTAATGCCTGTGCTGCGGTAGCAGGGCCCACGAATTGGCGAAGTTCGGAAGGATGATTTCTACCTCAATACTTGCCGGTGCCGCATAATGCGGGCATTCACATTGTCAAAGCCCATATGTATTCCACGCCGCTTTCACTCACCACCGATACCCATTTTGAATTGCCGTCGTTTCTGCACGAAGCCGGTGCCGATAACCCTTGGTCGCACGCAAATGTCGGCGGTCGGGACATTCATAGCTTTCTAGACGGCCCCTGCTTTGATGGCGGCGGGAATCTGTGGCTGACAGATGCGCCGTTCGGACGCATTTTTCGTGTCACACCAACCGGCGAATGGGATCTCATCACCAAATATGACGGCTGGCCGAGCGGCTTAGTGTTTCACACGGATGGCCGCCTATTCATTGCCGATCAGCGGCACGGTATTTTGCAGTTTGATGTCAGTCTGCGGAAGTTAGCTCCGGTGTTGACCCACTACGTCGGACAGCGATTTTTAGGCGTGAGTCACCTGACCTTTGCCAGCAACGGTGACCTGTATTTTTCCGATGCTGGCCAAACTGGGCTACACGCTGCTGACGGTGCTTTGTACCGAATGAAGGCCAACGGCGAGTTACAACGATTGGTAGACGGCGTCCCGCGGCCGTCCGGACTTGGGCTTAGTGCCAATGAGGAACTATTGCTGATGGCAGTGGCGGGTGATAACGCTGTCTGGCGAGTACCTCTGGTCGAGGGTGGCGTCTCCAAGGTCGGTCGATACATTCAGCTCTCAGGCGGCTGGGGCGCGAACGCCGGGCCCGGCGGGATTGCCCTAGATAGTGATGACAATGTTTACGTTGCCCATCAGGGGATGGGTTGTGTGTGGATGTTCGATAAACGCGGCGAGCCGAAGTATCGCGTCGATTCGTCGCGCGGCGACAGCACCACCGGCATTACCATCGATCCGAGTGATCCGCGAACGATCCTTGTCACAGAAGCACAAACTGGCGTGGTGCTCAAAGCCAGCCTGCCGATGTACTGACGCGGCGGTGCCGATGGTTGACGACGAAAAACTACTTGGGGTGGCACATGAGGGGGCCTACGAAAATTTCCGTGACGATATGAGTTACGGGGATTACCTGAAGCTCGATCAGCTCCTTTCCGCGCAGCACCCACTCTCGAAAGAACCCAACGAACTGCTGTTTATCGTTCAACATCAGGCGACCGAATTGTGGATGAAGCTGGCGTTGACAGAATTGATGCGCGCCCGAAGCTGCATACAGCTGGAAGATCTGTCGCCCGCCTTCAAAATGATGGCGCGGGTATCGCGCATCATGAACAACCTTATCCAATCATGGGACATTTTGTCGACGCTTACGCCGACCGAGTACTCTGCCTTTCGCGAATCGCTGGCGCGTTCGTCCGGATTTCAGTCCCATCAAAATCGAATGCTTGAGTTTTTGTTTGGGAACAAATCGCGGATGATGCTGAAACCTTTCGCCCACCAGACGGAAATTTATACGAAGTTAACTGAGTTGCTCAACAGCCCTTCGCTCTACGACGAGGCAAATAGACTGCTCGCAAAACGCGGGTTTGTTCTCGACAAAGTTGCAATCGACCGGGACTGGTCAGCCCCCTATGTGGCCAACGCGAGTGTCGCTGCCGCATGGGCGGAGGTATATGGCGATACCAAGCAATATTGGGACTTATACGAACTCGCGGAAAAGCTTGTCGATCTTGAAGACTACTTCCGCCAGTGGCGCTTTCGCCATGTGACGACGGTCGAGCGTGTGATTGGCTTTAAGCGCGGCAGCGGCGGCACGTCGGGAGTGGATTACCTGCGCAAGATGGTGGACGTGCGATTGTTCCCCGAACTGTGGGACATCCGTACTTCGCTGTAGAGTAGCTACGGCATTATGACCGTTGCCGCATCACCTACGACAGTCGTCCACTCGCGCACGCGCCAAGCTTTTACCAAGCCGTTCTTGACGTAGGGATCTGCTTGGGCGAAGGCTTCGGCCGCAGCACCTGTTTCACCTTGGAAAACCAATAACGCGCCGTCTACAGGGTTGGCGAAAGCGCCGGCGAGAAAGAGATCGCCATTCGCCTTCGCCGCTTGCGCCAACGCGAGATGTTCAGCGCGAAACGCTGTGCGACGTTCAGCATAGTCCTTAACAACGTCATAAATGAGAACGAAGTGCTTCATTTGAGGCCTTTCACGCTGTTCGCGATCGATTCAACGACACGTGCGCCCGGAGCCGTCCATGGCGCGATGAGTTCAAAGTGTCCGGAATCGTCGAGCGTGAGTAGTGTCACCGTTTCGCCCTTGGCTTTGGCGCGTTCACGGTAGCGCAGTGCATGCGCGGGCGCAACGATGCCGTCGTAGACGCCGCTGATGAGCGTTTGTGGAAGTCCTAGCGGCAGGAGCGGTGTCACGGACGTATCGAGATAGGCGGCGTCTTTGCGCTCTTTGGTGTTGATGAGCAAGTCAACCGTGTCTGCGCCACAAGCGTGTGCGGAAGCAGATTTTGCGTACTGGAGGTCAGCAAGCGCGGCGATACCGACGGTCGCTTTGACTGGTAGTGGCGCTGCCGAGTAGAGCGATGAGGTGCTTGCGATCTTCGGCCTTGCCGCCAGCCAAAGCGCGAGGTGTCCGCCGGCTGAGTGGCCAGTGGTGATGACGCGATTCAAATCGAGTTTGTAACGCGGCGCGATCTCGCGCAACTTGTCTGCGGCGGCAGCGACGTCAAGAAAGGTATCGGGGTACGGCGAAAAATTCTCAGCCTTGGTACCAACGCGTCGGTAGGTCACACTCCAAACCGCAACACCGTTTTGCGCAATCGCCTGGGACAAAAACGCGACCAATTCAGGTCCCGGTAAATCCGCTCGCCAACAGCCACCATGAATCAGAACGACAACCGGCAACAATGCACCAGAGGTTTCTGGTAACCATAGTTCGGCATATTGATCGGCGTGTGCGCCGTAGGTCACTTTGTGCGCTGGCGCGGGTCGCGGTGTCCGGTCGAGAAGGTCCTTGAAGGTCAACGTTTGGGCAGAAGCATTGGTCATGAGAATCGCCGCGAAGAGCGCAAGGAGGAGTTTGAAAGGGGCGCGAGAGTGGTGTGAGAGGGGCATGGCGAGAAGTTAGTAAACACAAGCAGGGACGGGCAGTTTGGGGCATTTTCGTGAATTCAACAGCAAATGTCGACGACCTTTAGGGGGTTGATTTAGGGGGTAAGGTATCGAACGGCGGTACCCTTTTGTTTCTCAAGACGAAAGGACACTGCCATGAAACGTTGGGACCTTACCCTAGACGAAAGAT
>JADCIX010000018.1 GCA_020247545.1 Rhodocyclaceae bacterium | reverse complement strand
GGGCTTGCGCAACATCAGTCAACGCTGGACAATGCCCATTCAGAATTGGAAACAAGCGCTAAGCCAACTGATGATCCGTTTCGAGCAACAATTCAATAACGCCTAGCAAAATCGATAAACACAAAATTCGGGACAGCCTCGCCCAACGGCCTCAATACGAAGGTAGTGCCTTGTTTCAGTGAAGGCTAATGTGCGCAGCACGTTAAGGGCCAACGGCCCGGCCGAAACTAAAGTAGGTCATCGCCAAGGCCCGTTCAAACAAAAGGGCGACCCAACCGCGTAGCCCTCTACTTTTCGTACAGCCCATAACTACCAAATAAGCAACACGGGACTACAATCATGGCTGATATAGACGTTAAACCTGACCGTAGGCCAACCAGTTAAGTCCTTATCCGCGTGGCAGACCTCTTTACCATACCAGTCGATGTGCGGGCAAATGCCGCCGACCAACACATACCGCTGGCAGAGCGCCTGCGTCCGCAACAATTGTCAGATGTCATCGGCCAGGAGCACCTCACTGGCGAAGGTATGCCGCTTCGCATTGCATTTGATTCCCAAAAGATCCACTCGATGATTCTCTGGGGACCGCCTGGCGTTGGCAAAACATCCATTGCGCGTCTGATGGCTCATACCTTTGAAGCGGATTTTGTCGCGCTATCGGCGGTACTCTCCGGAGTCAAGGAAATACGAGAGTCGATCGAACGCGCGCAAGTGAATCGACATCAGCTACAGCGCAGCACCATCTTGTTTGTGGATGAAGTACATCGATTCAACAAAAGTCAGCAAGATGCATTCTTGCCACACGTGGAGTCGGGTCTCATCACCTTCATCGGCGCTACCACCGAGAACCCATCCTTCGAACTCAACAACGCACTGCTCTCGCGCGCTGCTGTTTATGTTCTCAAGCCTCTCGGCTCAGAGGCGCTCGCGAAAATGCTCGAGCATGCGCTCAATACCCTCGGTTTGAACGCTGCCTTCGCCAGCCCGAGCGGAGGAAACGCAAAGGCCTACGTTCTCGAGATCGCCGATGGCGACGGGAGGCGCCTACTCAATCTCGTCGAACAACTGGCAACTGCAATCGACGCAAAACGCCCAGCGCAGCTCGATGAAGCTTTTGTCATGTCCGTCTTGGCCAGGGCATCAAGGCGCTTTGACAAAAGTGGGGATGATTTTTACGATCAAGTTTCCGCCTTACACAAAAGTGTTCGGGGCTCGGATCCAGACGCGTCCCTGTATTGGTTTTGCCGCATGCTTGACGGTGGGGCGGACCCGAGATATCTTGCGCGTCGTCTTATTCGGATGGCAACCGAAGATATCGGTCTGGCCGACCCCCGCGCACTACAAATCACATTGGATGCCAGCGATACCTACGAGAGGCTCGGTTCACCCGAAGGCGAGTTAGCGTTGGCGGAAGCAGTTGTGTATCTCGCCATTGCCGCCAAGTCGAACGCGGTCTACAACGCGTACAACGCGGTTCGCGCACTTATTCAGCAGGACGAGTCGCGCCCGGTACCAATGCATATCCGCAATGCGCCGACAAAGCTGATGAAAGATATCGGCATGGGTAAGGGCTATCGCTATGCGCACGACGAGGCAGAGGCCTATGCAGCGGGCGAAAACTACCTGCCGATGGGCCTCGAAGGGCACCGCTGGTATGACCCAACCGACCGCGGTCTGGAGGCGAAAATTCGGGAGAAGCTTGCGCACCTGCGTGCACTTGATGGAAAATTGGAGTCATGAAGACCTCGCGCCAGCCTCTTCCTCGATTCGTCCGTCCCGTGTGTCTAACCGGGAAGCAGGGGTTCGTCTATGCGCCAAAGGCCAGCCGCTCCTCTCTGCGCTCGTTGAGTATTTCTCAACCCCGATCTCGCTAGTATCTAAGTAGCATTGCGCGATTCCGCGCAGCTAGACATGGGGTCACATTGACGCTCTTGACGCGGTGGATCAATCGCCCAAGCCACACCTATTCTCCAATCTTGAATCAAGGTAAGAAACATGCTCGAAATTCAACAACTCCGTAAAGAAATGCCGCAGGTCGTCGAAGGGCTTCTTCGTCGAGAGTACACGTTTGACGAAGCGACATTTAGCGAACTCGAAGCTGAGCGCAAATCTCTTCAAGTGCGAACAGAGGAACTGCAAGCGACTCGCAATGCCGCGTCTAAACAGATCGGCATCCTCAAAAGTCAGGGCCAAGATACTTCTGGAGTCATGGCAGAGGTCGCCGGTGTTGGCGATGCGCTAAAGGCAAATGAAGTTGCGTTGAGTGCTCTTCAAGACCGGCTAAACAGCTTCCTACGTCAAATTCCCAACATTCCGCGTGCCGATGTGCCGGCCGGAAAGTCGGCGGACGAAAATATCGAAGTCCGCCGCTGGGGGGCTGTCCGCTCTTTTGACTTCGCGCCGAAAGATCACACTGATATTGGTGAAGTGCTCAAGGGAATTGATTTTGAAACTGCTACAAAACTGTCGGGTGCGCGCTTTTCCGTGCTGCGTGGACAGGTCGCAAGATTGCACCGCGCTATCGCGCAGTTCATGTTGGATACGCATACCGAACAACACGGTTACACAGAGGTATACGTCCCGTACATGGTTGGGCCTGAGTCCGCGGACGGCGTGTCCAGCCTCGCCAAGTTCAAGGACGATCTGTTCAAGATCGAGGGGCGCGATTTATACCTCATCCCAACGGCTGAGTACCCAGTAACTAATTTTGTGCGCGACACGATTGTGGATGCGAAAGAGTTGCCACTTAAGTTCGCATGCCATTCGCCGTGTTTTCGATCGGAGGCAGGTAGTTACGGTAAAGACACACGTGGCATGATTCGCCAGCATCAGTTCGATAAGGTCGAGTTGGTGCAAATTATTACGCCGGAAAAATCGACTGAGGCGCACGAGGAACTAACGACACACGCCGAAGCCATTCTGCAGAAGTTAGAGCTGCCGTATCGAAAGATGCTGCTGTGCACCGGCGACATGGGTTTTGCGTCGGCGAAGACCTACGACTTGGAAGTATGGCTGCCGGCACAAAACGCTTATCGGGAAATTTCGAGTTGTTCCAATTTTGAAGCGTTTCAGGCGCGACGGATGATGGCGAGATTCAAGAACGGCGCAGGCAAGACCGAGCTGCTCCATACGGTGAATGGTTCGGGACTAGCGGTTGGCCGGACACTTGTCGCAATTCTCGAAAATTACCAAGACGGTGACGGTAGTGTTTCGATACCGACTGCATTGCAACCATACATGGGTGGCTTGTCGAAGATTGGCGCCGTCTAGATAAAAAATGGAGTACCGATGTGGTGACAACAGTTGTATTGGTGCGGCACGGCGAAACAGAGTGGAATCGGCTTGGCAGGATTCAGGGGCACGCTGACAGCAATTTGACACCCATCGGCATTCGTCAAGCTAGGGCAATCGGTGAGATGCTTGGCGGACAGACGTTTGACCATATGGTATCGAGTGATCTGGGTCGAGCCCTCCACACTGCGCGACTGATTGCGCCAAACATCGGGCAGAAGGTTCATCTTGAGCCGCGATTCCGTGAGCGCGGCTTCGGCATCGCGGAGGGGAAAACCTACGCCCAAATTGACCAAGAGTTTCCGGAAATGTTTTCGCGCATGCGGGACACGGATCCTGAATACGCGGCCCCCGGTGGAGAGTCTCGGCGGCAGTTCCATGACCGGATTTGCTCAGTCATGGATGATTATGCCGACAGGCATCGGGGCATGTCATTGCTGGTAGTGACGCACGGTGGCGTACTGGCTGCGATGTACCGTCGGCTAATGCGCCTGCCGATAGCTAGTCCCCACAAAATCGAAATTCCCAATGCAGGTTACAACTGTTTGTGTCATGAAGCGGATACGTGGCGCATTCAAACTTGGGGCGATGTGACACACCTGACCCAGAGAACCGACAGTGAGGGAATCTAGCGCTTGGCTCGGCGCCGTTCATGTAGCTGTGCTGCCTCATCCAGCCGAGCATCACCGGTCAAATCCGACTCGAACGGCTTTTCCAGGCGGTTCAAAATGTCAGTGTAGTTGCGAATATTCTCAACGAACTGCACCGCTTCATCACCGCGACAGTAACCGTGTTTTAACGTCTCAAAGATCTCTGGCTCGCGGAGTTTCGGGTAGGCTTTTCGTACATCGAGCCATGAGTCTGCATTCAAGCCCATCCGCGCCGTCAGGATGCGCGCGTCTTCGAGGTGTCCATAACCTTGATTGTAGGCGGCGAGCGCCAGCCACGTCCGGTCTGGCTCCTGAATACGAGCTGGCACGGTGTCGCGCAGAAGGGCAATGTATTTGGCACCGCCAATGATCGATTGTTTTGCGTCCAAACGGTTCTGTACCTTCATCCGATCGGCGGTATCTTCGGTCAGCATCATCAGCCCACGTACTCCCGTCGGTGAGGTTGCCAATGCATCCCAGTGCGACTCTTGGTAGCCAACTGCCGCAAGGATACGCCAGTCGATCCCAGTTAGTTGTTGGGCCTCATGAAAGAACGGTTTCAGTTTTGGTAATTCAGTTTGCATTTTCCCCAGCAGCACCTCGGCATCGATTGGCTGGATGCGGTTGATGTGGCCATAATATCGATCCATCAAGCGATTGAGACTGCCATTGGCGCGGATTTTTTCGAAAAACCGCTCGGCAGATTGCTGTAGGTCAAAGTCCGCTGCGCTCGAAAAGGCCCAAGCAACTTTTGCCTCCTGACCGACATTGAAGGCCGCACTCAGTTCTGGGTGCAGCCGCTTGGCCACCGCAAACCCGTACGTGTCAACCAACGCCACATCTGCTCGCTTAGCGTCTAGCGCCTTAAGCACGTCATCTGCGGTTGCTTCGTGGCGCAAGACTTCAAGAATCAGACTTGGTATGCTTCCGGCCAAGTCCCGGGCGATGTCATGGGCTGGTGTCTCGGCAATGACGGCCAGCGTCCGCCCGCCAATCTCGCCGATGCTGCGTGGGCGCTTGTCCGCCGTACGGTAGATGAGCTGATATTGCGTGGTCTTGTAGGCGGGGCCGAAGGCAAATTTTTGTCGCAATTCTGGGGTGGGGGAAAGGCCCGCAGCGGCGATGTGTCCGCGATTCCCCTCAAGTTGCTGGAGCAACTTCGCGTAACTGGGCATAACGCGAAATCGGACTGAAATACCCAGTTCATTGGCGAACATTGTGGCCAGGTCGTGTTCGAATCCCGTCTGGGCGTCACTTTCCTGGCCGGTCGCCTTGGCAAGTAATTGGGTGGTGGTCGGTCCGCGCAGAGTTAGCACCACCAACTCGCCCGAGGTTCGGGGCGCGGCCAACGGCGCGACGAGCCAATTTGGCGCGAACTCGGTGCGGCGGACGCCAAGCCCCAAAAGGACAATGGCAGCGATCACCGCGATTGCAACAAAAATGGCAATGCGCGCTTGCATGTAACGAGTTTATTGGCTTTTGCATCTGTCTGCGCGGTGAGATAATGCAGTTAATGCCGACGACAAATTCAACCAAAGGGCGAGTCTTCGCCATCGTGCCTGCCGCAGGAAGTGGTACGAGGATGGCAGACCCTCTGCCGAAACAGTACCTGCCGATCAACGGCTTACCGATGATCTTGCATACCTTGACGGCGATGGCTCGGGTGGCGCGGATCGAGACGATTGCGGTGGTGATCGCTGCCGACGATAACTACTGGGACGACGTAATTGCGCGGAGCAGCCAAGAGCGGGGAAGCAGCCTTACCGATCGCCTTCAGGTGTTTCGCGTCGGGGGAAAGACGCGGGCTGAGAGTGTACTCAATGGGCTACGGGCGGTTTCCCCAGTATTTGGCCCGACTGACCGAGCAATGGTCCACGACGCCGCCCGACCGTGCATCCGAAGCGAACTCATCGAACAGTTTTTAGACGAGCTTGAGGAGGATCCTATTGGCGGACTGCTGGCCTTGCCCGTCGCAGATACCCTCAAGCGGGCGAGCCCGGACCTGCGAGTAGAGCAAACCGTGGACCGTCAGCAACTTTGGCGTGCACAAACCCCACAAATGTTTCGGGTCGACTTGTTGGCTAAGGCGTTGGCCGCGATGCCGGGTGCCACTGACGAGTCGCAGGCAATTGAGGCGATTGGTTATCAGCCCAAGCTCGTCATCGGTGAAAGTGCGAATCTCAAAGTGACCTACGCGACCGATATGACACTCGCCCGAATTCTATTAGCGGAAAGCGAATCGACAACATGACTGTTTCAACCCCCACCTTCAGAATCGGGCACGGCTTTGACGTTCATCAACTCGTTGTGGGCCGTAAGTGCATCATTGGAGGCGTAGAGATCCCATTCGACCGAGGTCTGCTTGGGCACTCCGATGCGGATGTGTTGCTACACGCGATATGCGATGCGTTGCTAGGTGCCGCTGCATTTGGCGACATTGGCATGCACTTTCCAGACACAGATCCACGCTTCCACGGCATCGACAGTCGCCAACTTCTCAGCCACGTGGTTGCACTGCTCAATGATCATGGATTCAAGATCGGCAATATCGATGCGACGGTAATTGCAGAAGCGCCGCGGCTCGCCCCCCATATTGCCGCCATGGTTGGCAATATTGCGACCGATGCCAAGTGTGATATCACCGCAGTCAACGTCAAGGCCACCACTACTGAAAAATTGGGATTTACCGGCCGCGGCGAGGGGATCGCCGCTGAGGCGGTCTGCCTAATTTACTTGGTGGAATAAAACGCGCCGATAGCCGATCAAGACTGGGGTTTGACCTGGGCCAACACCTCACTCGTCCAAGTCAGGCGATCAATCAAAGTTTTGAGAAAGACACGATTGAACCGGAGTTGGCAGGCCTCTGACAGCTGCTCGAGTTGCACGTCCTGAATTTTCAACAGCTGCACTTCTGAAACAGCCGTGATCGTGGCCGTGCGCCGCGATTTGTCACCTGAAAGATAAGCCATTTCACCGAAGCAGTCGCCGTCCTTGAGTACATTGAGCAACTTATTGTCTTTCATCACTTTCACCTGGCCGGATATGATGATGTAGAACGCATGGCCGATATCACCCTCCAGCAACAGGCTTTGTTCGCGCGCGTGGTTTTCCCACACCGACCCGCGAAGAACTTCCCAGAGTTCCGAGTCGCGAAAATCTTTGAAGAACTCAAGCTTGCGAAGTGCGTTGAATTTCTCGACCGACGAAATTTCGAATGAGTATTTTTCAAGTTGCGGAAACGTGTCGGCAAGATCGCGTGCCATGGCATACCAGCCCGGATATCGTTTCGCAGGGTCCTTAGCCATCGCGGTTTCAACAATCTTGATGATTTCGTCGGGCAGGTCAGGCCTAATTATGCGCAGTGGTATGGGATCTTCGTTAAGAATCTTGTTTATCATTGAAACTGAATTCGCAGCTTGATACGGCAGTCTACCGGTCAACAACTCATAAAAGGTGACGCCGAGTGAATAGATGTCGGTCTGGACGGACGGCGGCTCTTCGTGAATTTGTTCCGGTGCCATGTAGGCTGGGGAGCCAACAAAGCCATCGATCTGTGTGTGCGTTGCCTGCGAGATTTGCGCCGTGCCAAAGTCGGAGATCTTTATCTCGTCGCGATCAGACAGCAAAATGTTTGCCGCTTTAATGTCGCGATGAATGACGCCGTTCTGAAAAGCGTAGTCAAGTGCACGACAGGCTTTGAAAATTACCAATACTGCCTGACGAACAGGCAGGAGGTTTGTTTCAGTACAGAACTTCTTAAGGCTGCCACCGCCGACATATTCCATGACGATGTACTGGTTCTCACCCTCAACAACCGCGTCGTAGACACCCACTATATTGGGATGGGACAGCTTGCCCACCATTGCAGCTTCGTTCAGGAACAGTTTTTCGAAACGGCGAGCCTCATCCGGACCTGCTGATTCGTCCTTGACCTGTACTTTAATGGCCACCTTGCGGTTGTAAAATGGGTCATCCGCCAAGTAGACTGCCGCGGTTGCACCGCGTCCAAGTTCGGATAACAACTCGTACTTACCGAGCCTCTGCGGTCGGTCCATGCGCATTCGATTGATCCTTTTTTTGCCACTACCAACCCGCGCAGTGCGAAATGTAAAGGCGAGGTCAGTTGGAAGAAGTTTAGCCGAAGATACGTGAGGGCCAACATTCAGCGCACAGAACTTACCTATCGGGACGTCTAGGGAGAGTTCGGAACAGAAGTGGGGACGGTAACACCAATCGTAGAACCCGTCGTAAGGGAAGACAATGCCGCGCAGCGAAATCCCTCGGATGAAATCGCTGTCAAAGATACGTTGCGCGCACCGCGAATGCCCTGATAATTTTTAAACATTGAACGATCATATGCCGGATCGTAGTGTGAATCAAGCAGGTCCGCCACCAAGTCATCCCAAGCGCCTGCATCCACCAGTCGGTGCCAGCCATCAATTCGCTCCCGGGCGTGAAGGGGCCTTAGACAATCGATCTTGAAATGCATGAGCGTAGGGTCGGCGGTCAGGTGCGCATACTCCTCGACCAAAAGTCGCACTCGAAGTGGCTTGGGTGTGGCGAGTTCGATACACTCGCCGTGCCACATTCTTTCGATCAGCACATCCGGGACACGAAGTAGGCCGATCTTCTTGCTCTCTGCCTCAACAAAAACCGGCTTTGCCGGGTCAAAGCTTGACAGCACCGACCAGATTTTTGACTCAAACATTTTTTGCGACGGTTGAGGCTGATTGGGAATATCCCCTAGCACCGAACCTTTGTGCCCGGCGAGCTGCTCCAAGTCGAGTACTTGTGCGCCTAGCGCATGCATGCTAGCCAGCAAGCGGCTTTTGCCGGAGCCGGTACGTCCGCAGATGGCACTGAAGGAGAATGCCCTCGGCAACTCCTGCAAGTCGGCAACAACCTGTGTCCGCCAGCGTTTGTAACCCCCTTCGAGCTGCGTTGCGTCCCAACCAACCTGCCGCAGGATATGCGTAAACGCTCCAGAACGCGTTCCGCCGCGCCAGCAGTAGATCAACGGTCGCCAGTTTTTTGGCTTAGCGGCGAACGCTGTCTCCAGGTGTCGTGCAATGTTGCGTGCGACGAGCGCCGCGCCAACTTTCTTTGCCTCGAAGCTCGACACCTGTTTGTAAAGCGTGCCCACGCGCTCGCGTTCCGCGTCTTCGAGCGCCGGGAAGGACAGTGCGTCTGGTAGGTGATCTAGCCGCCACTCGGACGGGCTGCGGGTATCGATGATTTCGCTGTAGGTAGCCAGGTCGGCGGCTGACAGCGGTAGTCGCACACAACCTGGCTTTGGCGGAAACCGTGCCGGGTTACGGTGTTCGGTGTTGTCTTCAATCATTGTGTTGCCACGGCCGCCGCCGCCGCAGCCCTCGGCGGTCGACCAACCGTTCGTTGGACAACCGGCAAAACATTTTGCATTATGCGGGCTTGCGCCGCCGCGCCAGGATGCAACCGATCAGCCTGAAAGTTATCCAGATCCTCCGCGATACCGTCGAGTAGAAAGGGTACGAGTGCAAGCCGTCGTTTCGCAGCCAAAGCAGCAAAGACGTTCTTAAAATCAGTCGTGTACTCGATCCCGTAGTTCGGAGGTATCTGAATACCCACAAGAATCACCTTCGCGCCAGCGCGCTGTATGGTATCGATCATTCCCTCCAAATTACGGCGCATGACAGCAACCGGTAAGCCGCGTAGACCGTCATTGGCACCTAGCGCAAGCACAACTGTACCGGGTTTGTGTCGATTCAGATCCGTTTGGATCCGTCCCAACCCGCCTGCCGTCGTCTCTCCTGAGATGCTGGCGTTGATGACACGGATGCCGTCGCTTGCGAGACGCTTTTCCATGAGCGCCACCCAGCCCTGTTCAGGTTTGATGCCATAAGCCGCGGATAGGCTGTCGCCATAAACCATTACCGAGGCTGTCGCCGAAGCGGTGTTTGCTGCACGGGCCGGGAACGACACATAATGCACCGCTGTCAAAAGCAGCGTCGTCCAAAGGACATAGCTGCGCAACCGGCGCGACGCGCTGCGAGAATCGGGCAATACTGATTCTGATCCTGTCAATGCGGCCATAAAGTCGTGATTCATCCTAGTAAAACTGCGGTTTGTCTGGTGCGCGTGACCGGCGCACTTTCAAATTGGCTGCAACGCCACAATAATTCAAGCTTCTATCCAATTTTTTCGAGCATATTCATGAATGCAACCGATGCCCTTTCCCGCCCAACCAATCTGGCGGATTTCAAAAACTCGCCTGCCGAAGCCGCAGCGGTTGCAGATGCCGGGACCTCAGCACGGGAGCCGGCCGAATCACTCCTCGACAACGCGGAAATCATCCGCGTCACGAATATCACCAAACGGGTGATAACGTCGGACGGTGATCTAACAATCGTAAGCAATGCGAATTTTACTGTGCAGCGCGGTGAAGCGGTCGCCGTCGTCGGGGCGTCAGGGTCGGGCAAGTCTACATTACTCGGCCTCATGGCAGGCCTCGACACACCCACGGAAGGTGACATCGCCATCAACGGTGAAAGTCTATTCAGGCTCGACGAAGACGGCCGGGCCAAGTTAAGGGGGCGTCTGGTTGGTTTCGTATTCCAGTCGTTTCAACTGTTGCCCTCACTCACGGCACTGGAAAATGTCATGCTGCCCTTGGAGCTCGCTGGTGCTGCGGACGCCGAGAAGCGCGCTCGCGTCATTCTTGATCGGGTCGGACTGAGGGATCGGGTGAAACACTATCCGAAACAACTTTCAGGCGGCGAGCAGCAACGCGTGGCCATCGCAAGGGCGTTTGTCACCGAGCCGAAACTCCTGTTTGCGGATGAACCCACAGGCAACCTCGACGCAAAGACGGGGCGGACGATGATCGAGTTGTTGTTTGAGTTGAATCGAGAGTGCGGTACCACGCTGATCTTGGTAACGCACGATGCTAGCTTGGCGGCGCGCTGTGGACGCCGTTTAACCATCGATGCGGGTGTGGTCACCGACGAAACGGACCAAGGCACCATGGCGACGTAGTGGTTTCAAAGAGTTGTTTATTGGCGGGCATCTTCAGTCAATAATGGCTGTAGATACCCGTATTTACTAGAGTTTACCTAAGTCTGGTTAAGGTAGGGATCATGAAAAAAGTGTCACTCGCGTTGAAGTTGCTGCGCCGAAACGCCCATGCGGGCGAGGCGCAGGTGTTGATCGCGGCGCTGCTGATCGCGGTCGCTAGTGTGACAACGGTGTCTTTTTTCGCCGACCGCGTCGAATCGGCGCTGAATCGTCAAGCTAACGAGCTTATCGCCGCCGATGCCATTGTCCGCTCGGATAAAGGCATCGACGTCCGGTTTTTCGAAGAGGCGAACCGACAGGGACTCACCACTGCCCAGACGGTTACATTCCCGAGCATGGTCTCCGGGGATGCTGCACGAGGGCAGGGCGTTAATCTTGCGGAGATCAAGGCGGTATCGGGTATGTTTCCGCTAAGGGGAAAACTGCGCATTGCCGATACGCCGGGCGCGTTGGATCGTGATGCAGAGGGGGTGCCAGATGTCGGCACTACTTGGATACCCGATATCTTGTTGACCAGACTGGGCGCTTCAGTGGGCGACCGCCTGCGGGTAGGCGCAACTGAGTTGACGATCACAAAGGTGCTGACGAAGGAGCCGGACAGCGTTCTCGACTACTTCGGCATCGCGCCGCGCGTCATGATCAACATCAAAGATCTGCCGGCCACTAATCTTATTCAAGTCGGCAGCAGGGTGAATAATGCGTTGCTTGTGGCCGGTGAAAGGCCTGCAGTTGATCGATTTGCAAGTGCATTTGCAGGTAAGCTGAAACGCGGAGAGCGACTGGAAACCGTGCGAGACGCGCGGTCTGAGGTCCGCGTGGCATTGGAGCGCGCGCAGCGTTTCTTGGGGCTGGCCGCGCTGTTGTCCGTCATTCTTGCGTCCGTTGCGGTCGCATTGGCCGCGCGCCGCTTTTCCCAGCGGCAACTCGATAGCGCCGCCATGATGCGTTGCCTCGGTGCCAGCCAAGCAGATATCTTCTCGCTTAACTTCTTGCAGTTCCTCATTTTGGGATTCTCGGCGTGCGTGGTGGGTACGCTGGCCGGGTTTGCTGCGCAAAGCGGTCTTGCCGCGCTGTTGACCGGGTTTTTCACCGTCAGTCTGCCAGCCCCCACGTTCGTGCCGGCCTTGCAAGGGCTTGCAATTGGCATGGTATTGCTCCTCGGGTTTACCCTGCCGCCACTGCTATCTTTGCGTAAAGTGCCGACCCTACGGGTGCTGCGCCGCGATCTCGATCCGTTTGATGGCGTCGCAACCTTTGCCTACTTTCTTGGTTTTGTCACTCTCGCTACCCTCATTGTCTGGCGCTCGGGGGACGTCAAGCTAGGCAGTATTGCCGTGGGTGGGTTTGTTGCGGCCCTCGGTGTCGCGGCGCTGGCAGGATGGTTGTTGATTCAGTTAGCGGCGCGGATGCGCGGCGCTGTCACTGGATCATGGCGGTACGGTGTGGCAAACATGAAACGTCGCTCGGGGGCGAGCCTCGTTCAGATCATGGCGTTGGGGCTCGGCATCATGGCAATGTTGCTGCTTACCTTGGTCCGTACCGATTTGATTTCGCGTTGGCAGGGATCTGTCGGCAGTGATATGCCGAATCGTTTTGTCATCAACATTCAAAGTGATCAGCTGGAAAAAGTGCGTGCATTTTTTGCCGAACGCAAGATGCAAACCCCGGATCTTTACCCGATGATCCGCGGTCGCTTAGTGGCTATTTCAGATGTGCCAGTGGCGCAACGCGGTTATACCGATGAGCGCGCAAAGCGGCTTTCGGAGCGTGAATTCAACTTGTCGTGGAGTGACACGCTGCAAGTGGACAACAAGATCGTCGCTGGCAAGTTTTGGACACCTGAGGACAGAACACCACAGTTTTCGGTGGAAGAGGGCATCGCTAAATCGCTAAATATTAAAGTTGGTGACCTGCTTACCTATGACGTTGCGGGATCACGATTTACCGCCAAGGTGACAAACTTGCGTAAGGTCGAGTGGGATTCGTTTAAGGCGAACTTCTTTGTGATTTCGAACCGTGGGGTGCTGGACAGTTATCCCGCAAGCTACATCACCAGTTTCCACCTGGCACCTGGCAATGAAGCGTTGATCACGGGATTGATTCGGCAGTTTCCGAACCTCTCGGTCATTGATCTTACGGCCATCATGAATCAGGTTCGGATCATCACCGATCAAGTTGCCAACGCGGTCTCGTTTGTCTTTATGTTTGCACTTGCCGCAGGCCTGGTTGTGTTGTACGCCGCAATTGCAACGACGCAAGATGAACGTGTCTTCGACGCCGCTGTGATGCGCACGTTGGGTGCCAACCGCCGTCAGATGGTGGTTTTGCAGTTGGCCGAATTTTTGGCGATCGGCTTGATGGCGGGGCTAATCGCGAGTACGGGTGCCATGTCGCTTGCTGCCGTGTTGTCCGATCGTGTACTCAGTGTGCCTTACGTCATCAACTGGTGGATCCCGGTTATCGGTATCTTCGGCGGCGGGCTGGGAATCGCAGTGGCAGGATTGATTGGCACTCGCAAGGCGGTCGACTCGCCGCCACTTGCCACAATTCGCGGATTAGCTTGAGATCTCTCTACCGCGACATGAACCTCGGTAAGCCCTGTTCAACGCGGTTCATTTCCAGTCGGTCGGGTGATTGCCCTTGAGGCAACTACAACAGGGATCAAACCGACCAATACGATGGCCAACGCTGCAATTGATGCTTCTGCGAGGCGTTCGTCCTTGGCAAGAGTGTAAGTTCGGACTGCCAGGGTGTCGAAATTGAACGGGCGCATGACCAGCGTGGCAGGCAGTTCCTTCATCACATCGACAAACACCATGAGGCCGGCGGTGATGAGACTGGTGCGAAGTAACGGCATGTGGACTCGACGGACGACTTCTCGGTCACTCGCGCCGAGCGACCGCGCGGCGGCATCCATACTGGGGGTAATTTTGGCGAAACCAGCTTCGCAGGTTTGCAGACTAATCGCGAGGAAACGGATCAAATAGGCGTAGACGAGAACCGCGAAGCCACCTGTGAGAATCAGTCCTACGTCGCGACCAAGCAGGGTGCCGATGGCGTCCGCCAGCCGATGGTCGAGTGCGGTGACGGGAATCAATACGCCGACAGCGATCACCGTTCCAGGGATGGCATAGCCTAGTCCGACCGCACGGTTGGCAACGGCCATGACCATACTAGGACTACGGCGATTGGCATAGGCGAGCAGCAGGCCCAGCACAACGGCAATAGCGGCCGTCAGGATCGCAATTGAAAAGCTATTCCAAGCCAACTGTGCAAAATCACCCGGGTTAAACAACGTAACAAAGGCGTCGTTTGTGTTGCCTCCAGCCGAAGTCAGTTCACCTACCGCCAAACGCACGAGTAACATCGCAGGTAATAAAAAGCCGGCAAAGAGCGGCAGCGAGCAGGCCGCGAATGCCGCAACTGCTGCGTGACCCTGAAGTTGTGTTCGTTGTGCTGGACGGGAAAAGGCGTCGGCAAAACGAACCCTCCGTCGCGCGTGGCTCTCTATGAACAGTACGATCGCAACAAAACCCAACAACATACTGGCGAGTTTCGCTGCGGCGATGCGATCGCCTTGTGCAAACCAAGCGTTGAAGATACCTGTGGTGAATGTGTTTACGCCGAAGTAGGATACGGTACCGTAATCGGCCAAAGTCTCCATCATGACCAAAGCAATCCCGGCAACGATGGCGGGGCGGGCGAGCGGCAATGTCACCCGAAAGAGCATGCTCCAGCGTCCATAGCCGAATGTCCTGCCGACTTCAATGAATGAGGTTGATCTCTCCAGAAACGCAACCCGCGCCAACAGGTAAACATATGGATACAGCGCACAGGTCAGCATCGTTGCCGCGCCACCTACGGTACGGATGTCGAAGAACCAGTAGTCGCTTTTTGTCGTCCAACCAAATGTCTCACGCAACACACTTTGCACGGGCCCAGCGTATTGCAGCAGATCAGTATAGGTATAGGCCATGACGTAGGCAGGCATGGCGAGGGGCAGTACCAGCATCCATTCCAGAGTTCTGCGCCCCCACCAGTTGTATCTGGCAGTCAACCAAGCGGTGCCCGTCCCAATTGATGCCGCGCCGATACCCACCAACGATAACAGCAGTATGGAATTGCCGAGAAGGTCGGCGAGCGTTGTGGCACGCATGTGTTGCCATGCACCCTGGTCAGCCTGGAAGACGCTGGTCAAAACGCTCGCAAGGGGCAATAAAAGTGCCACCGCTAACGTTACCGCGAACCAGAAATTCCCCCGCCGATTTGTCGGTGCTGGTATGGGTATCGCTTGGCTGGGGGTGGTGGAGTTCAATTGCTGTGGCCGGATGGTGATAAACGCGCCAGTTATCCGATGAGGGGCGATAGGCGGGCAGAAACGCATTTTAACAAGAATGATTCTTGTTTCGATTAAATTCCGGTGTTCGTTGCTACATCAGTTGGAAAGCCATCATCGTGAGTTTTTGAACTTTCTGAAGAAAGTCGGGTCTGTGCAGAGCTCATCGCCGTGGTAACGATGCTTTTAGAGGCATTTTGCGGCAGGGGTACCTTCAAAGGGGAGTAGTTCGTCCGGGTTGCTGCATTTTTTGGCTTGCCGGATTGCCCGCATCGTCAATACGAGTCAATCTGACTCCGGTGCGGACAGTGTCTGAGCTGTTTAGACATGAACAAGACCTTTGCACGTCGCATCGACGCCGCAAAGGATCCCGCTCTCGCAGGATATTGGTGTGGATTTGACGTGTTCTGATTCGCCTAGGCGGGCCAGATGAGGTCTTGATGGCCATGGGCCATCAGCATTTACTCAATCCAACAAGGGGGAGCTTCATGTTTGAAACGATAGGCAATGTCTGGATGTGGTCCGGATTTGCGTTGTTTGTGGTGATTGCACTCGCAATCGACCTCGTTGTGCTCGACAAAAAAGCGGGGCAAAAGGTAACGGTAAAGGAAGCAGTTGGTTGGTCCATTCTGTGGATCTGTTTGTCGTTCGTCTTCGCCGCGTTGTTGTGGTTCTATCTAGACGGGTCGTATACACGCGAGTTGGCGAATCTCAAAACAACAGAATTTCTGACGGGTTACCTGATCGAAAAGTCGTTGTCGGTCGATAATATTTTTGTCTTCTTGATGATCTTCACTTTTTTTGCCGTCCCCGCCGAGCAACAACGGCGCGCGCTCGTGATCGGTGTGATCGGCGCGATTGTGCTTCGTGTGATCATGATTCTGATCGGCGCCTGGTTGGTCGCGAAGTTCCACTGGATCTTGTATGTTTTCGGCGCCTTTCTTCTCGCCACGGGCATAAAGATGTTGATCTTTGCGGACTCCAACCCCGATCTCAATCAAAACCCGCTGCTGAAGTTCATTCGCAAACACGTCAAGCTGACCGACGATTTTCACGGCGAACAATTCTCGATCATCAAGAACGGCGTACGCTATTTCACGCCAATGTTTGTGGTGGTGGTCATGATCGGTGTTACCGATATCGTGTTCGCCGTGGACTCAATTCCGGCAATTTTTGCCATTACGGAAGATCCGTTTATTGTCATGACGTCCAACATTTTTGCCATCCTCGGCCTGCGTGCGCTGTATTTTCTGCTTGCGGATCTCGCCAATCGCTTCCATCTGCTCTCTTACGGGCTGGCGCTGGTATTGGTGTTTGTCGGCACGAAGATGTTGATTGTGGATTGGTTCAAGATCCCTGTATTTGTGTCGCTGGGTGTCGTTGCTGCAATTCTGACCATTGCAATCATCGCGAGCTGGCTGACGCGACCGGGCGCGGAAAAAACCGCCTAGTCCACACACCCGGCTGAAAACATTTATCGGGCAGCAGTGCGCTTCCTGCGCTGCTGCCCGCTGTCTTTTTGGCGGGGCGTTTGCGTTCGATTGTCACTATTGGCGCGGCGTTCCGGAAACTTCAGGCAGACGGCGGCGAACATATTGGCCTTGGCGGAAAAACGCTTATTTTCAAGCAGTTGCAATTGGCGAATGATTCGTTGTTTTTGGCCGATAGTTTCAGTAGACTTACGCGTTTTCGAAATTCCGCCGCCCGCCACGGGTGGTAACGAAAATAGAAGAAAAACTGCTGAGGAGATCAAGTTGGCCACTGCAAAAAAAGCCAAGACGGCGACCAAGAGTAAGGTAAGCGGGAAATCAACAAAGGTCACAAAGGCGATCAAGGTTGCCAAGAAAAAAGCGCCGGCAAAACCCGCCGTGAAGGTTAAAGCGGTGGCGAAGGCTAAGCCGTCGACAAAATCAACCGCTGCCCAATCCAAAACGGCGGTGAAAGCGAAGTCGGTCAAGAAAACAGCGCCTAAGGCGAAGCCCGTGCCGAAGCTCGCAGTCAAGGGCAAAAAGGCGACGGCAAAGGGCACAAAGACAAAGGTAGTACCGAAGGCGGCCAGCAACACAGCCGCCAAACCATCATCTTCTAAACTCTCAAAAGCACCACCAAAAGTGACATCAAAAAGCTCCGCGACAAAATCTGCGCCTCCTAAGGCAACCTCGAAGGCAACCCCTAAAGCGATTACGAAAGCCGCACCGCCACCCGCGACCCTTGCAAAACCAGCCACCAAGTCGGGAAAGGCGCCGACATCTGTGCCTGCCTCATTAGACCGCCCCAAGACGCCCGTTGGGAAGAGTTCTCCGCGCGCCACTTTTGTTGCCGCGACGCCAGCTGCCCCGCTGGTCACGATTCCCGCGCCGACGCGGGCATTACCCAAGTCGATGACGGTGAAGGCGCACACTAGCAACGTCCTGCCATTTAACCCGAAGACTGTTGGTGTTGCGGGCTACTTGTCCGAAGCAGAAATACTCAAGCAGCCCAAAGAAAAGTACATGTCCAAAGAGCAACTGGCGTTTTTCAAGCAACGTCTGCTTGAGTTGCAGTCGCAACTCCGTGAAAACGCCGGCCAGACGACTGAACACTTGCGCGAGCTGGCGATCGTGCCGGATCCCGCAGACCGCGCAACGCTTGAGGAAGAGCATGCCTTGGAACTTCGCGCACGCGACCGAGAGCGTAAGTTGTTAAAGAAAGTCGAAGCGTCGATTGTCCGTATCGACGAAGGCGAGTATGGCTACTGCGAGGAGACCGGCGAGCCAATTGGCATTCCGCGTTTGCTGGCGCGGCCGACGGCCACGCTCAGTATCGAGGCGCAAGAGCGGCGTGAGTTGAAACAGCGCATGTTTGGCGAGTAGCCAATACAAGGCAGTAACCCAGCGATAGACGAAAACGAAAACGCCGCTTCCTCTCGATGCGGCGTTTTTCATTTTTGCCATAGTTTTTCACTCAGGCCAATTCGCTGACAATCACCACAGTGCAATAGGGACGGGCATCTCCAAGCAGAAAGTGCTGGAAATGCCCATGGAATGGCGCGTTTCAGATACGCCTGAAACACCTCACCAGCGTGACCGGCGGCACCTTCGGTACCGGCACCTACACCTATGACGCCAACGGCAACCTGGCCACGGCCCGCAATGGCCGCACCGCGACGTGGACGAGCTTTGACATGCCGCTGACGCTCACCAAAGGCAGCAACACCGCCACCTTCACGTATGGGCCAGAGCATCAGCGCACCAAGCAGATCCGAAGCGGAAACATCACCGTCACCTACGCCGGTGCCATGGAAGTCGAGACCAATACCAGCAGCAACACCCGCACCATCAAAACCTACTGGCCGATGGGCATTGGCGTGGAGATTGACCGGCCGGCCACCGGTAGCCCGGCAGTCACCCCACCGACCGAACTGAACTGGCTGCACAAAGACCGGCTGGGCTCGCCGATTGCCAT